>JAFYSF010000030.1 GCA_017559505.1 Paludibacteraceae bacterium | reverse complement strand
CAGAATGATATAAAGACAAATTCTTCTTTTTTTTACACATGCCTCGCTACGTCTGCGACGTATCTTGTCAGAAGAATGACATATCTACTAAATTTATCTTTTAGACAGAATGATATAAAGACAAATTCTTCTTTTTTCTTACACATGCCTCGTTACGTCTGCGACGTATCTTGGCTGAAGAATGACATATCTACTAAATTTATCTTTTAGACAGAATGACATAAGAACATATATTTTTTTTATATAATAGTCTCGTTTTTTACTTTGTAAAAAATCTCGACCTTAATGACATATTTAGTTACCATTTATATAATTTGTCATTCATTTGCTGAAATACGCCATCGGCGTAGTGAAGCATATGTTGAAAAAATTAAAGATTATGTCTTTATGTCATTTTTCACTACGTTCAAGATTTTTTCTTTGTTCGGCATAGCCCAAGTAAACTTGGCTTTGCTCTCACATATCGAAAAAATTCTGTCTTAAAAAATAAAAATCATGTCTTCCTGTCTTTAATTTCTTAATTCTTAATTGTATTAAGTGCTGTGTCGATGCGGCGGAGGGTTTCGTCTTTGCCGAGGACGGCTGTGATTTCGAAGATGTGTGGTCCTTTCAATTCGCCTACGAGCATGAGACGGAATGGGTTCATCACATTGCCAAGTCCATAGCCTTTGGCTTCGCACCAGCCTTTTACGTATTCTTCAGTGGCTTCGGCATTGTCGTAGTCGTTCCATGCTGCCAACTGTTCGCGCAACTCAGCCATCATAGCAGGAGTTTCGGCTTTCCAGCGTTTAGCCACAGCTTTTTCGTCGTAAGATGTAGGCGCAATCCAGAAGAATGAGCAGAGTGGCCACAATTCTTTGACGAAGTTGACACGGCTCTTCATATAACCTACAACTTGCTCTGCCATTTCGATAGTAGTCTCTACGCCTGCAGCGTTGATGTCTTTCATAAAGAGTTCGGCAAGTGTGCGATTGTCGGTCATTTGTAGGTATTGGTGGTTGAACCAACGGCCTTTTTCGAAGTCGAATTTAGCACCTGCTTTCGAGCAGCGTTCGAGTTTGAAGAGCGCGATGAGTTCGTCCATCGACATGATTTCTTGGTCGTTGCCTGGGTTCCAACCGAGGAGCGCGAGGAAGTTGATAACTGCCTCTGGCAAGTAGCCACTTTCGCGGTAGCCCGAAGATACGTCGCCCGATTTAGGGTCGTGCCATTCGAGTGGGAACACAGGGAAACCGAGGCGGTCGCCATCGCGTTTGCTGAGTTTGCCATTGCCATCAGGTTTGAGCAAGAGTGCAAGGTGAGCGAATTGAGGCATAGTGTCTTCCCAACCGAAGAAGCGGTAGAGGAGCACGTGAAGTGGAGCACTAGGCAACCACTCTTCGCCACGGATGACGTGCGACACTTCCATCAAATGGTCATCTACGATGTTAGCCAAGTGGTAGGTTGGAAGATTGTCGGCTGATTTATAGAGCACTTTGTCGTCGAGGATAGATGAGTTGACGTGCACATCGCCACGGATGATGTCGTGAACTACGATTTCTTCGTTTGGTTCGATTTTGGCACGTACAACATATTGGTCGCCACGAGCAATGCGAGCATCTACCTCCTCTTTGCTAAGCGAAAGAGAGTTAGACATTTGCATACGAGTAGAGGCGTCGTATTGGAAGTTTGCAATCTCGTTGCGCTTTGCTTCCAACTCCTCTGGAGTGTCGAATGCGATGTAGGCGTGACCTGATTCGAGCAATTGGTCGACGTATTTGCGATAGATGTCGCGACGTTCGCTTTGGCGATAAGGACCATAGTTGCCACCATACGACACACCTTCGTCGAATTTGATGCCGAGCCATTCGAGTGCCTCGATGATATACTCTTCGGCACCAGGCACGAAGCGGTTAGAGTCGGTGTCTTCGATACGGAAAATCATATCGCCACCGTGTTGTTTTGCAAATAGATAGTTATATAGACATGTACGCACGCCACCAATGTGCAACGCTCCTGTTGGTGATGGAGCAAAACGTACTCTTACTTTTCTTTCCATATTGTTTTATGTTGTTTATAGATAATATTTTTTAGACAGAATGACATAAGGACATATTTTTCTTACATAATGGTCTTGCTTTTGCTTTGCAAAATCTCGACGCAAATGACATATTTAAGTTACATTTAGATAATTTGTCATTCATTTGCCAAGATATGCCGTGGGCATAGCGAGGCATTATGTTTAGAAATAAAGATTATGGCTTTATGTCATTCTGTCTGAAAATAAAAATCTTGTCTTTTAATTAAAGTGTAATATTCAAACAGAGTTCTTTGAGTTGGGCATCGTCGATTGCCGATGGTGCATCAATCATCACATCGCGACCAGCATTGTTTTTAGGGAATGCGATGCAGTCGCGGATTGAGTCGAGACCTGCGAACAACGACACGAAGCGGTCGAGACCATAAGCCAAACCACCGTGAGGAGGCGCACCGAATTTGAACGCATTCATCAAGAAGCCAAATTGTTCTTCAGCTTTTTCAGGAGTGAAGCCGAGGAGCTGGAACATCTTGTGTTGCAATTCGCTATCGTAGATACGGATAGAACCACCGCCAACTTCTACGCCATTGATAACCATATCGTAAGCATTAGCGCGCACAGCACCTGGGTCGGTGTCGAGCAATGGAATATCTTCTGGTTTAGGCGATGTGAAAGGGTGGTGCATTGCATAGAAGCGTTGGTCTTCTTCGCTCCATTCGAAGAGTGGGAAGTCAACAACCCAAAGGCATGAGTAGTTGTTTTTGTCGCGAAGACCAAGTTGGCTACCCATTTCAAGACGAAGTTCGCACAATTGTTTGCGAGTTTTGTTAGCATTGTCGCCCGAAAGGATGAGGATGAGGTCGCCTGGCTCAGCATTCATAGCCGCACGGAGTTGTTGGAGCACCTCTTGAGTATAGAATTTGTCAACGCTCGATTTCACTGTGCCATCTGCCTCAACGCGAGCATAAACCATGCCTTTTGCGCCAATTTGAGGACGTTTCACAAAGTCAGTGAGTGCGTCGAGTTGTTTGCGTGTGTACGAAGCAGCACCTTTTGCGCAGATACCACCGATATATTCAGCAGCATCGAACACCGAGAAGCCATGACCTTTCAACACATCCATCAATTCCACGAAGCGCATTTCGAAACGAGTATCTGGTTTGTCTGAGCCATAATATTTCATAGCATCGTGCCATGTCATGCGTGGGAAAGCATCGAGTTCGATACCTTTGATAGTGCGGAAGAGGTGACGGCTCATGCCTTCAAACATTTGGATAACATCCTCTTGCTCAACGAAACTCATTTCGCAGTCGATTTGCGTAAACTCAGGTTGACGGTCAGCACGAAGGTCTTCGTCGCGGAAGCATTTCACGATTTGGAAGTAGCGGTCGAAACCACTCACCATCAACAACTGTTTGAATGTTTGAGGCGATTGAGGCAATGCGTAGAATTGACCTTGATTCATACGGCTTGGCACCACGAAGTCGCGCGCACCCTCAGGCGTAGATTTGATGAGTACAGGTGTTTCCACTTCGATAAAGCCCTCTGCATCGAGATAGCGACGCACTTCGAACGCCATTTTGTGGCGAAGTTCGAGGTTAGCACGCACCGAGTTACGACGAAGGTCGAGGTAGCGATATTGCATACGGATGTCGTCGCCACCATCAGTTTCGTCCTCGATAGTGAATGGAGGAGTAGCCGACACGTTGAGCACAGTCATCTCATTTACAATGATTTCGATGTCGCCAGTAGCCACTTTATTATTTTTAGCCGAGCGTTCAGCCACTGTGCCGCGCACTTGGAGCACATATTCGCGACCAAGGTGATTAGCGCGTTCACAAAGTTCGGCATTCACTTCATTATTAAATACAAGTTGAGTAAGACCATAACGGTCGCGGAGGTCAACAAAAGTCATACCACCCATTTTACGAGTGCGTTGCACCCAACCAGCGAGAGTTACATTCTCGCCAAGATTTGCGAGGCGAAGTTCGCCACAAGTGTGTGATCTAAACATAATTTTCTATATCGTTTTATTTGTTATTTGCTTGTTAATTATAGCATTAGTGTCAGTATATCTCCATACGCCCCACACTAAACACTATACATTTATTTTAACTTGCAAATATACAACTTTTTTTTCTCTTTTGCAACTGTTTTGTTACATAGTTTATATAAAAAATCGCCACACAATAACTCAGGATTGTGTGGCGAAATTTTTTAGAATTCTAAATTAATTAAATAAATCATCTATATTTGTTTTTTTATTTAGTTTGTTTTTTATTTTATCTAAATCTAATGCATTATAAAGACCCTTTAATTCTTCTACAGAACTAAATAAAGTGAAGACATTACATTTAGTGTATTTATTATCTGCACTAGTAACGTCATTTTTTCTTATAGCAATTTTATGTTCTTGTTCTTTGTTTACCCAGAAAAGAATAGGAATGATTTGATTATATGCAAAATGATAATCACCGCTAGAATAAGATTTCCAGATTACATCAATAGAGTTAAATGTTATAGGAAAATTTTTTATAAAATCACTAACGTTGTTTGTTTTTGCAGTATTAGACCATTCTTGAAATTTTTCAATAATTAAAAGAATATTATTTCTAAAATTCTCTACTTCTTGTTCATTATCTAGTCCTAAATATTTAACATAATCATCTCCAGAATATATTTCGATATATACTTTTAAAACATCATGTTTGTTATAGTCTGCTTCTATATTGAATTTTGCTTCAGTTGCATAATATTCACTGACGACAGTTTCTGAAAAACAGAATAATGTTTGAATAGCTAGTAAAGAAAGAATAATTAATTTTTTCATAATTTTATTATTTAAATTGGTTTAATATGTTATTGTTTGTTCTTTGTTTTTCTAATTCAATAAATTTGTTAATATTTTCGTCACTAAGTATGTTAAGCATATGATCTATAGCTTCAACATTCCAAAAACTTAAAGATATGTAACATTTTCTAGGATAATTATATTTGTCATAGTCTAAAACTGTAGTGCTTATATCAATAAATCCAAATTTTCCAGAAGAACCAGTATATGTAATAGGTATATTATAAGTACCTCCACAAGAATTATTATTATAACCTTTGATTCTCCATTGAACCCAAACTTTTAGTTTAAAGGGAAATTCTTTTTCAATATCTTCGGACGTACCAAGATTTATGTAAAGATTATTCCATTCTACGTATTTTTCTTTTATTTTAAGTAATGATTTTCGAAATTTTTTAACATCGCGTGAATTAAATAGACGAATACTAGCATCTAAAATTTCAGTATGTTCTCCTGCTAATAATGAAGCCATTTTGTCTCCTGTACAAATAATAATGCTATAACTAAAATCGTCATCAATAATCATTAAAACCGAGCAAGTGTCAGATAATCCATTATAAAAACTTCCTAGTTTTTCGATATTAATAGCATTTCCTACTATACTAAGAAGGGTAAAAATTAATAAAAAAAATATTTTTTTCATAGCACTATCCCTAAATTTGTGTCGGGCGCAACTTTTATAGATTAAAGAATTAGATACAAAAAAACGTGGAACTATTATGCCACGTCTCAATGTGAAGGTGCTAGGAAAAACCTTTGTGAACAGATATGGGATAACAGCCCCACGCTATACGCATGGAGACTATTATATCATCTCTTGATCACATGTGTATTAAAAGTTTCCTAGGCTTTTCACATTCAAGAAGAAGACATAATGTCTAATAAAAAATATGTCGGCGAATTTCGGCATGCGAAATTCATGGGTGCAAAGGTAAGAATTATTTTTCACATAACAAACACTCTTTAATCAAAAAAATGCAAATTCAACTAATTCCTCCCATTTGACCAATCAGACCAATTCGCCTAATCAAAAACAACACTCCTCATACTAACTTTTAGCTACCTTCTTCATAGGATAACCATACCTTCACCATACCTTCTACGCAGGATATACGAAACATATACGAAGGATATACGAAGGATATACGAAAGATAATCATATCTTGGAGCTATCTTGAAGATGTGATGGTATATAAAAAAACACAAACTATGTAGTCTTTTTTTAGAGCACATAATTTGTGTGTTGTTAATTGGCTAGTGATTATTTTTCGTTAATTAAGACAATGTCAAAAGTCTGCGTTTGAGAGCTGTTAGTACGCTTTCCGATGCTATTGGATTAAGCCCACGGAATGTTGTTCGACTTTTCAGTTCAGCTAAAGTCATTGTTAGTAACAATTTAGCAATACATTCATCCGCAAATGAATTGCTGACTACATTAACTCCTGTAAAATCAAGAACAACAAGTTCTTCTTGTTGCAATAAAGGGATTAATTGTTCTCGTATATGTTTACCTAAAGGTCGCGTACCTAAATTTTCTCCAAATTCTATGAAATTAAATGTTACCATAATTCTTCTAATTCGTTGTTATTTAAGAATATTTCATTATATTGAGCTGCCACATTAGTGCGATTGGCTACAACTTCTGCGGGATTTATTTCTTTGTTAGTGTGAAGTTGTAAATAAATAATAGTTCCTTGCCATAACTCGCTTTTTGAGGTAGATGCTTCTGCATTTTGTATATGTAAAGTGTGGTTACCTGAACGTACTTCAAAACGCAAACCTGCATCACGAGCAAGCAGTGAAGTTGAATATAACCCAAATCCCATACCTTTGCCATCGGTTACTGCATCTTGAATACAGATTTTAATTGCCTCTTCTTCTGTAATATTAGCAAATTTTTCATTCTCGGATAGAGATGCTTGTATGCCTATCCCATCATCTGCCACTAAAAAACTAAGTATATGATTGAAACAATCGTAATGTGTAATTACTGTACCTAATTCTTTACCTGAATGGGTAAGAACATTATCTAAAATCTCATAAAAGCAATAACTCATTGCTTGTAAAACAGTAGTTTCAATATCAATATATTGCGTTAAAACATTTACTACACGTTGATACACAGAGTAAATATTTTTCTCGTCAAATACATCAATAGTTACATCGTGATTTGAAGAATTGAAATATTGTTTTATGAGGGTTGATAAGTTCATTTATTCCTATAAATTAAAAATATACAGCGCAAAGTTACAATTTTTATACCATTTGCGCAAGAATTATTTACATTTTAATAAAAAAATTTATTTATTAGAATGTTATTGTAGGTTGATATAGTTTATGACTTGTCTTATTTACTTAAGTTCACCAATAACCTATATAGGTTATGATTTTTTTGATATATTTTGTTGATACAAAAAAAACGAGTGTATCAATTTTTGGATACACTCGTTTTTCTATGCTTAATATGTGTTTATTCTACATGCTTTTTTTGTGGTATAATCAGATTCAAAATCACACCTACCAATGCAGATAGACCTATGCCGCTAATCGTAAAACTACCGCAAGTGAGTTCGGCACCACCAATACCTAATGTGAGAATTAGCGATGCAATGATAAGATTGCGAGTGTCGCCCATATCTACTTTGTTTTTTATCAATGTGTTGATACCCACTGATGCTATAGTTCCGAAAAGGAGCAACATGATGCCGCCTAAAACAGCCTCAGGAATAGTTTTGAGAAGCGCACTGATTTTGCCTAACACAGAGAATAATATACCAAACAATGCCGCAATGCGAAGAACGACAGGGTCGGATATTTTGGTTAATGAAATAGCACCCGTAACCTCGGAATATGTAGTTACAGGAGGTCCGCCTATGATTGATGCAGCCACACATGCAAGACCATCGCCAAGCATAGTGCGATGCAAGCCCGGGTCTTTTACGTAATCGTTGCCTGTTACCTCATTGATTGCATACATATCGCCAATGTGTTCTATCACAGGCGCAATGGCAACGGGTATCATGAATATAATAGCCTCCCAACACAACTCTGGGCGTACGAAATCGGGCAATGCAAACCATTTGGCTTCGGCTATTGGTTGGAAGTCAATAGCACCTAATATTATTGCCACAACGTAGCCTACTACAATGCCGATGAAAATAGGGATAAGGCGGAGTAGTCCTTTGGCAAAGAGTGATACTGCTACTGTCGTAACGAGTGCTATGATAGCAAGTAGCCAATTGCTTTTTGCCATATTAACGCCCGTGCCAGCAAGTGATAGACCAATGAGCATAATGACAGGACCTACGACGATAGGAGGGAAGAGGCGCGATATGAAATCTACGCCACGTAGGCGAACTAATGCACTCATTATGCCATACACTGCGCCTACGGCTACAAGACCCGACAATGTGCCGGGTAGTCCAAAAAGTTCTGTAGCCTTGATGATTGGAGCAATAAAGGCGAAACTACTACCAAGAAAAATAGGAACTTTACCTTTGGTTATGGCATGAAATATAAGAGTGCCAATGCCGGCTGTGAATAGAGCTACCGAAGGGTCTAAGCCAACCAAAAGAGGTACTAAAACAGTAGCCCCAAAAGCCACAAATAGGAATTGTGCGCCTACTATCGTTTTCTTGATAGGACCAAGTTGTTTATCTTTTGACATGATTTCTATAATTTTTGTTGATGCGAATATGAATTATTAGAATGTCCATTTAGCACCAACCGCTGGTAGTACGTGGAAGCCTTTGTTGACGAAGTTGGCTGAAACCTCTACCTCGCCACCTATGCTGAGGTTGAGTTTTTCGCAACCTTTGATTTGGTTGAAGTTAACCCAAAATTGTGGTTCGGTGATGAAGATATATTCAGTGCCTTGCCAAATGCGTGCCTCACGCCAAAAGTCGAAGAATCCGTCGAATGAGCACCATCCTTTGGCGAATTTAATGCCCCATACGCCAGTGATTTGGAAGTTGTGAATGTCTGATTTGCCCGAAAGACCCACTGTGCCGGGTATTACTTTATAAAGCGCAGAGAGCGACCAAGTTTTTGTGAAATCTTTAGAGTGACCAGAGTAGGTTATACCACCTAACCAGCAGTTGTTGAACGACAAAGCAGAGGTATTCAATCCGCCATTGTATTCAAGATGAACAGAGAGCCATGATAGTTTTGAGTTTTGCCAGAAGTTGAATTCACGAGCAATTTCCCAATATGCACCAGTCATCTTTGGCGCACAATCGAGATCGACAAAGAAATAGGTGCTACCACCTGCGTCAGGGCGGAACATTTCGAGAGTAGATGTTACCTGACCACGCTCAAAGTCATACATAACTTGAATGTTTTGAGCCTTAATTTCTGCAATTTGCGTTGCAAAGAATGCAACAATAAGTAGTAATGTAATCTTTTTCATAGATATATGTATTTAGTTGATAAATCATGTGGTTTTATGTCGTTGCAAAGTTAATAAATGTTTTTTATTTTTGCAAGTCTGTTTTTGACTTATTATTTTTGTGCGCTATAAATTTACGCATTTGCTCAAAAATAATCCGCAAAACTATTGCGGATGTTATTTTTTATTTATAAATTTGCAAAGTTTTAAGAAATAAACAAGTGAAGTGAACGGAATGAGGGTATAACTCTCTGTTTCTTTACTATTAATTGTTTTTATAGAATGAATATCAAACGATTATTGATTATCGATCGTTGTTTGCGCGATCGTAGTCGCCAATGGAGTCTCGATGATTTGATTGAGGCATGTTCATCAACCGAAAAGAATTCGCGCCGTTCGGTGCAAGCCGACCTTGAATTGATGCGTAGTGCAGAAAGAGGGTATAGTGCTCCGATTGTGGTTGTAGATAAAAAATATTATATTTACAAGGATGAGGATTATTCGCTTGTGAATCAAGCGTTAAGTGATTTAGACAAAAAGAACATCGAAGCTGTGTTGACTACTCTGAAAGATTATTGCGCATTTGCTAAAATGGAGAAAATAGGTAGTCGTTTGTTTGATTTGCATTGTCAGATTGCAGAATGTGCGGGAATGGAGCGTCCTGAATTGTTTGGAGGCAAGAATATTGAGCCTACTACAGTGCGTTTGTGGGTTGATTATGAGCGAGCTGAGGGTATATTGAGTAATCCTTTGCATCAATCACAGCGTTTAGAACAAGAGGAAATAGATGGTAGTATAAATATTTTGCTCAATATACCAATTACAGAAGAATTTGAAATATATTTAGCGAAAAATCATAAGCAAATAATGGTTACATCTCCTACGTCATTAGCAAACAAAGTGAAAAAACTGTTGGGAGAGTAATAATTGATCTGTTTGGTTATTGTAAAGTTGTCAGTCTTCTTCGGTGCACCTTGCTTGAAGGTTGCTTGCACCTTAGAAAAAAATCTTCATTTGGCAGATGCTAAATGAAGATTTTTTTTTGATTATATGTAGATGTTTTCGGGATATTCGGCTTCGATGAAGTAGAGTCCGCAGGCGGGAACGGAGTGGCCTGCGTTACAGCGATTTTTGGCTTCGATGACTTGACGGAATCCGTCGATAGTCATGCGTTCGCGACCTACTTCCATGAGTGTGCCTACGATGGCACGCACCATATTGCGTAGGAAGCGGTTGGCTTTGATGGTGAATACGAGTTCTTCGCCTCGTTCAGTCCAATAGGCTTCCATAATGGTGCAGTTGTTGGTTTTTACATCGGTGTGGAGTTTGCTGAATGAGGTAAAGTCTTCATATTCAAATAATACTTTTGCTGCTTCGTTCATCAACTCGATGTTGAGTGGGAAGTGAAGGCGGCAAGCTTGTTCTTTGAGGAATGGGCTTTTGTGAGTAATAATATGATATTCATATTTGCG
Organism: Paludibacteraceae bacterium; assembly: GCA_017559505.1. Classification (GTDB taxonomy): domain Bacteria; phylum Bacteroidota; class Bacteroidia; order Bacteroidales; family Paludibacteraceae; genus Aphodosoma. Next base: position 1,627 of record JAFYSF010000030.1, on the reverse strand, counting down.
TGATAATGCGTCAAAACGTGCATGAGCTTCATCTGTAACTCTTTCGATTTTTTTTACGGCAATGTCGTATGGGAGTAGGCTATTGAGATTGTTGATGAGACGATTGTTGTCAACAGTCAACGGTCTACAGTCGACAGATTTATTCATTTTGGCTATTATATCGTCGGCTACGTCGAAGTGGGCGACCATGTTGAGTGCATGTACGCCAGCATCGGTGCGACCAGCTCCTACGACTTCGATAGGGGTGCGTAGGATGGTAGTTAGGGCTTTTTCGAGCTCTTCTTGTACTGCTGTGCCATTAGGCTGACGTTGCCAACCACAATAGTTGGTGCCGTTGTAGGTGAATGTGATGAAAAAACGCATAAAATAATGAGGAATGAGGAGTGAGGAATTTTTTGCTTCGCTCAAAATCGTAGATAATTTTTATATAAAAGACACGAGACACGAGACAAAAAGTCTCATATCTCGTGTTTTATTTTTTTGTGTCTGTAAAAGTATTATTTACGGAATGGAGGGCGTACTACTACAGCAGGGATTTCTTTGTTACGGATTTGTACTGCGATAGTTGTGCCAAGTTTAGCAAATTCTGGTTTAACGTAGCCCATACCTACACCGATTTTGCGGCAAGGAGACATACAACCTGAAGTTACGCGACCGATAGCATTGCCTTGACCGTCAGTGAGAACATAGTCTTGACGTGGAATACCGCGTTCTTGAAGTTCGAAACCAATGAGTTTGCGTTCAGTACCTTCAGCGCGTTGACGGATATAGAGTTCGCCGTCGATAAGGTTTTTGCCTTCAGCTGGTTTAGTAATCCAACCGAGACCTGCTTCGATAGGTGAAGTAGTGTCGTCGATTTCGTGACCATAGAGGCAGAAGCCCATTTCGAGACGGAGAGTGTCGCGAGCACCAAGACCGATTGGTTTGATACCATATTCAGCACCTGTAGTGAAGAGAGCATCCCAAATTTGTTGGCCATATTGTGGGTAGAAATACAATTCGAAACCACCAGCACCAGTGTAACCAGTGTTAGAGATGATTACGTTTTCAACACCAGCGAATGTACCTTCTGCAAAGTGATAGTATTTGATTTCGCTAAGGTTTACGTCAGTGAGTTTTTGAAGCATTTCTGTAGCTTTAGGGCCTTGAACAGCAAGTTGAGCGATGCGGTCAGAAGAGTTTTCGAGTTCAACACCTTCTTCGTTGTTAGCGTTCACCCATTCCCAGTCTTTATCGATATTTGCAGCGTTGACAACGAGCATATATTTTTCGTCAGAGTAGTGGTAAACGATAAGGTCGTCAACGATACCGCCTTTACCGTTAGGGAAGCAGTTGTATTGAGCTTGACCGTTGATGAGAGATGAGATGTTGTTTGAACATACGCGTTCGAGGAATTGTTTAGCTTTAGGGCCTTTTACCCAGAATTCACCCATGTGAGATACGTCAAACACACCAACACCATTAACTACAGTAAGGTGTTCGTCGTTGATACCAGTTGAATACTCGATTGGCATGTTGTAGCCAGCAAATTCGTGCATTTTTGCACCTAAACCGATGTGAATGTCGGTAAATGGAGTTGTTTTCATTGAATTTATAAATTTAAAGTTGTGTGTTTATGTTTTTTTTT
>JAFYSF010000006.1 GCA_017559505.1 Paludibacteraceae bacterium | reverse complement strand
TTCATACCTCGATATCAGTTTGATAAACTGGTTAAAAAGTACAAAGGTGATTGGCATGCAAAAGATCTAAACTGTTATAACCAACTTCTTCATTTACTATTCGGACAGATTACGGGATGCGATTCCGTCCGTGATATTTGTCTTTGCCTTGAAGCACACAACAGTAGTATCTATCATTTAGGAATACGTAAATCCGTAAATCAATCCAACCTTTGTCGTGCAAACGAAAAAAGAGATTACCGCATCTATGAAGAACTTGGCATGTACCTAATCAATATCGTGCGTCCGATGTACTCAAACACAAAAGTTTCGGAGATAACGATTGAGAATGTTCTATATGCTTTAGATTCAACTACTATTTCCACGAGCATCGTGCTTGCAGCATGGGCTTTGGGAAAGTATAGCAAAGGAGCTGTCAAGATGCATACTCTACTAGACTTACGAGGCAGTATTCCTGCCAATATACATATTACAGATGGCAAATGGCATGATAGCAACGAATTGGACAATATTGAACCAGAGGGACTTGCATTCTATATAATGGACAAAGCATATGTCGATTTCTTAGCTTTATATCGATTCCATACTGCTGGTGCATATTGGATTAGCCGACCAAAAGATAATATGAGATATGAGGTTATAGAGCATCGGCATAACTTTGATTCAAACACTGGAATCAATGGAGATTTCACAATAAAACTGACTACATCCAAGTCAAAGAAACTCTATCCTGAACCTATTCGTATGGTATCATACCATGATTCGGAAACTGGCAATAATGTTGAATTTATCACCAATAACTTTGAAATAAATGCCTTGGAAGTTGCAAACCTTTATCGCCATAGATGGGACATAGAAGTATTCTTCAAGTGGATTAAGCAGAACATAGTTGTAAAGACCTTGTGGGGATATTCAGAAAATGCAGTAAAGACACATCTTTGGGTTGCAATCATTGCATATCTTATAATTGCAAGAATCAAAGCCGACTACCATAGTCCATATTCAATTACCGAAGTTGCTACGTTGATACGAGTTTCGGCACTCGAAAGAGTGGATTTAAGAGATCTAATCACTAAGCCTAAGGACTCAATTATTCAAAAACAAAATGTCAAAGAGCAATCTTTATTTGATGATTTTTAATAATCATGCGATTTTATCGCATCTGTACTATAAAAATAATAAAATACCACAACAATACAACTTATTGATTTTTAGTATATTACAAAAACATTCAAATTATTATATATCAAGAAATTTATTCCTTTTTAGTTATTATATTTTCAAGCAAATGCAACCGCAAATATAGAAAAAATTTTCATAATTACAAAACTTTTCATAAATTTTTATTGGTGTCCGATAAAAAAAGTAAAAGAATAAAAATTTAGGGCTGATTTTCTTGCGAGAATCAGCCCTTTTGATTTAATTTGTGTCGACGAAAACATAAAATTAAAATCATGGGCAAAGTTACAAAATTTAGCGGACAGCCGCTCTATGTTCAGCTATTAAATTTAGCAGATAGAAGTAAAATTCGTAAAATAAGTAAAAATAATGGTTCAGATAGGTATGTCAAAAGGTTAGATGGCTATATCCACTTTGTTGCTTTATTGTTTGCTGTATTAATGCGGTATGATTCTCTTAGAGAATTAATTATTGGTATGGAAGCAGAAGCATATAAATTGCATCATTTAGGTGTAAATTATCAAATACGTCGTTCTACTATATCAGACGCAAATAATCGCCGCAATAGTGATTTTTTCAAGGATATTTACTTTTATTTGTATGATAAATACAAATATCTTTTATCGGACAGCTTAAAAGGTAAATTTTGGGGAAATCTATTATACATAATGGATTCAACAACAATAACATTATTTTCCACTATACTAAAAGGCGCAGGGCGCAATCCGAAAATAGGGAAAAAGAAAGGTGGAATAAAGGCTCATACCTTAATTAAGGCATCTGAAAATGTACCTTGCATAATTTGTTATACATCAACAGCTACTCATGACCATTGTTTATTGAAACAAATAAATTTACCAAAGGGTTCATATATCACCTTTGATCGAGCCTACATAGATTATTTGGAATTTGAAAGATTAACACAACAAGGGATTTTAGGCGTATAGGTCAAAATCTCCACCTGAACCTACGCTTTTTAATATTATTTGGTAAGAGGGGGCTCGCTTTTCTAAAATAAAAACAAGATGCCTTTATTTAAAGACATCTTGATAGGTTTTTGTCTTATTTTTAATTTTTATCGGACAGCAATGATTAAAAATTAATTCCGCCAACGGATTATTTTTTTAGCTTTTCAAGCACAACTCTAGCCTTTTGGTTACTTTTGGGCAATGACAAAAGTAACAAAGAATCTACCATCCAAACGGATGTTTCGCTAAAGGCAATTTCGCCAATGGATGATAATCACCATTCAACCCTATAGGTTCTGCATTACGTATCTCATACACCGTGTTTATTGCCATACGAGCATCTTCAATGCCAAAGCCGCCACCCGACAATATATCACGATAACTTTCAGTATGCAATTCTGTGAATCCTTCGCTAAACTCAAACGCCTCACCATCGATATTAATCAAACGGAACGTCCGTTTCTCTCCTTGCACTGCATTCTCAGGCAAATTATCAGCATTGATACTAAGAAAATAACGCACTCGTGCCTTCTCCAACTCCAAATATCCAGCCACACGGTCATGCGATGACACATGCACCACATTACGTATCACCTTACCAAACACCCATTGCAACATATCGTAGAAATGCACACCTATATTCGTAGCCACACCACCACTCTTTCTCACATCACCCTTCCAACTCGTATAATACCAATTACCACGGCTTGTAATATATGTCAAATCCACATCATAAATCTTATCCTTCGGACCCGCCTCAATTTTCGCCTTCAAATCGCGAATAGACTGATGCAAACGAAGTTGAAGAATAGTATAAATTTTCTTCCCAGTCTCCTTCTCCACCTCTTTCAAAGCATCCACATTCCATGGATTCAATACAAGTGGTTTCTCACAAATCACATCCGCCCCTAAACGCAAGCCATAACGCATATGTGCATCATGCAAATAATTAGGTGTACATATACTCACAAAATCAATAGCATTCCCCGTACGATGCAACTTTGTACAATGACGGTCAAACAACTCTTGCTCAGTAAAGAACGCCGCATCAGGAAAAAACGAATCCATAATCCCTACACTATCAAACTTATCATACGCAGCAACCAACCTATTGCCCGTATCTTTGATAGCTCTCAAATGTCGTGGCGCAATATATCCCGCCACCCCAATCAACGCAAAATTTTTCATAATTATATAAAGTCTATAGACATTCTACAATATATCTCAACTGCTCCTCATCCAATTCAGTATGCATAGGCAAACTCAACACCTCTTTCGCCAACTGCTCTGCTACTGGAAAATCTCCATCTTGATATCGCACATCTTGATATGCTTTCTGCAGATGCAATGGTATCGAATAATATATCATTGCAGGCACACCCTTTTCAGCCAAATGCTCACGCAAATCATCTCTATCCACTCCCACACATCGCAACGTATATTGATGAAACGCATGCGTAGTACCACGCCCCACAATAGGAGTAAGAAAACGCACATCATCCTTCAAAGCCGCAGTATAATAAGCAGCCGCCTCTTGTCGAACTTCAATATATTCATCCAAATATGGCAACTTAGCCAACAACACTGCTGCTTGTATCGAGTCTAACCTACTATTCACCCCAACAACATCATGATGATACCTCACCTCCATTCCATGATTTGCAATCACACGAATCTTTTGTGCTAACTCATCATCATTTGTAAACAAAGCTCCTCCATCGCCATAACAACCAAGATTCTTAGATGGAAAAAACGATGTACACCCAATATCTCCCATCGTGCCACTCGCCGCTACTCGTCCATCACTGAAAGTATACTTCGAGCCAATAGACTGACACGCATCTTCAACTACAAACAAATTATATTTACGCGCCACTGCCAATATACCCTCCATATCAGCATTTTGTCCAAACAAATGCACCGGCACAATAGCCTTGGTCCGTGGAGTAATCGCTCGCTCAATCGCCTCCGCAGTCACACACATCGTGTCATAATCCACATCCACCAACACAGGAGTCAACCCCAACAATGCCACTACCTCAGCCGTAGCAATAAAAGTAAACGTAGGCGTAATCACCTCATCCCCAGGTTTCAATCCCAATGACATCAATGCAATCTGCAAAGCATCAGTACCATTACCCACTGCCACCACATGCTTCACACCCAAATATTCTGCCAATCGTGTTTCAAACTCCTTCACCTTCCCTCCCTTCACAAATTGCGCAGTATCAATCACCTCCTGAATACCCGCATCTACAGCATCTTTTATCTTTAAATATTGACTACATAAGTCAACCATCTCAATTTTTTTCATGATAATATAATGTCAACGGTCTACAGTCTACAGTCAACAGTCGACCATCCGGATTTAATTTTTATTTTTGTCTAAATAAGCATCAACCTATACCAGCGTCCCCGAAGGGGGCAAATTATTCATAATTCCACACCTTCAATGTTCTATCAACAATCATCTATTATCTGTTGTCTGTTGACTGTTGACTACCCAACTACTATCCTCCAAAAGTATCGCCAATCGGTGCGTCTCACACCATCTCTGTCACACGCCTCAATATATCTCATCTCCGACTCTTGTATCTCCTCCAATGTTGTTGGCTTATCAACATAAAATGGGGGCAACAATCCTGGCTTATATTTCACCCTCGCCTCTTGCACCTCTCGGTTATAAAGCGAAAAATAATGTTCCGACAGCGGTCTAACGCCCACCAATTTCACCTCTCCTCTCACCAAATTCCACAAATTTGGCAACTCATCTATCCACCACCTACGCAACCATCTCCCCACTCGTGTTATACGAAAATCATTTGCTATCTTTCCTTTCCTATCAAGATTATATTGCTCATACATCCACTTCTGCAAATACTCCGCATACGGATACATCGTGCGCAATTTATAAATATTAAATCTTCGACCATCTCTACCCACACGCCTCAATTTTACAATCCATCCATACCTTCTCTCAGGGCACTCTTCAATAGAAACATCTCTCACCTTCACCGCACTCACCGCCTCATCACCCACCTCCACAATCTCAAACCCACAATACACCAATCGCCCCATCAACTCCACGCGATGCACCTTGGCATACTCCTCCCACCTAAACGAGTACCCCTCTCCCACTACCAAAGTTACATTTATATCGCACAACAACCTATTATACATACTCTTTTTAACTCTAAATCCCACTAATTATCCATTAAATTATTTACGTCTAATAATAAAACGAAAATCCCATTTTCACTGTAAAATTCTCACCCCAATAGAATGCTGGGCTATATCTTCTCAAATATCCTTCTGCCGTAAGACGCACCTCATCCATCGTAGGTTCACTCTCTACATCAAATCCATGTGCATTATTCCAACCGAAATCAAGAAAAGCATACGCATTATTCACCACCTCATACACTGCATGTAATTTCACCTCATCATTGCGCCACACCTTCTCGGCAAATTGCTTTTGTTTTATAAACGTCGACCCTGGAGTACGAGTATAAAGATACTCATTATATTTCGTTGCATTCACATACGACAGTGTAAAGCTCAAACTCCTAATTGGCTTATACCCCAATGCCACATACACCTCCTGCGCATTATCTCCAAGATAATGTCCAAGGTTATACCCATTCGATGCCCAAGTCAACACCTGATATGGATGCTGATAGTTTCCACAATTAGTTCGTGTAAACTCTGCCGTTAGCGACAAATCCCTTATTGGCCAATTCGAAACACGCCCACCTATTTTCCAACTAAAAAAGTTATGTTCTGAATTCGATGGTTTCAATCTCGACCAATTTATCTCATCAATATATACCGACCCATAAAAATGAGTATATTTCAAATTTCGAGAGGATACATTAAAGAATATCTGCGAATTTTCATTATCCAACATCGCCCCACTATTCATCTGGAAATCCATCGAATTAAAGAATGTTATCGGAATCGAAAATGCTGCCGACATATTACGCGCTCCATACACCACTGCCGAGCCCACCGACATATCCAATCCCCTCACCGGAGTAAATGTCAACATATTTGCAGCCAAATATTTCGCTGCCGTACGATACATTCTATGCGATGAACCATCAATCGGATTTTCCTCTACTCGATAGTATGTCGAATCCACCACCCCACTTGCCAAGAATCCATGTATATAATCCAATCTAAACCATTTTGCTGGTTTCAATTTCAGTTCTATCATTGGGAATGACGGTGCTCTATTTGATATAATATTTGATGAATGGTACGAATCGCCCCACTGAATATTATCTTTCACCAATCCAATCGACCCCCACCAAGCATACGCTTTAATACCCCCACGCACCTCAGCATAATCACCACCATATCTCATATAGTGATAATACGCCCCAGGCAAATTATTCAAATAGCCCGGTTGCGACAATCTTGCGCCATTATTTATTCCTTGACCCACCGATACAAAATACTGCTCATCAAGATATTCTCCCGAATACGAATGGTCTCTAATCGACCCCCACACTGCCACATGGTCCACAATATCGGCTCTAATCTCTGCACCCCACCAACGATGCATCACCATTCCATGCCCATTCATCGTCAAATCCATACCTATCATTGGATTAAACTTGCACTCAAACCACTTATCCGCATAATGAAACGCCGGCTGAAACATAGAAAGGGAAAATAATGAGGAGTGAGGAATGAGGAATGAGGAATTAACAGACTCCTCAGTCGCAAGCGACAGCTCCCCTAACTTAGGAGAGGAGTTTTGGACACTGCTCATTTTTAAACTGTTGTCTGTTGACCATTGACCGTTGACCGTTGACTGTTGACCGTTGACCGTTGACTGTTGACTGTTAACCATAAAAAACTCATTCCAGAGTTTTTTATTCACCCACTCGCCAGCATTTGTCCATTGCACAGCCCCATCATACATCCCTTCACATTCCAAAGCAAAGTCATTCAAATAGAACATCAACTCCTTCCTCTGACGCACCGAGAGCAACGTATCAACCCTCGAAGCCTCCATAAGCCACGCTGCTATTTGATTTCTATCATACGGTTTCACCACCGAATTCACGCTAATAATCTTCATATCAGCCAATTCCTCAACGAAATCATACACTTGTGTATATCCCAAGTATTCAGTCACACCACCTAACGCAGCTGGCCTCTTCTCATCGGCATATACTCCCCCCACCACAAGCAAACATACAACTACAAAAATATATCTTATTTTATCCATAATTCAAATCTATTTTAGTAATCAATACAACCCCTCATATTGTCGAGCAATGCGCTCCCATGTATATTGTCTCTCAGCTATACATCTCAACTCACTTCCATCTATCCCTTCATTTAGCAATCTACAAATATCGCTCGCCGATTTAAAATATACCGCTCGCCCCATCGTGGTCTCACGATTATACACCACATCGTAGGCAATAATTGGTCGCCCAAAAAACATAGCCTCCACCAACGACGGATTTGTACCTCCTGCACTATGTCCATGCATATACCACCCTGCATTTTTTCTCAACACATATAGCACATCCAAGTCATACAACGCATCCACAAATATAATATTCTTGCACTCTCTATACTTCTCTCTCAACGCAAAACCATAATGGCTCTTGCGCCAATTACCCACAAACACCAACTTTCGCCCACATCGAGCAAATGCCTCTAATATTATATGGCAATTATTTTCCGGTTCAATTCTGCAAATCGACACTGCATATTTCCCCTTCTCCACTCCATATTCGCTCAATATCTCCACCTCTCTCTCCACCCCCACCTCACGCAACACATGGTCGCCACCATACGCTATCAATTCAGGCTTCTTCCCATATCGCTCCACCACATACTCCTCTATTCCCTTATTATCAGCCACCACCACATCTGCCCATCTCACAGCCATCCATTCCGACAATCGCAAAAAGCATCGAGCCACACTGCCCCACTTCTTCCTCCTATGCTCCAATCCATCTATATTCACCACCACCTTACTCTTCGAAAACAATTTCACAATCGGCAAAAACAAACACCCCGACACGCCCAATACCAACAACACATCATACCCCCTCAAAGCCCCACACATCGACACAATATCGTACACCACACTCTGCGCTCCATTAGCCGACAACAATGGCACATACTTCAACTCACATCCCTTGTAGCTCACCAACCTCTCCTTCATATCCATTCCACTACAAAACACCGTATACGACACCTCTTCCGAACAATTACCCCCAATAATATTCTCCACCAACGACTCAAACCCACCATATTTGGCAGGCACCCCCTGTATTCCTATAATTGCAACTTTTTTCATAATTATCCATTTTTATCACCCTCTAATACACACTATCATTATGTATTCTTTCTCCTTACCTTCAAGCAACCATCAAGCAACCTTCACCGAAGAAGACTGACACACACTCTCATTGTATATCCACATTTTTTTCAAATAACTTCTACATAGAATTTCTCGTGAGTTCCGTGAGAGAAAAAATATCCGTGAGAAACAAATTAACCACCAACAATCCTCTCTATCTCCTCCACCATATTCTCCGCGCTATACCTCTCAGCTTGCGCCACCGCCCCTTCTGCCAATCTACCATACAACGCCCTATCCTCCAACATCTCCGCTATCCTCACCGCCACCTCATCCAACTCCTGCACATCCACCTTCCAACCATTCACACCATCTTCCACCATTTCAGCAATTCCCCCCACCGTTGGCACCACCACGGGTCTACCAAACACCATCGCCTCCAACGCCGTTAATCCAAACGTCTCAATAGCCTGATTCTTATCCGTCAAATTCACCACCACCGAAGCCTCTGCATAGAATGGCACCACATCCGCCTGACGTGCATATATCTTCAAATTCTTTGGTACACATATTTCATTTTTCTCAATATAAGTATCAATATTCTCTTGCTCCTCATTCAGCACCAACACAAACTCATATTTCGGCAATCTCTCCGCCAGCGCCACAAACTCCCTCGTCCCCTTATACGCCTTCAACGACCCCAACATCAACACCCTCTTTCTCTCAAACGCCCTCTCTACATCCACCACAGCCCTCTCCACAAACTCCCGAGGCAACGCATTTGGCACCACAGTCACCCCCTCTGTGCGTTTCACAAACGAACGCTGATACTCCGACACGCACACAATCTCCGTCGCCACTCTTTGCATCAACGCAGCCAACGCTCTATACATTCCACCTTTCACATCTGCATTCTCATGATAATGATACACCACCCTCTTCCCCATCAACCATCCCGCCACCGCAGGTCCCACAGGCAAAATAGTATTTATATAAAACACCACATCCTCTCTCCAATACCCCAAGGCCAAAAAGAAAGTATACAACTGCACCCACACATACCTCAACGCCGTCACCTCCCCATTTCCCGAAAATTTGTAATTATAATATCTAAAGTTTAATTGTGCATTATGCATTGTACATTGTGCATTATCCAACACCCCACCCCTAGACGTCACCAAATCCACCGTACACCCCTTCCGTAGCAACCCCTCCAGCACCACCTTCAGCACCTTCGGACTCCCACTAAAGTCATTATACAAATGAAAACAAACAATCTTTTTCATAACTCTTTCAATAAACTACACCAAATTCCAAACAACCCCATATCTTTCACTTTCTCACCCTCTCTCATCACATATTTCGACATCACATCCAATAAATACACCTCCAACATCTCCCTATCAATCCACTCTCCATCAACAGAACAGATATATCGTCTCAACTCCTCCACCCCCCAATGCTTCTCAAATATCGCAGTCTGCATCCAAAAGTGGTAACGATCCAACCCCTTTGGATAACTCATCCCTGCATATTCCCAATCAAACACAAACAACTCACCTTCCTCCACAAACATATTCCACGGCGTAAAATCTCCATGATATGCCCCATATCTCACCCTCTTGCCCTTCATACACTCCACCACCGCATCAATACGTTTCACCACAGCCTCTCCATCCACACCATTAGGCAACCAATCAATATGTTCTCGCAAATCACATAACGACTTCGCCAAATCACTCTCCACCCACTCAATCTCCTGCACCGTAGCATCATACAACCTATCCAAAAAACTCTCTTGCAACTCACCCCACTCATGCACCATCTCCGACTTCAACGACTTCCTCGTTGTCTGAATCAACACCCACACTTTGTCAATTCCTAACACCATCGCCCACGCCTCCGGCACCAACAAACCGTTGACCGTTGACCGTTGACCGTTGACTTTTTTCAATAAATTCATTTCTTGAAAAAACAATCTCCCCACCTCTTCACTCTTTGTCAACTTCACATAGCCCAAAATCCTCTCCTCATTCCACACCTGTATAGTCACCTTTTGATGCACCGAAGGCGTACCCCCAAACACCGAATAATCAAACTCTCTCACGCCAAACGCCTCACATACCACTCTACGCAACAAAGAATCCATGGTATAAATATTATCCGAATGGCACGCCGGGGAAGCCTCGGCGTTTCCGTGAACCAACGGTCTTTGAGCCTTAAGCGAGAAAATTCCGCGCGTTCCGTGAGAGAAAATATCCTCCGTGAGAAAAAAACGCGAAGCATCAAAATCTGTTGACCGTTGACCGTTGACTGTTGACTGTTGACTATCCACCGTCTCAATCCCCAACACCTTACGCACCAACCACGACCAATGCAACCATGGCAACAAACATTTCAACAATCGTCCCTTCCAACCACTCGGCTGATACAGAGCCAACCCCACACGCATCCCTCGCTCTGGCATCCACCAACACTTCCCATCTGCATTCCGTATCTTATAAAACTTAGACATAAGTCACAAAGGTAATTCTTTTTTACAAAACAACCAAATTTTTTTATATACTTTTATCAAAAACAGCGCACAACACACTAATCACCAAACAAATAACAACCCCGATTTTTTTCGCAACGGAAATTTTCGGGGTCCCTAAGAAACATCTATCCCCCATCAACTGTAAACCATTGACTGTAGACCTTTAATCTTCTTTTCCCAACTCAATTCCTCACTTCGCCTCTTCGCCTCTACACCCATCTTCGCACATAACTCCTTATCCGCCAACTCCACCATCGCCTGCGCCAATCGCTCCACTGCCTCCTCACGACTCTTCACACCCTTAATCACACGACTATACTCTGGTTCAAAATAATGCGTATAACCACCCGTATCAAAACAAATCAAAGGTTTTCCCATCGCCATAGCATCAAACGACACCGTCACCGCCCCTTCTCTGAAGCACGAATTCACCACCACATCCGCCTGTGCAATATACGAATAATATGTCTCCATATCCACCTGCCCCACCAATCTCACCGAATCCTCTATCCCCAACTCCCTAATCAACCCCTCCAAACGCCCCCTCTCTGGTCCATCACCGATAATAGTGAGGAATGAGGAATGAGGAATGAGGAATGATTTTTGCTTGCAAAAATCAAAATCCGTGTCATCTGTAGAGCGTTTTTCGCGTAGCGAAAGAGCGAATCGTTCATGCGAGTTATCAGTGTTATCCGTGTCATCTGTGGGAGATAAATCATCGCGTAGCGATAAAAATTCCGTGAGAGAAATATCCTCCGTGTGAGACATCGCCGGCGTAGCCTCACTCCTCATTCCTAACTCCTCATTCCTCATTTTGCTATAAAGCTTCCAGCTTTCTAGCAAAACATCCACCGTTCTCCACCCCACCAACGTTCCCGCCATCACATAATTCACCTTCGTCTCATCATATCTCTTAGGCAACATATATCTCTTCGCATCACGCAGTTCCACCGCCACATCCGTCATCTGCACACACTTATATCTCCATTTCTGAGGCACACACTCTATCGTCTCATCCGTTTTACACAATATCACATCAGCACACCTACATCTCGTTCTGAACCCCATATTCAATGGCAACAACCACTTCATCGCCCTTTGTACCGCCTCTTTCATTCTACTCTTCAACGAAAAGTGTTTAGTTAAATATCTCGGCAACGACACCCCCGCACTCACAGGTCCCCACACAAACCTTTGTTTCATTCCATATCTACTCGCTGGCCACATTGCATTGCCATACGTCAACAGATGATACACCTCTATACCATTCTCCTGCATCGTACGCTTCACCACCCCATTCGACAACCATTGCCACAACATATAATACAATCTCACCCCCCTCATACCACGTTTCCAACGACGCGCCCACTGAGGCAAATCAAAATATACAAAATGAATATTCTCATACTCCTTATGCTGCTCAATCCATGGCACAATCGTCCCACGGTTACTTTCTCGCGTAAGCACCCATACCTCAAAATATTTCGAAAGCTCCAACACCCAGTGCCATCCCACACCAATCTCACTCCCCAACCCCGGCTCACAAGCATACGCCGACACAAACAATTTCATAACAAATAATATTTTTTTTAACGCAAATTTCAATTAATTTCCCATTAATTATTTATTTACGATTAATTTATGATAATTTACGTTCAATATAAAAGTATTTATTTCCGTTTTATATTCAATCGTTTTAAATTCTTAGCGTGCTGCTCCTCGAACACCCACTCCAATATCTCCGTCACCACCTCCTCTGGCGCACCATCATTCACAAACTTCACATACCCCCTCTTCCCAGCCAAATACTCAATCTTCTCATTTATCCACTCAATCCCCTCTCGCGTCAACTCCTGCTTACGCGCCAATATCGTCTCCGCACTCGCCGTCAACAGCACATTATAGTCCAACTGTGGCACCAACACCCGTCCAAACCAATATAAAAATTTATAATTCAAAAAAATCCTACTCCTTCGACTATCACAAATCACATCCGTGTAGTAGCGGTCAAAAATCACAATATTACGTCGAAATAATTTAATTTCAACTAATTTATAATACCCTACAATATAATCAATTGCATAATAAAACAATCTTAACAACGAACTAACCATACCCACCTTACCTCCTCTATGAGGTCTTCTGTAATCTCGATCAACTTCTTTCTTCAAACCAACATTATAAGCCACCTCTCCCAAATTACTAAATAATAATGGTCTAAAATGAAATAGAGAAATATCACCAAACAATTTAAAAAATTTCTCTTTAATAATATCTATTACAGTTGTTTTACCCACACCATCTGGACCTGTAAATGCAATTGAAATTCCAATAGGACTCACAACATTAGAGATTATTGACAATAAATAACGAATTAATGCTATTATTTGAATACAAAAATGCTTTTGCCAACAAAATCTTCCAGCGTCTTTTATATCTTGCTTACCATAATCCAATGTTTCTTTACCAAAAATATTCTTCAATTTTTTCGATATATCATTCCCATATTTTTCATATGCTATATTTTTTATTGCCAAATATTTTTCTGGATAATTCTCATTTAACAATCTATTATATAAGTATTTTGACAAAAATTCATCATCTTCTCTTACTACATACACTCCATTTACATATCGCCTATTTTTTAAAATCTCTTTACTTTCAAATAAAATTAAATTTCTAACATAAATTGAGAATAAAAAATCAAACGACACAAAATCTACTTCCCCTTGTTCAACACGTCCAAAAACCAACGAATGCATCTCCGACCCTTTATAATATTGCACTAAACAATACCCACTCTCAATAAAGAAATCAACAACGCGCTCTCTAATAGAAAAAAAATCTTTCCTATCTATAATCAAATCTATATCACGTCCGCTTTTTTGTGGCAACTCTTCATAATTACGCAAAACAGCATAATCACAATTTTCATTTAATATGTTAAACAGCGACGACAAATTCATAATTTATCATAAATATTTAATTTTTTACACTATCAAAAACATCAACGAATAAATTTACAAAAATTTACGCTTAAACCAGCAACTGTTTCAAGCATCAAATTTTGAATACTCTCTAGGACCTCTTAGCTATAAATACCCTTCAAGATAGAGAACCATACCTTCTCCCCACCCTCAAGCAAGGTGCAAGCAACCCTCACCGAAGAAGACTGACACACACTCTCATTGTGTATCCACTCAAAAAATTCTCAAATTACATCGCACTTTATCCCAAATATACGAAGGTTTATTCCACACAGATTTCAAGATCAACCACACAAACATCACTACATTCCACTTATATAAATAGAACACCGCATTACGTAACGAATCCGCCGCTACCGCATCTCGCTTCAACTGTTGTAGCTCATCAACCGACAAACTATCATAAAACTCCACAAACGTCAAATCCCTCTCCCCTCTACGACGACGACGCACATTTGTTTTTATATGTCTCATGCGCAACACCATCCCCTCCGAATTAGCCGACATTGCCTGCTCATGCTTTCTATAACGGCACAACACTTTTGGCACTATCACAATAGCCTTTCCCTCTACATACAAATCACTCATCCTAACCCACAAATCCAAATCCTCACAATAATCACGATATCGAGGTTTACCCTCAGGAAATCCATCCATATTATGTCCTCCAACACTCAATGCCACCTCTCTATCATAAATCGCAGTTGGCTGCATAAAAATCAACTTCCCTTGCTCAGCTTTTTCATAAAATCCCTCTTTTGTCTTCTCCCCTAGAAATATTCCCCCACGCATCTTCTTCCCCTTACTATCCATATACTCCAAATAACATCCCACAGCCATCAAATCCTCATCCGATGTTATTTTGTCATATAATGTTTCCACCAAATTTGGATATGGACAATCATCTGCATCCACAAATAGGATATATTTTGTCGTAGCATTCTCCTCCACATAACGACGCCCAGCACACAACCCTTGATTCACCTCAAAGTTCACTATCTCATATTGTCGTGGATTCTTCTCAAAAAATCTCTCCACCACTTGCACACACCTATCTGTCGAACAATCATTCACAATCATCAAATAAAAATCTTGCACTGTCTGCTCCATCAAACACCGCAAAGTCTCCTCAATATAACGCTCAGCGTTATACATACATATTGCAACTGTCAAATCTAAATTACTCATGACTCAAAGTTTTTTGATGTTCTCTTATCTCTATATCTTGCTTTTGAAAATATCTTATAGTAGTAAATATCATCAAACAGCCCCAAGTGTAAGCAATGTTACCAAACGAAAAACCAAACACCACCCCCCAAAACATAGTAGACAACGACACAAATCTAAAGGCACAAACACAAACACAAATCTGCATAACAATAAAACTCAACAATCCATATTGGTCTATATTTCCAACCTTATTATTAAACCGAATTATTGCAAGTTCCTTTTTTTCAAAAGTTCCTCTTCCAAACCAAACTTCTTTAGAGTTCAAATCCATATTCAACGTATTTAAAATTGGCGCCACCCGCGAAGCTGCGCTACCATCAACATCAATCACTTGTTCTACATCCCCTGTCAATGTAGCATTTATCACATTTACGACCCTATCCAACTGCTTAATATTCAAAAGAGGCAATGTAAAATATAATCCAATAAATACTGGCACCACATACCACAATGCCTTTCTCTTTAAAAAATACATCGCCAATATCATCAACGAAATAAACGCCGTACCACTACCCATGGTTGTCATCGTATATAGAAAACCTATTGTTATCCAACGATGCGGTTTTTCAAACACTCTCACCAATGACAATTTCTCCCCCTCCACCATCTCGCAACACTTCAAATAAGCGTAATACATAACTCCTAAAACTCGTGCCACATGCGATGGTTCAATCATCAACGATGGCAATTTATCAATAGCAAGATAATATTGATTATCAAGATTTATTATTGGAAGATTCCTTATATTTAACAATACGCACACTTGTTGCAACAACAAACAAATAAAAAATGCTAAAATCAAAAATCTCAATAGCCTAATAAAATACATCAAAGAAAAGGCATGCTTTTTATATAACAAATTATAATAAACAATATATGTTATCAAAAACATCCCTAGATAACCTATAGTCGAAAACCGCACATAATCCTGCTGATAAGCACAAAACAACACAACTGCCATATATGCCATACACCAAAACGTAGCCTTAGTCATATATGGCACTTTGAACAGAAACAGCAACGGTGCAAATGCCATCAATCCAACTTTCACATCACTCACACCATACCCCTCCCATGCAACAAACTGCACACACATCACAACTAAATAAATAGTCGCAATGCCCCTATTCGAGAAAATATGTTTTAATTTAAATTTCATTTTTTAAGCTTCTTATACAAAACAAAAGCCAACACATACATTCTCATTGAGAGTATAGATATCTGCCGTCCCAACCACGAATCACTACTATACTTCTTATAAAAATATATCCTCGAGCGTTGCCAATGCTTAAATCGCTTCACTGGGTCGCCTTTTTCACTCTTGATATGTCGATGCACCGCTTGCGTATCTGCTAAATAATACATCCGTTTACCTGCTCGTGCCACTTGACTTGCCAATATTGCCTCCTCACAATAGAGGAACGGATATTCATCAAAATAACCTATCTTTTGCAAAAAACTACAACGCAACATCAAACAACACCCACTCACCTTAGCACAATAACCACTCAAGGTATAATCACCAATAAAATCATACGCCTCAACACGCTTTTGTGGGCGTAACAGTGACGTCACCCATCCGAATGATGTACGCCAATTGCCATCAGCGAGCATTGGATTTTGGTGTATTCCTTCAGGAGTAACTATATCTGTTGCAGCCACCACAACATCCTCATCCGCCTGCATCACCGCCACCAATTTCTCGATATAATAAGGATCTACAATCTCCATATCAGGATTCATCACCAACGCATACTCACACCCCAACTCAACAGCACGACGCAACCCGATATTATTCCCAGCAGAATACCCACGATTCTCCTCCGCACAAATCAACTCAATTGAGAGTTGAGAATTATCTGTAATCTGTAATTCAGAATCTGTAATATGCTCAATCGATGCATTATCTACAACAATAATATGTGTAGAAACTAACTGTTTCCTCAAAAACTGTATACACTTAATCGTATCAACCAAAGAATTATAATTCAATACTACAACAGCTATTTCCATCTCAATATATCATTTAACATCTCTTTATACCAACCATTTTTTATACAAGAAACAACAACAAATTTTAATCTCCTAAACCACAAATCGTAATACCCCAATTTATATTCTTTATTGAAATACAATCTTAAATTATAACCCGCTAAAAAAAACTTATATTTTTTAAATTTATCTTTTATATGTGATGCTGAATTTTCTAAAACTCTATACACCCCCATTTTATCTTTGAAATGATAAATTGGACCTTGTAATGACATCCATAACCACATCGGATAATCTCCCATTGGCAAATTCTCCAATACTTGAGGTTTTTTTACAGAATATTCTAATAAAAGCTCTTTCCTTAACAAGACTGTCAATGTATGAACTCTATTAAAAATCATCAAATCATCAACAGTTATTACATTTGAATCAGATAAAATCCATTCATCAAAAACTTTAGTCTTTTGATTATATCTATCTATATTTGTATAACACATCGAATACTCCGGATTAGCCTCCATAAAATCCACCTGCTTCTGCAGTTTATACGGATCAGTCCAATAGTCATCACCTTCACAGATTGCGATATACCTGCCATGCATATGAGCATTCATTATACGACTCAAAGAACCATCACGCTTTGAATATTGATTCTCCGTTTCATATATTGGTTTTATAATATCTGGATATTTTTCGGCATATTCACGTATAATACTAGCTGTTCCATCTGTAGAAGCATCATCATGAACAATTGCTTCAAAACGAAAATTAGTCTTTTGCATCACAAACCCATCTAAACACTGACGTATATATGGCTCATGATTATACGCAAGACATCGTATTACTACCATCAATTCATCTTTAATAAACATATAACAGCTATATTAAATTTTTTTTTCATTTTAACCCAAACATCATCACTCTCTTCTATAATAAAACCAAGAGATTTATACAACCACAAAGCTCTCTCGTTCTCTCGCTTAACACGAAGATATACATATTCTAATTTTAAAACATCAAAAGCATATTCTAATATTAACTCCGATGCCGTTCTTGCTACTCCTTTACCCCAAAAATCTTTATTCCCAATAAAAATATGATACGCAGCAGTAGTTCTAGTTATATCTGTCAAATAAATATTCCCAACATATTCATCATCTACTAGAATTGCACAGCGATATTCATTTTCATTCTGAATAACCCTTCGTATCCATGCAAGTTCAGTCTCTAGTGTTATAATATTATTATACACATTCCCTGTATACTTAAATACCTCTGGATCATTCCTCCATTTATATGACACCAACGCATCTGATTCTTGCAACGGACGTATAGATACTCTCATAACACTAAATGTTTTAGTTGTTCATTATCTATTAACTTATAATTCAAAGGTAATGGTATAACATTCCTCGCCAAATCCAAATCTAATCCACTTTCGCACCACTCCATCACATTTGGCCAATATGTAGCTACATAGATACGATTTTGTATTAACTCTTTTTTCTTTTGCTCGCCATCTTCTATGAAATATGGATAGGCCATAGGCACATCATCACAAGTCAATTCAAAGTGGAATTTATTACAATCACCTAATTGTTTTTGTAACTCTGCATATACTTTCAACCTATGCTCTTTCACTACTTCATAATCAATCGAACACAAAATTGCTTCAGTTAATCGAGACATCAACTTTATTGGTTGATTCCTCAATGTTGATTCGTTTGCACGAAAATCAGCATACCCATCTTCTGCCGACATATCTACTCGCTTAAGCAAATGCGACATGCGGTCGTATGAATAGTCTTGCTCTAGCTCGATATCTAATCTCTTATCTATGTACAAATATCCACCATCGGCTACTCCGAAAAATTTACGTGGAGAATAAAATGTATCTATACCTTCTATTCGTAGAGCAAAAAAGGCCTGTGCATTATCAACTATTAACTGCGAACCATACGCTTTTGCCAAACGCTCAACACAACTCTGCTTTACGCCAAAATAATTTGTATATAGAAAAGCTTCATCCGGAGATAATTCGATTATTTCTGCTGGCTCTAATTGCTCGTTGATATGATAAAAAACATATTCGACGCCCAACTTATGCAATGGTTCTAACATCACCTCACATGTGAAATATGGGATGTAAACGCGCTTGTATTGACGCGCTAACAATACATACTCAAAACAATTACGCGCAGAGTTCAATCGCAAAGCATCTTTGTGGTAATGCTCGCCTTTGCGTAATTCTAATCCAAAATATCCACCTATGGCATCCATTACTATTTCACTTCTATTGTTAACCACTCACTATAATTTATCAATGCATAATCTAAATCTTCACGCGTATCGAATCGCAAAAACAGTGTTCCTAATGCGGCGTTTGCTCCATTAAAACAATTAACATGCTCACCCTTGATAACTCTAATCTCTTTTTCTATCACATGTTTTTGACTGAAGTTGTCGTCTATAATAACATCAACAAACTCACCCTCTCGACTAGAATGCAATACAAATATTGCAAAATGTCCTCTATAATTCGGCTCATGTATTTGTTTTAATGGCAATGATAATGACTTCGCCATTTCTGCCTCTATAATATCGACATCGGCTGCTATATTCAACATCTCGGCTAATCGATTTCCCCCTGCGCGTGGAGAAACTTCCATTAAATAGACCATACCTCCGCTTACTCGACACTCTACATTAAACAAGCCTGTTATAACACCTAATAATGTCATCAATCGTTGCAACTCTCGGCGCACTTCGGCTTGATGCTCTGCTCTCATAACTGATGGCCAAACTTCAGCTGATGGTGTATACGGATTATGTGCTGAAGCATCGAAATATTGATCATAAAATCCATTATACAACAATTGTCCATCAACAACAAACGACTCTGACCCTACCGAAAGTCCTTCTTTTTCGAGAAACTCTTCTACTATAAACTTCTTCGATATTGATGATGATAGTGCTATATTGATTGCTTCGCTTAGTTTTCGAGAATCATTAACCCTTGTCACCCCCTTACTCCCCGCAGAATCAACTGGCTTAACTATTACCGGCCAATTGAAATAATCTACATCCCTCAATGCATCCTCTATCGTAGTATAACCTTTTGCACGTGGTGTGTTAAATCCATTATCTGCTAAGAACTGACGAAATCGTGATTTATCTTGCAATATACAAGCCGACTCGTAAGAGCATTGAAATGGTAAACCCATCTGCTCTGCTACATAAGCTGCAGTAACTACTCCTGGGTCAACACCAAACGACATGATACCATCTATCTCTTTCTCGCGAGCAACACGCAATACTGCCTCTTTGTCGATTATGCTTACATTGACATATTCGTCGGAATATTTATGCGCTATATTATCGGGCAAGTAATCAGCCGTAATTACATAGTATCCTTGCTTATGGGCAGCCTCGATAACTGGCAATAGATAGCGAATACCGCCTAACAACATCAGTTTCTTCTGCTTCATATCACTTCACTATCAAATCTATTATTCTATCTATATCCTCCTCACTCAACTCATGATGCATTGGCAAGCAGATGACTGAATCTGCCATACGATGTGCTTCGGGTAGATTGGATGGACGAGCCGATTCTAAACCACGATAAGTGGCGAACTCGCTTATCAATGGATAGAAATAGCGTCGCCCATAGACACCTCGTGACTTCATGCGCTCATACAACTCGTCGCGAGAAATGCCATATTTCTCGGCATCGACAAAGATTGGAAAGTAGGAATAGTTATGTCGCACGCCTGGCATGTCGTCGAAAAATGTGATGCCCGCTACATCGCGCAATGCTTCGCGATAGCGAATGGCTACTTGGTGACGCGCCTCTATGGCGCTATCGACTTGACGGAGATTCAACAATCCGTATGCAGCACGGATCTCGTCCATCTTGGAGTTGATGCCTGGGGCTACGACCTCGGTCTCGCCTGCAAAGCCAAAGTTCTTGAGATAGTCGATGCGCTGCTTCATCTTGGCATCGTGCATCACTAATGCTCCGCCTTCGATGGTGTTATAGACCTTGGTGGCATGGAACGAGAGCGTCGAAAGGTCGCCTGCATTGAGGATGCTCTCGCCATTAACCTCTACGCCAAAGGCATGGGCGGCATCGTAGATGACTCGCAAGCCATATTTGTCGGCTATGGCTTGTATGCGCTCGGTGTCGCACGGCTTGCCATAGACGTGCACTGGCATGATGGCCGTAGTGCGCAAGGTGATGGCTGCTTCGATACGTTCTGGATCGATATTGCCTGTGCGTGGGTCGATATCGACAAAGACGGGCTTGATGCCATTCCACCACAAAGAGTGGGTGGTGGCTACAAAGCTATATGGTGTGGTGATAACCTCACCGGTGATGTTCAATGCTTGAAGGGCGGTGATGAGCGGAAGGGTGCCATTGGTAAAAAGCGACACGTAGGGCACCTTGAGATAGTCGCACAGAGCCTGCTCCAACGCACGATGGAAGGAGCCGTTGTTGGTGATCCATTTGCTATCCCATATCTCGCGCAACAGCGAGGTGAACTCGTCGAGTGGTGGTAGCTGGGGCTGTGTGACTGTTATTTTTTTATCCATACGAAGAGAGCTATTTTTTGCATTGTAGGATTGACAATAGGTCGGTGAGCTCGGTCATGCGGAATATATATGCCACCAAGAGATAGAAAGCGGCTCCTACGGTGAATCCGACGATGAGTTTGAGCAAATTGGAAGTCAAAAAGCAGATGGAGAGAACTACCACTGCTCCCATTGCTAGCGAAAGCAAGAGAATAGGCAAGAGGTCGCGCATCTGACGCCAATAACCGACATTAATCAATTGACCTGTATAATAAGTATTGACAAAAAGACATAGGAGCGATGAAAATATGCCTGCTATACACATGGCTTTCAATCCTAATGGTACTGAAATGCAAAGAACTGCAACGCCTATGATTTTTTTGATTATCTCGAGACGAAGGAAGAGGTCGGAACGCCCTTTGACCTGAAGTAAGTGGAGATTGATGGCATGGATTGGATACCACATAAGATTGAAACAAATTATTTGCAAAAGGACGATAGCGGCACTCCACTTGTCGGTGAGAAGAAACAATATGATGGGTTCTGCCAATGCAGAAAGACCCACCATGAGCGGAAAAATGACAAAGGCAGCTAATCGGAGGAACTTGCGATAGACATACTCGAGACGTGCATCATCATGCTGAATGGAACTAAGCGCAGGGAAGGTGATACCACCTAAGATGCCTGTGATGGTAACTGACGGCAGGTTGGCAAACTGACGAGCACGCGAATAATCACCAAGATCTTTGGGAGAGAAGGCTTTACCGATAATTATCTGATATATGTTGTTGTAGGCTACATCTAATAAGGCTGAGAGCGTCATCTTATAACCAAAGGACCAGAGATAGCGAAATGATTCCTTAGAAAGGATGCGTTGTGGTCGCCATGAAGAAATTGCCCAAATGAGAATGGTTGAAACAACTTTATTAACCAAAAATTGCCACACAATGGCCCAAACGCCAAAACCACTATATGCCATGACGACCCCGGTGGTGCCTGAGGCGAGTAGGGAGATGATGGATATCTTAGTAGTGGTCTTAAAATCCATCTTGATGGTGTATTGTGTGCCTTGCACGATGCCAAATGAGCCGATGATGATGTTGAGAGCTATGACTCGGGCTATGGAGGTGAGCTGTGGCTCGTCGTAGAATTGCGCGATGAGTGGCGCACAAAAGAAGATGATGATATATACCACCAATGCCATGACGATATTGAAATGGAAGGCTGTGGAGAAATCGGCATCGGTGCGGTCGGGTTTACGAACCAAGGCTGTAGAGAATCCGCTATCGACAAAAACTCCTGAGATAGATGTGAAAACCAACACCATACCAACCAAACCATACTCGTGAGGCGTCAGGATACGCGCAACGAGCAGACCAAACAAAAATTGTATGGCCTGATTGGCAATGTGGCTAATTCCACTCCACATCACTCCTCGAACGGTTTTTTGTTTTAATGATTCGGACATTATTTCTTTATATAACAAAAATACATCACTACTCTCATAACCCTTTTTCGACCTTCGTTCGATAGGACACAGCAGGCAGTGTCTCTACTATTATGAAGATTAATATGTTCTTTAAATTATGCTTTTTTTGTGCCTAATATGGATAAAATCAACCATTTTTCACACTCAAAATACATAATTAAGACTACTTTTTTTTGACAAACTGCACAAAATGGAAAGTTTTTTAGCTCTAAACTGCACAAAATGGAAATTTTTTTTGGTCCTAAACTACACAAAATGGAAAATTAACAATTGGTTATTTACAAATTTTTCTAGTCAAAAAATAATTCAAAACCCAATAAAAAACAAAATCGAGCAAAAGTAGAATATGCACATCGATATATTTTGAGATATAGAGATTGAAAAGTGAGAGAAACAATGAGCCTACGACTATGATTACCATTGTTGCTCGCGATTCGAATCCTAATGCTAACAACTTGTGATGGATATGGTTGTTGTCGGGCATAAATGGATTTTTGCCTATTCGCAATCGATGGAAAAATACTCTGATAACATCGAGACATGGTATCATAAGTGGCGAAAAAGCAACCACTAAAGGATGATATGCCCAAACGATACCTGACGCTGGAATAGTAACTATTTTAATGCTCAACAACGACAATATAAAACCTATGGTCAACGAACCGGTGTCGCCCATAAAGATTTTTTGCTGTTTTGCGGCATCGCCAAAGACATTATAACAGAAAAATGGCACAATAACCCCAAGTGTGATAAAGGCTAATAATGCATAAGAATAGAGATGTATGCCCCAAAATGTAATGCCATAGTAGAGACATGCTACTGCACTGAGCCCTGATGCCAACCCATCAAGCCCGTCTATCATGTTGATTGCATTGATTATGAACACCACTAACACAACTGCCAACACACCTCCTACTGCCTCATTCAACCCCTCTATGCCCAAAAATCCATAGAAATTGCGGAACCATACGCCTGACATTACTAAACCGATACCGCTGATTATCTGCACAATGAACTTTGCCCTATAACGCACACCTACCAAGTCGTCGGCTATGCCCACCAAATAGAGCAAAATAATACCACACATGGCTGCTCCGAATACTCCTACATTGTACGACAAATCGGATAGGATGCCATAATAGCCCAACCAAAGATTGACGCACAACAACAATGCTAAAACAAACAATATTATAGGCGTAAAGACCAATCCTCCAAGACGAGGTATGGGCAGGCGATGTATTTTGCGCTCGTCCACTTCGTCAAATAGTTTTTTACGAAATGCTATCAATAGAACTTGCGGTATCAATATCCCCGACATAAAGGCACTGATTAGAAATCCGCTCAATAAATTTATAAACCAATACTGCATAATAAACCGAATATAATAATTCACTTTGCAAATTTACTAATTTTTATTGAAATAGACAAACTTCTCTTTTTTTCTTTTTTTATAAAAAAAAGCGTCAATCATAGAATGACGCTTTGTGTATATACAGAACCATCTGACAGTTCGAATCGCATGAAATAGAGCCCTCGAGGCATTGTGTCGAAACCGAGCGTTGTTTCACCCTCTAAATAGTAGCCTGAATCAAGTAGTTGACCCGACAGTGTGTAGATATGATATTGTCCTGATTGCTCTGATTGTAGACGTACACGCTTTTGATTATCAAAGCCTATAAACACTGGCACATCGGTTTGCTGTTTTTCTAAGTTGTTGACTACGCTAATAGGGCAAGTAGGGATGGCATAGTCTTCGCCTTCGCGCGTGAGATATGCCTCTATGATGTCGCCAGGTTGCATATCGTAAGGCAGATAGAGATATGACCGATCGGCTCGGCGCACTAAATCGCCATTTCTATACCACTCGTAAGACGAGAAGCGATAGCCTCCATTTTTATTTTCGTTGAGAATAGCCACTACGTCGTTCCACTTCTGCTCGAGCACCCACGACGGATAGCGTATGAGCAGAGGCATGACATAGCTATAGATTGTGTCGTTGCAAATATCGTTTTTAAACTCAATGGTTACCGTATAATTGTCGGGACGAACATACTGATATGGTGCTTCTACTGCATGTGGCAATGAGTCGTAGATATATCCATCATACGGGCGGTCGATGACATCGACAAAACCTTGCGATTTGGCTTTATTATCGTAGTAGAGGCTATAACTAATCGGCACAGGCCCACTATAGTTGTAATTGACCAAATATACCTCATCGTCGGCACACACGCCATCTACCGAAGCCTCGACTATAGACGTTGGATGGACCACCTCAAGCACTAGTATGCGAAGTCCACAATGGACAGAATCGACGGCTATCGTGTCGTAATAAACGCCTGATTGGGTGATTAGTTGTCGGCCAAAGTGGATAGTGTCATTGATACATATCTGTGTGTAGGTAGTATCTACTCGCTGTGTTGGCAGAACATTCAATTTCAATCTATAGATACTGTCGCAACCTTCGCCTGTAGAGAGTGTGTCGTAATAAATGCCTTCGTGACGGAGTTTTTTACCTCGGAAATAGTAGCTCTCTACATCGCAGATAGTGGCTTCGCTCTCGATGACATAGACTGGCACGAGATTGAGTATCACCTCATAAATACTATCGCAACCATTAGAACTGATTAGCGTATCGCCATAGATGCCTGGCTTGGTGAGAATTTGACCACGGAAGTTGTATTTATCGCCTTTGCAAATGAACACATGCTCACGGAAATTGTAAGTACGATTGGTCGTGAGGTCTAGAGTATGAATCTCGGTGCACATCCCGTCGCGGATAGTGTCGATATAACGACCCGGATCGCTGAGATAACGTCCATTGAAATTATAGTAGTCGCCACGACAGATGTACTTGTTGCTATAGATATGTCTTTCGAGACCTACAACATCAAACGTCTGCTGATATTCGTCGAAACATTTCCCGCCTTGCAAATATGCACGCAAAGTCACCGTATAACGTCCGCTACGAGCATAAACAACCGGAAGCACCGAATCCGTAGCTGGCAACACCCTACCATCACCGAGGTCCCACACTGCACTATCCACAGGCTCATTATTCACTTTCGGATTGATACCGTCATTAGAGATAAAACTCACATTCTGCAAAAAGAGCGTATCAGCACATCCTCGCGTGATTTTAGAGTCGAATTTCGACACTGGATAACGAGGCTCGGCAACGAAATGAATCGCGAAATTACAATAATCTTTGCCGATTTGCGACATCATGCAAATATATTCAGTGAAATCCATTGGCACTTCAAGTGTCTGATCGGTCGAAAGCACCTTAAACGGATTATCTTCCGCTACCCATTTATAATTAAACCCCGTAGGTGCCACATAGGTGTTAGTAGGAGCTCCACCACACTGCTCAGATTGTATGTTGCACGCCATGAAATCCAATGTGAAATAGGCATATCCATAGTGGCCCTTTTCGGCACAATCGCGATTGGTGAGTCGAATACGAATACGACTGCCCACATACCTACTCAAATCAAGACCAATAGTAGTCCAATCCTTCCACATCGGGTCTTCGCCCTGCCAACCCAATTTATCACTCGCCACAAAATCAAACGACCCACACAAATAATCCAGATTAATACCCCTTGAATCAAGAATGTCAAGCGAAAATCGAGGTTGACGCGTAGCAATATGATCGGGATTTTGCATCACCGCTGCATAGCTCAACAAGAGAATAGCTCTCTCCTCTGTTACCAAGATATCGTAAGTAATAGCCTCGCCCTCAGCTCCCACTTCGCTATTACCCAAACGGACTGACTTCGTAGCTCCCTGAGGAATCAATGCCAAACTCGGCACTATGCTATCAAATCCCTGCTCCGTAATGACAGTATGTCGGCCAGGAACCACTCCATCATCAAAATATGGCGAATAATAACCCCCAGTAGTACAAGTGACATACGACGAATCTAAAGCCGTGAAATCAAACCCACGAGCCATCATCTGCACTGTCACAAACAAAATACCTAACAAAATAAATAATCTACTCCTCATAATCATATAATAATTTATTTACACGTGCGACATGTAATTGTTGCTAAAGTATAAGTCCACCTAACTCCCACCACAAACGGCAACGTACGCTTCGAACGAGTGCTATTCGACAAATAATAAGGCTTATTAGTCAATTCGGCAGGATTAGACGAATTAATCGTGTACATCTCGCGCACCTCACGATTGCTCATAATCTGATTAAGCCCACACTCCAAATAGCCCGAAAGCTTAAACAACACGTGACGATTACGCATACTCGTATAATTCTTATGATTGTCATACACCACATATCCCGACTCAAAACAAACAGCACCCTTATGTCTTACCACCTTGTCAGCAATATTCCCACGAACATACATATCATAATCACCATAAAAATGATTAGGCATATCCTCAAAATCCTCAATATAATTGTTGTAAGTAGCCGATATCGAATAACGCAAACGATTGTGAGCCTCAGCCAACACATTGACAGAATACTTAAACCCCACACCTATCGAAAAACCCTTATAATGTCGATAACCAAACATCAACGGAACACCCACATAAAGCAAATCCTGACAATCATACCACAAATTCTTATTGTAGTGATAAATAACCTCATCCCCCTCAGTGTCCTTGATACGCTTATCGCTAAGCTCATCCGTAATCGACATATAAGAACTCAACGACTGCATCTCAGCTCCAATCTCAACCCAAAAATAAGGCGACACAAACGAATAACCCAACCCCACAATCGATGCAAAACCACCCTTAGCTTTAGTATTCTCAAAATCATCAAAAATAATAGAATATCCAGGCGTAACGTTGCTATAAAAATAATGACGAGTGTCTCTATTAGCTCGATGCCTACGAACCTGAGCAAACATAGTAGTGGAGATAAATAGCAACAAAAAAACAATATATATAAAACGCTTTACCATTAGTAACACAATTTATTGATTACACTTCATAATCAATATATCAAATTATGTGCAAATATATATATTTACACCAACCAAAACAACAATTTATTTACAGATTGTATAAAATCGCAACCAAATACAACAAAAACGTGTTCAAACTGTAAAAAACAGCCCCTAAAATTAAAAAATTTATATATTTTTTATAGAAAAATTAACACAAAAAGAAAGCCAAAAAACAAAAAAAGCGTGTTTCTCTATGAAAAACACACTAATACAACAATTATTTTGCCAATAAACACAAAAAAAGATGGATGCCAACATAATGACATCCATCTTTGTGGTCCCACTTGGGCTTGAACCAAGGACCCCCTGATTATGAGTCAGGTGCTACTAACCAACTGAGCTATAGGACCAATCTCATATTGAGAACAACCACAGGAATACCCCCACAATTGCAAGTGCAAAGTTACGAATTTTATTTGAAACTACAAAGAGTTTTTATGTGTTTTTTGCTTTTTTCAACTATCTCCCAAATAATCAAAGGCAAAACCACGCCAACAACCGAATACACTATCCAATAATTACCAAGTTTTATAACTGGAAACTCCGATAATCTCTCAATAGGAAAATCATAAATCCCTATAAACAACAATGTAACTAACTTGAACGCTAAAAAATGAAATACCAAAATATACAAAGTCTTACCACCAATATAATCAAAAATATCAACTACACACCTCATCTTAATAGCACTCACTAAATTCAAGAGACCAAAACATCCAATCAAAGAAACTACAAAATAAATAAAAATATCAGTCCCAACAACAAACATCGAACCCGTAAAAAACAAAGATATCACAACTAAAACCAAAAGTGCCACCAAACCCAACAGCCAATTATCTTTCTTAAATCTATATTTCCTATAACAATACCCAAAAACAAAATAGGCAGACGACAACATAGTAGCACTCGATATTGTTGGAATACGTATAGAACTAATACTAAAGACAAAAGCCAACAATAAAAACAATAATATAAGCATAGGCAAAAAGATATCTTGTCTCAAATCATATCTAATTATACATCGCAATGAAAAATATGAAATAATAGAAGCATATAACAATTGTTTCAAAAACCAAAAACCACCCAACAACTGCTCTGAATCAATCATAATCAAAATTGATAAAATATTCGTCAGAATATCCCCCCCCTCTAACATTGTATCATATATATGTATCTTCGCAAACAAATTATGTAAAATCAAAAATATAAAACTCCACTTTACAAACGGCCACCACAACCCCTTAACTTTATTTACGACATACTGTTTAGGCTCAGAAAAAT
Source organism: Paludibacteraceae bacterium (assembly GCA_017559505.1). Classification (GTDB taxonomy): domain Bacteria; phylum Bacteroidota; class Bacteroidia; order Bacteroidales; family Paludibacteraceae; genus Aphodosoma. Next base: position 667 of record JAFYSF010000006.1, on the reverse strand, counting down.
ACTTTTCCTTAAACAAAAAGCCCGAACACACAAAGAAACAAGGCATATGAAAATAATAAATCCAACTACCCAATTTCTCTGGACACCCAGAATGCCCTATAACCATCAAAATAATACAAATTGCTTTAGTTATTGAAATAGTTAAATCTCTTGTCATCTTATCTAAAGAATAAATTACACCACAAAATTACAAAATATTTTACAAACCCAACACAACAAAAACATAAAAATTCACAATAATCAAACCCTATAAAACTCCTACCCTACAGCAACCCTCATCATAGGATAACCATACCCTCAAGCAACCTCCTCCGACCAAAACAGCCACCCCACACCTCGTCCCTGAAAGGGACGCACGAAGTAATAACCATGGGTAATCTTGCGCTAGCAAGTTACCTACGGATAAAAGAAACACTCTTATAAGGCTTCGAAGATGCCTCACGAAGTAGTAACCGTGAGTGGTCGAGCGGAGCGAGCCACCTACGGACATACAAAAAAGAGTCCATTCTTTCGAATAAACTCTCTAAAAACAAAGAAACCCCGAAGAACTTAATCTTCGAGGTTTCTGAAAAACGGCGGCGACCTACTCTCCCACGATGCAACGCAGTACCATCGGCGCGAGTGGGCTTAACTTCTCTGTTCGGAATGGGAAGAGGTGGAACCCCAC
>JAFYSF010000029.1 GCA_017559505.1 Paludibacteraceae bacterium | reverse complement strand
TAAAAATAAACACTCAAAACTATGATAACCTGATATTGTCCCCCTGTTTTAGGGGGACGAGCCCAACGGGCGGAGGGGGTTATGTAAAGCAATGAATGTATTTCTTTCAACTAAGTTGACGAAGAATCCTACTCTCTACTTACCTTCAACATAGGATAAATATACTATAAATATATGATAAATATACTATAAACATACTATAAATATACTATACAGCAATCTTCACATAAAATGCGCCTAAATATTTTGTCATATAAACTATTTGTTATATTTTTGTGGATTGAATAAAAAAGGAAGAAAATATGACTAATTGGGAAAAACTCATAGCCGAATACAATGATATGCGCTATTTTGCTACCGACCCAGTGGCGGTTGTCAAACGCTGTAAAGAGCAGCGTGACATCGAAGTAATGGGCATAGTCTGTTCGTGGCTTGCCTATGGCAATCGCAACCAGATTTATAAAAAATGTTGCATGGCATATGACCTAATGGCCGCCAAACCATACGATTACGTTATGTCTGGTCAATGGCGCGAGTATAAAGACTCTGATAAGAATTTCTATCGCCTCTTTTTCTATCGCGACTTCCACGACCTAATGCAAAGCCTTTATCTTGTCTATCAGCAACATGCCACCCTCGAAGAAGCCGTTCTTCATTCTCCATCCTTTCTTCTCAACTCTCAATTCTCAATTCTCAACTCTCTCATTTCTCTTTTCTGTGTCAACGGCATACCACAAAACACCAAGTCAGCCTGCAAACGCCTATGCCTATTCCTTCGTTGGATGGTGCGTCGCGATGGCATAGTCGATTTAGGCGTATGGACTAAATTCTCTCCTGCCGACCTGTTGATACCGCTCGATGTACACGTCAATCGAGTAGCCCATCAGCACGGACTTCTCACCCGCCCCTCTGCCGACATGCGAGCCGTCCTCGAACTCACCCAAAAATGCAAAGAACTCTTCCCCCACGATCCCACCATCATGGACTTCGCCCTCTTCGGCGCCGGCTATACATCTAAATAAATTCTTTTTGTTTTAGATAATTTGTTTTCGTTAAAATGACTGTTTTCTTGCTTGCAGGTTGCTTGCACCTTGCTTGAGGGTAGTACACATTGTGAGTGGGTATTTTTTAGCAAAATTTATTTGAGAGTTATTGTTGATATATTATTGTTTTTTTTGTTTTAATTATTTATTATTTTAGAGTAATAGATAGTGGTGGCGTATGTAGGAATCCTACATACGCCACTGAATGTATGAAAGTTTACTCGATTGGGATTTGAATGATAGACAGCCACTTTTCTGGGTCGTTTTGATTCCATGCGCCATCTATATAGCATGTGCGTGGATCACCTGCTATCTTATAGCCCTTCTCTTCCATATAGATGAAGGCTTCGGCATACGATTCGTAGAAGCGCTCGTAAGGTCCTATATGCTTAATGCATAGAGCCTTGGGTACGAAAGGTATACGCTTGAATTGTATTATATGACTATCGATTCCCATTTCTTCTACTTGCTCGCAATACTCGATATCTATTCCAGTAGGACAATGCTCTTTCCCATGCTCTATAGTGAAGCAATATCCCGGAGGTGGACATTGACAACTGAGGCGTTGCATCTCGGGACCAATTTTATTTATACACAGAGCTCCTAATGCACGATAATTAGGGATGATTTCACGATGACTTGCTACGATAATCTTAGGTAAAGATTGAATACTAAATTTCTTCATTGTTTTAATTTTCTTGAGAGACTTCATCCATTTGAGTAGTTGGTTACGGCGATTTGTTAGTAATTGCAATTGTCGTTCTGTTGCCTCTATTTTTTGAGTTAACTGGTCAATACTTGGTATCTGCGCACTATCCTCTAACAATTCCCTGATTTCTTCGAGTGTAAAACCTTGTTGTTGGAGTTTGCGAATTGTGTTGAGTTGTTGCATTTGCACTATATTATAGTAGCGATAGCCCGTCCACTCATCCACTTCATCGGGTATGAGCAACCCTTTTTGCTCATAGTGGCGTAATGCCTTTACCGTTACCTGCATCATTTTTGAGAACTCTCCGATTTTTAATTTTGTTTTTTTACTCATAATCGTACGATTTATTTGCTAGCGAGTGCAAAGTTAATACATGACCTAAGGGACGAGTCAAGAGAAAATGAAATATTTTTAGTAAAAAATAAAAAAAGGCTACCTTGTGGGTAGCCTTTTTTATAGTGTTTGATTAACGTTTGATACCGTTGCGTTGGAGCATTGCGTCGATTGTTGGTTCTTGACCACGGAAGCGTTTGTAGAGTGTCATTGGGTGTTCTGTGCCACCACGGCTCAATACGTTGTTGAGGAATGACATTGCTGTTTCGCGGTCGAAGATGCCGTTTTGTTTGAAGAGTGCAAATGCATCAGCATCGAGTTGTTCTGCCCATTTGTAAGAGTAGTAACCTGCTGCGTAGCCACCTGAGAAGATGTGGTTGAATGTTACGCAACGACCTGTGCCTTCAACTGTTGGGAGGAAGTTGGTTGGTGCTGTTGATGTGCGTTCTACTTTGCATGGGTCACCGTTGAATTCTTCAGTGATAGTGTGGAATGCCATGTCTTGCAAGCCGAATGATACTTGACGGAGACATGCGTAACCGCAGTTGAAGTTAGATGCGTCAACGAGTTTTTGGATAAGTTCTGCTGGGATAGCTTCGCCTGTTTGGTAGTGACGAGCCCAACCATCGAGGAATTCTTTTTCTGTAGCCCAGTTTTCCATGATTTGTGATGGAAGTTCTACGAAGTCGCGATATACGTTAGTGCCTGAAATAGAGAGGTAAGTACAGTTAGATACCATACCGTGGATAGCGTGACCGAATTCGTGGAGGAATGTTTCAACTTCGTCGAATGTGAGAAGTGCTGGAGTGCTTTCAGTTGCACGTGTGAAGTTCATCACGATAGTGATGTGTGGACGAGAGTCAGTGCCATCGGCATTGCGCCATTGACCTTTGTATTCTGTCATCCAAGCACCTGCACGTTTGCCAGCGCGTGGGTGGAAGTCTGTGTAGAGAACAGCTACGTAGTTGCCGTTTTCGTCAGTTACTTCGTAAGCATCTACTTCAGAGTGATATACAGGAATATCAGTGTTTTTAGTGAAGTTGAGGCCATAGAGTTTTGTAGCCAAACCGAATACGCCAGCTTTTACGCTTTCGAGTTCGAAATAAGGTTTTGTCATTTCGTCGTTGACATCGAATTTAGCAGTTTGGAGTTTTTCTGCATAGTAGCTCCAGTCCCAAGGCATGAGTTCGAAATCAGCACCTTGTGCTTTAGCAAATTCTTGCATTTCGCGTACTTCGGCTTGAGTAGTTGGGCCGTAAGCTTCGATGAGGGCGTTGAGGAGGTTTGTTACGTTCTCAGTTTTTTCTGCCATACGGTTGCGGAGAGCATATTCAGCGTATGTTTTGCAACCAAAGAGGTTAGCGATAGCGAGGCGAGTGTTGATGATTTCTTTGATGTTTTCAACGTTAGAGAATTCGCCATCAAGACATTGAGTGCTGAATGCACGCCAGATTTCTTCGCGAAGAGCGCGATTGTCGGCATAAGTGAGAAGTGGAGAATAGCAAGTAGCTTTGAGGTCGAGCAACCAGCCTTCTTGACCAGCAGCTTTAGCGTTGGCAGCAGTCATTTCCATGAAATAAGCAGGCATACCAGCGAGTTCAGCTTCGTCAGTTACGAGACGGCTATAAGCGTTAGTAGCTTTCAAAGAGTTTTGTTTGAAGCGCATAGAAGCAAGGCTGAGTTTTTCAGAGAGTTGTTTGTAAGTCTCTTTGTCTTCAGCAGAGAGGTTTGCGCCATTGTCAGCAAAGCCTTTGAATGTGTTTTCGAGCAACATAGTTTCTTCTGTGTTAAGGCCGAGAGTTTCGCGAACTTCGTATACGGCTTTAACGCGTTCGAAGAGTTGTTCGTTGAGGTTGATTTCGTTAGAGTGAGCTTCGATGAGAGGCATAACCTCCATCATGATTTGAGCCATTTCGTCGTTAGATTCAGCGCCATCGAGAGCGAAGAATACAGAAGCAACGTGGTTGAAGAGAGCACCTGAACGTTCGAGAGCAACGATAGTGTTTTCGAAAGTAGGGGCTTCTGGGTTGTTGATGATAGCTTCGATTTCTGCTTTGTGGTCAGCCATAGCTTTGTCGAAAGCAGGTTTGAAGTGTTCGTTCTTCAATTGGTCGAAACGGAAAGTTCCGTGAGGAGCAGTAGATTCTACGAAGAATGGGTTTTGCTCAGCTTTTTTGCAACACATTGTGAGTGTCAAAATTAAAGTTAATAAAATACTTACTTTTTTCATAATTATTTGAATTTAGTTAGTTGTTATTTGCGATTGTCCATCTCTTCAGCTGTTTTTACGCGGAAGCGTTCTGGATTAGGGCGAACAAATTCTTTTTCAACATATTCAGAAGAATAACCAGGACGAGTTACTTTGTTAGGAATACGTTTGTGATTGCCATCGAATTTGCCATCTTTTTCGCCTTTGATAGCATCGTCGAGATATTTAACCATGAGGTATTCGCCCAATTTGCGCCAAGTGTTGATAGCTTTTTCGGCTTCGCCTTTGCTGAATTGAGTGAGGAATGTGCTAACTTCTTGGTTTTTGCCTTCGCTAATGAGTCGAACTACATATTCGTCAGCTTCTCTTGTATCGTTGAAAAATTCGTTTTCAAGTTTGTCTTGACGCATTTTTACTTCAGGGTAAAGCATAGAATAACGTGGATATACCATGCTAGCTACCCAGTTGTTGATCCAAAATGCAGAAGTCCAAGAGAAATCGAGAATTGAGCCATTTTTTTCGCTCATTGATTCAGGAACTTCTGTGATGCAAGAGTAGATTGGTACATAGAGGTTGCAAGTTGCATCATCGAGACCAAACCAAAGGATACCACCAGCCTCAGCAGGAACGAAGTCGCGCATTTGAGCGATGAATGAGAAGCCTGTTTGTTGAGTTGCAACAGGGCGTTCGTGGAAGTATTCTTTGCCTTTGTGTTTGTAGATAAGCGGAGTCATGCGATATACTGAGTTGAATGCACCAGCACCAGCACCTACAGACATATCGAGTGGAGTGCCTTCGTAGTGGTCGCGCATAGCATCTTGGAGGTCTTTAACTGAAAGTTTGTTTTCAGGTACAATCCAAAGAGGCATACGTTCTTTAGTGTCGCATTTGATGTATGAGAGGTATTTGTCCATAGTTTTGTCGTGGCGGCGGAAGAACGACCATACGCGAGCTTCGCAAGCACGAACACCACTGAAATCAAGTGGATTGTAAACATCAGAGAAGCTGAATTCAGCATCAGTTCCGTTGTAATAGCCTTTTTCGCGAGCAAATTTGATTACATCGTGAGCATATACAGTAGTAACCTCTGGGTTATAGATTTTTTTGAGGTTTTTGCTTGAAATAGTAGTTTTGTCTTTACGATTTTCAAGTGGGAAAGTTGTAATACGAGCTTGGTTGGCATGACCAGAAATGCAGTTGTCTGGAATACGACGTGCTACCCATACAAATCCTTTTGAACCAGGACCTTTACCGATGAGTTCCATAATCCATGCTTCGTTAGGGTCAACGATAGAGAATGATTCACCTGTTGAGTAATAGCCATATTCGTTTACGAGATTGACAATAGTAACAATAGCTTCACGAGCAGTTTTTGCGCGTTGGAGTGTTACGTAGATAAGGCTACCATAGTCCATAATACCAGTAGTGTCTTGGAGTTCAGTGTGGCCAGTCCATGTTGTTTCGCCAATAGTGAGTTGGTGTTCGTTCATATTACCAACAACATTGTAAGTTTGGCTAACTTGTTTGATTTTACCACGATATTCGCCAGAGTCCCATTCATAGATGTCGAGCATAGCACCTTCTGGATAGGTTGCAGCAGGGTAGTGATACAATGCGCCATAGAGCCAATAAGAGTCGGCTGCATAAGTTACCATAGTAGAACCATCTACTGATGCACCTTTGGCAACGATGAAGTTAGTACACGCATTAGTGATACCAAATGTAGCCAAAATTAAGGCTACCGCTAATGTGATTCTTTTTTTCATAGTTTAGTATAATTTAATAGTTGATTGTTGTTTTTTTGTAGTTGATAGTCATATTGTAGATAATAGATAACAATTCCTCACTCTTAATTAGAATGGGTATCCGACAGCAAAATGCAGAGCAAAGTCGTTTTTCCATGTAAGTTCGGTGCGCCAGCGTTCGCTTTTGATAGGGTATCCAGGGTCGTATAATTTTATACCTAAATCGACACGAATGACAAAGAAATCAAAATCAAGTCGTATGCCTGTACCATAGTTGCAAGCTATTTGTTTGTAGAACTCGTTCCAACGAAAAACACCTAAAGGTTGTTCGCTGTAGTCTTTGATTGTCCAAATATTGCCAGCATCAAGAAATAGAGCAGCCTCTAATTTCCAAATAAGGCGGAAACGTGCTTCGAGGTTTATATCAAATTTTATGTCACCCGATTGTTTCATAAAATCGATACTTCCTGAGTTATTGTAGAAGTTTCCTGGACCTAATCTGCGAGCAGACCAACCTCGCATGCTATTGGCTCCACCGCTATAATATCGCTCTTCGAACGGAAGAATAGAGGCATTGCCGTATGGTATACCAACACCAAGTCCTGTGTGAAAAACCAATCGTGATTTGTCTGTTAGATACCAATTATGTGCAAAGTCGACATCGGCTTTAGCGAATTGTGAGTATTGAATATTAAATATTTCATATACTCCATCTTCGTTTTTGGGTTGTTTAATAAGATTACTTATGCCATAAAGTAGGTTACCTGCTGTGCGTATATTAGCTCTGAATGTATAGAAACTACTTGTGTTAAATGTCATATTGCGTCGGTTCGACATGTTTATACCCAATCCCCAGCGCATAATAAAATGGTCTTCATAGCTAAAGCGAATACTTGAAGTTGGCTTCATATATTTATCCTTAAAAGCATCGGTCATATAAGGAAGATATATGTAACTTAAGTCAAGCAGATTGAATGTAAAATTGATTCTGTGCCAACGCCAATTGTATTTTATACCTGCACCTGCAATATTGCGTTGATATTCTGGTCGTTGTTGGAAGTTTATTGACGTAGCAATTTCTGTACTACCTACTGCACGACGTTTAAAATTATCTGTCATTGGCATAAGTAGCGTTGGAAAAGTTAGAGAAACTTCTCCTCCAATATCCCATGCAGATTGATATTCTGATAAAGAACCGATGGCTTCATAACCACCATTAACATTGATGTTTAATATTTCAGAGCCGTGAAAAATATTATTATTTTTGTAGCCAATTGCAGCCCCAATACCAAGGTCGCCTCCTGAATATGTTCCCTCTATTTCTGCTGATATGGTATGAGGTTTATTTTGAGTGATTACAATTTGCGCATCTAACTTATTGTTGTTACTTTCTGTAAAAGAAATATTGACATATTTTGCTGCATTTAGTGAGTTCAGACGTGAGTATGTGCGGTCAACAATAAAATCAGAATAATATCTGTTAGGGCGAATAGATACTTTATTTATTAAAGCCTTTGGTCTAAAAGCTTTATTGTTTTTATTATAAACAACTTTTATATTATCTTGATAAAATGTGTCTAATTCTAAATTATTTTTTAGCAAATCGTTATCTTTGATTGCTAATATAGTGATATTTTCAATTTCTTTTTTAGTAAAAATGATTTGTAAAGCCGAATCATTATCAAGATATTGAGGTTGAATTGATAATTCAGCATCAATTTCATTGGTATTTAATGCGCTATCAACATAGAAAAATAATAGCTCTTTGCGAAAATTATAGTATCCTTGGTTGCGTAAAATTTTAGCTACTTGTTCTCGTTCTTCATTAAGACGGTCAACATCAAATAAATCTCCTGATTTAATAAGTGGTTTTTCTCTTTGATTGATAGTTTCTAATGCTAGAGAATCAGGAATAGTTATGAAATAATTTCTTAAGCAGTAAGGTTCTTTTTCTGTTATAGTGTAGGTAACTTTTGTGTGTCTTTTTTTTTCATTGTTTGTTACTATGGAAGAGACTTCGGCGTTAAGATAACCTTTGTTGAAGATAACTTTTTGTAATTCGTTACATCCATAGATGGTTTTTAGTGAGTCGTAAATTACAGGAGGTTCGCCGATTCTGCGTAACCAACGGTTACCCCATTTGGTAGAATCATTTCCCGATGCATTGTAAAAGCCTAACTTAAGAGGCCAAAAGCCAAGTATTGTATTGTTGGGAGTTTGACGTAAATAACTTTTTAGTTCTTCATTATTTACATCGGGAATAGTGGCTTTTATTTTCACATTTTTCAATAAATATTGATCTTCTGGTACATATTTAGTCATATTGCAGCTAGTAAATATAGGCAATATTATAAGTGTAAATATGCAGTAAAAGATTCGTTTTAATTTCATTGAAAAATATTGTTTTGGACAATGCACAATTATTTGCAAAGATAGTAAAAAATATTGAAAAAATAACTATCTTTGCATATCGTTTTTACTTTATATTTATTATGGCTTTATCGAAAAATAAAATTAAGTATTTTAATTCTCTAAATTTGAAAAAAAATAGAGATAATGAGCAAGTTTTTATTGCCGAAGGTGTTAAATTAGTTGGAGATTTATTGCCTTATTTTAAGGCAAAATATATAGTTGCTACTGCAGAATGGTTGTCGACTAATTTGCCTATTGCTGATGAAATTATTGAGGTAGATAGTTTAGATGAAATGAAAAAAATCACATTACTATCTTCTCCTTCACCAGTGTATGTGGTTTTTTATCGTTCTCAGTATGAATTTAGTATTGATGAATTATTAGGTAATAAAGAATTAATTCTTGCATTAGATGCTGTGCAAGATCCCGGTAATTTGGGAACTATAATTCGTATTGCAGATTGGTTTGGCATAAAAAATATTATTTGTTCACAAGGAACGGTTGATGTGTATAATACAAAAACGATACAATCTACTATGGGGGCATTGGCAAGAGTTCGCATTCATTATGTGAATTTGAAAGAAGTTTTAGATATTTGTAGTAGAAATGATTATCCTATTTATGGAACATTTCTTGATGGAAGTTCGATATATAATGCAAAATTGACGAATTATGGCATTATTGTTATGGGAAATGAGGGAAATGGAATATCAGATGAGATTGAAAAAGTGATTTCAGATAAGTTACTTATTCCGAGTTATCCAGTTGGAGAGTTGACAAGTGAATCTTTGAATGTGGCCGTAGCTACAGCGATAGTTTGTAGTGAGTTTAGAAGAAGGTAGTGGGGTAGACTTACTCGTATATATTTCTTAAAATGTAGGATAAGATTTGGATTTAGGAAATACTTAGGATATAAAAAAACTGGACTAAAATATGAACTTAGTCCAGTTTTTTTGTTGCATAATAACAAAACACTTTTTACTTTGGATTGCGAATATAGTTTTAATTTATGGATGAGATTTATTTATGATATTTGTTAAGTTGTCAATTTTTCTGGAAAGTTCAGCTACTTCTTTTTTTAGTATTTTTACAGTCCTATCTGTTTCATCTGGATTATGAGCCATGATAGAAACTGTTTTTATGCTATTATGTTTTTTATTAGCTGCAATTTTGTAACGCATACCAAAACCTGCATATCCCATATAGTCATTGTTGTGACCTTGAACGCGACAATCAATGTTGTCCGTTTGGTACATACGGTATTCTGTCTGAATGAAAATACCCAAACATTCAATAGGTGCATATTCTATAGTAAGACTAATTGGTAATGTAAAAGAACGATAATTTTTTGGTATTACACATGTAGAACCTGAATATTGTTTTGCATCCGATGGTTGTTCTATAATTGTATTGTAATTTTCTCCATTATATAGATTGGTAGTGTAGAAACTAATACCAGCTCCAATATTTACATTAAAGCACCACTTTGTTTTTAGAGAACGATTTGAACGGAAAAGGTTTAAAATATTGAATGTACCATTGAGTGTTGCGTCATGAATAACGCCTTGAAATTTTTCTATATTTTGGCGAATTCCACTATATGGTAGATAACTATATTGGATATATAGTCCCCATATTGGATTAATCATGTATTCAAGTTGTGTATTAAAAGCACAATTAATTTTACTATTAGGTATAATTTTATTTGCTCCAGATAAATCTGCATCAAGAATAGATATCCCCCTATTTATACCAATAGACCAATGGCGAAATTTAGGTTGTGTTTCGTTCATTTCATATTTAGTAGTTTCTTGTTTAATTTCTTGCGAAGCTACCAATTGTACAAAACCTAAAAATAAAAGTTCGATAAAAAATGATAAATGTTTATTCATAGACTTTGATTACTTATAAATTAAAATACACAATGGCACATACAAACTATGTGCCATTGTGTATATAATCAAAGCAATACAATGTTTTATTAGTAACTCCACAAATCTTGTTCGAAGTTCAATATTTCATTTTCGATACGATCTTGTTCTTGTTTCAAGTATACAGGATCTTTAGAAATATCTTCGAGTTGGCGATTTTGCATATCGTAGTCTTTAACAATATAGCCATAGAACTGACGAGTAGTGAAGAATTCATCGAAATTAACAAGAGGAGTAATGTTACGACCAGTCATTTTTACAAATTCTTCTTGGAGGAAAGGACGAAGTTTTTCGTAAGGTATCCAGAACAAAGGGTCAGAAGTTCCGATTGCACCATTTTCACCATTTTCCAAGTGATATCTTTGATCAAAGAAAGGAGCAATTGCTATGATTTTATTGTGGAACGTTGATGTAGTTTTGTTGAAGTACCAAACTTCTTGTACATAATATTTGATAACACCAGGTGTAACATAGTTTATAATTTTGTAAATATCATCACCTGTAAATTCCAACATTACCTCATTTTTGAAGAAGTCAAAATCTTCATATTTCTTTTTGAATTCTTCTTTGAATTGAGGAACGTCAGGTCCTCCCAAATTTGGGTCTACATAAACAGCCAAATTTTCTTTGTAGAGATTGTATAATATTATAGCAAACAGATTCTTTTGAGTGGTTTCGTCCATTTCATTACCTTCACTTGCATCAGGATAATAAAGAGGGCGATTCACTTGCTCGCGAAGGTCAACAACGCGCGTAACTACTTTACGCCAAACAACTTCATCGACAAGAGGATTGATTGTAATAAGTTTAGCATTAACTTCTTCTGGAGTGTTAATTACACGAGTAAAGCTACCATTGCTATCAAATAATACTTCTGTACTATCAGGAATTTCTTTTTGTGCATTGATTATAGCACAAAATGTAAAAGTAGCAATAAGTGTTGTAAAGAATCTGTAATGTTTCATATTGTGTTTATTTTTTTATTAAGGCATAGGAACTGAACCCATTGTAAGTGTACCTGATTTTGCGGTTTTTGCACCTTTCATCTCATATTTAATCTGTTCAATCAAGAATTCTTGTTTTGGTTTAAGATTTTTGAGACGTTCAATTTGTCTGTCTGAGAATTTACCTCCGCTAACTTTGATAGGGTCAAAACCAGCACCTCTTGGGATTTTGATAGTAAATTCAGTTACAACGAAGTCTGCATTAAGCATACCATCTTCATATTCTGCGATAATAGTAGCATCAAGCAAATCTTGTCTTTTCAAACGACCTGCAGTTTCCATTGTAGGACTCCATCTTTCGCCATTTGGCAATTTCAAGAAAGCAGAAGGAGAAGGAACTGGACGTACGCGGAATTCTTTTTGACCGATAGTACGTACTTTACCATCAATATCAGCAGAAACTAAAATAGTGATTTTATCTTTTGCTGTAGGTTTGCAGATGTATTGGTTGCCTGATTTAGTCATTGTTGCACCATTTGCAGATACACGGAGTTGGCTATCAGCAAGACCTGGAACAGAGATTTCCATTTTGTTATCGTAACCACGATAAACAACGTTCATGTCGATGTTAGCAACTGTGGCAGCAGGAGCAGAAACCATATATTGATCTTCGAACTCATAAGTTTGAGTTGCTCCATATTGGTCGATCATTTCGAGACGACCTTTTATAGGGAAAGTACCGATTTGGTTACAAGGAATATCAATAATTTCGCTTTCCAATTGATTATTTCCAAGATAGTAAACAGGTGCTTTAGTTGTATCCACAGCCATCAAAGCGATTTCTGCGTGATATCTACCACCTTGCATTACATTTTTAGAATCAGGGATTAGACGTGCTTGAATTTTATTTACACGGAAGTCACCTGCGTCTTGTTGTTGGATGAAATATTGGATAAGTTCAGCTTCTGTATTACGAACGTCGCTTTGATATTTAGACAACATTGTAACAACGGCAACTGCAGGCATGTGAGCAAATGTATTATTTACCCAATCAACTGCAGGTTCATCTACTTTTTTCTTAATAGGATCGGTGTTAAACATTGCATTGTAGATTTGTGTATGGAGAGAATCATTTCCAAACATTTCTTCTACGAAAATACGATAATTGTCAATAGCTTGTTTCAATTCGTTACCACGAGGGCTTCCTACTACACCTACTTCTGCATATTCACCTGCAACATTGGTATTGTCTCTTTTTTGGATTACATTACCTTCAGGATCGGCTTTACTTCCGTCAGCAAGAGCGATGATACCTACTTTAAATTCTTGTAATATGTTATACAATTTGTCTGATTCTTCCTTAACTTTATTAGCTTTTTCGAGCCATTCACCAACTTTGGTTGGGTTAAGGTCGTACAACGATTGCATATCACCATATAAACCTTGGTTTCTTACTTTTGAGTTATCAATAGAGTTTTTCAAGCTATTGTTAACCATATCAAAACCATTCAAGATATCAGCTGATACATTCAATGCCAACATAGCAGTAAGCACCAAATACATCATACCAATCATTTTTTGTCTCGGGGTTTCCGGACAGTTCTTTGCTCCACCCATTTTTCGTAATTTTAGATGTTAGGATTAAATAATTATGTATAAAATGAGTTGATTATGCTTTGATTGCATTCAACATATTGCCATAAACATTGTTAAGATCAGAAACGTTTTTAGCAAGTTGATCTGTCATTTGTTTGTAAGCATCCATATTTTTTGAAGATGCGCTAACGGCAGTATGCAATTTTTCAAATTCAGCAGTAACAGCATTAATTTTGTTGCTTTGAGCTTCGATAGCAGCTGCTTGAGATTGAATGCCTTTAAGTTGAAGTTCGTATGAAGTGTTGATAGAACCGAGATTTTTGCTAAGTTCGTTTGCTTTTTCAGCAAAAGATTTAGTTTTATCTTCAGCAGCTAACATGTTGTCAGCAATACCTTTGTAAGAAGAGAGTAGAGTGTTAGTTGCTTCATCAAGGCCTTGTTGTTTAGTTGCAAATTGAGCAGCAGCTTCAGATGCTTTTTGGAGATTGTTAGCATAAGAATCAGTAAGACCTGCTACGCGGCTAATGTTAGCGAGTTGAGCAGCAGTTTCGCTCATACTTTTGATACTTTCAGTAAGTTTTTTAGCATCTTCATCAGAAAGTTTTTCCATTCCAGGCATAGCTACTGGAGCACCACCAGTAAAACCACCACCGATAGCACCACCACCTACAACGTTAAGAGGTTTAGCTTCTTCTTCAACGAGAGCAGGAAATACATGTTCCCAGTGATAAGTAGCATGTGGTTTTTCGAAAATACCGATTGCAAACAAAAGCACCTCAGTAAGCATACCTGCAGTAAGCATGACACCTGCACCTGGCCAGTGTTGGATTTTAAAGAGCGCACCGACGATAACGACAGCAGCACCGAGTGAATAAACCATACCTACAGTTGCTTGTACACCTGGTTGTGCATACCAATCTTGAATTTTTCCCCAAAGGCCTTTTTTCTCTTGACCTTGCTCTGTTTTAGTTGCCATAATTCTTTGAAATGTAAATTTTAGTTAGTTATAGATTTTAAGGTTTAAAATTAATCTCCGATATGAGTGCGGACGCAACGGAAGCCGATAGAAGGACGGCAAACGTCTTGATATTCGAAATCGCGCATACCGCATTGTAGGTAAGCACCTACGTCTTTCCATGAACCACCTTTGATAACTTTACGGCGCATGATTTTGAGATCGCCTTCACGAGCTTCGTATTTGTAGCTTGGGTTCATATCAAGTGCAAATGAACTTGTTGTTTCATCATAAGTATCATCAATCCATTCAGATACGTTACCTGCCATGTCGTATAGGCCATAGTCGTTAGGATCGTAAGTACCTACTGCAGCAGGGAGGAAGTAACCATCTTCAGTGTAGTTACCGCGAAGAGGTTTGAAGTTAGCCATGAAACAACCTTTTGCATTACGGATGTATGGACCGCCCCATGGATATGCAGAATTTAATTTACCACCGCGAGCAGCATATTCCCATTCAGCTTCAGTAGGGAGACGATATTCTTGAGCGCGAGGCAGTTTGCTTACGTTTTGATATTGAGCATTACGCCAATGGCAGAATGCTTGAGCTTGTTCCCAAGTAACACCAACTACTGGGAAATAGCCATAACTTGGGTGAGAGAAGTAGTTAAGCATTGCAGGCTCGTTGTAGCTATATGTAAACTCAGTCATCCAGCACATAGTATCAGGATAGATGTTGATGATACGACGTGAGATGAGGTCGCCACGTTGACGGAGTTTCTTTTTGATTACTTTGTTTATGATTTTGCCAGTTTCGTCATAGTAAGCTGTGTCGATAGTAACTTCAGCCCAATCGTGATATTTACCAGTTTTAGGGTTGAATGAGTTACCAGGAAGTTTAGCTTGGTCGCGAGCGAGCCATTTGTAGCTATAATTCATGACATGAGCATTGAGCTGACGTTCTTCTGTTTTGTCGCCTGATTGATAGAATACTTTATTAACAGCGAGGTATGTAGCGTTTTCTTCTTCGTCACCTTCGTATGTCCATTTTGCTTTCCATGGAATTCTGACTTTCCAGTTGAGGATAGTGTCAGGATCGGCCGCTTCGTTGTATGGGTCGTATTTTACAGAAAAATATTTAGCATCTTCTGCTTCTACGCCTAAATCGACTTCCATGCGAGCGAGTTGAGTACGAGCGATAGAGTCGCGCACCCAAACGACGAATTGTTTGTATTCGCCATTAGTGATTTCGGTAATGTCCATCCAAAATGATTCGACAGTTACGTCGCGTTGATTTGGTTGGATAGCCCAAGTTGCCGATTGGTCGTTTGGACCCATTACGAAAGACCCACGTGGAATGCGAACCATACCATATGGTGTTGCTTCTGGAGTTATATTTCCATAAATACCTGTTAATTGTCCTTTTGGTTTAGAACAACTTGTTAGAGCAATTACTGCTGCTGTTAATGCAAATAAAACTAACTTTCTCATATCTTATAGATTATAGTAGTCTAACACTTTTGTGTTTTTGATTGTATTTTGGTTTAAAAATATTGAAGTCGTATGACAAAAATAATTCGTGAGAGCCGTGTGTTGCTCGAATCATTGATGATGTAGGTAGGTCGAAACAATAGCCAAATTGGAGTCCGTCAATCACTTCCATTCCGAATGAGAATGATATTGCGTCTTGGATGCTATAGGCAAGTCCGCCCCAAAATTTGTTTTTATAGTCAAGCAATAGGCTTATTTGAGTTTGCCACGATATGAAATCGGTGTAAAGCAGAATTGATGGTTTGAGTTCGAAATCGGGGTTTGTAAGTTTTATGTTGTAGCCACCGACTGCGGTCATTGCTTGATTTATTTGAAAATCGTATTTATCTCCTAATTTGATGTTGGCACTAGGCGCATGCAAGATTGATACGCCAGCGAACCAAGTCGCGTTAGAGAAATAGATTCCAGCACTGAGGTCAAATCCGATGCCTGATTGTGTTCCTTGAGGGATTGCAGGGTCATTTTCGGTGTGGTAGTCACTTTCGACCATTTTTATGCTGTCGCCGTAACATATTAAATTAAGAACGCCTATGTTTGCACCTATGCTTAATGTGCCATAATCAAACTTAAATTTGTATGCGTATTGTGCGTTTATTTGTTGGTTGGCAAATACGCCAAATATGTCATTTATGAATTGGATTCCTGCTGCGTGGTGTGTTTTACCTATTTTAAAAGGAGTGTTAACGGTAAATAGTGTGGTTTTTGGTGCGTTTTTTATTCCAATCCAATCTAATCGTTGAGCAACCATCATTTTCATTAATTCTTGTTCGCCGATAGCAGCCGGGTTGTAAAAGTGTTTGATGTGCATATATTGGCTATATATTCCATCAAATTGGGCTGATGTGTATTGTATGAGTGATAGCGAGAAGAACGTTATGAATAGTATTTTTTTTAGTTGCATTTTTTGAGTGTTGTAACTTTCTATTGTTTATTTAACGTGAATGTGTGTAAAAAATTGTGGTAATAGAAAGTTTTTTTTGAAGATTAATATTCTTCTTCGTTAAAGAAAAAGTCTTCTTTGCTTGGGTAGTCAGGCCAAATGTCTTCTATACATTCGTAAATTTCGCCTTCGTCTTCGATTCCTTGTAGGTTTTCTATTACTTCAAGTGGTGCTCCTGAACGCATAGCGTAGTCAATTAGTTCATCTTTTGTTGCAGGCCATGGAGCGTCTTCGAGTTTTGATGCAAGTTCAAGTGTCCAGTACATTTTTTATAGTGATTAGTGTATAGTGATTAGTGTATAGTGTTAGATATTGGTGTACGATGTTTTTGAGGGTGTAGTGTCCTCGAGAGTATAGTATAACTTTCAAGGTGCAAAAATAACATTTTTTTTTCAAATATTTTACTTTTTCCACAAAAAATCACTTTTTTCTTCGTTTTTAGTGTAAACACGTGCTAAAACGAATAGGAAGTCGGATAGTCGATTGACGTATGTTATGACGTTTGAGTCGATATTATATTGTTGATTTACAGTGATTATTTCGCGTTCGGCACGACGGCAAATAGCTCGGCAAACGTGGCAAATTGCGGAAAGTTCGTTTTCGCCGTAAATTATAAAATTTGTGATTTTGGGTAGATTTTCTTGAAAAAAATCGATTAAATCTTCGATTTTTTTGATTTTTTCGTCGTTAATTTGCGCAAAATCGGGAATTTTTTCGACATTTTCGTCGAGAGCGAGGTGAGCTCCGACATTGAAAAGTGTGTTTTGAATGTCGAGTATTTCGTTTTTGATATTTTCGTCGGTTGTTTTAGCGCGGAGTAGTCCGAGGAATGAGTTGAGTTCGTCGATGCTGCCGTAGGCATTGAGTTTGTCGGAGTTTTTTAGTACACGTTTTCCGCCGATGAGGGATGTTGTGCCTTTGTCGCCTGTTTTTGTGTAGATTTTCATTGTATGGTTTGTTTTGGAGGTTAGAAAGCTACGATGTAGTGTTGTTTTGGGATGTCGGTGTTGAACCAGACGATGCCCATGTGAAAGATGTCGATGGAGAGACGGATGTCGGGGTCTTGGCGGATTTCGTTCCAAGCTTGTTGCATGCCTTCGGACCAGTGAATATCGTCGAAAATGATTATGCTGTTTTTGTGAATTTTTGACTTCGCGAGGTTGTAGTAGTTGAGTGTGGATTGATATTGGTGGTTGGCGTCGATGAATAGGAGGTCGATTTGTGGTAGTTGTTGGATTAGCGTTGGTAGGGTGTTGTTGATGTTGCCTTCTATTAGATTGATGTTGTGGTGTTTAAGTTTGTCGAAGTTGTTTCGGGCTATGCGGCAGAGTTCGGGTTGGCCTTCGAGGGTGTAGACGTGTGATTGTGAGTTGTTGGATGCGAGATAGGCGGTTGAGAGTCCGAGATTTGTGCCGAGCTCTATTATATACTGTGATTTGTTGGATGCACAAAGGCGTTGGAGTAGTTGTGCTAATCGAGGAGATTTTGCGCTATTTTTGAGTTCGCGAGCAATAGTGGTAGTTTTTGCTTGCGATGTGCCTAGTGGTTGTAGAGAGAGTGGGGTGTTGTCGAGAGATAACTCTCGGCGTAGGTTTTCGATGGATTCGAAGCTGTAATATGGTGTGCGTTCGAATATTACGTAGTTGAGAGTGTGGTAGGTGAAGGGTGAATGTACCCAATGACCTTTGCGATAGTGGGCGCGAAGGGCATATTGTAGGCGTACTTTTATGTCGAATAGTAAGGACAATGTTATTTTGTTTTTAAATTGCAAAGATACAAATAATAGTTGAAATGTGAAAGTTGAAAGTTGAAAAATTGTATTTTTGTTGTTTTTGCTATAATTGAAGATAGGGTTATAGTATATTTATAGTATATTTATCCTATATTTATCCTATATTTATAGTATGTTTATCCTATGTTATAGGTAAGATGAGAGTAGGGAGAATTGGGGTTTGTTGGGTTTTGTGAGTTTTAGGGGGTTGTTTATATGAAATTTTTTTTGTAACTTTGCGGGCTGAAAAAAGTAATAATTTATAAACTATTAAATATAAACAGATTTATGGCTACTACTGCTGATTTTAAAAATGGAATGTGCCTCGATATCGATGGTCAATATTTCTTTATTGTTGAGTTTTTGCACGTTAAACCAGGTAAAGGTCCTGCTTTCGTACGTACAAAATTGAAAAACGTTACAACAGGTCGTATCTTGGATAAAACTTGGAACTCAGGTGTGAAAGTTCAAGAAGTTCGTATCGAACGTCGTCCTTACCAATTCTTGTATCGCGATGATATGGGTTGCAACTTGATGAATAACGAAACATTTGAACAAGTTTCGGTAAACGAAGAACTTATCAATGGTGTTAAATTCATGAAAGAAGGTGACCAATTGGAAGTTGTGGTTCACGCAGAAAGCGAAACTATTCTTTATGCTGATATGCCAACTCACGTTGTAATGGAAATCACTTATACAGAACCAGGTTTGAAAGGCGATACAGCTACTAACACATTGAAACCTGCTACAGTTGAAAACGGAGCTGAAGTGCGCGTGCCTTTGTTCATCAATGCTGGTGACAAAATCAAAATCGACACTCGCGATGGTTCGTATGTAGAACGTGTACGCGAATAATAGATTACAGAGTACAGATTATAAATAACAGATATTTTGTTATTGATATAAAAAAGAGCAACTCGATTGGGAGTTGCTCTTTTTTTGGTGTTAATTGGTTTGTTGAATGAGGCGGGCTGGTTGAATTGGGCGGATATTCTGGAGAGACTGGAACGCTTCGCTATACCGGGGGAATACACATTGTGAGTGGGTGTGGAAAATGTAGGTTTTCTTGCTTGCAGGTTGCTTGAGGGTTGCTGTTGGTTAGGACACACTGTGAGTGTGTGTTGTGTGGGAATGGAAAAAATTGAAATAAAATTCTTGAAAAGTTTTGTGTAATGTGAAAAAATGTTTATCTTTGCATCGTAAATAAGCCCACGCAAGGGAAATGAACTTTTGGTTCATTTTTGGAGGTGGGATTGTTTTTACAAGACATATTATTATAAGGCGTCATATAACGCTTTGACTTGGCTACTTGAAACTTCGCAACTTTCATAAAAACTCCAAGACATTGCAGCGTATTGATGTCCTCGGGATATGTATATCCATGTGCATGCTACTGAATGGTGGCGTGTGTTCGTACATATCAGCGTGGGCTTCAGTATTGCTTGTTCGGAGTTTAAGGCAATGCGAAGGCCTCAAGTAGCGGAACAGCAATAGTGCAGTCCCGCTTTTTTTGTGTCTATATCATTATATTTTATTAATTTTTTAATTTTTATTTTATGAAACATTTAAATTTTTTTATTGTTGCATTAGCTCTTATGTTATTTGCATCTTGTTCTAAAGTGAATTACACTGTTGTTCATCAACAACCAAGTGAAGAATTTACAGGTAATAAATTTGATGAATTTAAAGGTAAAACTGTAAATGAGATTATGAGGGAAATGTCTGTGCCTAATAGAGAAGTACCGGATGGTGCAGATGGTAAAATTTTAATATACGAAGACATAAAATTTGTTACAACATCATCAAATACACATAGTACACATACGTCTTCTGCTACTTATGGTACAGCTGTCGCTGGATATAATTATAGAGGTAATCCACAAGTAAATAGTAATGCTTATGGTTCTTCTTCAACAACTAATAGTGATAGAGGTAAATCTGTGTCAGAAGAACAGAAAAAATATGTTAATTTCTTTATCAATCCAGAAGGTGTATGCTATGATGTAAAAGCTAATTATGGTGATTTGTATAAAAGAATACCAGGTAAATATCAAACTTGTCAAAAGAGACAAATGAGTCTGGGCTTTATGATAACGTCATTGTTTTTGTTACCTCCTGTAGGTTGGGTTTATGCTATTTGCTATGGTGCAATGAATGATAAACCAATCAAAAATAGTTGTGGTGAAGTTTATGAAGAATAGTTAGCATATTAAAGAAAAGAGCAACTCGGTGTGTGAGTTGCTCTTTTTTTGTGTATGTTGAGGGGTTTATAGGGCGCATTCGAGGATGGCGCGTGCGACTGCTCCGTTGACGTTTTTGCATTCGCCGAGGAGGGTGCCACGCTCGTTGAAGCGACGTTCGATTTCGGCAATGGTTTCTTCGCCAATGTTGAGTTGTGAGAGGCGAGTTTTAAGACCGAGTTGTGAGAAGAATTGTTCGGTGCGGCCGATGGTTTCGGCAATTTTGAGACCGTCGGTGCCTTCGGTGATGCCCCAAACGCGTTCGCCATATTGGAGGATTTTGTTGCGTTTTTGCTCGCTGAGGACAGTCATAGTGGCAGGTAGGACAACGGCAAGAGATTCGCCGTGAGTGACGCCGTGGAGGGCTGTGAGTTCGTGCCCGATGTTGTGAGTAGCCCAGTCCTGAGGTACGCCCATAGAGATGAAGCGGTTGAGCGCCATAGTGGCACAGAACATATATTGCGACATGAGGTTGTAATCGCGAGGATTTTCTTGGATTTGTGGAGCGATTTCGATGAGAGTTTGGAGAATGCCTTCAGCCCAGCGGTCGATGAGAGGGTTGATGTTGGTGTCGGTGAGGTATTGTTCCATGACGTGTACGAAAGAGTCGGCGATGCCACAAGCGACTTGATATGGTGGAATAGAGTAGGTTACTTCAGGGTCGAGAATAGAGAATTGAGGGTGATAAGAGTAGAAAGCAAATTTTTCTTTAGTAGCGAGATTTGAGATTACGGCACCATTGTTCATCTCTGAGCCAGTGGCAGGCATGGTCATGACAGAGGCAAATGGCACAGCACCAGTTACCTTTTTAGGGTCGAGGACGAGAGCCCAAGCGTCGCCATCGTAGCGGATAGCGCAAGCGATGAGTTTGGTGCCATCGAGAGTAGAGCCACCACCTACGGCGATGATGAATTCGACGTTTTCGGCCTTGCCGAGTTCGATAGCACGGCGAAGAGTTTCGACTTTGGGGTTAGGTTCGATTCCCCAAAATTCGACGATTTCATGGCCTTTTAGGGCATCAATGACTTGTTGGTAAACACCATTTTGTTTGACACTGCCACCGCCGAATGTGAGCATTATTTTGGTAGGACGAGAGAATTGTTTTTCGATTTTGGCGATTGAGCCTTTTCCGAAGATTAGTTTTGTTGGGTTTTGGAATTCAAAGTTTAGCATAGTTAGTTTAGTGATTAGTAATTAGTATATAGTGTTTATAGTTGCATGTCGTGGAGTTTTTTGTACTGTCCGTTGAGGGCGATGAGTTGGTCGTGGGTGCCTTGTTCGATGATTTCGCCATCGTGGAGTACGCAGATGAGGTCGGCTGATTTAATGGTAGATAGGCGGTGGGCGATGACGATGGCAGTGCGATTGAGCATGAGATGTTCGATGGCATCTTGGACGAGGCGTTCGGACTCGGTGTCGAGAGCAGAAGTGGCTTCGTCGAGGATTAGGATAGGCGGATTTTTGAGTATGGCGCGAGCAATGGAGATGCGTTGGCGTTGACCGCCAGAGAGGCGAGAACCACGGTCGCCTATGTTGGTCTGATAGCCATCGGGTGTAGCCATGATGAAATCGTGGGCATTAGCAATGCGAGCTGCTTGTTCGACCTCGGACTGTGTAGCATGTTCGACGCCAAAAGTTATGTTGTTGTATATTGTGTCGTTGAAGAGGATAGCCTCTTGGTTGACATTGCCCATGAGATGACGTAGGTCGCGGATTTTTAGTTGTTTTATGTCGATTCCATCGATAGAGATAGAGCCTTCGGCGGTGTCGTAGAAACGAGGGATGAGGTCGGCAAGAGTAGATTTTCCAGAGCCTGACTGACCAACGAGAGCAATGGTTTGACCCTTGCGGATTGTGAGGTTGACATTGCGTAGCACCCAATCGTTAGCATAGCGAAATGATACGTTGTGGAACTGTATTTCGTTGTTGAAAGTGCTGATAGATTGAGGGTTTTGCGCTTCGACGATTGGATTTTGAGCGTCGAGGATTGCATCGATGCGTTGGAGAGAAGCCATGCCTTTTTGGATGCTATAGCTAGCGCGAGAGAGCTCTTTGAAAGGATTGATAATGCTATAAAATATGACAAGATAGTAGATAAATTCGGGCGCAGTGATGCCACCATTGCCCGAGAGGATGAGATAGCCACCATACCAAAGGAGAATGGCTATTACGGCAGTACCGAGAAATTCGCTGACTGGGTGGGCAAGGAAGTAGCGAGTGTGTATGCGGTTGAAAGTGTGGCGAATAGATTCGTTGAGTGATTGGAAACGATGATTGAGTTTAGATTCGGCATTGAAGGCTTTGATTATTCGTAGTCCGCTGAGAGTTTCTTCGATTTGTGCAATTAGTTCGCCTGATAGTTGTTGCCCGAGTAGTGATTTGCGTTTGAGAGATTTGCCTATGCGCCCGATGAGCAATCCGCTGATAGGGAGGAGGATGAGAACGAAAATGGTTAGTTTCCAACTCATTGTGAATAGTACGATGAGGTAGATGAGAATCATTATAGGATTTTTGAAAATAGTCTCGAGTGAGGCAATGATTGAGGCTTCGATTTCTACCACGTCGTTAGTCATACGGCTGATGATGTCGCCCTTCTTTTCGTGAGAGAAATAGCCGAGATGTAGCGATGTGATTTTGTGGTAGATAGTGTTGCGAATGTCGCGGAGAATGCCTGTGCGGATAGGCACGAGCGAAGCCGAAGCGAGGAAAGCCGATAGAGTTTTGAGCAGAGTCATCACGATGAGATATACGCCTAAGAGCATGAGAGCAGTGGATGCACCGTGTTGATTTATAAGCGATTCGATGTAGGCGTATATGTTGTTTTTCGCTATGTCGAGGAATGATTCTAGAGAAGTGATTTGCGAGAAAGGGATGTGGCTATGGGCGTTGGAATCCATGCCGAAGAGGATTTGCAAAATCGGTATGATTGAAGCAAAAGAGAATAGGTTGAATATAGCAGTGATGAGGTTGAGCAGTATGTTCGCAACAACATACCACTTGTATGGCGATAGGAAACGTCGGAAGAGGGAAAACATTTTATTAGTGAATAGTTATTAGTTGTGCAAAGGTAATAAAAAATGCACAATGCACAAAGCACAAAGCACAATTTTTTTCGATTTTAAGTTGGATTGTTTCGATTTTTTTTCTTATCTTTGCATGTTTTTAGTAGATAGGCATAATACTATTATAATTATGGAACAATATATTGTATCGGCGCGTAAGTATCGTCCGCAGACGTTTATGTCGGTGGTAGGTCAGGCTGCGTTGACTGCAACGTTAAAGAATGCGATAGCCAACAAGCATTTGGCTCATGCGTATTTGTTTTGCGGTCCGCGTGGAGTGGGCAAGACCACATGTGCGCGTATATTTGCAAAGACAATTAACTGCTTGAATCCTACGGCACAAGGCGAGGCATGCAACGAGTGTGAATCGTGTCGAGCATTCAACGAGCAGCGTTCGTTCAACATTCACGAACTGGATGCTGCGTCGAATAACTCGGTAGATGACATCCGTAATCTAGTTGACCAAGTGCGTATTCCGCCTCAAATCGGCAAATATAGCGTTTATATAGTCGATGAGGTGCATATGTTGTCGGCGGCGGCGTTCAATGCCTTTTTGAAGACATTGGAGGAGCCACCTGCGCATGCTATATTTATACTTGCAACGACCGAGAAACACAAGATTATACCAACCATTTTGTCGCGTTGTCAGATATATGATTTTAATCGTATAACTATTAATGATACGGTAGCACATCTGCAGTATGTAGCCAAGAATGAGGGTGTTGAGGCTGAAGAAATGGCATTGAATGTAATTGCACAAAAGGCAGATGGTGCGATGCGCGATGCACTGTCGATATTCGACCAAGTGGTGAGTTTTTGCGGCAATAAGATTACGTATCAAGGCGTTATCTCCAATTTGAACGTATTGGACTACGACTACTATTTCCGTTTGGTAGATGCCTTGTTGGGCAACCGAGTGCCAGAGGCATTGATGATATTCGATGAGGTGTTGAGCAAAGGATTCGAAGGTCAGCATTTTGTCGGAGGCTTGTCGTCGCATTTGAGGGATTTGATGGTTAGTAGAGATGAAATGACATTGCCATTATTGGAAGTTGGCGAGTCGATAGCCGAGCGATATAAAGAGCAATCAAAACGATGCGAATTGTGGTGGTTATACAAAGCATTAGAATATGCAAACGACTGCGATTTGGCATATCGTGCCAGTAGGAACAAGAGGTTGTTGGTCGAAGTGATGTTGATTAGAGTAGCAGGTTTGCTCGCAGGAGGTCCACAACCAAAAAAAGCTGAACCGGAGTTGCCCTTAATGACTGTTGAGGTAGCTTCGGGAGAACAAAGAAACAGTCAACAGACGACGGTCAACAGTCAGCAGACGGCAGTCAACAGTCAGCAGACAGCGGTTGCTGGGGTGCAATTAGGGGCGAGTGTGCAATCTCCTATAGTAGTTCAAAAGCCTAAGGTCGTTACAGTTTCGTTGTCTGCTGCGCCCGCTCGTGTGGCAGAGCCAGTATCGCCACAAGCGAAGGAGGTCGAAGCGGTTGAGGCAGCACCCGCTGCTCCAGCAAGTCAGGAGGCAAAACAGCGAGATTTCACCACTGATGATTTGATATGCGCATGGCGTTTATATGCCAAAAAGATAGAAGGCGAGTTGCACACATCGAATACGATGCACAATTTTTTGCCCGAAAAGATTGGCGTCAATTCTGTGATTGTCAAGTTGATAAACACGATGCAATTAGACGCCTTGAGTCGTCATAAACGCACCTTAGAGGCGTTTCTCGCCAACGAGTTGGGCAGTAGTGCAATAGAGGTCAATTTTGTGGTAGAGGAGCAATCTAATAAAAAAATATTTTTAACAGTAGATGAAAAATTCCGTCACATGCAAGAGATAAATCCCGATTTCAAACGCTTGAAAAATGAATTAGGGTTGGAAATCGTGTGATATTCACGCTAAAGACAAAAGACAAGAGATTTTTTTTTTCTCTTGTCTTTTTTTTGTTGGTAGTTAGTTGTGGACGAGGTTCTGTCCTCGAACCAACGGTCTTGAGCCTTATGGCGAAAAATGACATGAGAATATGATTTTTATTTGCCCACAAATCTTACAAATTACACGAATTAATTATATTTGTGAATATTTGTGTTATTCGTGGGAGAATAGTAGGGACGTACGGCTCGTGCGTCCTGTCGGTCGTCCGACCGAAAAATCCCGGAATAGCAACGCAGTCCAGTATATCTGGCATATCCAGTCCTTCGACCATCGACCATCGACTGTTGACTATTGACTGTTGACTGTTGACCATCGACTGTTGTCTGTCGACTGTTAAAAGCATAAAAAAAGCCACCTTATCCTTACCCTCAAGCAACCTGCATCGTATGATAACCATACCTGCGCCATTTCCCCTCCCCAAAAAAAAATCAAAAAAAAAATAATCATTGACAAAAGTTGTCAATCCCATGTTGTAACTTTGCACTTCCAAACGAAAAATATCTATTTTTCAGAAATTTCTCGTATAAAGTCACCGTTTGGGACTTTTTTGAAAAAAAAATTTGTATATTTGTAGGCAAAATTGAAATGATATTAATCTCTTATTATTACTTGTTACTATTATGGCAAAAGTTAAACTTTCAGAAGGTTTTGTGAGTGTTTCTGGAAAACTCAACAAAAAAGACGACATGGTGTATCGCACAAGAGATGGAGTGACGCATGAATACAGAATGAAGAAACGCAAATTTGTGGCTACCGAAAAACAGTTGGAGGCACAAAGGGTGATGAGAGAAGTGAATGCTCGAGTGTCTGAGGAGATGAAAAATGTAGATCGAAAGGCATATTGGCAATCTATAGTGGACGAATCTGAGGGGCGATATTATAGAGCGCGAGATGCTGCGTATGCGTATTATTATGGCGAAATGCTGAAAGAGGAGTGATTGTATGAGCTATTAGATTGTATATTGTTGAAAATCAGCAGTTTTTTTTTGGGGGGGGAGAATGTGTTTTTATTCAAAAAAAATCATATTTTTGTGGGATAAATAAGAAAAATTTACTAAATTTGCGAAATCAATATTTACTAATAGAAAAGGAAAGCGAAAGGTTTTTAACAATAAGAAAAACAAAAATAATCAATAAACAATAATAATTATGGAAAAAGAAATTAATGGTATTAACTACCGCCTCAATGAGGACAATTTGACCGCAGAGGTTATCGAACTCAGAGATGATTTAAGACTCGATGGGACCGAATCTGATGCAGAGAAATTAATAAAAAAATTAAAGAAAATTATTGAGAATGGATACAATGGATACAATGGTGACATCATTATCCCTGAGGCTGTTGTATTTAATGAACGCACCTATCGTGTAACGAGCATTGGAGAGAAGGCTTTTGCAGGTAGTTACTCATTGAAGTCTGTCTCTATCCCCGATAGTGTTACGAGTATTGGAGAGTATGCTTTTAATGATTGCAAAGCGCTGACCTCTAAAGTTGAGATAGGTGAAAAAATAATAGGTGGTATTAAGTACCTTCTCTATTGCAATAGGACTGCAAAGGTTATCCAAAAGAATAGTAGATACAAGGGTGATATTATTATTCCCGAGACCGTAGAGTTTAAAGAACTCACCTACCGTGTCACGAGTATTGGAGCAGAGGCTTTCAATTGGTGCGAATCGCTGAAATCCATTATTATTCCTAATAGTGTTACGAGTATTGGAAATAGAGCTTTTTATCAATGTACTAAGCTAACATCCATCGTTATCCCAGAAAGTGTTACAAGTATAGGAAAGGGGGCTTTTGAAAATTGCAAAAAACTGACCTCTATCGTTATCCCTGATAACGTCAAAAGTATTGAAGATATGACTTTCTCTTGGTGCTTTGCATTGACTGGTATTGTTATCCCTAATAGTGTGACGAGTATTGGATATGAGGCTTTCGAATCTTGCTCCGCATTGAAGAGTATTGTTATTCCTGCAAGGGTGATGGAGATTGGAGAGAGAGCTTTCATCGGTTGCTCCGCATTGACAAGTATTATTGTTGCTGAGAGTAACCCTAGATACGATAGCCGCGAGAATTGTAATGCGATTATTGAGACGGCAACCAACAAATTGATACGAGGCTGCTCTCAAACAATTATTCCAGAAAGTGTTACAGAGATTGGAAAGAATGCTTTTGAGGGTTGCGAATCCTTGACCTCTCTCATTATTCCTAATAACGTTACAAGTATTGGAACGGAGGCTTTCCGTTTTTGCGAATCGTTGAAATCCATTATTATTCCTGCCAGCATTAAGAGTATTGGAGGTGAGGCTTTTGATTGGTGCAAATCGTTGACCTCCATCGTCTTCCAAGGCACTATAGCGCAATGGGAAGAAATAAAGTTAGGTTGTTCTTGGAGTAAAGATATTTCAACCACAGTTATCCACTGCATCGATGGGGATGTGTCGCGCTATAAAAAAATAA
Organism: Paludibacteraceae bacterium; assembly: GCA_017559505.1. Lineage (GTDB taxonomy): Bacteria > Bacteroidota > Bacteroidia > Bacteroidales > Paludibacteraceae > Aphodosoma. The sequence goes on along the minus strand of JAFYSF010000029.1, from coordinate 10,728 downwards.
AAGAATTATAAAATAGATACACTAGTGTAAAAAATTGTATACCATGAAAATAATCTATAATCCTTATTTAACGGGTAATGCGTACATTTCACAGAATTTGTGGGATGTGGTAACTGTAGGAGATGCGGCGCTTTTGGAGCAACTCCTTATGCGCGCAGGTTTGCCACAAACTGTGGTGGACGATTCTGAAAAAGAGCGAGCTCAAGCCTATGCAGATGCGATAATGGCACAAGGGGATACACTCTTCTCTGCTTCTATTCAGTCTGATTCGGAAGGCACTGCCAAGCAATTATTGAAGTGGCGTGATCTTTTGGTTATGGCTGGTTGGACTACTGCGAGCACCATAAATGCAGAAAGCGACAAACTACAAGTCTTTGCGTCATGCGACGAAGCCCTCAAAGCCTATCCGAGTCGTGCGGATAGATGGAGAGAGGTATATCAATCCCTCAAAGACGGACATAAGATTCTAAGTGATAAGGATTCTATTGAAGTTCGCATTCCTAAGGCATTAATACCGCCAATGATTGCCAATGTATTAGAGCTACTACCGAATGTTTCGTACGCAATGGAGTCTTTGGATAAAGTTCTCAACATCAAAGATCATTCTTGCACTGTTATTACTCCAAACGAGCTATATGAGGCGTGGCAATTATTGGTGAAACTTCCGTATGACGCTGGGACAATGCTGGTCTGCGCTGATGAAAAACGGTTAAATGATACGATGCAGGCCATTGGCGGTGACCAATGGAGGACGGATCGCGTTGGATGTCCGCATCCCGCTGCAACCGTTCTTGATCAGATGGATGTTCCTAATCGTCTTGTTTGGTTGGATTGCGCAGGCAATGGTTTGACACCTGATCCTTATGATTTTTTGACATCTGAAGAGAGAACTGCGTTGGGCATTATAGATGCAGAAACGCGTAGTGCAATGCAGATGCAGTGGTTATATACGACACTCAATGGAATCGAAGATTGGATTCTTGTTTCTCCTAAATATCATTTGGGTGAATTGCTTGGAGAACATCCGATTATCACTACGCTGAAGCAAAACAAAGAGTTTTATGATAAGGTCTGTGCTAAAGGACAGAAGATTATACTCCCACAGACGGAATCAAAACCGATTGAAAAACTTGCTCCATTAGGCAATATCTCGATTGATAAGGATATACTATCAAAAATTCTTCCTCCATCAGATAGCTATTCTACCATTGACACATTGGTGGAAGCTCCGTTTGATTACCTAATGTGGAATGTGGGCGGTTTGGCTGCTCCTGAAGACGACAAAGAGTCTCACGAGAATTTGGTGAAGGGCACAATTGCGCACAAAGTGGTGGAACTGTTGGTTAATAAGAATGATACCGAAGTGTACACCTTAGATGAGATTCAATCGCGCTTTAACGCTGAATACGATAAACTCTTTGAGCAGGCAATGAAAGAAGAAAAGGAATGTGCGGAATTCCTTAATCTACTCGAGAACGTGAATATGCTAGCTGTGTTCAAAGAAGATGCTAAAGAGAGTATACAGAAGCTCATTGAAATAATTAAGGAGAAGCGACTTAAGCCAATTTGTTCTGAGTATGAGTTTTCAACGCCTTTTGACCCATTTACCAATCCGCATGGTTACGTGGATTTGCTGTTGAAGGATGAGGAGGGCAATCTCGTTATCTTTGATTTGAAATGGTCTACTCGAGATGTATATCAAAAAGCTATTGAGAACAAAAAAGGAGGAGAGGCTTATCAGCTTTATATGTACAAACATGCTGTAGAGGCGCAAATTGGTAAAACCGTAGCATGGTATGCATATTACTTATTTCCGTTGATGGAATTGTATACCGAACCTACTGGCGTTATCCCAAAATGGGACGAATGGATACAACAGCGCTCAGAGCGATTAACTCAATTATCCAAAGGTATTATTGAACCTGCTGTTGAGAAATCAGAGAAGGAAAAATACTCTAAGCACATTATTCTGAAAAACCTTAAAATGAAATAATCTACCATGCAAAACATTACATATATTAGCGCAGGAGCAGGAAGCGGTAAAACAACCCGTATCATAGACGAATTGGTCGAGGCTATAAAGAACGAGACGCGTCCCTCTGAAATAATGATGACCACTTTTACCCGTGCAGCCGCACAAGAAATGCAAGAGCGGGCAAAGAAAAAACTCTTGGAGTTGAACATGCCGAAGGAGGCAAACGAGATGGGTGCGGCCACGATAGGTACCATCCATTCCGTATGTTTGCGTTTCATCCAAAAATATTGGTATCTTATCGGCATTAGTCCTGATTGTCAACAAATGGATGAGAATGATTTTAATTCCTATGTAGACCGATCTTTGTTTGAACAAGTGTCATTGGAAGATATGCTACTCTTAGAGGAATGGCGTAAGACTTTGGATTGGAAGAAGAATGATGGAAAAGGCGAAAAACCATATATAGCATTTTGGAGTGACTGGTTACGTACGATGGTTAATAAGGTGCGCTATTATCATATTGATGATTTAGAACAAAGTTGTGAGAACTCCATAGAAGAAATTAAAGTCGTCTTTGCTAACTATGCATTCAACGAAGAAGAATATAAAATCTGCAAGACGAATCTTGAAAATGCTCTACGCAAAAAGACCAATAAAGATGGTACTTTGAATAAATATGCCGATGCTAGATTAGAGTACCTCAAAACGTATGACCCCAAAAACAGTAATGGTAAAGTTGAAATAGACGGACTTAAAGGTATTGAAGATGTTTATCAAGCATGGAAACTATATGCATCCAGAGTTGTATTCTCAGGCAACAGGAAAGAGGCAGCTATCGAGATAGTGAAAAAACTCTTCGATATCTTAATTCAGTGGAGAGAAAAGTACCAAAGCTACAAACAGACCCACAAGATGTTGGACTTCAATGATATGGAGGTCTATTTCAGTCAATTATTAGAAAAGGATGAAGTTAAGGCAGAAATCAGCAACTATAAACTGGTATTGGTAGATGAATTCCAGGATTGTAATCCTATGCAGATAGATATCTTCAAACGTATATCTGATTTAGTGCCACGTAGTATCTGGGTCGGTGACCCTAAACAGGCCATCTATGGTTTCCGAGGAACAGATACTGCGTTGGTTAAAGAGGTGAGCGATCTGATTGTTGACAAAAAAAATGGTTGCATCCGAGACAGTTTGGATATTAGTTATCGTTCACGCGAGGAGTTGGTTAAGTTCGTGAATGATGTATTTTTAGGTATATTTAGCAAGGCACCTTTCACTTTACTAGAAAAAGAAATTAAGCTAAAAGCAGGTAGAACATATGCAGTAGAAAATCCTCCACTTCCACTGCAGTCATGGACTGTAAAGAAAAAAGGCAATGGTGTTGATTTTACAGCTCTTGCCCATAACATCAGGAACTTGGTAGAGTTGGGAAATACCTATGTGGAACCTAAAGGTCAACCTGAGCGTTTGGCTCAATATGGGGATATTGCGATACTTGTTCGCAAAAATGGTACGGTCGCTAAAATTACCAAAGCACTTCGTGATTTCGGTGTGCCGTTCTTCGCAACAGAGGATAATGACAAAGAAACGCAACCGATAGAGCAGCGACTACTGATGGCGTTGGCGCAATACAAACTCAGTTTCAAATATAGCCCACATCTCCGAGCAGACATCCTTCATTTGTTGAAATCAGTCCCTACGCAGGATCTTCTTAATGACTATTTTGCGCATATCTCTGTTACTTTGGATGAGAAAAAGCAAAGGCAGTATAACGGACGAAAAGAATGGAAAACAGATGACGACTTAATCCAACGCATTGAACAAATTATTTCTGATTGCTATGCGAAAGGGTTGTATGATACTTTGGCAACTCTTGTGGACCGATTGCGAATATATGATCTCGTTGCTATGTGGGGTGACTCTGAAATACGTCGCAGCAATATCAGTCGTATATTACGTTTGGCGAAAGACTTTGATCATCATTGCGAAATACTGGAAGTTAGCAAACCCACTTTTGCTGGATATGCAGAATATATGGCAAATGCGCAAGCCAAAACGGAACTGGATCTCAATAGTCCTTCTGTCAAGGTTCTTACTATGCATAAGTCCAAAGGGTTGGAGTGGCCGATTATTATTTACTACGATGGGGATAATGATTTTGCTGAAGACGAAAAAATTGTGGAACATGAGTTCTTCGGTATTCGTGAGCAGAGAAATGATGATGACACCTATTGGCTTCGCGTGTTCCCTTGTATAACCGATAATAGTACAGCATATCAATACTTGTATGATGAGGACTATTTCTGCGAGTCCAAACAACGCGTAGAGGCGGATGAAACGCGTCTACGTTATGTGGCTTTCACGCGAGCGCGAGACATACTGATTACGGTCAGCGTGGATAAAGAGGGAGCATCCTACACTCCAGATTCCACGTTGCACACCTACACGCTGATTGATACGGCTAAAACGCAGCAAAATGGTAGCGATTTGACCTATCTTGTCAATCCGAGCAAAAGCGGTATAACTTCTGCCTTGAAACCGTCTAATCCTACCATAGCCGATCGCATTGATATCTCTGATAAGAAAGACGATGTTCACATGAGTACAATTGGCACTTGTATTCACAATATCTATGCCGCCTACGATGCATCGATGGATGAACAAACATCAGTATCAATGGCACAAAGGTTAATAGAGTCTGCCAAATTGACTGAGATACTCAAGGCTGAAGAAGTAATTAAAGCTGTCCGCTCATTGTATGATTATCTGAACCGAGAACATGGCACTCCTACATCTATAGGTCACGAAGTTCCGTTCTCCTTCGTTCGCAAGAATGGACAGTTGCTACGTGGAGAGATAGATTTGCTATGGCACACCGAGGATGGTGTTGTGTTGGTGGATTATAAAAATATTCAGGGCGAAGAAGCCAACCCAGAGCACTATGCCTCTCAAATGGAAGCGTACCGAGAGGTAATCGAATCCGTTGGTCTCAAATGCAAAGGCATCGTCCTATTCTACGCCACCCTTGGACAAATCATTGAACTTAAATAAACTATCGTATGATAGAAGAAATTATCAATGGTATCAAATACCTTCTTAATGAGGAAACATTGACCGCAGAGGTTATCCAGCTCAAAGAGGATTTTAAATCCGATGAGGACAATTTCGTAGAGCAATTTTTGCAAGAGGATAATGATGGTTATAAGTGTGATATCATTATACCTGAGACCGTAGTGTTTAACGAACGTACCTATTGTGTCACAAGTATTGGAGATTGGGCTTTCTTTGGTTGCATATCGCTAACCTCCATCACATACCAAGGCACGATAGCGCAATGAAAAAAAATAAAGTTAAATAAAGTCAGGAATTTCTACTTCCCAACCAACGTAGTCCATTGCACCGATGGCGATGTGAAGCTTTAGATCGTCTTGTTAATAAGACGTTTCGCTAAATCTATCATTTTATGAAATATTTTTCTTGCTTTACTTGCGTATGTGCATTTTTTGTAGTACCTTTGTAGCGGAGAAATGAATAGATAAACGAGCATGTCTCGTTTATCTATGCAAAAACAAGCTATTTATATGCAAAACTCGCTAAGAAAAATAAGTTCTATACCTTTCGGTATTGATGTGCTAAAGTCCTTCTTCCCCGACCATCAGCACATCACCGATAAGGCACGCCTATTGGTGAGCAAAGGGCAAATTATTCGCTTGAAGAAGGGGCTATACATCCTCAGCGAAGATGAGTCTGGTAAGAGTTACAATCGTTTCCTTGTTGCTAATCATTTGTATGGGCCAAGTTATGTGTCCATGCAGACGGCATTGCGCTACTTCGGACTCATTCCAGAACAAGTATATGCCGTGCAGTCTATAACAACCAAGGCAGCACGCCAGTTTGACACGCCTATAGGGCAGTTCTATTTTACCCATTGCTCCGCTGAATGGCTCTCCGTAGGGGTTCGCATGCAAAGTGATGAGGGGTTGTCCTATCTAATTGCCACTCCCGAAAAAGCATTGTTCGATTTAGTACAGTTTACATCTGGTATCTCCATGCGTTATCAATGCGAAGTAGCAGAGTGGCTAGAGAACGATTTGCGGTTTGATATGGAGGCCATATCCTCGCTAAATTTAGATCTTCTCAAGCAATTGGTTCCACTATCGCATAAGCATACTACATTAGAAACTATTATTCGTTTTATTGCACATGAACAATCTCTTTGATCAAATGCTAGCCGCTCATACCATGCCTGGTGAAGAAGGCAAGCGCAACGCACTTTACGAAGTAATGCAGCAAGTTACTTTGGCTGGTTTAGCACGAGGTGGTTTTTTTGCCGACGCTGCATTCTATGGTGGTACATGCCTCAGACTGTTCTATGGTCTTCAGCGTTATTCCGAGGATATGGACTTTACTTTGCTTAGTGCAAATCCTAATTTCTGCTTTGAGAATTACTTTCCTGCGATAATTGAGGAGGCACGCCTCTTAGGGCGCGAAGTGAATATCACGAAAAAAGACAAACGCAACTTTGGACGTGTGGAATCCGCTTTCTTAAAAGATACAACCGATGTCTATAACCTTAACTTTCAAACAGAGCGTTCGCTGAAAATCAAAATTGAGGTAGATACACAACCGCCATTGTTATTTCAAACAGAACAAAAGCTATTGGTGCAGCCTTATTCATTTATGGTTCGTTGTATGACCTTGCCTTGTTTGTTTGCGGGTAAGATGCATGCGTTGGTTTATCGTCAATGGAAGAATCGTGTCAAGGGGCGCGATTGGTATGATTTTGAGTGGTATATTCGTTGGAATTACCCTCTAAGTTGGTCGCATTTGCATGAGCGCATCGTGGAATTTTCTGGCAAGGAGTGCACCCAAACTGAGTTCATAGACTTATTACATCATCGTCTTTCTATGACTGATATTCAGCAAGTGAAAGCTGATGTATTACCATTTGTGCAGAATCCACGTGAATTAGACTTATGGTCTAACGACTACTTCTTGCAATTAGCGCAACGCATTCGCTGGACAGAATAGGGTACGCTTCGCTACTGCTAAAGAGAACGCTCGCAGTGCGAGCTATGGGTTATCAACTATTGGCAAGTTCATGGATTTAGCAACTAATGGGACAGGTGTCGCTGTATGGAAATATCGCCGCAAAGTGTATTCTATGCGTGATGTCAAAGAGGAGTATGCTATGATTCCGCAAAACGATAGTAATGATGATGCGCATGGGGCGAGTTTGCTCAGTGAGAAAGGATTTGGATATTCTGTATTTCATGGAAGATAGCGCACCTATTCCGCATTTTCATATTGTGGACAAAGGTTAATGGATGCATTGAACAAAGTAGAGCTTTTTGACAGGTGGACAAACTGGCAATATCTCCTACATGCTTGAAATACCAATAATTTAGATCACGAAATAAACCTCAATACTCCAATGCCTGATTATACTAATCTAAATAATGATTTTTCATCAAAACATAGAATTGATGAGATAGCCATAATTTCTCGTCCAACAGATAATATACCAAGAAACTCCAAGGTAATTGTATATGGCGAAAATAATGAACAAGCCACAAAAACGCCCCATTTTCATGTTCAAATAGACAATGGTGATATTGAATTAGAAATTAAGTTTGAACACATTAAAAATATGGACATTTGGAGAACCAAGAATAACTACCCAAAAAATTGGAATGGCATTACCGATGTTCGAGATAGAATCATAGAATGGTTTGACGAAGTAACAAAAAATAATTTTGGAATTAGTAACCTAAAGAGAATGATCATGGCTTGGAATGATGCAAATCCAACAAATGAAATTGATGAACAATTTACCGAATCATTTACAATATCAAAAATGGAATTACATTATTGGACAGAAGTCAGTGGTATTATAGAACATTATTATTTCAAAAAACATAATGGGTTTCCAATACCTAATAACATGGCGAGTAAAATATTAGGTGTCCCTGATAGCCAGATTACACCATCAAAGAAAGATATGATTCACTATAATAGAGTCATTGGACAAGTTAATGAGAAATTCACAAAAATGATATGTGGAATAAAATCTGAAGAAATATTTTATGAGGTAATGTCTGAGTTTGAGAACAATTATGATTTTATGAAAGAGGTCAATAAAATGGTCAATGAGTCTAAAGAAACTAAATATTCGGTAAGGCAGGCAATTTATATAATTGAGAACTTATATAGGATGCATGAAGAAGATGAACTAAACGAACTGATTCCAAAATGGCACAATGCATTGAGAGATAGTGTGGAAGTGTTGAATTCGACCAAAGAAAAAATACAAACCATTTCCGACTATATTGAATATGGTAATTACCTATTGTCAGATACGCAGATTTTGACACTGAATGTCATAAATCTGAACTATGACATTGATCACAAGTAGTAGATTAATTCCGATAAATTATAGAATAATATGGAAATTAAGAAGTGCGAAGAATTTATTGAAGATCAGAATTACGAAACAATAGATGAATTATTGCAAACCGTCTATACTGATGAAATGTTATTGGAAATGGCTAACATTTCACAGAATACCACGGGGTTGGATGTTATTATTTGGGTGCAAACTAACAATACACAATCTACAGGAAAACATAATTTGCCACGAATAAAATTCCAGAACAATACGGCAACAAAAATCCAAACCAATGAATTGATTCCCATTTCCATATCGGACACTCCAAAGATATTATTGAAAAACAATGATTTAAATAAAATCAAAATCAGTCAAGCACAAATTAATGAGCTAAAACGGTGGATCATGAAAAACAAAAAAATATTGATTGATTATTGGAAAGAAAAAATACCAACAGATGAATTGTTTCAAAAACTAAAAAAGATTAGTGAATAAATATGAGCCATATACTTAAAGAAGATATAAATCTTGACGGAAATTTTTATTGGACAGAATGTAGTGATGCGTTGGAGCGTTTTTATGAAAAAAACGGTGGTGTCAAAATACCGAATAATTATCTGGAACGTTTTATTGGTAAGTACAAATCGTTATCTGATGATGGTTATCATTTTTCCATTGAAGTGCTAGATGCTGACGGAGAGATAGAAGATGTTAAAAAGATCATATTCGGATTCAACTCAAAAGAAGCCTTTGAACACATAAAAAACAAAAACGACGAAAGGATAATGAAATACATAAACAGAATCATAAACAAAACTATCCAAGAGTCTGTGTGTGTAAAGAAACTTTCAAAAGAAGACTACTATACAAAAGTTGTGTATGTTTTTTATGAGGATAGGGTTGATGGTTTCAAGGATTATTCCAACGAAACTATGAATATATTAAATGATGCAGTTGAATATTTGAAGAAGTTTGTTGAATTGAACAAAAACAACAAAGATATTGACATCGAAAAATACACAACTGCTATATGGAACGGGGAAGACCTTATTGCAACTGCTATAATAATGAATATACACAATTACAAAAAAGATAATTTGATATGAAAGAGAATCTCGATATGTTGTATGAAATGGCTTCTGTCGGTTATTTCACCATCTTGGAGGAAAACAGCAAACAGGAGTCGCTGAAATTCAAGGTGTTTGTGTGTGGTGATGAGGATGAAATTCCACATATGCATATATGGGATGACGAAACCGATGGAAAGAAAATACACACTTGTGTCTGTTTGGATAAAATAGAATATTTTCACCATACGGGAAAAGAAGAAATTTTGACACCGAAGCAGAAAAAGTATCTAGTTGATTTCTTAAAAGAAGAGTGTAAAAAAAATAAGCGTTACAAAACGAACTGGGAATACGCTCTGTCTATGTGGAACGACAACAACACAGGCAAGACACAAGTGGATGAAACTTCTGAAGTGTTGGATTACACGAAATTAAAAGACTAAATATAAGCAGACGAATACACCTTATTCACAAGTCCAAAGTATATAATTCCGAAAATAAATAGAATGGGATTTTAATATGAATAATTACGAATTAATCGAAACCTGCAATGAAGTTGCTGATGCATTGATAACCTCTTTGTCTGATTATGAAGTTTGCGTAAATGGTACAAAGCGAAACTTCAACAAAGTTAAACAAAAAATAAAAAATGTTCTAAACGAAAGGACAGATAGGGTTGGTTCATTTAATATGTATATTGATATAATGAATATTGACGTGAACAGTAAAATAGGTAATAGAACATTATGGGAGTGGGCAAAAGCAATGGATAAAATTGATAAAGATGATAAATTAGAAGAGTTTTTGCTTAAATACAAAAAGGAATTTTATAATACCTATTTTAAAACTATTTTTGCAAGTCCAAAGTAGGTCATTCCAAAAAATGTGGACAAAGTCTGTAGCCCATTGAGTAAAAAAAACTAAAGGGCACTTCTATAAATTGCTTTATAGAGATTTTGAGATTTATGCGTAGTAGATTTTTGAGCGAAAGAAGGGAATAATGCGGGCATTATGACCGACTGACAATCAAAAAGATACAAGCAGAAAATCAAAATATCATAAAAGTGCCATTTGTTGTTATTAGTTGTTATTGTTTTAAAACGGGCAATTTATAGAAGTGCCCTAAATGAATATGGAAAGAAAGATTACAAAAGAAATCAGTCGAGATGAATGGTATATTCCATACGAAGATGTTATCTATCGCTTGGATGGATATGTGATTTCAGATCTTGAAGAAGCGTCATATCCAGAGTTTGATGTGTATCATCAAGAGGAGTTCCTATTTCATACTC
>JAFYSF010000028.1 GCA_017559505.1 Paludibacteraceae bacterium | reverse complement strand
TGCTTCTATAGATGAAAATGGAGATTGCTTTGTTGAAAACAAAATACCTATGACGAAAATAGGTGTAAAAGAAGTGTCAACAGTCACTTTATTAGACGGAAAAGAGTATAAAAAATGGGTATTTAATAATGGTTTTGAATATATTGAAGGCATTGGTTGTGTTTCTTCAGGAAATTATTTCGATTTAATAATACCATTAGCAGTGCCTACTTGCCGCTTTGAAAATAACTTAGTTTGTATAAGTAAAAATGGAAAACTACTTTATTCAGAAGAAAAAGAAAAACAAAAACGTTTTGGGGTTGCATGTAAATGCCTTTCTGCTGGTGCAGAAAACCCTGAAACTAATATCGAAGTAATCAAAGCCCCAACGCCAACTATTCAAAAATTTATTCGTGATGGTCAACTTTATATTATCAAAGATGAAAAGACGTATAATGTGATGGGCGTAGAGGTTGAGAATATGGATTTTTAGAAACTAAAAAATTAATCGTGAAATAATTTTACTTTGAATAAACCTACATAAACAGACCTTTTAGGAGGTCTGCTTTTTTTTATAGTAGTTGATGGCTTTAAGCCCATTTAGGCTTTGCTCTCATCTTAACCTTTAGCAAGGCTCAAGCAAACTGCTCCTTAGAAAACAGACATCTTCACACCTTATATTTGCAAAAGTTGCAAAGTGCAATGACTACTTTTTTAGGTATAGGTCTATATTTTTAGGAAAAAATAGACCAACTTTGCAACTGCAAAGTTGCAAAGTTCAACTAAACCATTGATTATCAAAAACAACACCCATTTTCACACCTAAAACGAAACAAACGAGTTTTTCGCATAACTACAACAAAATCAACCTCTTACCCCAACTTTGCGAACTTTGCAAGACCAGATTTCTGCTCTGTCGCACCTACAGTGCTTATTGTCTATATAACATATTATCAGGGGCTTACGCCCCTGCCTGTAATATTTCGTCCCTACGGGACTTTTGTTGCACAATTTCAACAAAAAATATTTTCATCACTAATTTAACTAAAAAAACACACTTGCGAACTCTTCGAAGTTCGAAGAGTTCGAAGTTCGAAAATATATAATCGGAAGACCAAAATAAAAAAACGACCCACATAAAATTTTATGTGGGCCGTGGTATATCCTATGGGGAGTTATGGTAATAAATTTGTTACGTCGTGACCGAAAGAGGCTAATTCGCGAACGAGGGATGAGGAGATATGCGAGGTGTCGGCATCGGAGATGAGAAATATGGTTTCTAAGCCTGCAATGCGGCGATTGGCATCGGCTATGGTGCGCTCATACTCGAAATCGGTTACTGACCGTACGCCTCGCAAGATGTAGTTTGCGCCATGGCGTTGGGCTAAATCCATAGTCAAGGTGTCGTAGGTTACGACCTCGATGCGTGGCTCGTCGGCATACAATCGCTGCAATCGCTCTAATCGCTCGCTAACGGGCATCCAGCCTGATTTGGCTCGATTGATGCCTATGGCTATGACCAATTTGTCGAACATGGGCAACGCTCGCTCTACTATGGCTTGATGGCCACGCGTAAAGGGATCGAACGAACCTGGAAATAGTGCTACTCTTGCTTCTTTCATGTTATATTGCTTTTTTATCTCTCACTTTATTTTTTTCTCCCTCAAATTACTCTTTTTTTTATTTTCCCACAAATTACACAAATTTTACAAATCTTTTTGATATTATTTTTTTGTGATTATTTGTGAGATTTGTGGGCTCAATTAAGATTAAATGCGGGCGATGCGTTTGATTTCGTCGATGATGGCAGAGGCGAAGCGGTCGGCTTGCTCGCGTGTTGGGGCTTCGGAATAGATGCGGATGATTGGCTCGGTGTTGGATTTGCGCAAATGCACCCAGCCTTGTGGAAAATCTATCTTGACTCCGTCGATATCGGTTACTTTGAATTGTTTGTAACAGCCTTTTATGACACACAATACGCCATCGACGTCGATTTGTGGGGTGAGTTCTATCTTGTTTTTAGAGATATAATAGTTTGGATATTCGGCACGCAACTGGCTGACGGTCTTGCCTTTTTTAGCCAAATGGGTGAGGAACAATGCTACGCCTACCAAGGCATCGCGTCCGCAGTGAGAGGCTGGATAGATGACTCCGCCATTGCCTTCGCCTCCGATGACGGCATTGGTTTCGCGGATTTTTGCCACGACATTGACCTCGCCTACTGCCGATGCGTTGTGTTGTCCGCCGTGTTGGGCTGTGATATCAGCCAAGGCGCGTGTGGAACTTAGGTTGGAAACGGTGTTGCCAGGTGTATGTGTCAAGACATAGTCGGCAATAGAGACCAAGGTGTATTCTTCGCCAAACATTTCGCCATTCTCGCAAACAATGGCGAGGCGGTCGACATCGGGGTCGACAACAAAGCCTACGTCGGCTTTGGTCTTGCGGATATGTTCGGAAATATCGGTGAGATGTTCAGGCAGTGGCTCTGGATTGTGGGCAAAATTGCCTGTTGGCTCGCAATTTAACTCTTCGACATGTTCGACTCCTAATGCTCGCAACAAGGCTGGGATAGCCACACCGCCAACTGAATTGACGGCATCGACCGCCACACGGAAATTGGCTGCACGGATGGCTTCGACATCGACCAATTCGAGCTTCAACACCTCGTCGATATGGCGTTGGGTGTAGTCGGTTTTCTCGATGCAAGTGCCTAAGGCATCGACATCGGCAAAGACTACGTCGGCACTCTCGGTCAAACGGAGCATCTCGGCACATTGGTCTTTATCAAGAAATTCGCCCTTTTCGTTGAGCATTTTGAAGGCGTTCCATTGTTTTGGATTGTGCGATGCGGTGAGGATAATACCGCCGTCGGCACCCTCGAGAGTGACGGCGAGTTCGGTGGTAGGAGTGGATGCTAAGCCGATGTTCACGACATTGCAACCGCATCCCATCAATGTGCCTATAACGATGTTAGAGACCATATTACCCGACAGACGTGCATCGCGCCCAACGACCACCATGCAATCTTGTTTGCCACGATAGCGTTTCAACCACTCGGCATAGCCAATAGTAAACTTAACAATATCAACAGGCGAAAGTCCTTCGCCAACCATGCCACCTATGGTGCCACGAATACCCGAAATTGATTTTACAAGTGTCATACTTTATCAATGCATAATGCTTAATGCATAATTCATAATTATTACTATATTAACGTGAGTTCGATATAATTTTATCTCTCACGGATAGCACGGAATTCTTATATCGAACTGACGTTATTTAGGTATACGACGGATTTTCATTTCATAGACATAGGGTATAACTTCTGAATTGTTGCGCCCTAATTTAGATGGGACAATAATACGTGCGTGTGCTTCGGATTTTTTCATAAGTTCGAATGCTCGTTGCCAGCCTTCGCAACTGTTGGACAATGAGCCATACGATATTTCGCTTGGATAAGGACGGTCTTGTGTAGTCCAATAGTCTTCGACCATTGGGTAGATGTCGAGGGTGGATTGTCGGTAGCGCAATACGAGTTTGTCGCCTTTGCGCAATGTGTCGCCTACGCCTTTTTCGAGCAATTGGAAGTAGATGCCCTCGTCGAAATGGTACATTTCGTTCGCCGCAAAGACGGTATCGGCAGGGAATTCGTCGAGCAAAGTGATATCGTTGCGCACCAACCAATCTTGAATCAACTCTTCTTCGGCTTTGAGAAGTTGCGAATAATTGGTGCTATTTTCACACGCTGCTAACAACAAAAGCAGCAACATAATTCCTAATGATTTTATTTTCATAGCGTTATAATCTGTTTAATATTATTTTCTGTATCTGTCGTATCGTTCGGATTAAGTTGCAAATTTACTAAAAAATTCTGAATATCACCACAATTTTGAGATAAATAAAATTTTTGTACTAAAAATATTGATATATCAGAAAAATTTCGTAACTTTGCAGTCGCAAATTAATGAGGAATTAGGGATTAGGAATGGGGAGTGAAATATTACTTACTCAAATCGTTAATAACTACACATTAATAATTGTATGCTGATGGTCTCGTAGCTCAGCTGGATAGAGCAACAGCCTTCTAAGCTGTGGGTCGTGGGTTCGAATCCCGCCGGGATCACATAAAAAAAGAGTTTAAATTTAGGTTTAAACTCTTTTTTTTGTATATCCTAGATAATACATAAAAAATGCTGATTAACTATTTTGTTAGTCAGCATTTTTGGTTTTTCGTGTGGCAGTCTTCTTCGGTATGCCTATGGTGAGGGTATGGTTATCCTATGAAGAGGTTAAGGAGAGGTATAGTGGAAATATGTTTTTTTCACACTAATACATATCTACAACATCGTTTACATCGTAACGTTTTATGTAGAAATAATATGTATAAGACTTTGCAATACCAAAGTGCCCTGCTCCATCAACTATGTTAGAATATACTTGCATAGGTTCGGAAAACATACTACGATTAGCCTCACGGGCATCGGACCGTGATTTTAGATATTTAAAATAATCATTTCCATAAACTCTAATTCTTGCCTGAGCCCCAATAAATGAATAACATTTACTAACCCCCGTCATATAACCGATTGGGAACCACACCTTAAATTCATAAGGCCATGACGTAAAATCGCTTGTTGTTAATAATAAATCGGTATAACGGCGTTTATTTTTTTTAGAATAATCAGACTCTAAATTAAAATTACGTTCAAATGAATTATCAAGAATTATCGGGTCTTCACTCCAAAACTCACTTTGTGGAAGTGTATCTATCTTAAGCTCATTAGTTTCATAATCATTATGTTGCCACTCAATATAGTGCATAAAATTCATACTTAAACCTACAGATTGCATATCGTCATGATTTTTAGAATCTATGTATATACTAATCTCTATACTCTTCAGCAAATCAACACCAACATCCACAAAACCATAATTTACAGTATCTATATAAATATCAAGCGGATCAGGCACTACGGCAGTTGCCCACACAGAATCGTAACCCTCACACGCAACATCTATGCGAAATGTATCGCCCACAGCAAAAGTGTCAGGCATGACATACATAAACTGTTGACGAACAGAATCAAAAATTAGTTTTTGCGGCTCGCCTAAATTATGACTAATGGTAGCCTGAGCATCTCGCAATGGATTCTTATTCGGACCATCAAGAAAAAAAGCAGTAGTTCCAATAGAAATATATTGAGTATCGGCATCACAACCCAATATACCTTCAATATATATGCGATTTTTTTCGATTTCGCCACTAAACTTTATCACTTTATTCATTTCACACGCAACAAATAGGAATCCTGCTATAATGGAAAACAATATTAATCGTTTCATATCAATCAAAATTTAAAGGTATAACTAATAAGGAAATAAAGAAAAATATGAATTATCGTTTCAACCAAAACTCTAATTTAAATTCTTTTTTTATACCAAAAAATCCAACTCCATTTTCTATGTTTGAATATAACTGTGCTGGTTCAGCAAACATATTTTGATTATGATCATTATCATATTTTGAACGTAAATAACTATAATAGTCATTTGCATACATACCTATATTTAGACGAACACCAATAGCTTCATCACGTGGATCATTGGCTGCAGTTAAATTATTGGGCAAAATAACATCCAATTTGTAAGGCCATGACGAAAAATCATCGGTAGTGAACAATATTTCGTGATAACGATATTTATATTTATCTGAAAATTCGCCAGTTAAATTAAAATATTTTTCAAACGAATTATCAGCTATAATAGGATCAGTACACCAAAAAGCAGAAGAACTCGCTGTATCCAATAAAGTTCTTCCTGTTGGATTATCCCACATATCAGTTTCGGGATAAGGAAATTCTATTAAAGACATAAAATGTATTGATACACCAACAGATGGAGTTTCTTCTCGTAAAGGACTATCGATATAAACTGATACTTCCTTACTTTCTTTAAGATGTACCCCCATATCAATTATCTCATAATTAACCGTATCAACAAAAATATCAAGAAGAGTAGGAACAGTAGCAAAGGCCCTGACCGTATCAAAATCAGGGTGTGCTACCATAAGCCGAAAAGTATCTCCTACACAAATAGAATCAGGGGTAACATAATAGAATTTATCCCATTTATCACTAAATCCTAATTTCTGATAATTTCCATCTTTATATTGTATGAAACATTCAGCATCTCGCAATGCTCGTTCATTATTAGACTCATCCAAGAAAAATTTTGTTTTACCAACAAAAACATATTGAGTATCACGTTCGACATTCAACAATGCTTCGACATATAGCATTGATTCTGTAATTTTACCTTCATACTCAATAACTTTTTGGCAAGACATACATAATGAAACAAAAAACACTACTACAATAAATAATAAGAAATATAATCGTTTCACAGTTGGTTAGAATTTAAAAGTATAACTAATAGAAGGTAATATAGGGAATAATGAAACCTGACACAATGCAGGTTTATCGCTATTATCCGAATCTACACCTACATAGACATAATAAGGATTTTGGTGGTTATATGCGTTATAGACACTGATATTCAAGAGGTGTTCGCCTTGGCGACCTTTTGGGCGATCGAAATGGAAGTTGATGCCTAAGTCTAAACGATGATAGTCGGGCATTCGGTAGTTGTAGCGTTTAGTGATGAATGATTCGCCATTAGGTGCTATTTGAGTAGCCAATGTGCCACATGCGCCTGTGCCGTAGATGAATGTTGCAGAGAGGTCGATGAGCTTAATAGGTCGATATTGTAGCGTGAGGGATAGGTCGTGAGTGCGGTCGTAGCGAGCAGGGAATACCTCGCCTTTGTTGATTTCCATGCCTTTGCGGTCGAACTTACGCTCGGTTTTGCTCCAAGTGTAACCTACCCACCCTGTGAATTTACCTATTGTGCGTTGAGCAAGAAACTCAACACCATAGCTCCAACCTCGACCGACATTGACCTTCTCTTCCCAACCAGTTGTAGAAGAGACGAATGAGGCTCCGTCTTTGTATTCCAAGACATTATCCATTGTTTTGTAGTAGCCCTCGACAGAGAAATCGACTAAATCCATCAAATTATAGAAAAATCCACCTGCGACTTGGTGACTATGCATAGGCGGAATATTTGCAGTAACAGGCACCCAGAGGTCGATTGGCAACGTGACATTAGAAGAGGACAAGAGGTGGAGATATTGCGTAACATATTGATATGACGCCTTAAACGAAAGGTCGTCCATCAAAAGGATGCGCAATCCGACGCGCGGTTCGAGGCTTGGATAGACTTTGCCAGCAACGGAATAGATAGAGCCACGCAAACCGATGTTCATACGCAAACGACGGTGGATATCCCAATTGTCTTCGACGTAGAGGGCAGCCTCGTGAGTATATGTAGGAGTATCGCCATAGGTGGTGTCCATACTGTTGGTAGTAAGTGTGTCGAAAGCTTGTTGGTAGATACTTGTTACCGTAGGCTTGAAGATGTGGAATGTGTATTGCGCCCCGAATTTGATATCGTGGGCATGATGTGGTTTATAGTCAAAATTGTATTGAGCCGTAATGTCTTCGATATTAGAATTATAATCCATGTCGTAGTGAGAATCGACATAGTCATTGGGATTAGTGTTTTTTTCGTCCATCTTCACACCAAGGCGGAAACGATAGCGTGTGTAGGAAACTATGGCATTGGAAAATAGTTGAGGTGAATAGACGTGGGTCCAGTTGAGAGAAGAGACAAGATTGCCCCAAGTCCAATTCTTTTTGCTTTTGGCTGTGTAGGTATCAAGCTTCTCGGTAACATTAGAATACATATAGTCATCGCCCATATAGAACGAAGCAGAAAGGCGGTCGGTATCAGAGAATTTATGCGACACTTTGGCATTTACGTCCCAAAACGAATAGCCCATATACTCCCTTAGCGGACTGCCAACGGTAGGAGTGCCGACACCATAGAATATAGGTATGAACCAATCGAAATGGGTGCGACGAGCCGAGACGTTGAACGTGGTGTGGTCTTTCCAGATTGGACCTTCGACATTGAGTTTTGCAGACAACAACCCTATAGTCAACGCACCATGATAGTTTTGAGCATCGCCATCTTTTTGTCGCACATCAATCACACTCGACAAACGTCCGCCAAATCGAGATGGGAAATTGCCTTTGTAGAGAGTTACATTCTTGATAGCATCGGCATTGAAAACAGAAAACATGCCACCCATGTGGTTGATATTGTACAATGGCACACCATCCAAGAGAATCAGATTCTCGTCAGGACCGCCACCACGCACATAGAGACCCGTCTGCCCCTCGCCACCCGATTGCACACCGGGCAAGAGTTGCAAAGCCTTGACAATATCAATCTCGCCACCAATGGCAGGTATGCCTTTGATGAATTGTATAGGCACTTCGATAGCCGACATCTGCGAGCCCTCGACCCCCATTTGAGAACGTTGAGATACGACCTCGACTTCATCTAAAACATTAGATGAGAGAAGTTTGACATTCAAAACAGTGTCGGACGTGAGATTTAATAAAATAGTGCGAGTAGAATAACCCACATAAGAGAAACGTAAGCGGTTCTCGCCCTTGGGCAATGTAATGGTGTAGAAACCATAGGGATTGGTAGCCGTGCCACGCTGGTTAATTTCGTCATAGACAGTTGCCGAAATCATAGTTTCGGACGACGATGCATCCATAACATAACCTCTCACGGTGTATTTCTGTGCAAACAAAAACATAGGGCACAGAAGCAAGAGCAAAAGCAATGAGTTGATAGTTTTCATAGCGTATTGATTTCAGAACGCAAAGATAATACTTTTTTCTGATATACGATTTACCCCCCCCATTTTAACTTTATTTAACAGAGTTAATATGGAGGGGCTAAGGTTATGTTTACTCCCTTTGGTCGTGATTTTTGCTATGCTCGGCATAGCTCAAACAAGTTTGACTCTGCTCTCGCTTATCGCAAAAATTACTCCCTTTGGTCGTGATTTTTGCTATGCTCGGCATAGTTCAAACAAGTTTGACTCTGCTCTCGCTTATCGCAAAAATTCGTATATCCTTCGTATATCCTTCGTAGAAGGTATGGTTATCCTATGAAGAGGTTAAGGAGTGGTATAGGAAAAGATGGGGTTAGCCTAATACCTTCTGCATAAATTTTTCGGCATTGACTACGAAGCGGTCGTGGTCGGCTGTGCCGATTGAGTTGCCTTGCGAGTCGAAACATTCGATGCGATATGAGAGTTTGCGACCATCGACTGCGACTTCGGTTGCTGTACAGGTGATGACTTCGCCTACTTTAGAGGCTTTGGTGTGTTGGACTGTGAGGCCAATGCCTACGGTTGTGTCGTCAGATGATAGGTCTTTCCCTGCTAATTCGAGGGCTGTGTTCTCCATCCATGCAATCATTGTAGGCGTTGCAAGTACCTCTAATCCGCCTGAACCTACGCGCGCTGCGGTGTCTTTTGATTCTACGGTGAATGTTTTTGTTAACGATTTCATATTTTTTATTTGTTTGTGATTAGACTCATTTGCAAAGTTACAAAAATATTTAGACATGAAGACATGAGAACATGATTTTTTACTCACGGTGATTATTTTTCTCACGGAACTCACGGAATACACGGAATTTTATCGCTACGCGATGTTTTCCTACAGAAGATTTTTTCTCCCACAAATTTTACAAATTATATTTTTTCCACAGATTACACAGTTTTTTTGCCTACGGCATTTGTTTTTTAGACATGAAGACATGAGAACATGATTTTTTGCTCTCGGAGTTTTATCGCTGCGCGATTTTTTTTGCCCACAAATGACACAAATTATAACAAATTATAATTTTCCCTCCCTCAAATTACACAAATTTGGATTAATGTGGGTAGCGAATGGTGGTGTCGCGACGGAGTGTGAGGGGATAGACTTTGGCTCCATAGCCTATCCAATAGCCTTTGCCGCCTTCGATATTGGTATGGATATTGGTGTAGATGGGCATAAATGCGATTGATGAGGTGGTGGAAATGGCTGAAAATTCGGACCAAAATCTGTAGCCTATGCTATCGACAGTTGTAAGTTTTATGTCGATTTTGTCCCACGGTTTGAAATAACGCCCACGCTTATTATCATCACTCAGTTTGAGTGTAGAATTAGAGATATTGCGATAGACGGGCATCGAAATGGTGCGATTTTCATCGGCATCGTGGTCGGAAAAGAGACCTAAAAAGCAATGCTGATACTGCTTGTCGCCTCGATAGCGGTAGAACAGGACATAGTAGTTCTCGTTGTTCGGGTCGGTGTCGGTAACGTAGCCTGTTACGTGGATAATGCTATCGGTGATGGGCGATTGTTGGACTCGGATAGAATCGAAAAAGGCTGGCGCAGGGATGGTGGTTTGAGCGGTAATGGTCTTATTATCATACTCTACGTCGATGGTATAGGTCGCACCTTCGACACCTACGAGACGGGGTGTTGTGTACTTGTAGGGCGGCAAATAGGCAGTATCAAAACCACCAATCATGATTGCCGATTCGTTGCTGGAGGACACCGTAACCTTGCCCAAAGTGATTAGTTTGTCCATCAGGAGTTGCGAAACAGAATCGTACTCCTCGCCCATAACCATTGAATAGTGCAATAGGGCTACAGGGTGTTCGCCATTTTCGATCCAACCCTCAAGGACAATGGCAGGTTCGAGGACTTCTCGATCGGGGTTACATCCGAAAAGAATCAGAGTTAAGAATAAGGTGTAGAGAGATTTAGGAAACATAGGAATCAGAAACTAAAGAAAAAACTTAAAGACGGAATTATCGTTGCAAAGAACGAGACTTCGTCGATAGAAAAATCGGAAGTAGGGATTACGAATTGTACGTTTTTATGCGCATAAACGTTATATATTGAGATATTTAAGCCCAATTCGCGATGATGGTTCTTTATGATATAATAATTTGCCGACAAATCTAAACGATGATAGAGAGGCATAGATTCTCCGTTGTGAATGCCGAATTCGTACATCACACGCCCATTGAGGAGATAAGCCATTTGAGGCTCGGTGTAGGGAGCACCAGAAGCCAACACAAACATAGCCCCTACACTCCAACGCTTTGACAATTGGGAATTTAGCACAACCACAAGATTATGGCGACGGTCGTGACGAGCGCGAATGACATAGCCATCGGCCAAAGAGTCGAAATGGCGCATAGCCCAACCTAATGTATATGACACATACCCCTTTAGATAGCCTTTATTCTTGCAAAACATGAGATTTAAGCCATAATTGCGCCCTTTGCCCACCAACAAGCCTCGCTGATAATCGAAGCCGGTGTTTAGCATTTCCAAAATATTGGACGTAGACTCGACCACATTGTGTAATTGCTTGAAATATAGCTCAAAAGAAAGAGAATAGGCTTTGTTGATAAATTCGCCATTATATGCCAACGAGAGAGAATGGGCGCATTCGGGAACATTTGCCTTATCGGAAAGGAAAAAGAAATCGGTGGGCAAACCGCCATCGGTCAGACCTGCTTTGTGGAGAGCCTGATAATAGACGCCACCGTGCAATTTAATCTTATGGAGCCGATGCAGAGGAAAATCCAACGAAAGACGTGGCGAAATGGCTACAAATCGTTGCCCATCGGCAGAGAGCCACAACGAAGGACGCAAACCAAAGGCGTAATGGAAATATCGAGACACAGAATGGTTACAGTCCAGAAACAGAGACATTTCGTGCAGATGTTTCAAGCCAATAGAATCATTTGCAAGAGTTGCATCATCAGCCAAAAACGATAGCGGATTATTGAAAAAGAGATTATACTCAATGCCTGATATCAGCGTTAGATCCTTACGAACAGCCACTTCTACATCTGATTTCACGCCAGCAGATGCCAAAGCCGAACTTGCATTAACACGCATTGAAAGCTCATTGACATCGACAAAATTCTTGAATCCAGAGAAATGGGCTTGAGTGCGCCAAGAGCCATGATCAAATTGATGCTGCCACGACAACGAAGTTGCCAGATTGCTCCAACGAACACCTATGTCGACAGTTGAAATAGAATCGTTTATGTCTAATCTGTCCATTCCATAATAAGCCGACAGAGTCAATTCATCGTTGTCGGTGGGGAGATAGGAATATGTGGCGTTGAAATCTTGAAAATCGTATTTAGTCTGATACCCCACGAAATTGAGCAAATTGCTATACAACAACCCAATATAAGACGAACGAGCAGAAAGGAACAAATCGCTTTTTTTGCCAATGCTCATAGGCACAGTTACCTCCGCACCAATCAATCCAATATTGCCATCCACGCCGATTGTGCGCTCGAAATTGGAGTTCGACACAAGCTCAACTCCGCCACCTAAACGATTAGGGAATACGGCTGAATGAGCCGACTTTTCGACATTCATACTCTGAAAATGAGCAGATATGAAAGGAGAAAACAGGCCTAAAAGATGATTAGGATAATAAATCGGAGCACCATTGATGCTCAAAATAGTATGATAATCATCGCATCCCTGAATATATATACCAGCCGTGGTCTCGCTATTAGTTTGCACACCTGAAAGCGTTTGCAAATAGCGCATAGGATTGACTGTGCCTAAAAATCGAGGCAAGACGTCGAGACCTTTTATATCGATTGTAAGCATATTGTTGGAATCTTGCATCAGACGTGTATGCTTTTTTTCGACAATAATTATCTCATCCAATTCGGCTTGCTGCATTGGAAAAGTATCAGCAGGGATAGTATCAGCATAACTACCCCCGCTGATTACCAATAATAATATTACAAATAAAAGTTTACACATATTATTTGAGAATAGCTTCTGCTTCACCTGTAGCTGCTTCAGACTGCAATCCACTACTCAAATCTCCCCAATCACTAAAACCTAACAATTTTAAATAATTTCTAAACAAATCGCCTGTCACACGAAATAGCGATTCAAAAGCAGACATTGAAAAATAATCATCTAAACTATACACAGTTCCATTATATGGAAAATAAACAACGTAATTGGATTCGTATGATTTAATATAGATTTCATCCTCTACCCCATTATCATAAACATAAACTGCACGTTCCTCAAAATCAAGATCGACCTGCAATTCGGCTTGTTGCACAGGTGTGTTATAAAACAATCCTACTTGCAGTTTTTTATTCCACCAATCAGCCTTATCTTGATTATAATCGTATGTATGCCTATAATCCAACAAATCAGTCTCACTTGCTTTTTCCTCATAATATCTATCTAGTTTATCGAAACCTCGATAATAGCTCAATAAATCTGGTGATGAAGCTTTAAGTTGCAATTGGTTGATGACATCAACTTCTGCGAAAACAAATTCTGTTCGGAATAGCTCCATAAGCTCTCCTTTTTCTTTGTTGCCTTCAAACCATTCTCCAACACCCTCCTCTTCTGATTTACCCATCAACACATATGAAGGTAATGATACTTTAACCGAAAGTAGAGGTTTGTCGCTAACTTTCGCTACAACAATTGCATGTGCCTCGCTAGTACTTATGCTAACATTATTGATAACCGAAAAATTAGCTACTCGCAAATCCATGTCGTATTTGGCATATTTCTTTTGGTCAATATCAAAGTTCATCGTAAGAGCAACATGCTCTTTGTCTGCCTCTTTGAGCGAAAATTTAATATTACTAGGCAACAAAACTTTATTTAGCTGCATATAATACTCATTTTCATAATAGCCATTAGTCAAAAACCATTGATACTCATAGTGAGCTGGTATTTCTTCATGAGGACCATAATATTGAGATGAATACCAAATGCCATTCTCGTCATAAAGAACAACAAAAGCAGTATAATCATCATTCATTCGTGCTGGAACATACACAAGTTGCAAATCTTCATATCCTGGAACTTCTACCCATTTTTGACCAACAATTGAATCTGTTAGAGTTTCAAATTCCACTTCCATTTCTTCGCCACTAGCCGAAAGAACCGCCACACACAAATCGCCATTCTTGTTTTTGAAACGAAGTTCTATGTTTTCCGATTCTCCTAAATATTCCCAAGTGCGTTTTTCATCATTAACCTCGAAAATACCTGTAAAACGAGGAAAATCATATACCTCCATAGCAAGATTATGTGTTAGATTTTCATCAACTACTTTTCTCACTCCTCGAGCCAATTGACGCAAAAAAGGCAAATTCTCCTCATAATGTTCATACATAGGGCCAAAATCATAGTCTTCATATTTATCAGCCAAATAGGTAAGCAATTCAATCAAATTACGCTGCTCTTTGGGTTTAAACATATTTAGAAAGTCTGTTGCAACAGAATTTAATTTCGCTTGTTGCTCCATTGGCGACAATGTTTCTAACAACTCACCTTGCTCATTTGTGACGAAAGTAATACTATCAGCATCTTCCAATGCAATATCATATAACACTCGCCCTCCTCTGGTCAAGACTATTTGCGAAAATAGCGTTACACTAGATAGTGCCATTGCCATAAATAAAAATATCTTTTTCATAATAATATCTATTTAATTTGATTAAAAACTAATACCTTGGAGTCTCATTTGCAACGGAATATTTAACACCTGATTTGCTTTTATTGCTTTCTCTGAGATACCTTGCTTTTTCTCTGGCGATTTTAAATAACCACCATATCTATCATCATAAAAAATGTTACGCTCGATATATGGTGCCACTTGAAATGGTTCTACTAAAATTTCTCGCATCTCTCCAGTTTCTTCATCATATACATCTTCTGTCAATAGGCCATAAGGTGTATCCGCAAAAAAACTCAAACCAAGTTGCATAAACGAAACATACAAATTTGAAAATCCATCATTTGACACTTCCATATCAACTCCAAAATTACCACTACTGACCAAACCGGCTAGATTAATATCATTATTTTCTGCATCCCAAAAATAAACATACGACGACTTATCTCTCATAAACAAATTTTTCATCTCATCAATATGATCATCAACTGTATCTAACAAAAGTAACGACTCATAATATCTACAATAATAGTAAGGATCAAAAAACGACGTAGAGGCTTGATTTTTCAAAAAATATTTTTCTCCTTTATATTCTTGCAAATAGCTATATTCATCATATACATTCGCAATATGATAATCACCAGATAAATTATACATTAAGCCATCATACAAACATGCTGTTCGTATCCAAATAACATAGTCTTTACCTGAAACTGTTTGATGTTCTGCATCCCAAACCAATTTATCTCCCAAAATCCACATATCAATTTCACGAATAACATCATTTTCTCCATCTTCTGTACAATCATAGCCCAAAGGAAATTCACGTAAATTATCCCTATACAACACATTATGGAAACGCACAGTCATAGGATCCGTTTCTGAAACAATAACTCGAATTGTATCACACTCATCCGTACCTGCAAGTCTAACAATAACATCGGCTTTCCCTACCCCAACGCCTATCATATAATTATCAAAATACACACCTTTTTTATCAACAAACATAACTACATCCTCATTGGTAGACTCCCATTCCAATTCATAATACAGATACTCTGAGAAATTATCATTCTTAAATCTTACGCGCAAATATTTAGTCCCTTTTAGACCCATTCTCACCTCATCTTGTTCTTCCTCATAGAATGGAGCAACATACAACCCTGGATGCTCTACATGTACAACTGTAGATGCCGAAATATCTGTCCCTTTCAACGTTGCTGTGATAACCGATTGACCTAAAGCTAATGCCGTAATTCTGCCATTTTCATCTATTGTTGCAATTGTTTCGTCCGACGATTTCCACTCTAAATCTTTTTGACATGGATCACAATAAGGATTTGACGTAAAATAAGAAGACATCAAATTTGAACTCTGCTTTGGTGCAAAATAAAAGTCAATCGGCCAATAAAATTCACCACTATAACTTTTTACAATCACTTTGCATGTTCTCTCAATATCTGTACCCAACATTTTCACTGTTACCATAGCTTCACCTATACCTCGCGAAATAAGAAAACCATCATACGACACTGTTACAACACTCTCATCGCTCGATGTATATTCCAATACTCCATAAGAATTCTTAGGCACAAACTCCACATGAATCCATTTCCTAGCATTTTGATAATCTCCATAATACTCCATCTCGATAGTATCATTTAGAAGTTTGAAATCTTCAACCTGATAGAACGTAATTCTATCTACTTCATCAATATTTTTCCTATACACCACCTCCCCATCTTTCCATATCAAGACCTGAGCAAACATCATTGCACTAAAAAACAATGATATACAAAACAAAAATATCTTTTTCATAATACATTATTCCTTAATAAATTTAACAATATTATCTCCCGACTGAATCAAATACGAACCAACCGCAAGGTCTCTGATATCGACTTGTGTTACTTCAGCCTCTACGGTTTGCTCTTTCACAAAAACGCCGTTCACTGTATATACACGCAACACGTCGCCTACTTGCATACCCTGCACAAATAATTCATTCATCGTCGGATTTGGATATACCACCATAGACATATCAGCGATGTTATCAACTTTGGTTCTTTCGTCTAAATCCGACAGAATCACTTTTTTCACATCGCCAATCGGAGCTTTGTACAACAAATTGCCACCCTTGTCCTTAACAATCATGTCATTACCATCCAACTCCAAGTACCCCAACCTCGTCAGTTCATACTTTTGTTTTTGGGCAGAAAAATACTCAATGGTTATCGAATTTGTTTTTGCTGCAAATCCAACAACCGACACTGCAACGAAACACATACACAATGCGCTTCGTTGCAACATGGTTTTCAATAATAAATGGTTTTCCATACATTTGTTTTGTTTAAATTTCCACCTACTCTATTTAGGGATTTTCGGCTTATTCCCAAATATTTTTCTAACACAAAATAAAAACAATCATCGCCCACCGCCATGGCTTCACGACTATCATCCATATTCCATAATTAAAGAAACATTCCACCCCGAAAAATACAAAAATCATACCATGCTCACCTTACCCCGTAGCTACCTTCTTCATAGGATAACCATACCTTCCAAGATAGTGAACCGTACCTTCAAGCAACCCTCAAGCAAGAAAACTGACATTATCACTATACAAAAAAAAGACAAGATCTATAAAAAATAAATCTTGTCTTTTTGCTTTTATGTCTTAAAAATTAACGTATACTAAAACCCTACCGACACTCTGAAATTAACCATAAATCCAGTCAAATAATTCGGCACAGCATATTGCCCATTATAAATATCCGTAACCCAATAATATGAGTTTACATTCTTGATATTAAACAAATTGAACAACTCAAGGCTGAGCCATATATTTTTCACAGGGTCAAGTTTTCGCATCCAATCCTCGCGCCCTTGCACGAATCCTCTCGATGCTCCTATATCTACACGATTATAAGCCTTCGTACGCAACACTGCTTGATAACGCTCCGAATGTGGAGGCCCAAATGGCAATCCGTCCGACCAAACTAATTTCAAATGCACCTTATATTCTGGGTGATTTGGTATATAGTCCTGAAAGAAGAACGAAATATTATATCTCTGCTCATTTGGTCGCGAAATATAGCCGGGATACACCTCTCCAAGATAGTTCCCTACATTGCTATATACTGAATAATGGTCATTCAAAATATCTTCGCGCGAACGCATCCATGAGAACGAAATCCACGAGTCTGTGCCTGGCACAAACTCTCCGAATAGTTTCACATCAACCCCAGCGGTATAAGCAACTGCATCATTCTCACCCGAATAACGCACTCTCACGTTATCTACATAGTAACTTATCACTCTGTCCGATGGCTTATAATATGCTTCAAGTGTCAATTTGAACGGACGATTCCATGCTCTGAAGAAATAATCCATCCCAAACACAGCATGCAACGAGCGTTGTGCTTTAATATTCTTATTCAGAGCTACATAATTATTGCCATGCTCGTCTGTCTGCTCTGTGCGCAACTCTTTGTAGAATGGTGCTTGATGATACACCCCTGCCGAAAGTCTAAAGTTCAAATCGGCCTTCCAATCTGGGAAATAGGCAACCGTTGCTCGTGGCGATACCAAAAATTCGTTGTTAAACGACCAATAATTTGCTCTCACACCTGCCGTAAATGCCCATGTGCCGTGGTCAGCATAATGTTTATAAGTGTCTTGAATATAGGCTTGCAGACGATTAGAATACAAATCTACATTCGAATACAAATTATAAATTATCTCCACTTGCTCTGAATTCACGGGCAATGTATAACCTGCCGAATCCCTACTCTCCCACTCGCTTATGCGGTCCAACACTATTTCTCGCTGATAGTTCACGCCCCATTGCAAATCGTTGTTTGTCAACTTCCACGACCCCACATGCCCCACATTTATCACCGTTGCGCTCAATCTATTACGTGCATGTTCATGATACATCCCAGTGCCGAGCGACCCTGTTGGCGTCTCATTTTCTTCTTGCGCTCCCCCACTCATATCCAGTGCCGACAACCAATACTCTCCCGTGATATCATACGTCTCTTGCTCATTGGTATTGAATGCACTCAAATTCAGCCCCAATGTAACCTCTTTGTTTGGGCGATAATTAAACCCTACTGCACCAAAATATGTACGGAATATGTCTCGCTCTTTACCATCGAAATAAACCGTAAAGTTATTGGCATTCGATATTGTACCAAACGACGTACTACGCGTTTTTGGTGTGAAATTATAGTAGTTTTGCGATATATTCCCCAAGAACGTAAATTCCCATTTCTTCGACATTTGCCATGTCATATAGGTCTGATAATCTACAAAATAAGGACTATACTCACCTTTGGTCTCTAATGTTCCAAGCAACACCTGCATGGTCTTAAATCTCACACCATGCATCTGCGTGAAATTCTTACCACTTGCCCCTACGTATGCCGACACTCCTTGCAACGATGCCGCCAAGTTTGCCTCAAATTTCGTTGGTTTCTTATATTGCACATCAAGCACCGAAGCCATCTTATCGCCATATTTCGCATCAAATCCTCCTGCCGAAAAGTTCACCTCTCCCACCATATCTGGATTGATAAAACTCAACCCCTCTTGCTGTCCTGCTCGCACAAGCAATGGTCTATACACCTCTATTCCATTCACATACACACTATTTTCATCGTAATTACCTCCTCTCACCGAGTATTGCGAACTCATCTCGTTGTTCGAACTAACTCCTGCAAATGTTGTCAACAAACTCTCTATATTCCCGCCCGATGCATCTGGCATCAATCGCAAACTCTCGCTATCCAAGGTCATCATCGTTGAGGTCTGACGCTGAAATCCTTTCACCTCCACCTCATCAAGCAACTCTGCGTCCATCTGCAAATTCACCACCACTGTATATGCCAACTCATCGCCTATTGCCACTCTTCGCTCTGCCGCCACATATCCAACACACGAAAATTGCAATGTTATAGAGTCTTGCTTTGGAAACGACAACTCAAAATATCCCTTCTCATTAGTTATTGTTCCCGATGCTGTCTCTTTTATCTGCACAGTCGCAAACTCCACCGCACGCTTCTCCTCGTTAAGAACATAGCCCCTAACATACACCTTCTGTGCCGACACCACCGCCGACAACAACATTAATATTAACAGTAACTTATATTTCATTAACTCAAAATAGTATATAAATATCAAACATTCCTCACTCCTAATTCCTCATTCCTAACTTTTCTGAAGTCTTGCGTATTTCAACAACAACTGTTTCTCGCCGAAATCATCAAAATCAATCTTCGCTTTTCTATTATCTCCATCTCCCGTGATTTCCAATATCTCTCCTTGCCCAAACGTACTATGCTCCACACGCTCTCCTACATAAAATCCCATCACGTTTTGCGGATTTGTAGGTATTTTCGATGCCGAGCTCACTGGCTTAAACGTCCCCTTATGCGTCTGTTTTGGCACTGGAGTCTTTATTATCTCCGTCTTCTTAAACAACCCCGAACTTCTATCAAATGAACTATACGAAGAAGATTGTGCATTGTGCATTATCAAACATCGAATATGGATCCACAATTCCTCCCC
>JAFYSF010000027.1 GCA_017559505.1 Paludibacteraceae bacterium | reverse complement strand
TGCATATATAATACAAAGATTTTTTTGCGCATCTGGTTTTAAACCAAACAAACATTTAAATAAAACGCAAATTAAAGACCTTTTTGATTTTGTGGGAATTACTGCATAATATAAATCTAATTTTTTAACGAACTATTGTATTAAGATTGACAATTATTAATTTGTTTTCACAATTATGAGCTTTAAGAAATTCTTTTTCTGCAATAAATGGATAATCGTCGAGCCAAATGAATTCTTCTGATAAATCGATAGCTTCAGTTTTTAATGTGTCCCATTGGGTTGGTTTAATGCATTTTAATTTGTCAATTGTTTGTTGAGAAAAATATTTGGAAAGATATTCTAGAACATCGATGGTATTGCCTTTGCAATGTGTGGTCAACCAATAACAATCAAAATGACTAATAATGTAGTCGATAAATTCATTAGTATATTCAGCGGGTTGAGTGTTTTTAGTTGTAAGCAAAACACCGTCTATGTCAAGGTATAGTTTCATTTTTTATTCACAATATTAATTATAGCCTCCACAGTTCCTTCTATTCCTAATAATGATGAGTTTATGCAGATGTCATAGCTCGAAGCTACTCCCCATTCTCGGCTGGCATAGTAGTCGTAGTATGCCGAACGTTGTTTGTCTATTTTGCGCATTATATCTTTAGCTTCTAATTCTTTATATCCTTTTCGTTTGCATAATCTTTCTACTCTGTCTTTTTCATCTGCAGTAATAAATATCGACACAACATCATTACGCTCACGCAATACATAGTCCGCACAACGACCAACGAATACTGCACCATGTTCATTCTCTGCAAGTTTAATAATTGTTTCGCTTTGAATGAGGAATAGGTTGTCGCCCGAAATCATCGAGTTGTACGATGTATTACCATCTCCTACGAATGGGAATCGCATGCCGAATATGCCAACTCCGCCAAACGAACGTTTTGCTTGTTCGTCATTTGCCACAAAACACTCTGGGCAGATGCCACTATGGCGAGCTGCCTCGGTGAGTAATTCTTTATCATAAAATGCCAAATTCAATCGTTCGGCGAGTAGGCGACCAATTTCTAGTCCACCGCTACCCAATTGGCGACCAATAGTTATAATCATAATTTATATTCAATTTTTCCTTGTTTAAATTTGCGTAAATAGTGTGTTAGTACTGACACTGATACTATCCACGAGAGCAAATCGGCTGTAGGCAGCGATGCCCATACTCCGTCTGCTCCCCAAAATGTAGGCAATATAATCAAGCATGGCAAAAGAAATATCAATTGCCTTGTCAGCGAGAGGAATATTGCTTGGCGTGCCATGCCGATGCTTTGAAAGAAGTTGCCCGTAACCATTTGCATGCCAATAATAGGGAAGAATATAGCCACAATTCTCATGCCTCGCACCGAGCGTGCAATCAACTCCTTGTCAGAGGTAAAAATGCGAGCAATCAATCCTGGAGTAAATTCACAAATCATAAAGCCTACAAACATAATCACAGTAGCCCAAATGATAGTCAATTTCAACACACTCAGCATTCTATCTATATTGCGTGCTCCATAATTGTATCCTGCAATAGGTTGCATTCCCTGATTTAGTCCCATTACCACCATAATAAACACGAACGTGATGCGGTTAACTATTCCGTATGCACCAATGGCCAAGTCGCCGCCATGTTGTTGGAGTCCGTTGTTTATAAAAATCACTATGATACAAGCAGCTACATTCATCAAAAACGGAGCCATGCCTATTGAGAGTGAAGCTGTCACGATGCGTCGGTCAAGTTTGAATATGCCCGACTCAAAATGTAGCACCTCTTTTTTGTTCATAAATGAAATCAAAATCCATGTCAACGCAACGATTTGGGCTAATATAGTGGCAATAGCTGCGCCACGTATCCCCCAACCGAACCCGAAAATGAAGATAGGGTCGAGTATTGCATTGAGCACCACGGTCAGTATGGTCATTATCATCGATCGTTGAGGGTGTCCGCCCGAACGCATTACGGCGTTAAGACCTAAATACATATGTGTTACTACGTTGCCGTAGAGTATTATCTCCATGTATTCACGTGCATATTGCAACGTATTTTCGCTGGCGCCGAAAAAGAGCAAAATTTTGTTGAGAAACAAGAGTGATATTGCCATGAATGCCACTCCAATGATGACATTCAGTGCCACTACATTACCCAAAGCTTTGCGTGCCGAGGTGTAGTCTTTCTGACCTAATTTCACTGATACAATCGTACTCGCTCCCACGCCAACCAATGCTCCAAATGCAGCCGCCAAGTTCATAAATGGGAACGTAACAGCCAATCCCGAAATGGCCAACGGCCCAACGCCTTGACCAATAAAGATGCTGTCAATCATATTATATAACGACGAAGCTGTCATTGCAACAATCGCAGGTACAGCATATTGTCGCAATAGTCGCCCAATCGATTCAGTTCCTAAATTTGTAGGTAAAGCCATAAATTTATAGTATATATTTTAGACACGAAGACATGAGAGCAGGAATTTTCTTGTCTTCTTGTCTTCCTGTCTGGAAAAAAATAAAAAGTTTAAATTTCGCGAAGTACATCCAGCGATCTAAGTTCTCCAAATTCAGCCATATGTAATTTGTAGTATTTAACAATGTGGTCTAAAATATCATTACGCTGGCGACGATTTGCGTCAAGCAGATACATAGTGTCATAGTCCAATCGCAGTAGATGCACAAATGCCATAGTGTCATTTGGTAGTAAATAGTTGTTGTGCAAAGGCAATCGTCTTACAAAGCACCCATTCTCCAAATCAAAACACACCCCAGAGTCAAATCCTTCAAGATTAGGGAAGAAACCTAAAAAATGTGTCAATTTAATCAAAAATACCAAATGAAAATTTGCATCCCCTCGTTCTATGTCGTTATACCTGCGAATTGAGTTGAATATAAACTCAAACAATCGCTCATCTCGTTGCATCGAACGCAGTGCATGTTGCAGAAATTCAGCCAAAAATTGCGCCATCAGCACCTTGTTTGGCTCCATCATCAGCTGTTCGCATCCTGCCAATGCCACACATTCTGTTATGTGCATCACCTGTTGCGATGGTCGCCCATGCAGTTCTACCGATAGCAACGTCAGTGGCTGAATATGCGACAATCTCACCTTGCTTCGTTTGCCAACTTTCACCGACACAACCACATAGCCCAATTCGTCCGTAAACAAATTCAGCATATAACTATTGTCGCTATACAGCGTCGATGTCAGAACTATTGCACGCAAAACAAAGAGGAATGTAACTTTAATTATGAATTATGCATTATGAATTATGCATTGTGCATTGCCAACGCATCATTCTCTTTCGCAATCATCTCTGCTCTCAATTCAGGCGTTTGGTCGTCCTGACCGCAAAGATGCAAAATTCCATGAATCAACACACGGTGCAATTCTTCGTCAAACGTAACCCCAAACTCCTCAGCATTACTTGCCACAGTGTCCAATGAGATAAAAATATCTCCATTCAATACATTTCCTTCGCAGTAGTCAAACGTAATAATATCAGTGAAATAGTCGTGATTCAAATACTCTTTGTTCACTTCAAGGATTTTTGGGTCATCGCAAAAAATATAAGCCACTTCGCCTACCTTTTTGCCATATTTCGCTGCTACTGCTTTAATCCAAGCATTAGTTTCACGTTTACTAATTTTAGGCATTTTTACGCCTTCAATATTATATGAAATCATAACTAAAAAAATGATTAAAAAATGTACGATAAAATACAATAAGTCCCCCCAGAGTTCAGATAAAGGGAATAGCATACTTTAAGCAACCTTCATCATAGGATAACCATACCTTCGCCCTACCTTCAAAACCCCTCTTAAAATACAATAAGTCCCTCCCTAAATCTCTCCCTCAAAAACCAACCACAAAGTTACTAAAAAATCCATAAACCACAACATAAAACTGCATAAAATCAAACTTGCAAAAAAAATATTGTTTACATCTATTGACTATCAATTTTTTTTTGTATCTTTGCGCTTTAATTACATAGTCTAATAACGCATTGTGCATCGCATGATATAATATTGTGCATTGTACATTGTGCATTGTGCATTGATTAAATATGGCAACAAAGTACATTTTCGTTACCGGTGGCGTTACTTCTTCGCTTGGTAAAGGCATTATCGCAGCATCGCTTGGCAAATTGCTTCAAGCTCGTGGTTACAGAGTTACTAACCAAAAACTCGACCCATATATCAACATAGACCCAGGCACTCTTAACCCTTACGAACACGGTGAGTGCTATGTAACTAACGATGGTCACGAAGCTGACCTCGACCTTGGTCACTACGAACGTTTCCTTAACGTGCCTTCGTCTAAAGCAAATAACGTAACTTCTGGTCGTATATATCAAAACGTAATTACTCGCGAACGTCGTGGCGATTTCTTGGGTAAAACTGTTCAAGTTATCCCTCATATCACCGACGAAATCAAACGCAACGTAAAACAACTTGGCAACACTGGCAATTTTGACTTTGTTATCACCGAAATCGGTGGTACTGTAGGCGATATCGAGTCTTTGCCTTATATCGAGAGTGTACGTCAACTTCGTTGGGAACTTGGTAGCGACTGCCTTTGCATTCACCTTACTTATGTGCCTTACGTAGCTGCTGCTGGCGAGTTGAAAACTAAACCTACTCAACACTCAGTTAAGGAACTTCAACAAGAAGGAGTTCAACCTGACGTACTTGTGCTTCGTGCCGAACATCCAATTACTCCTGAAGTTCGCAAAAAAGTAGCTCTTTTCTGTAACGTTGACCCTGAGGCTGTTATCGAAAGTGCCGATGTGAAAACTATCTACGAAGTGCCTGTTCGTATGCAACAAGAAGGTCTCGACCGTGTAGTGCTCAAACGCCTTGGCATCGACCCAGAAGCTACTGTTGCCGATATGGATCAATGGAATTTCTTCCTCAATAAACTCAAAACAGCTGAAAAAGAGGTTAAGATTGCTCTTGTTGGTAAATATGTGCGCCTCCCAGATGCTTACAAATCAATCATCGAGTCGCTCATCCATGCTTCTGCTTACAACGACCGCAAACTCAAACTCGACCTTCTTCTCTCTGACGATATCACAGAAGAAAATGTTGAAGCCACTCTCAAAGGTTACGATGGTATTCTCGTTGCTCCTGGCTTTGGCGAACGTGGTATCGAAGGTAAAATTGTTTCTGCACGTTATGCTCGTGAAAACAATATCCCTACGCTTGGTATCTGTTATGGTATGCAAGTGATGGCTATCGAATTTGCACGCAACGTATTAGGTTATAAAGATGCTCATACTGTCGAAATTAATCCTAACGCTAAACACAAAGTGATTGACATGATGGAAGAGCAAAAAACTCATCTCGACAAAGGTGGTTCTATGCGTCTTGGTGCTTATGCTTGTAAACTCAAAGCTGGTTCACGTGCATTCGAAATCTATGGTAAAGAACTTATTCAAGAGCGTCATCGTCACCGTCTTGAGTTTAATAATCAATATAAAGCTGAATTTGAAGCAAATGGCATGATTATTTCAGGTGTTAACCCTGATACTCAACTTGGCGAAATTATTGAAGTGCCAACTCATCCTTGGTATGTAGGTGTGCAATTCCACCCAGAGTATTCAAGTACAGTACTTAACCCACACCCACTTTTCCTTCAATTTGTCAAAGCTGCTGCTAACAAATAAAATATTCAAATATTTTCAATAGAGACGCAAAAACATCATTTGCGTCTCTTTTTTATCTATTGCATATGTCAAGAAAATTTTGTAACTTTGCACCCTATTTTTGTAGTATTGTAAATAAAAGGAAAGTTGGGGTTGTAAACAATTAACTTTCAACTTTCAATTTTTTATCGCTAAAGGCTCAAAGACCTTTGGTTCAACTTTCAACTTTTAAATAAAATGGATAAAAACACCGTCATAGGCTTAGTCCTAATCATGGCCGTAATCTTCGGCTTCAGCTGGTTGAATCAACCAAGTAAAGAAGAATTGGCTCGTCGTCAACATGTTCGCGATTCTATTGCAGCGGCTAATGAGTCTGCATATCTTGCTCAATTAGAACTCGAACGTCAACAAGCGGTTGCTGATTCGCTTGCAGCTATTGGTGAAGCTACTCTTGATTCTGCTCGTTTAGTGAAAACTTATGGCTATTTTGCTGCTGCTGGAGTTGGTGTAGAAGAGCAATTTACTGTTGAAAATGAGAAAATTCGCCTTACTTTTTCTAATAAAGGTGGTCGTGTATGTGCTGCTGAAATGAAGAATTATACTCGTTATGATTCTCTTCCTCTTATGCTTTTTGCTGATGGCGATGCTTCTTTAGGTTTTACTCTTTTCACAAGCGATAATCGTATTATTAGCACTAAGAGTCTCTATTTTCAACCAATTATCAGTAAAACAGATGATGCTCAAATCGTAACTATGCGTCTTGCTGTAGATACTGATGCGCATATCGACTTTATTTATACTATCCCAAATGATGATTTCATGACTGCGATGGAGATTAAAGCTCACAATATGAGTCAATATCTTTCGCCTAATACATCATCGCTTGATATGCAATGGCAATCGCTCATTCGTCAAAACGAGAAAGGTCGTAAATTCGAATCTCGTTACGCTACACTTAACTATAAATATGTGTCGGACGATATGGAGCGTCTTTCTGAATTCAAAAATGATTCTGAAAAACTTGCAGGTAAAGTGCGTTGGGTAGCATTCAAAGACCATTTCTTCAGTACTATTATGATTGCAGATGATGCTTTCACTGCCACTGCTGTTGAAACAGAAATTATGCCTGATCGTTCAGAGTTTATTAAACAACATAAAATGGAGGCGAGCGTGGCTTTCGATCCTAATGGTGTTCGTCCTACTAAATTCCATACATATTATGGTCCTAACCAATATCGAGTATTGAAATCTTATGACCAAGACCTAAATGGTGAAGATAAACTTCGTCTTCAACATATTATTCCTATGGGTTGGTCGCTTTTCCGTTGGATTACAACATGTGTTATCATTCCTGTGTTCAACTTTTTAGGTAAATATATAGGTAGTTATGGTCTTATTATTTTCTTGTTGACTATCATTATTAAATTAGTGATACTTCCATTTACGTTCAAATCATACATGTCATCAGCTAAAATGCGTGTACTTCGTCCACAAATCGAAGAAATTAATGCTCGTATTCCTGCTGAAAAAGCAATGGAACGTCAACAAGCAACTATGGCTCTTTATCAAAAGGTAGGGGCAAGTCCAATGAGTGGCTGTCTTCCTATGTTGTTCCAAATGCCTATTTTGTTTGCTATGTTCAGCTTCTTCCCTACTGCATTTGAGCTTCGTGGACAATCTTTCCTTTGGGCTGATGACCTTTCAAGTTATGATGCTATTTTCTCTTGGGATGTTTATATTCCACTTATTACTCCATATTTTGGTAACCACATTTCATTGTTCTGTCTTTTGATGACTATTACAAATATTATCTATACCAAAATTAATATGGCAAATACTGGTGCAGCTGACCAACCAGGCGCAGGTATGATGAAATGGATGATGTATATGATGCCAGTTATGTTTATGTTTATCTTCAATAACTATGCATCGGGTCTTTCGTATTACTACTTTGTATCGCTTTTGATTACAATTATTCAAACATATTTGTTCCGTCTTTTTGTAGATGATAAAAAAGTGCTTGCTCAACTTGAGAAAAATAAAGCAAAACCACAAAAGAAATCAAGTTTTATGCAACGTCTTGAAGAAGCTCAAAAAGCACAACAACAAGCTCTTCGTGAACAGCAAGCAAAACAAATGAAGTCTAACTCAAAAGGACGACACTAAAACAATTCATAATGCACAATTATTTGTTTAATGCCGAATGGTTAATTTTGCATTATGCATTGTGAATTGTGTATTGAATAAGCCCTTGTAGTTCAACGGATAGAATAGCGGTTTCCTAAACCGTAGATTCGAGTTCGATTCTCGACGGGGGTACATGAGTGATTTATAGGAAAAGAGATTGCATCAAAATTTTATTTTGGTGCAATCTCTTTTTTTTATTGTTAATGTTTTTTTTGTGAGTGGTTTTATTCGTTGTTTGAATATATTGATCTCTTTTGTGTTAACTATTGTGTATTTGTAAAATAATGTGTAACTTTGCAGTCGAATTATTTAGTTTGTCTATTTTGAGGTAAACTAAGTTAGTTATTTTGTTTGTATAACTACAATCCAACTTACTTGGATTGGTAAAATTCTCTGTTATGAAGAATAAATATATCGATTTGATTCAGCAGGCGTTCGAGGTGCCTAATGAAGAGTTTACTATGGAAGATGGTGAACTTCAATGGTTTGGTATTCCTTTGATGGAGGTTATTAAGCAATATGGCACTCCGTTGAGAATTTGTTATTTGCCTAAGATTGGTGCAAATATTCAGAAAACTCGCCGTATGTTTAATGTGGCTATGGCAAAGGTAGATTACAATGGTTCATACAACTATTGTTATTGTACTAAATCGTCGCATTTTTCATTCGTAATGGAGGAAGTACTTAAAAATAAGGTAAATATTGAGACTTCATCGGCTTTTGATATCAATATGTTGGAGGCTTTGCATGAGTCGGGTCATTTGAATACTGATACATACGTCTTGTGTAATGGTTTCAAACGTCCTCAATATGTAGAGAATATACAGAACTTGATTAAGCGTGGATTTACTAAAGTAATTCCTATTCTTGATAATAAGTTTGAGTTGGATTTGTTTGATATGAATGAAGTAAAAGAGTTGAATGTGGGTATCCGTATTGCATCTGAAGAGGAACCTAAGTTTGAATTCTATACTTCTCGTTTGGGTATTCGTTACAACGACATTATACCTTATTATCAAAATAAGATTCAACATAACCCTAATGTGCGACTAAAAATGTTGCATTTCTTTGTGAATACAGGTATTCGGGATACGGCGTATTATTGGAATGAGTTGTCGAAAGCAGTGAATTTGTATTGCGATTTGAAGGAGATTTGTCCTGAGCTCGATTCGTTGAATATTGGTGGTGGTATGCCTATTCAAGCTCACTTGGATTTTGAGTTTGACTATGAATACATGGTTGAGGAGATTGTTGCTCAAGTGAAAACTATTTGTCAAAACAACAATGTGCCTGAGCCAAATATTTTCACTGAATTCGGTAGCTATACAGTAGGTGAGAGTGGTGCAATGTTGTATAGTATTGTGAATCAAAAACAACAAAACGACCGTGAAAAGTGGAATATGATCGACTCGTCGTTTATGACTACTTTGCCTGATACATGGGGTATTAATCAGCGTTTTGTGTTATTGGCAATAAACAATTGGAATTCAGAGTATGAACGTGTCAACCTTGGAGGCTTGACTTGCGACTCAGAAGACTTCTATAATGCAGAGGCACACTCGAATGCTGTATTTATGCCAAAAATCAAAGAAGGTGAAGATCAATATGTTGGATTCTTCCACATGGGAGCTTATCAAGAGAGTCTTGGTGGATATGGCGGTATTCAACACTGTTTGATACCTGGTCCTAAATTAGTTGTTATTGATCGTGATGAAGATGGCGAGTGGTTTACAAAACTTTTCGCAAAAGAACAATCGTATAAATCAATGTTGAAAATTTTGGGATATTGATGAAAAAAATAGCAATTATAGTGGCTATGCAAAGCGAGTTTGAGCTTGTAAGTCATATTTTAGAGAATGCTGTAGAGTCGGAAATTGAGGGTGCAAAGTGCATGTCGGGAATGCTCTATGGTAAAGAGATAATGCTTTTGAAGTCTGGTATTGGTAAGGTGAATGCAGCAATGCAAGTTACTTCGTTGATTGCAAAAATGCAACCAAACTACATTATAAATAGTGGTGTGGCAGGTGGCATTGGCGAAGGTATGCATCAAGGTGATATCGTAGTTGGCACAGAAGCATGTTATCACGATGTGTGGTGTGGCGAAGGCGAGTGGGGACAAGTACAAGGCTATCCGTTGAAATTCCCGGCTGACGCACATCTTCTTGCAGCAGCAAAAGAGGTTAACTCTCAACTCTCAACTCTCAACTCTCAACTTGTATTTGGCTTGATTTGTACAGGTGACCAATTTATATCAGATTTGGCTACATTGCAGGGTATTAAGAAGAATTTTCCTGATGGTAAGGCTGTTGATATGGAGAGTGCTGCAATTGCACAGGTGTGCTATGCTAAACAAGTGCCATTCATGAGTCTTCGTATTGTGAGTGATACTCCAGGTATGGAACCAGATAATACAACGCAATATCTCGACTTCTTTGCCGAAGCGCCAAAGAAAACATTTGCCGTGCTCCAACAATTGATTGAAAAGATTTAGTTTTTTTAGACACGAAGACAAGAGGACATGATTTTTTTCTTGTATTCATGTCTTCCTGTCTTAAAAGAAAGACTTCTTGTATTATAATATGATTACTCTTGATTTAACAAAATATGGTCGCCAGACGGTGTCATTCTATTTAGCTTTGGAGCGGTACTTGCTCAATTCGCCAGCATGGCGCGATAAGGATTTGTTTTTTATTTGGGATATATTTCCTGCCATTGTGTGTGGTAAGCATCAATTGATAGAGAGCGAAGTAAATATGGGGCATGTGCGTAAGATCGGAGTGCCAATCTATCGTCGTCACTCGGGCGGTGGAACCATATTTGCTGATGAAGGATGCTTTATGTTTACCTTTATTAAGCGTGAAGGCAAGCGTGATGATGTGTTTCGCAATTGCTTGTCGGCTGTGGTTGATGCTTTTGCTGAAATTGGGCTTGAAACTGAGCTCTCAGGGCGCAATGATTTGATATTTAAGGGAAAGAAATTTTCGGGCAATGCCTATTATCGTAATGAGAATGGCTCTATTCTGCATGGCACCTTATTATATAAGACCGACCTTGAGCAATTAGTGCGAACAATTACGCCTGATAATGAGAAGTTGATATCAAAGGGAATAGAGAGTGTGCGTCAGCGAGTTATCAACGTAGGGGATTATATGACCCTTGGGAGAGAAGAATTGATGCGACATCTTGAAAATGCAATTGCTGGTAATCGTGAAGATTTTGGTCAAGAAGAGTTTGAACGAGTAAAGGCTATTGAGCCAGAATATCTTACAGATGAGTGGATGTGGGGCAACAATCCGCCTTATACGTTTAAGAATAAACAGCGATTTGCATGGGGCGTGATTGAAATCCGAGTGGATGTGAAGAACGGAAAGATTAAGTCTATGGAATTTAACGGTGATTTCTTTACGCATCAGGATTTACAGCAATTATATGATCTATTTGTGGGTGTAGATTTTCAGTTAGAGGCGATGCGAGAGTCGCTAAATCAAATTAGAGTAGAGGATTATATATTAGGAGCAACTGCTGAAGATATTTTGTCGTTGTTATAATAGCAAGAATAGAGGCGCAAATTGGTTTGCGCCTCTACCTTTTACTTTATTATTTTGTGGGGTGTTGTGTAGATGAAATGTTTTTTGTAA
The DNA here is from genome assembly GCA_017559505.1 of Paludibacteraceae bacterium. Taxonomy (GTDB): domain Bacteria; phylum Bacteroidota; class Bacteroidia; order Bacteroidales; family Paludibacteraceae; genus Aphodosoma. The sequence goes on along the minus strand of JAFYSF010000027.1, from coordinate 56,207 downwards.
CTTTGTGGGATGGAATTGTAAATTTGGAAAATAATATTATGAAACGCATTTTAGATTTTTTTGTTGCTATTGTTGCAATGTTTGTTGTAGTGGGTTATGCTTCTGCTGAGTTGCAAACGTCTGCTATTGGTCCGGTTGCGGGGTATGGTTTTTTGAATGGTCCAGATGGGTTGGACTGGGTGTATACTACTTCGTTTACGGAAGAGAAGGGTTATTATACTTATATGGAGGTGAAGGTTTATGATGAGAAGAATAATTTGGTGAGTACGATTGCCGATAGTTTGCGTGTGGAGGGTGCTGTTGGTGTGCGTATGGTGAATATGCAACCGTATTTGACTAAGAAGTTTTTTAATCAGGATAATAATTATGAGGTGATGGTGTTTGTGTATGCTAATACTGCGGATTATAAGGGTAAGTATTTGCATTATATTTATTCGTTGACAGAGGGAATGGCTAAGAAGTTGTATGAGATAGATGGTACGTTCCACATGGCTGAGAATATGTCGGTGAATTCTTATTCAGAGGTTTATACGATGATATTCCAAAGGGAAGAGAGGGGCGATGATAATAGTTTGTTGTATCATTATGATGTTTATGGTAAGGCGTCTTATTTTTCGAATTATGAGGCGGAAAAGAAACATACGTTTACTGTGGATTATAAATATGTGTCGTCTTCGGGAGAAGAGCCATCGCCTATATTGATGGTGAATAATGGAGGTAAGGCGAATTATGTGTTGACTCAGTATGAGAAGCCTTATTTTACAATTCCAGAAGATGTGAATCAGGATTTGATTGTGAATGAAGATAATAGTTTGGTGATTAAATATTATGATGATAAGTTTGAGCTTGTGCATGAGACTAAGATTCCTGTGGTGTTGACTTCGGAATATTTGTATTCTTTTCTTCATTTGGGTAGTTTGAATATTTCGGGGGATGTTTTGTTGAATTATGGCGGTGGAGATGCTCCGGCTTATTTTATTACGGTTAAAGATTATCAAACTAGTTCGGATAGTTATATTACGTCGTATAGATTGTATGATGTAGAGGGGAATAAATTGAAGGATGTAGTTGGGAATGTGGTGAGTAGTAGTGCGATGGGGGATATTGTTGGTCAGCCTAAGCAATGGATGTTTGCTTGTGAAGAGGGAGAGGTTGGTGTGTTTAGATTTGTAGATTTTCCGGCGTGTGAGGTTGTTGCCGAGTTGCCAGTAGTAACGAAGGATGGCGTGGTGTTGTCGTCTTCAGTTGATCGTTATGGCAAGGGAATGTCGTATCAGTATGCGGTTGCATTGTTGCAAGGCGAATTGGCTAAAGATGGTTCGACTTTGCATAAGGTTGCTTGGTTCAATAATGATGGTTCGTTTGACCGCTATGATGTATTGAATTTGGGCAAAGGAGTTGAAAATGCGATGTTTAATATTGCTACAGAGGCATTGAATCCTCATTTGTTTGATATCGATGACGCGCGAGAATATATGGTTTTGTTGACTAAATCGAGAGAGGGTTCGGATGTTAAAGATAAGCTTTTGGCGATTTGTAGTACGAAGGGAGATGTGTTGTTTGAAATGGGCTCGGATGCATCAAAGGGTGGCGATTTGGGCTCAATATGTTTGCTTAATACAAGAACTGCCCCTGTATTGATGTGCCCTTATAGTGATGGGCGAACAATTACGCTTCAATATGTAGAATTGCCGTTGAATGCTACTGCTATGAAGGGTGATGGTACAGCCGAAAATCCATACGAAATAGCACGTGCATATGATTTTACTTTGATTGAAAATGATCTTGATGCTCATTATAAAGTGGTTAATGACATTGATTTTATGAATGTTGTGTTTGATGGCGTTGAAGGTGAATTTACGGGTAAGTTTGATGGTGGCAACTTTGAAATCAGAAATGTAGTTTTGGATGGTAGTGGTATGTTTGCTGCTTTGAGGGATTCAGCAGTGGTGGAAAATATGGTGTTGCGTAACGTTGTGCTGTCAGCGTCTAAGTTTACAGATGTGGTTGGTGTATTGGCAAATGATGTGATAGGTAATTTCACAGAAGCAGGCACAGGTTATGGTTGTAGAATTAGCAATGTACATGTTGTATGTTCTTATATTGTAGGAGAAGATGGATTTGAAGGTGTGTTGGGTGGTCTTGTTGGCGATGTGTCGTTGCATTCAACGATAGAGGGATGTTCGATGTCGTATGCTAATATTTATGCTCCAACCGCTAGCAATGTAGGTGGTATTGTTGGTCAATCGGCAACATCTACATCTATTTTGGTTTGTGCGTTTGATGGTAGTATTGAGGCAGGATATGAAGTCGGTGGTATCGTTTCAAATTCAAGTGGAGATGATAAAATTGAAAATTGTCACGTTACAGCAGATGTTTTTGCAAAAGAAATTCTCGGTGGTGTTGTGGGTACAAGCGATCGTTCAAGAGTGGTAAATTGTTATGTTGAAGGAGCTCTTGAATTGGATGAAAATGCCGAAATAGTAAAGGTTGGTGGTGTTATTGGCGAAATGGGTAGCACATTGTCTGATTCAGTGTATGCGTTGGTTGCTAATAATATTGTGGCATTGGAAAAGATTGAGTTTCCAGAGGTTACAAAGGAATTATATGCACACCGTATAGTTGGATATTCGAATGGAGATAGCTTTGAGTATGATTGGGACAATAGGGATCCAAGTAAGCCAAAAGAAGAGTGGCCAAGAATTTATAATGAGGCAGAAAAGTGCTTAAAAGATAATTATGTGGTTTCTGATTTGGCTGCTATTGATGTGGCGGTTGAGTTGACAGATACAACAACAGAGGGTGCTACGCTCGATCGCTCGTTGATGACAGTTGAGTGGTTGTTGGAACGTGGATTTAAGTTTGGTGAAAGCATTTCTTCTCCTTGGGTTGTTGAAGATGAGAATGATATGCGTTTGTGGTTTGAGGTTTTTGAAGAAGTTGTGCCAGATTATGTGGATAATGTTGCTGATAATTCAAAAATAGTAGTTAAATTTGAAGGCGATGAATTGGTGGCAGAAGGAGAAATGTATCTCTTTAGTACGACAGGTCAATTGCTTATGCGTGTTGAAAATCGTATGAATGTGGCGGGGTTGCCTGCAGGTATATACGTAGTAAAAGCAGCAGAAGGTGTTGTTAAAGTGTCAATAAGATAAAAGTTTATTAAATAAAAAAAGTCCATTTCAATATGTTGAAATGGACTTTTTTTGTATGTAGTTTTTTAGTGTTTATGTCCGTGGTCATGACCATGATCGTGGTGATGTTCGTGATTACATTCCACTTTATCGCCTTCTTTCAACTCTTTTGATTCATATTTAATATATTTCATAAGAGCTGCTTGGAGTTTTTCCACATTTGTGCGTTTATCTTCGAATGTGATTGTCACGATGCGGTGAGCAACATCAAAATCAAGTTTTTTAACACCACGTTCGTATGCCAATACATTTTCTACTTTGCCTTTACAGTTGTCGCATTCCATTTCAGGGACATAGAGGCGTACTGTTTGTTTTTCTGCCAAAACGGCTACCGAGATACCTGCTGCGAGAGCAAGTGTAAGAAATACTTTTTTCATATCTTATAATTTGTAGTGGGACACGTTGCCATGTCCGTTGTTATTATTTTTTATTTTCATTAATTAGTCCTATTTGTCTAATTAGACCAATTGTTTTTGTTTTGGTTTAATAATTCTCAATTCCCCATTCCTAATTCCTCACTCCACATTCCTCATTTCTCTTTCCTATTTATCGCCCAACGGAATCCTGCATACACTTTCCAGCCATGGATAGGACCCCAAGCCATCGAAGCATCAAAATTAGATCCGTAAGGGTCACCTGCGCCAATAATAGGCGAGTCTTGTGTGAAGTTAGTGATATTTTCGCCACCCACATAGATGCTCCATGTGCGGAAATAGCGAGTCACCTGAGCCATCAACTGTGCATGCCAAGGGAAGTCATATTGACCATTGCCACGGTCGATAGTCCATGATGGACGCAATCCCTCATCTCCTTTATAAAAATTATCTGGCATGCGACCACCACCATTAAATTGCGCTGTAACATCGAATTGCCAGCGTTTGAGTGGTGTCATATACGAAGTAGTGATGAGTGCTTTATAGCGATTAGTGAGTGGTTTCTCGCGCAATTCGCCGTTGATTGTTGTCTTCACGTCCGACATACGATAGGCGAGTGTCATAGTCCAGCCTTTCAACACTTCCATAGTCGCTTCCACTTGGAAGTTGCCTGCATACGAGCGAGGTTTTTTGCCTCCTTCAATGCCCTCTTCTGTGAGGTTAGAGAATGTCACTGCGTATGGGTCACTATCCATATCTACAACCATACATTCCAAGAAGTGAGTATAGTAGTAGTCTGCCGTAATTTGCAATTCTCTGCCAGCGATTGGAATATAGAACGTAGTGCTTGCGCCTGCATTCACTGCTTGTTCTTGATTCAAAACGTCAGCTTCAATACGAATTTCTCTTGACGATGGCAACACTGATGCATGGTCGCTCAATAGGTTAGGCGAGCGGTAGCCCATACCCACCGAACCGCGCAAGTTCCACCATTCCCAAGGCGAATATCTCACATTGAATCGTGGTGTTACAAAGAATCCATATTGTGTGCTATAGTCGCCACGCACACCTGCCAAAAGCGATAATTTCTCGTCTACTTTCAACGAATATTCTGCGAATACACCCGGAGTCCACTCGTCGCGTGTCATGTCAAGTTTGTCTGTCTGTGCGTGTTGTGTTGCTCTTTTGTAGAAACTACCGCCTATCTTCAATGGCGACATCCAAAACTCCGCCTTATCTGATGTCATCACCTCATTATAATTATCATAATTCAAGCTCAATCCGGCAGTGATTTTGTGTTTATCTGTCTCATCAAAGTATGTTTGGAACATAGCGTTCAAATAGAAGTTGCCTTGCGTACCATTATAAATACGGTGTCCATACACATTCGCTTGATTATGGTACGACCCACTTGCAATTACGCCAATACTTGTACCCTTAGCCTCATCAAACACATACCCCTGTTTCATAAACGCATCCATACGCCAAGTCTTAATGCCGATTTTATAAGGGTCTGCTATATTATTCTCTTGTATATGTTTCATTGTCTGACCGCCATTGCGTTCGTCATACAATCCACGCACGAGGTACTGACCTGTATATGCACCATCTTTCATATACCAGCGGTTCAATAAGTTAGCTTGTTGACCTTTTGGTAAATCCATAAAGCCATCGCCGTTCGAGTCATGCTCCATACTCTCATTTTTGTAGTGAGCCAACACCCCAGTGCTCCATTTTTCGTTGATGTCCCAACCGCCTGTTGCATTCAATTCTGCGCGTAGCGATGTGCTCACCATGCCGTTCAACGCTATAGGGTCTTGTGTTTGTGGCTTGAGGTATTCCACGTTGATTTGACCCGTAGTTGCCTCATAACCATTGATTACCGACGATGTTCCTTTCGACACTTGGATGCTCTCCATCCATGCGCCAGGTATATATTCCATACCGAAGTTTTGCGCCAAACCACGCACTCCCGGTGTGTTTTCTGTCAACAATTGCACGTATGTGCCCGACAATCCGAGCAATTTAATTGTCTTTGCGCCTGTCGCAGCATCTGCGTATGCCACATCCACCGAAGCATTTGTTTCAAACGACTCCGACAAGTTACAGCATGCCGCTTTACACAACTCTGCGCCAGTGATTTTTGTAGTTTGCAATGCGCTCACACGGTTCGCAATCGTACTTGCTCCGCGTGCCGCAATAGTTATCTCTTGCAACTCTTTGGTGTCTTCGCGCATCACTACGACCAATGGCATCTGTGCTTTTGTAATGTCCACTGTATCTGTTTTATACGACAAATAGTTGAATACCAAATGATGACTATCCACTGTCATCGGAATTGTAAAGTTACCATCAATGTCCGTCACAGCACCGATCGTAGTATTCAACCAAAACACCTCTGCGCCAATCACCGATTCGCCTTTATCGTCAATCACCTGACCCGAAAACGTACCGCCAGTCGATTCTTGAGCCAACAAATTCATGCACATTGCACATTGCATAATGCATAATATCGAGAATAATATCTTTTTCATAAATGGAAAATTTAATAGGAATTTATTATTTGATTTATTTTTATAACTAATTTAACATCAGTTCGATATAAAATACCGGAGGTAATCTGTGGTATCAGTAGAGCGATTTTTGCAAAGCAAAAGAGCGAATCGAAAGAAAAAGGTGAAATCTGTGAAAATCTGTGTAATCTGTGGGAAATAAATAGTAAAATTCTGTGCATTTTATCGCAAAATCTCAAAGGTTTTCAGTTCCTTGAGAAGAAAAATTATATCGAACACATGTAATTTAATTTGTCTAATCCGACCAATCAAACCACTACTAAATCAAATACGCCGATTTGCGCACAATTATGGCTCGCCCCGATAGATTTAGGGCAATAGGAATGCCATAATTAAGTTGCTCTTGTTCACAATCATGAACTATCAATTGTGGATTATGCGTTGCTTTAAGTGTTGCCACCCATGGCAATACAACAAGCCCCTCTTTCTCCGAACTGAATTTCCACAAATCAAGTGCCTCAACACGTGTAACGCCACATTTCTCCGCCTCATTCGTGAATTGAATATTGTCAGTAGCAATTACACCCTCATCAGCATGTTGATGCGTACAACATTCATGTTCCAACGCATCTACAATTGTACATTGTGTACTATGCATTGTGCATTGATATTCTTCGCATGCATCGCAACAATAGTGGTAAATATTCAATCCACCACCAGCATAAGCAATAAACAATGCCATGCAAAGACTAACTATTTGAAGTACACACTTTCTCATGCTACAAAGTTACAAAAAATATTTCAATTACACAATCCCTTATCTTCTACTTGTCTACAACATACTATAAATATACAATAAATATACTATAAATATAGGATAAATATACTATAAACATAGTATAAATATACTATAGTCTTATCTTCAAATAAGCTAAACCCATCCCTTTTCTACCTCTAAATAGCTCTTTGCCCTATTTTTTTATCGCTAAAAGTGAAAAAAATAGAAAAAATATTATTTGTTTAACATTTTTTTACTACCTTTGCAAATCTTTTATAGAAATAGAAGAGTAAAATATGCTAAATGACATCGGTTTAATATAAAATGCCGTTAGGCAAAAATCTGTGTTAATCTGTAGAGCAATGTTTTAGACTTGTGTCTAAAACAGGCGAATCAAAAAAACAATTAACCGCCTTAATTTGTTTATACTCACAATAGTTGTTTATTCTGGTAATACAAAATCTGTGTTATCTGTGCAATCTGTGGGAGGAAAAAATATTTAGTGCATTTTACTACCTAAAACTATTAATTAGAAGCAATTTCTTGTTGCTTATTGTTTATTATAAAGCGTTTAGAATATGAAAAAAACATTAGTAGACTTGTTTGAAGAGTCTGTACGTTTGTATCCTAACAATACATTTTTGCTCGAAAAAAATGGTGCAAAATTTGAACCCACTACCTATGCCGAAGTAAAAACTCTCGTCTATCGTCTTGGCGCTGGTTTGCAAGCTCTTGGTGTGAAAAAAGGCGACAGCATGGCTTTGCTCAGCGAAGGTCGCAATGCTTGGATTATTGGCGAATTGGCTATGTTCTATGCCGGTGCAATGAATGTCCCATTGTCTATCAAGCTCGAAGAGTCTAACGACCTACTTTTTCGTCTCATCCATGGCGATGTAAAATATATTATGGTGTCTCGCACTCAACTCAAAAAAGTGCGCGCCATTAAAGATCAACTCCCTGAAGTAAAATATATTATCGTACTCGATGATATCGACGACTACCAAGAACGCGAAATCTCATTTGGTCGCGTAATGGAGTTTGGCGATGAGTTTTTGAACTCTCATGCCATCGAAGAATTCCTCGCTGTAGGTAAGTCTATCCAAAACGACGATATCGCTACAATCACCTATACATCAGGCACTACTGCCGACCCTAAAGGTGTTGTACTCACTCACCGCAACTATACTGCCAACGTCGAGCAAGCACTCACTCTCGTGCATATTGACCAAACATGGCGCACACTCATCATCCTCCCTCTTGACCACTGTTTCGCTCACGTCGTAGGGTTCTATATCATGATGTCTCGTGGTGCAACTGTTGCAACTACCCAAGTAGGTCGCACTCCGATGGAAACTCTCAAAAACATTCCGCTTAATATTCGCGAAGTACGTCCTCATTTCATCCTCTCAGTGCCTGCTCTTGCCAAAACTTTCAAAAAGAACATCGAGCAAGGTATCCGTGCCAAAGGCAATACTACTGTCAAACTTTTCAACATCGGTCTTCGCCTCACTCAAATCTATTATGGCGATAGCAACCTCGACAGCAAAGGCCTTCGCCTATTCCTCAAACCGCTTGTTAGCCTATTCGACAAAATACTCTTCTCTAAAGTGCGCGAAAACTTCGGTGGCGAACTCCGTTTCTTCATCGGTGGTGGTGCTCTTCTCGACAAAGACCTCCAAAAATTCTATGTCGGCATTGGTATGCCAATGTTCCAAGGCTACGGACTCTCTGAGGCTACTCCTGTTATTTCGTCTAATGGACCTGACCTCTACCGCTTCGGTTCGTCTGGTATTCTTGTGAAACCTATCGAACTCAAAATCTGCGATAGCGATGGACGCGAACTCCCTCTTGGCGAGATGGGCGAAATCGTAGTCAAAGGCGAAAACGTGATGAAAGGCTATTGGAAAAATCCAGAAGCTACTGCCGAAACTGTTCGCGATGGCTATCTCTATACTGGCGACCTTGGTTATATGACCAAAGAGGGTCTTCTCTATGTAAAAGGTCGTTTCAAATCTCTCCTCATCTCAAGCGATGGCGAAAAATATAGTCCAGAAGGCATCGAAGAAGCCTTGGTCGAAAAATCTAAATACATCGATCAAGTAATGCTCTATAACAACCAATCACCTTTCACAACTGCTTTGATTGTTCCTAATCGTGAGGCTCTTAAACGCAAACTCGAGCACTCTGGTCTCGCTCTCGATTCTGAAGAAGGTCGTCGTGCAGCAGTGAAAAAACTCGAAGAAGAACTCGCAAAATATCGCAAAGGTGGCGAATTCGAAGGTATGTTCCCTGAACGCTGGTTGCCAAGTGCTTTTGCTGTATTGTCTGAACCATTCACTGAGCAAAACCAAATGATCAATAGCACAATGAAGATGGTACGTGGCAAAATCGAAAAAGCCTACGCCGCTCGCCTCGACTACATGTACACCGCCGAAGGCAAACAACCTCAAAACCAACAAAACCTCGACGCTTTAAAATAAGAAATAATTTATGAAAAACATTTGTTTCTTCATATTGCTGACGCTTTTGTGCGGACTTTTTACTGCTTGTGATAGCTATGATGATTATATTTACGATACTCGTGAAGTTTTTTATATCGATAATTGTCAAAATGCTGTTAGTGTGCGTGAATCACCATCTACAAAAGCTAATGTATTAGCCAAACCTAAAAAGTACACTGCGCTTGAGCAAGCTGTTCCTTTTAACGATGAGTGGCATAAAGTAACTTTGTCTTCTGGTGAAACAGGTTATGTTCTTAGTAAATATATTTCTTCAGAAATGGAGGAGTATCGTGTTCGTAAGAAAAATTATAAAGATGATCTAGTGGAGTATGAACAAGCTATTTCTGTGTTTTTTTTAGATTTGTGTGAAGCTAATGGTGACGCAAAAATGAAACGCTCGAAATGGGTTGAACTTATAGCTATAATTCTTGTTTTTGCATCAGTTATTTATTTGACATGCAAGGAAGAGGCTATTCCAAGTTGGAAGATATATGTTTTTGCATTGTTGCCAAATTTGCTCTATACTTATATATTTTTCTTTACCTCATATTTTACTTCTGATATTGAATATACTATAATTATGGGTATATTTATTCTGTTGTTTAAGCTTTTGGGGGCTATTTCGATGTGGGGTATTTATTGGAAGGCAATTACAGAACTTGTAGGAAATAATTCAAAACCAAAACCAAAATTACTGATAAAAGGTAATTTGGTTGCTTTGGTTTTGGTTATGGTATGTGCTTATTGGATTGAAGGTTGGTCTGATTATGCTGTTATTTTGGCTGGTATTTGGAATGTTGTTTTTTTGATATTATATTTATATTATATCGTTAAAAATCAAGGGGGTGTATTTCGTTGTCTTATTTTGGTAATTTTGACTTTAGTTTGTTTACCTCCTACTATTGTATGCACTATATTAACACTGCGATTTTATTTTTGGATAATTTGTGGTATTTTGATTGTAGATGCGGTTGTTGGTGCATTACCAGGAGCAATAGAAGGTGCTTTTAGTAGTGGTAGTTCTGGTGGTTTAAGTAGTTCTTCATCTGATGAGGAAGTGAAGGAATATACCGAAGTGAGTGTTCCTGGGGAATTTGGTTTTCGCAGAATAGAACATTATAATGATTGGTCTGGTCGAGATCAATGTGGGGATCATTGGGAAAAAAACTGGGATGGAACTTGGAGTAAGAAATGATATAACAAGGTGTTATAATTGTAAATCCTAAGATAAAAAACGAGGTAGACTAATTGCTCTACTTCGTTTTTTATTTTGAGAATCTTGAAATTCTTGTGAAATTTAGTGATTTAATCTTAGTTAGATATAAAATGCAGGAGGTAATCTGTGTCATCTGTAGAGCGATTTTGCAAAGCAAAAGAGCGAATCGAATGAGAAAAAAAGAGAAATCTGTGAAAATCTGTGCAATCTGTGGGAGATAAATAGTAAATTTTATGTATTTCGTGAGAGGGAAATTTATGTCTAATTCATGTTAATTTAACAAGGATGTTTTGAAACATGATTTATTGGTAAAATATTATTTAGATTTTATTGTTTTTTTAGTTGTTTTTTTGTATCTTTGCGCTTTATTTGGTGTCAGAATAAAAAAGTAAGTAAGTTTCACGACTTTTTGCCTATTATTTGCTATTAATAAAATGTTTACTACTAATAAAATATGAAAAAATTTAAAGAGTATGGCGGACTAAATTTGTCCGACGTGAACAAGAGAATGTTAGAGGAGTGGGACGCTAAGGATTTGTTCCACAAGAGTGTTGCTGAACGTGAAGGTCATCCTTCGTTTGTATTCTATGAAGGACCTCCTTCTGCCAATGGTATGCCTGGTATTCACCACGTTATGGCGCGTACTATCAAAGATACTTTCTGCCGTTATAAAACTATGCAAGGTTTCCAAGTGAAACGTAAAGCAGGTTGGGATACTCACGGCTTGCCTGTGGAACTTGGTGTAGAAAAACGTCTTGGTATCACTAAAGAGGATATTGGTAAGAAAATTTCGGTTGACGAATACAATGCTGCTTGTCGTGCTGACGTTATGAAATATACTCGTGAGTGGGAAGATCTTACTCACAAAATGGGTTATTGGGTAGATATGAACGACCCATATATCACTTACGATAACAAATATATCGAAACTCTTTGGTGGTTGCTCAAACAATTGTATAACAAAGGTTTGTTGTATAAAGGCTATACAATCCAACCATATTCACCTGCTGCTGGTACAGGTCTTTCTACTCACGAATTGAACCAACCTGGTTGCTATCGCGATGTGAAAGATACTACTTGTACTGCTCAATTCAAGGCTAAAAAAGTAAATGGTTTCAACAACCTCAAAGGTGATGTCTATTTCTTGGCTTGGACTACTACTCCTTGGACTTTGCCTTCAAATACAGCACTTTGCGTTGGCCCAAAAATCGAATATCTTGCAGTAGAATCATTCAATCCATACACAGGCGTACCTGCTACATATATCGTGGCTAAACCTTTGTTTGCTTCTCTTTTCAATCCAAAAGCTGCTGAGGTGGCAATGGAAGACTACAAACCGGGCGATAAACTTGTGCCTTATCGCGTAGTTGGCGAATGTATGGGTGTTGATTTGGTCGACTCTGAATACGAACAACTCATTCCTTGGGTGAACCCAGGCGAAGGTGCGTTCCGTGTAATCCAAGGCGACTATGTAACTACTGAAGATGGTACTGGTATCGTACATATTGCTCCAACATTTGGTGCTGATGACGCATTCGTGGCTAAAAAAGCTGGTGTGCCAGGTTTGACTATGCTTACTGCTAAGGGCGAAACTCGTCCAATGGTGGATATGACTGGTAAATTCTTCCTCCTCGAAGACCTCGATGCTGATTTTGTTAAAGCGCAAGTTGATGTAGAAAAATATAATGAATTTGCAGGTCGTTTTGTTAAAAACGCTTACGATTCAACTCTTACTGACCAAGATGAAACTCTCGATGTGGCTATCTGTATGATGCTTAAACAACAAAACCTTGTGTTCCGCATCGAAAAACATGTCCACAATTATCCTCACTGCTGGCGTACTGACAAACCAGTGCTCTATTATCCACTTGACTCTTGGTTTATCCGCACTACTGCTGTGCGCGATGAGATGATTGCTCTCAACGAAACTATCAACTGGAAACCTCAATCTACAGGTACTGGTCGTTTTGGTAAATGGCTCGAAAACTTGCAAGATTGGAACCTTTCTCGTTCTCGCTATTGGGGTACTCCGCTTCCTATTTGGCGTACTGAAGATGGCTCAGAAGAAAAATGTATTGGCTCGGTAGAAGAGTTGCTTGGCGAAATTGAAAAATCAATCGCTGCAGGTTTCATGACTGAAAACCCATACAAAAACTTCCGCCTTGGCGATATGAGCAAAGAGAATTGGGATCCATCTAACATTGACCTTCACCGTCCATACGTAGATGGTATCATCCTCGTGAGCGAAGCAGGCAAACCAATGAAACGTGAACTCGACCTTATCGACGTTTGGTTCGACTCTGGTGCTATGCCTTACGCTCAAATCCATTATCCTTTCGAAAATAAAGAAGCATTCGATTCTAAATCAGTATATCCTGCTGACTTTATCTCTGAAGGTGTTGACCAAACTCGTGGTTGGTTCTTTACGCTTCATGCAATTGGCACAATGGTGTTCAATTCAGTGGCATTCAAAAATGTTATCTCTAATGGTCTTGTGCTTGACAAAAATGGTAACAAAATGTCAAAACGCCTCGGCAATGCTGTTGACCCATTCTCAACAATCGAGAAATATGGCTCTGACCCATTGCGTTGGTATATGATGACAAATGCATCACCATGGGATAACCTCAAATTCGACGTAGAAGGTGTTGAAGAAGTTCGTCGTAAATTCTTCGGTACTCTCTATAATACATACTCATTCTTCGCACTTTATGCTAACGTAGATGGCTTCGAATATAACGAGGCAGATGTTCCAGTAGCAGAACGTCCTGAAATCGACCGTTGGATTCTTTCTCTTTTGAACTCGTTGGTGAAAGAGTGTACTGAACATTTCGAAAACTATGAACCAACTCGTGCTGGTCGTGCAATCCAAGATTTCGTAGGCGAAAATCTCTCTAACTGGTATGTGCGCTTGAATCGTAAACGCTATTGGGGTGGCGAGTATAATACTGATAAAATCTCAGCTTATCAAACTCTTTATACTTGTCTTGCTACAGTGGCTAAATTGATGGCTCCTATTGCGCCATTCTTTGCTGACCAATTGTATCTCGACTTAGATGCTGCAACAGGCAAAGAGACTGCCGAATCAGTTCACTTGGCTCAATTCCCTGTATGCGACGAATCGCTCATCGATAAAAATCTCGAAGAGTGCATGCAACTTGCTCAACAATCATCTTCTATGATTCTTGCATTGCGTCGTAAAGCAGAGAAAAAAGTGCGTCAACCTCTTCAAAAAGCTGTTATTCCTGCTGCTGACGACAAAACACGTGAGCAACTCTCTTATATTGCCGACCTTATCAAAACTGAAGTTAACGTGAAAGAGCTTGAAATTGTATCGGCTGACGATTCATCTATCTCGCTTGTGAAACGTATTAAACCAAACTTCAAAACTCTTGGTAAAAAATATGGCAAACAAATGAAAGAGATTGCTGCCGTAATCGGTGCTTGGGACCAAGCTGCTATCTCGGCAATCGAACGCAATGGCTCTGCTCAACTTGACTTGGCTTCGGGTGCAGTTGTTGTTGAACTTGCCGATGTAGAAATTGCTACAGAAGATATGCCAGGTTGGTTGGTGGCTAACGAGGGTACACTCACTATTGCACTCGATGTTACCGTAACTGAAGAACTTCGTCAAGAGGGTATTGCTCGTGAATTGGTTAATCGTATCCAAAATATCCGTAAGAGCAACGGCTATGAAATCACAGATAAAATTGAGGTTGAAATCGAACGCCTCGATGCTATCAATGATGCAGTGATTAACTACACTGAATATATTGGCGGACAAGTGCTTGCAAACGAAATTCGTTTGGTAGATACACTTGCCAATGCTACCGACCTTGATTTTGAAGATTATATTGTAAAAGTCATGGTTGCAAAAGTGTAAAATTTTGATTTTGAATATAAATGGTAAAAAAACTTCATTCTGCGTTTGCGGAATGAAGTTTTTTTATTGTTTGATTTATAGTGTTATTTGTTTGTTTTGAGGCAATTATCTTAGGGATGTGTCTATATTTTTAGGAAAAAGATATGGGTTTTGTAGGTAAATAGAGGGTTGCAAAGTTCGCAAAGTTTGCAAAGTTCGGGTAATTGGTTGATTGTGTTGTAGTTGTGTGGATGATGGTTTTATTTGGTTTGTGGTGTGAAATGTGGTGTTGTTTTTGATAATCAGTGGTTTAGTTGAACTTTGCAACTTTGCAATTGCAAAGTTATAGTGAAGTAGGTCTGTTTTTTCCTAAAAATATAGACATATTTCTAAATTTGTTGTCATTGAACTAAAATAAGTAGTCATTGCACTTTGCAACATTTGCAAATATAGGGTGTGAAGATGGCTGTTTTCTAAGGAGCAGTTTGCTTGTGCCTTGCTAAAGGGTAGGGTGGGAATTCGTAGTAGCGCATAAAAAAGCAGACACCCAATAAATGAGTGTCTGCTAATTTTTTAATTGTATTTATTCTATTTTTCTAAATGTTATGACAATATCAGAAAATTCATCATTTAAAATCAATTCATTATTATTTAATGAATAAGCATAGAAGCTTCCTCCGAAAGCACTCATAAGTCCACTATATTCATTATCTATATATTTTGGAAACCAAAATGTAATTGTATAATATGCCTCATTTGTTTTATTATTATACTCTTTAGAAATAGGAGTTAGTACTTTATCGTCGATGACACCTGCATTTTTTTTGCTTATGATTGCGCTATAAGATGGCATTGTGTGTCTAAAATATATTCCTTTTTCATCGCCTTTTTGTATGTTAGGAATACTTGTTCCACTTAGAAGTATAAAATCATTAATTTTGAATTCAATAATTGAATTTTCTAATGTGTCAGTAATATATTTATTTTTGTTACCTGCAGTTTCGGTTGAAATCCATTCATATTTACCTAAAAGACCTTTTATTTCTAATTTTGAACTTGAATTTGTATTCATCGAGTCAACAATGATGGATAAGTCAGGTCGCCATTGAAATTCGCGTGTAGTATATGTTTCGTGAAGGCGGTTGTAGAAAGTTAATATGAGTTTTTCATCCTTAACGACTTCGTATTTGTATTTGATATAGCCAATGTCAGAATTATCGGTGTATTCATCTTTGCCATGGTATATTATGAGAGAATCTTCTGAAATGAATTTACTATTTTCTGCGCTTATTTGGTAAATTAATGTATCTATAATTGTTTGGTCGGTATATGGATGATTAGTTGTAAACGCCCAAATACCATAGACATCTTGATTGACATAATCAACATCTTTTTGTGGATTGCAAGCAACAAAAACGGATGCGATAATTGTAAATAATAAAATTGACTTTTTCATAATTATATATTTTTTAGTTAATAATGATTTGTTTGATATTATGACTTAATTGTTTTGTAATGGTTGTTGGTAGACAAGGCGGACTGCATGTCCGTAATGGGGATTGTTTCCGGATGTTAGGGTTAAATAATTAGAATAGAAATAGAGATATCTGGGGTTGTTTTGTATTGGACATGAGGACGTCCAATAAGCTCCTGTAATATTTAGGTTGTTAAATTCTATGCCATTTCGGAATCCACAAGCAGGTAGGAATACAGCTCCGGCAAGTTGCATTTTATGCCATTTATTTGCGTTAAAATAATTTTTGATTTTAAAATAATTTATTCCAAATGCATCACCTAATCCGGGATTAAAAGTAATATCAGGGGGAGAAATCCAATTGTCGGGTAGAAAAATAATGCCATTTGTGCCATTAATGGAGGCAATGCCATATAGTTTTTCTGCGTTTTTTCGTTGATATATTAAATAGTGCCATTCATCTTGCGTTAGAGTTCTCCAGAGGCTATCATGGTTGCCTCCGTTTTCGATTGCGTTGTAAATGCCCCAATCGTAATTTGTACTGTCGATGCTGAAATCTAATATTATGTCGATGGTATCATTTTTTATAGTATCCAAGAAAAATAGAGAAAAACCATAGCCATAAGGGTTGTCGGTGCAAGAGGGGTTGTATTGGTCGCTCGTTGACCAAGGCTGATAATTGACTGCTAATGAGTCGAGTTTAGTATTGTTGAATCCAGATGTGGCCCAACTGAATAGATCAATGATTTTGCTATATTTTGTGGTTTTTAGGGTATAAAAGTTTTCCTCAATCACATCAGTTTGATGTTCGGCAAATCGCCAAGAGTTTGTTGATACATGATATTGTAAATTGCCTTGAGAAAAATGAATTGTAGTGCTATCAGATACTGAAAATATTCCAGGTAATATGCCATTTTCAACTTTAAATTCATATTCTTCATTGTCCTCAGTAGTGGGAGTTTCAATTTGAGTTTCACAAGCACAGAATAATAAAGTCGAGATAAAAGGTATTAAACTTGATTTTTTCATATTATATTTATGTGTTTTCGATTTGGACTTTATTTGTGTATTTAACATGAGTTCTATATAGCTTTTATTTCCCACAGATTGCACAGATATGATGCGATATTTATATTGAACTGACGTATATTTAACGAAATTTAAGATGGTTTATTGTGTGTTGAATGTTATAATTCTTTTTTGTAATGAATAGAGGAGTTGCCTATGAGTAAATTATTTCCTTTGTAAGAAATAGATTTTTTATTTGGGGACAACAAAAAAAAGATGACTAAAACATAATCTTTAGTCATCTTTTTTATTTATATCAATCAATTACAATACAAATTTATAAGTATATCCGTTTTCA
Source organism: Paludibacteraceae bacterium (assembly GCA_017559505.1). Lineage (GTDB taxonomy): Bacteria > Bacteroidota > Bacteroidia > Bacteroidales > Paludibacteraceae > Aphodosoma. The sequence continues at coordinate 38,929 of JAFYSF010000027.1, read as the reverse complement.
AAAATAATAAAATATAAACCGTTAGGCAATACAATTTGTTGTTCTTTTCCGGAATATATGATTTTGCCATCAGTTGTCATAATGCGGAAATTCATCTCATTTTCTTCAATAAATAGTGTATTGTTTTTTGTATATATTTTAGATGCTTGTTCATTAAGGTTGTTAATTATTACATCTGAATTTTTTTCCTTAAAGATGGCATATAGTATCGTATCTTGATGTAATTCTATAGTTCGAGGATTGTCTGTGCATTCGTCTGACCATTTAACAAATTCATAGCTACTAAAGTTAGGTACAGCCTCTATATTAGCTACATTATCATCGCAACTTGGCATTTTATGGTATAAAATATGACCTAAAGCGAGTCTTTCTATTATAAAATCATCAATAAGATAATTAGTATATATATTTAGTGAATAGGTATTCTCTGTTACATTATAATTGCCATATGGTAATGTAAGAGCTTTATATGAAGAACGGCTACCACATGGTACTTGTATTTCACAATCAGGATTTAGGTTTAATGCATCATGTGGCGCAGTTGGTGCTATTTCGGCATCAATAACAAGAGTTGAAATGAAAGATTCGTTACTCATTACAGTAGAAAATGCATATGATTCTATTTTTTTTATTGATTTACCTAATTTGACAGTTGTTAAATAGTTACATTTAAATGTATTGGATAGAATTTCTTCTACGCCATCGCCTATAATAGCAGAAACTAATCCACATCGATTAAAACAACCTGCCCCTAATGTTTTTACTGAATTAGGAACAATTATTTCTGTCAAATGAGTACAATTTTCAAACGCATTGTGTCCAATATATTCAAGTCCTTCTGGTAGAATAATTGAGTCTAACTTATAACAGTTTTGGAAGCAGCGATCACCTAAGTATATCACATTTTTAGGAATATTGATTCTTTCCATTGCGCTACACATATAAAATGCTTCCCTCCCTATTATTTTCAAAGAAGAAGGTAAAGTAACAGATTTTATATTTATACAAGAAAGGTTAAGAAAAGAAGAAAAAGCATTATCCATAATAGATGTTGTGCCTTCTTTTACTTCAATGTTAGCATTATTAGGCAATTCTCCTTTATATTTATATAAAATAGTACCGAAATAAATACATCCATCAGGGAAATTATCAATCCAAGGGGTATTTTCAAAAGCGCCTGCACCAATAGTTTCAATGTTATTTGGTATTGTGATATCTGTTAAAACTGGAGAATCGAAAAATGCATCAACACCGATAGATCTTACACTCTCTGGTAGTACAACTTTGGTTAAATTTTGACACTTATAAAAGGTATAACTATTTACGGATGTTACATTATATGTCTTTCCTTTAAAAGTAACTGTTGCAGGGACTATAACTTCTGAGCCTAAATATGAATTTAGTCCATCAGAATATCCATATTGCCCACCTTTGTGAGTGATGGTTGCAGTTAAAGTTTCTTCGTTTAAATTAAAATACATGCCATCTATTATGGCATCATAAGCATTTACATTTGCTACTAGCATAAGTAGACAAACTAATAAGAAAATAATTTTTTTCATGATAATAGTTTTATATGATGTTCATTACTAATTTGCAAAGGTATAAAAATCGTTAGATTATAATAATAAAACAGGCTGTTTTTTGTTTTATTTTACGTTGTCTTTGAGGGAGTCGGAGATGATTTTTTTGAGGGCGAGGGTTTGTTTTTCGATTGCTCCTTGTTTGTTTGGCTTGTAGAGTGCTTTGTATTTGCAAGGGACGAGGTCGAATTTGAGGTCGTCGAATGTGCCTTTTATGTCAAGTCCGAGTCGAGTAGGGAGAGGACAATCGGTGAGTGAGATGTGGTAGTTGAAAGAGTTGTCGAGGTTGTGTCGGCCAGAGAGTACTGCTTGCCACTTGTCCATAGAGATGAGGAATGGGTAGAGGTCAACTTCGTCGCGGAAGACAGTCATTTCGACAGATATAGAATCTACGATATTCTCGGTTTTTTTGTTGAACATCATATATTTGGCAATAGTAGAGAAGGTTTCGCTGTCGAGGAGCACGAGGTCTTTGCCTTCGAGGGCAGCAGCAGCACGAAGGGTTGAGATTTTAGGTGAGTAGTCGGCACGAAGATAGGTTTCGGCAGCGATGTGGAATTGAGCGCGTCCTGCAAATGATTTGAGCATAGGGACGATTGTGTCGACATCAGGGACGAGCTTAATGAGTTTAGCGATATCTATATTTAAGAGGTGGAAGTCGAGACCAGCAAATAGGTGGTTTCGGCGTTCAGAGCGGTAGATACCAGTGAGTTGCATTTCGGCAGCATCGGTAGTGAAACCCATTTGTTCGAGAATGGCTTCGCCGTCTTTGATGGTGAGTTTACCTCCAAGATTTTCGATATCAGTGTCGCCAAAAATGGCTTTTTTGATATGAGTGTCGAGAGTGATATTTACTCGTTTAGGTACTATGAATGGATTAGGCTCAGTTGAGAGTTGAGAGTTGAGAATAGAGTCGGTTGATTGTGTATTGTTGTCGGCAAGGGCGAAATCGACATTGTCGTCAGTAATAGGTGTTTCGTCGGTGGTTTCGGTGGTAGAGCCGAGCCCATTGACCAAATCCATAAGTTGATCGATGTTAGTTTGTTGAGATTCGAATTTGAGATTACCACGTAACAATCCGCGCTTTTGAGTGAAATTCTTCAGGTTGGTGATATTGCCAGATAGGGCAAAGTCGGAATCGTCAATAATAATGCGAGATTGCTCGATGTCGAAGTTGTTAGGACGGAATTGGAATTTGATTGTAGGTATGTTGATTTTAGCATCGAAGCCGTCGATGTTGATGAGACCGTTGTTGAAGTCGAATTTTATTGTAGGATTGAAAGTTGAAAGCTGAGAATTGAGAGCAGAGAGTTGAGAGTTGTCGTTGGTTGATACAGTTGAGTTGTAGTCGGTTTTAGCTTCGATTTTTAGGTCTTTTGTATTGATATTAAAGAAAGAACCCATGTTGGCTTTGAAGGCCTCGTTGGCATAGGCGATAGTGAAAGTAGGGTTCTTTTTGTTTTTGCGCATAGGGTAGACTTCGATTGTGCCTTCAGGTTTGGCGATATCGAAATTGATAGTGTCCATAGAGCCTTGAAGTTGGTCGAAATCGAATTGGCATATAGCAGTATAGAATTGAGTTGTGTCGAGAATATCGCCGACACCGATTGTGAGTTGAGAGTTGAGAGTTGAGAGTTGAGAGTGGCTATCGCCTAATTGTGCATCTATTTGAAGATTGTTTCCGTTGAGGGCTACTTGTGCAAGCTCTTTGAAGTGAAGATTGTTGTGAGGGCTTGGGAGCGAGAGAGTTAAAGAGCCTTTAGAGTCTTTGAGAGAGATGATGTTTTCGTATAGCACGTTGAGATTGGTGTATGAGATAGAGGCATCGGCAATGATGCGGTCGAGGCGGAGATTAGTGGCATCGTCGAGGTTGAAGTGAGCCTTGATGTCGGCTTTGGCATTGCCATTCATATCTACATTGTGGTCTTCAGGCAGAAGAGGTTTGAACTCAGGCAAATTGAGGTTGGCAGATAGGTTGATGTCGCAGAGAGCATCATTGAATGAGGAATGAGGAATGAGGAGTGAGGAATGAGGAGTTGAGAATTGAGATTTTGGTGTTTCGAGGGATGTATTGTGGATTTGGCATTCTATTTTGCCGTTTGGATTGAGGTCGGCATTGGCTGATAGAGAAATGTTTATATTGTGGAGCGGGAATGGGAGGAGTTCTGGGTATTGTAGTTTGCCCTCGGTGTAGTTGAGATTGGCAGAGATGAGAGGCATGACGCTATCGTTGTAGATGCCACGAGCAGAGCCAGAAAGAGATGCGATGCCACTTACGTCTATGCCGTTTAATACATCAGCGTATGCTTCGGGAATAAGAGATATGACCTCTTCGATATTCCATTGGTTTGTAGCAAATTGGAGGTTGAGGAGGATGTCGTCGGTGAGTTGAGTAGAGCCTTTTAGATTGATTTCGTGAGAGTTGATAGCGAGCTTAGCATCGTGGAGATTGATGAGCATAGAGTCGAGATTGGCATCGGCAGAGATGTTGAGGCGGAGAGCGATGCTATCGAGGAGTTGTTCGTCGTTGAGAGAGAGAGAAGTTTTTGGAATTGAGAGTTGAGAGTTGAGAGTTGAGAATTGATTGTTTTCGCCTTTGATGTTTGGAATTGAGAGTGAAGAATTATGAATCGAACAATTGATTTTGCTTTGGTGGTCGATGTAGTGAGCCGAGAGATTGTTGATTGTTATGTTGCTGAGTTGTAGTACATTAAAGAGAGAAGTGGATGTGGTGTCGGCAACTTCTTCTTCGGTAGAAGAGAGTGGGATAATGTTGTAGTTGGCATTGCCGAGAGAGTCGCAGAAAATGTTGGCTTGGGTGTTGGTGAGCGAAAGGTGGTTGAGGACGATGTTGCTATTGAAAAGGAATTCGCGCACGTTGATAGATGCAACGAGACGACCGATGCGAGCAAGTGTATCGGATTGAGCATCAGGCATAGGATTGATGACCTCTACATTGACGAGATTGATGGCAAAGTTGGGGAATGTAGAGAAAAAGGTGAGTTCGGCAGTGTCGAGATCGGCTTGGCAGGTGATGAAACGACCCACGTTGTTGCGCACGATGGGGGTGAGGGTCTTTGGTGAAAAGACGACGTTGCACACGATGATTATGGCGATTGTGATGACTGCGATTAAGCTTGAGAGGGTGATGGCTGTGATTTTTAGAGCACGTTTCATAGAGGTGAATTTTTAGATGAGTACACAATGAGAGTGGGTATTTTGCAGGTATGGTTATCCTATGATGAAGGTTGCTTGAAGGTAGCTAAAAGTCAAGGATTATAGGGTTGGGTGATACACACTGTGAGTGGGTATCTGTAATGAGGAATTAGGAGTTTTGTTTCTTTATTTTGCTTGTTCCCATTTCCATAGATTGTGGACTTTGCCGAAGTCGTCTTCGTAAGAGAGTTCGGTGGCGGTGAGTTTTGTTACTGTATAGACTTTAGGGATTTCGGCCCCCATTTCCATGATGTGGATGTGAGTGAGGATGCCATCTTCGAGAGTCCAAGTGAAAGGTTGGGCTTCGGCTACGTCGTCGGCTTCGTCCCAAGTGTAGCCAGTGCCATCGGCTTTATAGACTTCGAAATTGAGAGAGTTGGTTTCTTGCCATTTTCCATAGAGGAGAGTTTTGTCGAGTTCGACATCAGTGTCAGGAGAACAAGAAGACATAGACACGATGATAGCAGAGACTGCGAGGATTGCGATTAGGATGAGTTTTAAGTGTTTCATAATTTATGTTTTTTTGTTAGATATATTTTTATATTAAAAGTTTACTTGCAGGGTACAAAGTTACGAATATATTTTTAAAAAACAAGTTTTTGTAGGGTATTGTTTTTTTGAGAAAAAAATATTATCTTTGCAAGTTAAATTAGGTGAAGTATGTTTTTTCGAGATATAGTAGGACATAGCGAGTTGAAACAACGTCTGATAGAGATGGTTGATTCGGGTAGAATACCTCATGCTCAGCTCTATACGGGTGCTGAGGGTGTAGGTAAGTTGGCTCTTGCATTGGCTGTGGCGCAGTATATTTGTTGTGAGCATAGAGAAGGTGGGGAGCCATGCGGAAGGTGTTCTTCGTGTGTGCAATTCGCGAAATTGTCGCATCCTGATTTGCATTTTGTGTTTCCGATGGCAACGCGAGATGGTGTGAAGGTGTGTTCGGATGTGGTTGATGTTTTTAGAAAAGCAGTGTTGGCTAATCCTTATATTTCGCTTGAGGAGTGGATGAATCAGGTGTCGGATGGTAAGACTGTGCAGATTTATGCGGCTGAGGGTAAGGAGATTTTGAATAAGTTGTCGTTCAAGCCATATCAGGGACAGTATAAGGTGATGATAGTGTGGATACCAGAGAAGATGAATGTGGAGTGCGCGAATAAGGTGTTGAAAATATTGGAGGAGCCATCGCCAGACACGGTGTTTATGTTGGTGAGCGATAGAGTGGACGATGTGTTGGGAACGATTTATAGTAGATGTCAGCGTATTGCAGTGCCTCCGATAGATAGAAAAGATATGGAACAGGCATTGAGAGAGAGATTTAGTGTGGAGGAGGAGAATATGGCATATTTAGTGAAAAATGCGATGGGCAGTTGGGGTAAGATGCTTGGATTGTTGCAAGAGACCGAGGAGTCGAGATATGATTTTGAGCTTTTTGTGCAGATGATGCGTTTGGCTTGGGGGTTGGATGTGAAGGGAATACGAGTCTGGACCGAGCAGGTGGCGGCATTGCCACGAGAAGGGCAGATAAGATTTTTGCAGAAAGCGCAAAGGTTGATACGTGAGAATTTTATTTTGCGATTGCGAAATAGAGAGTTGAGCTATATGAATGCAGATGAGATGGCATTTGCGGCGAAATTTGCTCAGTTTATACATGAGAAAAATGTGGTGCAAATAATGGAAGAGTTGGCATTGGCAGAGGCGCAGATTGCACAAAATGGAAATACGAAAATTATTTTGTTTCATTTGGAAATATTGTTATATAAACTTTTGAAGAAGAGGAGAGAGTAGGGGATAGGGTGCAGGGTGTAGGGAGTAGGGAGCAGGGAGTAGGGGATAGGGAGCAAGGAGTAGGGAATAGGGAATTTTTGGGATAAATATAACGTGAGTTCGATATAATTTTATCTCTCACGGAATGCACGGAATTTTATTATTTATCCTTTTTTCTTTCGATTCGCTCTTTGACTGCGTCAAAATCACTCAACGGAGAACACGGAATTCTTATATCAAACAGACGTTAAATAAAAAATAATATTTTAATATACAGAATGGAAGAGATAACATTAAATAATGGTGGGAGTAATCCTGGCGTGAAAGGATTTAAGGGTAATACGTTGCAACAATTGCCTGTGGTGGATTGGTTGGCGGATTTGCCTGAAACACAATTGGATACTGACCTTGTGGAGGTGCAGTTTAAGAATACGCGTAAAGGATATTTTGTGAACAGCGAGCATATTGCCATAGAGAAAGGCGATATGGTGGCTGTAGAGGCTAATCCGGGACATGACATTGGCGTTGTTACGTTGATGGGTCGTTTGGTGTTGAGCCAGATAAAGAAAAATCGTATCAATATGGAACGTTACGAGGTGAGAAAAGTGTATCGTAGAGTGAAACCAGTTGATATTGAGAAATATGAAGAAGCAAAGGCTAAAGAGCAAGCGACAATGATTCGTGCGCGTAAGATAGCGAAAGATATGCAACTTGATATGAAAATCGGAGATGTTGAATATCAAGGAGATGGTAGTAAGGCAATATTCTACTATATAGCAGATGACCGTGTGGATTTTCGTCAGTTGATAAAGGTGTTTGCCGAAGAATTTCGTGTGCGTATAGAGATGAAACAGATTGGAGCACGTCAGGAGGCAGGTCGTATTGGCGGTATTGGACCATGTGGACGTGAGTTGTGTTGCACGACATGGATGAGTAATTTTGTGAGTGTGTCAACTACAGCAGCACGTTATCAGGATTTGAGTACCAATCCGTTGAAATTGGCAGGACAATGTGCAAAAATCAAGTGTTGTGTGAACTTTGAAGCTCCGATGTATGTAGATGCACAAAAAGATTTTCCACCAAAAGACATACCATTGGAAACAGTTGAAGGTACATATTATTTCTTCAAAGCCGATGTATTTAAGCGTCAGTTGACTTACAGTTCAGACCAAAATATACCTGCTAATTTGCAAGTTATCAGCGTGGAGCGTGCAAAAGAGATAATGGCTGTAAACCGTAGAGGTGAGAAAGTGATGTCGTTGGTAGTGAAAGAGGGCGAATCGGCGGCACCTATTGATTATCAAAACGTTGTAGGGCAAGATAGCTTGACACGTTTTGATAAAAAACACAATAATGGTGGAGGTCGTCGCCATGACCATAGAGGAGGACGCAGAGGTAATGGGCAACAACCTAATGGTCATCGTTCAAATTATAGAAATCGTAGAGAGGATAGCAATGAATAATTTTGTGAAATATATCTTAGGTTTAGTAGTGGCAATTTCGATGGTGGCTTGTAATTCCGACATTGTTTATGAAAATTCGGTGCGAGTTGCTAATCCAATATGGCATGCAGATAGTGTAGCGAGATTTGAAATAGATATTGTAGATACGACATTGGATTATCAATCGGGCATTTTAATTTGCAATAGCGGTGATTATATTTATCAGAATTTGTGGTTGTTTGTTACTGAAATTGCACCAGATAGCACTATTACGTGTGACACCATACAATATTTTTTAGCAGATAATTATGGTAGATGGCTTGGGTCGGGAATAGGCTCGTTGTACACTAATATTTATTATTACAAAGAAGATTTGCATTATTCGCAAGAGGGAGTGTATATTTACGAAATTCGTCAAGGGATGCGAGATGAAGAATTGAAGGGGATTGTTAATATGGGAATGCAGATATTGAGGAAAAAAGAGTGATTTTTTATAGTTTAACGTGAGTTCGATATAATTTTATTTCTCACGGAATGCACGGAATGCACGGAAAATTTTGTTTATCTCCCACAGATTTTTTCGCTTCGTTCAAGATTCTTGCTATGCTCGGCAATTTAAGTAAACTTAATTGCCCTCGCTTATAACAAAATTCGCTCTTTTGCTACGCAAAAATCGCTCTACGGATTACACAGATGCCATGCGGCGTTTTATGTCGAATTCATGTTAATTTAAATACATAAAAATGGGAAAGAATAAGTTAAAGAAATTTGCCGATATGGAACAGTTGCCAAATGTGTTCCAACTATCGTATAATGATATAGTTAAGACAGGTGCGCAATTCGAGATGAGAGGGCATTGGGGTGAGCGTTATTTTGGCAATGACAATCCTATAGTGTTGGAGTTGGGATGTGGTAAGGGAGAGTATGCAGTAGGGTTGGCTCGCCAATACCCAGATAAGAATTTTATCGGAATAGATATAAAAGGAGCGCGAATGTGGACTGGGGCAACAGAAGCGTATCAGTCAGGCTTGAAGAATTGTGCGTTTTTGCGTACAGGAATCAATGCTATTGAACACTTTTTTGCACCTGGAGAGGTGAGTGAAATATGGATTACGTTTGCAGACCCACAGATGAAAAAAGTGAATAAGCGATTGACTTCTACTTATTTCATGGGATTGTATAAGAAAGTGTTGATTGATGGCGGATTGGTGCACTTGAAGAGTGATAGTAATTTCTTGTTTACATATACACGATTGATGGCAGAGGCAAGTGGTTTGCCAATAAATGTGGTAACAGAGAATCTCTATAGAGATGTAACGGATGATCCTGTGCTTGAAATAAAAACATATTATGAGCGTCAGTGGTTGGCTCGTGGTATAGATATTAAATATATTCAATTCGGATTGCCAACAGAAGCCGAATTGGTAGAGCCAGATGTAGAGATAGAATATGATGAATATCGTAGTTTTGGACGTAAGAAACGTTCGGAATTAGATATGGGAAAATAATGCGAATTAGCAGTTGAACCTAAATTAAAATATGATAAATATGACAATACTTTGGGTAGATGATGAAATAGATCTTTTGAAGCCGTATACGATTTTTTTGGCAGACAAAGGATATAAGGTAGAGACTGCATCGAATGGGCAGGATGCGATAGATATGTGTCGTGAGAAGATGTACGACATAGTGTTTCTTGATGAGAATATGCCAGGCTTGAGCGGTTTGGAGACATTGGCTCGTATTAGCGATATGCGTCCGAACTTGCCAGTAGTGATGATTACGAAGAGTGAAGAAGAGAATATTATGGATATGGCTATTGGTAATAAAATAACAGATTACCTCATTAAGCCAGTAAATCCAAATCAGATATTGATGACGTTGAAAAAGCATCTTCATAAGCGTGAAATATTCAGTGAGCAAGCAACAACAAATTATCGTCAGGAGTTTGCTCAAATAGGGATGCAGATATCAGATAGATTGTCGGCAGAGGAGTGGAAAGAGCTGTATAAGAAATTGATAAATTGGGATTTGAAACTCAACGAGGCAGATAATGAAATGCATGAAATGTTGCGTATGCAGCGAGAAGAGGCAAATAATATGTTTGTGCGTTTTGTTAAGAATAACTATGAATCGTGGGTTAATGATGCGGATAATCGTCCGATGATAAGTCCTGATATATTCAAAAAGAAGATATTTCCGTTGCTCGATGCGGGAGAGAAGGTGTTTTTTGTGGTAATAGATAACTTCCGTTACGACCAATGGCGTATGATACAAGAGGTGTTGACTGATTTTTATACTTTTGATTCAGATGAGTTGTATTTCAGTATTTTGCCAACAGCTACGCAATATGCGCGTAATGCAATATTTGCGGGTTTGATGCCGTTGCAGATAAAGAAAATGTTCCCAATGTTGTGGGTTGATGAGGAGGATGAAGAGGGAAAAAATATGAATGAAGAGGAGTTGATACGCACGATGTTGGAGCGTTATCGTCGTCCTATACCATTCTCGTATCACAAGTTGAATAATTCAGAAGCAGGAGAGAAACTGATAGAGCAGTTGCATAAATTAGAGAAAAATCCACTGAATGTTTGTGTTATAAACTTTGTAGATATGTTGTCGCATGCTCGAACAGAGAGTAAGATGATACGCGAATTGGCAAATACAGAGGCAGCATATCGTTCGTTGGCAGTGTCGTGGTTTCGTCATTCATCTACATTTGCATTGTTTAAAGAGTTGGCACGCAGAGGTTTTAAGGTTGTTGTTTCAACTGACCATGGTACAGTGCATGTAGATAGAGCGATAAAGGTGGTAGGAGATAAAAATACCAATGTCAATTTGAGATATAAAGTGGGTAAGACGTTGACGTATAATAAGAAAGAGGTGTATGAGGTAACTAATCCTACATCAATTCAATTGCCTGCACCTAATGTAAGTTCGACATTTATATTCGCAGGAGGGAATGACTTTTTTGCATACCCAAACAATTATAATTATTATGTTAGTTATTATAAAGATACGTTCCAACATGGAGGTATCTCGATGGAAGAGATGATGGTGCCAATTGTAACAATGTCAGCAAAATAATATTATGGAAATAAAAGAGTTGTATGAAATATATAAGGCTCATCCTGTTGTGACGACAGATAGCCGTAATTGTCCTGAAGGGTCGATATTTTTTGCATTGAAAGGTGAAACTTTTGATGGAAATAAATTTGCAATGCAAGCATTAGAGAAAGGTTGTGCCTATGCAGTGGTTGATGATTTGACACAATGCACAATGCACAATGCACAATGCGCAATTAATGAATCACAATTTATAGAAGTTGATAATGTATTAGACACCTTGCAGGCTTTAGCGCGTTATCATCGTGAGCAATTGGATATTCCGTTTGTAGGTATTACAGGAACGAATGGTAAAACTACGACAAAGGAATTGGTGGCTACGGTGTTGAGTAAAAAATATAGAGTGCACTATACGCAAGGTAATTTTAATAATCATATTGGCGTGCCACTTACGTTGTTGAGTATTAAGCCTGATTGTGAAATGGCAGTTATCGAGATGGGAGCAAACCACCCGGGCGAGATTAAGGCGTTGGCAGATATTGCGTTGCCAACATGTGGGTTGATTACCAATGTGGGTAAAGCACATCTCGAAGGCTTTGGCTCGTTGGAGGGGGTGATAAATACAAAAAAAGAGTTGTATGACAACCTCGCTGAGCGTGGCGGTCATGTGTTTGTGAATGCAGCAAATCCGTTGTTGATGAAAGCTTTGGATAATGTACAATTAACTACTTATAGTTCGACTGCAGATGTGAAAGCTAATGTGAATGGACGATTGTTACGTTGCGCTCCATACGTTGAATTTGAATGGGAATCTCAATTCTCAACTTTCAACTCTCAACTCTCAACTCATTTTGTTGGGGCTTATAATTTAGATAATATGTTGGCTGCTATCACTGTAGGGTTGCACTTTGGCGTGGCGGAAGAAGATATTTGTGACGCAATAAGTAATTATGTGCCAGCGAATAATCGTTCGCAACTGACAAAAACAGAGCGTAATACGTTGATAGTGGATGCTTATAATGCCAATCCGACAAGTATGATGGCAGCAATAGATAATTTTGAGTTGATGGAAGGAGAGAATAAATTGGCTATTCTTGGAGATATGCTTGAGTTGGGTGAGCAATCAGAGATTGAGCATCAGACTATTGTGCGTCGCTTGTTGGAATCGAAGATAGAAAAAGTGATTTTGGTGGGAAAAGAGTTTTGTAAATGCACAATGCACAATGCACAATTCACAATTGATAATAGATTTGTTGTTTATGAATCTTTAGATGCTTTGTTAGAGTCGCAATGTGTTGAGTCTCTACAGTCGCAACTTATATTATTGAAGGGTTCAAACGGTATTGGCTTATCTAAACTTATTCCTTATTTATAATGAAAATACACTATACACTGTACGCTATACTCTTAACATTTGTACTTTCTTCTTGTGATACAAATATCAATCAAATAAGTCCAATACCTAATGCGCCAGTGAGTTATACGCTCAATATCTTGCGTGATGCACCGCAGTTGATGACTCCGGGTAATTCGGTTGTCATTACAGAGCCAAATAAGTATGGGCAGTATATAGGCTATGGTGGGTTGTTGATTTGTTGTGGGGTTGATGGTATGTACTATGCGTTTGATTTGAGTTGTCCGCATGAGCATAAGCGTGATATACGCGTTGAGGCGGATATGATATTTGCTACATGTTCGGAGTGTGGATCGCAGTATGACATCGGATTTGGGATGGGTAATTGTATTAAAGGTGAGTCGCGATACCCCTTAAAGCGTTATACCGTAACCCTTTCGGGGGATTATTTAAGAGTTACACAATAAAAAGTCGTAAAAAATTTTGTGTAATGAATTAAAATGACTATCTTTGCAGTCTCAAAAACAAACTTAATACTAAATTAATATTATGAACTTACCAAACAATCTTAAGTACACAAAAGACCACGAATGGATTCGCGTAGAAGGCGAAGTTGCTTTCGTTGGCATCACAGATTTCGCACAATCAGAACTTGGTGAAATCGTATTCGTAGAAAACGAAAAAGAAGGCGAAACTATCGAAGCAAACGAAGTATTCGGTTCTATCGAAGCTGTTAAAACTGTTTCTGACCTTTGTATGCCTGTAACAGGTGAAATCCTCGAAATCAACGCTGCTCTCGAAGATGCTCCTGAACTTGTTAATAACGACCCATACGGCGAAGGCTGGATGATTAAAATTGCAGTTAAAGATGCTGCTGAAATCGATGGTCTTATGGATGCTGAAGCATACGCTGCTTTCATCGGTAAATAATATTTGTAGAAATACGAAAATAGGAGAGACGCAAAATTTTGCGTCTCTTTTTTGTTGTATTTTATGTTTTTCCGAAAAATATTTTGTTATTTGGAAAAAAGGTATTATCTTTGCACTCGAAATATATAAAAATAGATGAGAGTAATTAAAAAAAGAACATTAGTTGAGTATTATACCAAAAATCCACAGGCTAAGGATGCTCTTGAGGATTGGTATGTGAAAACAGAAGATGCTCAATGGAATAATTTTGCTGATATACGTAATACATTCAATTCGGTTGATTATGTGGGTAATCAGCACTATGTGTTTAATATAAAAGGGAATAATTATAGGCTTGTGGTAGTTATTAAATTCACTCCACAGCAGGTGTTTATACGTTTTGTTGGTACTCATGCCGAATATGATAAAATAACTGATATTTCAAATTTATAATAATATGACAGCAATTAAAACAGAAAAAGAATATGAAGCAATGCTTGCTCGTATCGAGGAATTATTGCCACTTACATGGGGAGATGATGTGCCAGAAGATAGTCCAGAAAATATAGAATTGTCGATAATTTCTAGTCTTGTGGCGGATTATGAGGATGTGCATTATCCAATAGGAAAGCCATCCTTGGTAGCAACTATTAAATTGCGTATGTTTGAAATGGGTTTGACTCAAACAAAATTGGCGGCTATGCTTGGAATTAGTTCTCCGAGATTGAGTGAGATAATGAACGGAAAGGCGGAGCCAAGTCTTGCTCTTGCGCGCAATATAAGTGTGAAATTGAATATATCGCCGTCAATAGTTTTGGGGGTATGATTATGAATTAGTAGAGACGCAAAATTTTGCGTCTCTTTTTTTGTTTGATAAGGAAATTTTTATTACCTTTGCAATGTCGATTCTACGCAGGGGCAGTTTGCCCATTGTGGGGTGGGATTGGCAGACATATTATAATGGCGTTTACTATAGCGTCTTGTTGTTTGACATCTTAGAACTTCGCAACTTCATAAGAAACATAGTCAAAAATGCAAGGCAATGGTAGATGTTCTATGGGTGTATTATATTAATACCCAAGAGAGATACAATGTTTTTTTGTATCCCTATGTTGGGCGTATAATATATTAGCGTGGACTTCTGCATTGCTCGTTTCTGACTATGAGGGCAATGCGAAGGCCTTAAGATGTGAGACGAGTAATAGACTGAGTCTCACGCTTTTTTTTATGTCTAAAAACATGTAAATGTTGATATAAATAACTTTAATTATTAATTTTAATTTTTGATTATGAAAAAGATTTTTTATTTAGTTGCTTTAGTAGCAATTAGTTTGTTGTTTGTTCAGTGTGAGCAAAATGGTTCAAGTCAAGGGCAGGGTAAACACGAAGGCTATGAATATGTAGACCTTGGTTTGTCTGTAAAATGGGCGACATGCAATGTTGGAGCCAAAACACCAGAGGAGTATGGTGATTATTTTGCATGGGGCGAAGTAAAACCTAAAGAAGATTATTCTTGGGAAACATATAAATATGAAATAGAGGATAATTTGATTAAGTATAATGGTAGTGATGGTAAAGTAATTCTTGAGGCAGAGGATGATGCTGCTACAGTGAATTGGGGAGGAGCATGGAGAATGCCAACAATCGAAGAGCAACAAGAACTCATGGATAATTGCACATGGAATTGGACTATACAAAATGGTGTGAATGGATATAAAGTTGCAGGTCGTAATGGTAATTCTATTTTCTTGCCTGCTACTGGTTATATGGATGAAGGTACACTTAACTTTGCTGGGGAGGGTGGCGCCTATTGGTCGAGTTCGCTTGACATTGATGATCTGGGTAATGCCTACTACGTGTACTTTTTCAGTTTGGACGACTTAGACTGGGATGTCGACCTTCGCTATTATGGCTTGACAGTACGTCCAGTGTGCCAGTAGGATTTATCTGTTACTTGTAGGAAAGGCAAAAACATGTTGAAAGTGATATAAAAACGGTAAAGTCGTTGGTGGCTTTGCCGTTTTTTTGTTTGCTGGATATTCTGGAGTATCTGGAACGCTTCGTTATTATGGAGGGGGGAATTGTAGTTGGTTTGGTAATTATAATGGCTTTAGGAATACTAGTTGCTCTAGTAGTACTAGTAGCTCTAGATTTTATAGATGCTTTAGTATTTTAGTAATTCTAGTAATAAATAGTAGAGGCTTGGGATTTTTTAAAATTTTGTGGTTGGTGGACGCACGAGCCGTGCGTCACTACGGATGAAAAAGTGTGCTGGTTTGTGTCAGTCTTCTTCGGTGAAGGTTGCTTGAAGGTAAGGTTATCCTATGAAGAGGGTTGCTGTAGGGTTGCTGTTTGGGTGGGGGGTGTGACATTATGGCAGAGGTTTTGGTGTGGCACTATATTTGAAAATGAGGAATGAGGAGTGTGGAATGAAGACCCCCTCCGGGCTTCGCCCTCGTCCCCCTAAGGCAGGGGGACAATATGTGGAGGTGTAAGAATAATAATTTAAAAAGATAATATATTATGGCAAAAGGAACTATTGGGGTAACTACGGATAATATTTTCCCCGTGATTAAAAAATTCTTGTATAGCGACCACGAGATTTTTTTGCGTGAGTTGGTGTCGAATGCGGTAGATGCTACGCAAAAGTTGAAAACACTTGCTTCGGTGGGTGAGTTCAAAGGCGAAATGGGCGAAACTAATGTTGAAGTGAAAATTGATGCAGAAAAAGGTACGCTCACAATCTCGGACCGTGGCGTTGGTATGACTGCTGCCGAAATAGAACGCTATATCAACCAAATAGCATTCTCGGGTGCAACGGAATTCCTTGATAAATATAAAGATGATGCTAATGCTATCATCGGTCACTTTGGGCTTGGTTTCTACTCGGCTTTCATGGTGGCTAAACAGGTGGAAATTTTCACTAAATCATATAAAGATGAACCAGCTCAACATTGGTCGTGCGATGGTTCGCCTGAATTTACACTCGAAGAGTGCGATAAAGCAGAACGTGGTACTGACATCGTGCTTCATATTGATGATGAGAACAAAGAGTTCTTGGAAGAGGGTAGAATCAGCACTTTGTTGAACAAATATTGCAAATTCTTGCCTGTGAACATTGCATTTGGTGAGAAAAAAGAGTGGAAAGAGGGCAAGGAAGTGGCTACTGGTGAGGCAAATATCATCAATAACCCAACACCTGCATGGACTCGTAAACCTGCCGATTTGACAGAAGAGGATTACGATAAATTCTATCGTGAATTGTATCCATACGGCGAAGACCCATTGTTCCACATCCATTTGAATGTGGATTATCCATTCAACTTGACAGGTATTCTCTACTTCCCACGCATCAAAGAGGGTGTGAGCCTTGAACGTAATAAAATTCAATTGTATTGCAATCAAGTGTTTGTTACAGACTCGGTTGAAGGTATTGTGCCAGAATATTTGACATTGTTGCACGGGGTGTTGGATTCGCCAGATATTCCGTTGAACGTGAGCCGTTCATACCTTCAAGCAGATGGCAATGTGAAGAAAATCTCGAACCACATCACTAAAAAAGTGGCAGACCGCTTGAATGAGATATTCAAAAACGATCGCGCACAATTCGAGGAGAAATGGGATGCGTTGAAGATATTCATCGTGTTCGGTATGTTGACAGACGAGAAATTCTACGAAAAAGCAAAAGATTTCGCTTTGCTAAAAAATGTAGATGGTAAATTCTTTACATTCGAAGAATATAAGAACTTGATTACAAGTGAGCAAACCGACAAAGATGGTAATTTGATTTGCCTCTATGCCAACGATGCAGACGAACAACATTCGTATATCGAAGCAGCTCAGGCTAAGGGCTATGATGTGTTGTTGATGGACGGTCAGTTGGATTCGCACTGGGTAGGTCAATGGGAACAAAAGAATGAAAAAGTGCGTTTTGTGCGTGTAGATAGCGATGTAGTGGGTAAATTGATTCAGAAATCGGATGCGCCACAAGTGGAACTCAATGACGACCAACGTCAAGCATTGACATCGGTGTTCCAAGCACAATTGCCGAAAATCGAGAAATCGGAATTTATTGTTACACTCGATTCACTTGGCGAAGATGCCGCTCCAATTATTATTACGCAAAACGAATTTATGCGTCGTATGAAAGAGATGTCGCGCACAGGAGGTAATCCGATGATGTCGTTCTATGGCGAAATGCTAGATTCGTATTCGCTCGTGCTTAACACAACACACCCATTGATGAAGGCTGTGTTGGAAGCAGAAGAGGCAGAGTGTGCGGCAGAAATAAGACCAATTGCCGAAGAGATGAAGTCGCTCGATGCACGCAAAGCAGAGTTGAAAAAATCGCATGAAGGTAAAAAAGATGACGAAGTGCCTGTGGCGGAGAAAGAAGAAATCAATAACCTTGACAAGCAAATTGCAGATTTGGGCGAAAAACGTACTGCGGTATTTGCTCGTTTTGCAGCAGGTCATGACAAAGTGAAACAGTTGATCGACCTTGCGCTTTTGGCTAACAATATGTTGAAAGGCAAAGATTTGGCTGATTTTGTGAAACGTTCGATTTCTCTAATGAAATAATTTGTATTTAAGATCAGGCTTGTTGGATATCTCTGACAAGTCTGACTTTTCTTATATCTTGTGTCTTATAGATGAAATGGTTTAAACTGTTTTTATTGAATTTTGTTGGAGTGCTTAATGATAATTTCATGAAGCACTGCATAATTTTTGTGGCGGTGGGGTGGAGTATGCCTGAGTGGATGACACAGAGCCAATTGATAGCAGCGGTGAGTGCGGCATTGGTGTTGCCATACTTGCTGCTTTCGCCATATTCGGGAGAGATTGCCGAGCGATATTCGAAACAGAAGGTAGTGAAGGTGATGAAATTGTTGGAGTTGCCGATAGTGGCGGTGGCAGGCATAGGATTTTGGATTGAGTCGGTGTGGATGACACTATTGGCGGTGCTATTGATGGGGATGCAGAGTTGCCTATATTCGCCTGCAAAATATGGACTTATACGAGATGTGGAAGGAGAAAAAGGAGTGTCGTTCGGGAGTGGAATGTTTGAAATGATGGCATTCCTTGGAATATTGATAGGTACGGTGTTGGCAGCCTATATGTCGGATAATTACGAATGGTGGAGAGTGGATGTAGTGATGGTGGTGTTGGCATTGGTGGGCTGGAGATTGTCGGCGGTTTTAGGAATAAAGGAGTTGGAAAGTGATAGACAATCAGATACGGATGAAACAACGCGAAATCCAATTAAATTTTTGATTCAGTCGTATAGATTTGCATCGCAATATAAGGGTTTGAATAGGGCTATTTATGGAGCTTCGTTGTTGTGGTTGTTGGGCGGATTGTTGCAGATGAATGTAGTGTTGCATTGTACGCGTACGCTTGAGATGAGTAATACGGCATCGAGTGTTGTGTTGGCAATGGCAGCAGTGGGGATAGCAATAGGGTGTAGTATGACGGGAAAATTGATAGAAAAACGTGATAAACGCAAGTTTATCATGGGCGGATTGATAGGAGTGGCTTTTGCATTGAGTATGGTGTTGATATTTAAGCCACAAGGTTGGATGTTGGGAGTGATGGTGTTTTTGATAGCATTCAGTGGAGGGATGTTTCAAGTGCCATGTTTAGCGACTGTGCAAAGTGCTGATATTGGGCATAAATTGGGTAGTATGTTGGCTTTTCTTAATCTTTTGACATTTATTTTTGTGCTTATTGGTACGGCTGTATTCTCTGCGATTACGGCTTTGAGCAATCAAAATAGTTATGTGGTGTTTGTTGTGATGTTGATAATCACTATATTAAGTGCGGTTGTGTTTGTAGAACGAGGCGAGAGAAAGTGATTTGGAATTTTTGTTTTTTTTTTGTATCTTTGCAAAAAAATCGAAAATGTGCTACACCTCGGCATAACTCAAGTAAACTTGTTTATGCTCTCGGTTTGCTACATTTTTGCAAATTGGAAATAATCATAGGGAAGTATGAATTTTTATAGAATTTTATTGGCATTTGCGGCTGTATTGTCAACATTGGGTGTTGATGCACGTCAGATGTATATTGGCAACTTGAAATTTGAGGATAAATTCCGTCAGACAGGTACGACATCGAAAGATACAGTAGGTGCGGCGGTGTTTGTGTCGGCTCAAGATTTGAAAGATAAAGTGGGCGCAGAATTGACCTCTGTGTCGATGTATCAGATAGGAGCAACACAGCCAAAATATTTGCGTTTGTTTGTGGCAAGTGCATTGGATTCGGTGTTTCTGTTTGACAAAGAGATTGATGTAACAACATTGGTTGAGGGGTGGAATAGAGTAGAGTTGGATGAGCCTATTTTGTTGACAGGCGATTCGTTATATCTTGGCTATTATTTGTTGGGAGGATCGACAATTAGTCAGGCTGTGGCAAATAATTCATCGGTTCAATCGTATATACGCAAAGGGTCGGCAGCTAATTGGACATTGACAAAAGGTATTGCGGTGTATGGTACTATAGAGGGTGATATGTTGCCAGCGCATGATGTGGTGTTGACATCAGGAGTAAGTAGTATGGATGTGGAGATGAGTAAGGCTTTTGATATAGCATTTTGTGTAGAGAATGTTGCTGCAGATACAATACGTACGATAGAGATGGAATGTGATTTAGGGAATGGAAAAAAAGAGGTGCGTGTGATGGATGTGGAAATACCTTATCTTGGTGTGGATAGCGTAGTGTTTGATAACATAAAAATAGATGAAGTTGGACTTTATGATGTGAAGTTTGTTGTTGCGAAATTGAATGGCGAGGCTGATTTGAATCCAGAAAACAATGAGCAAAGAGTGGCGGTGAATGTGTTGGAACGAATAGTAGCGCGTAAGGTGTTGCTCGAAGTATTCTCGACTGAGAATTGTACAGCATGTCCTAAAGGGCATGATATTGTAGAGGCTTCGATAGATGGACGTCATGACCAAGTGATAGAGGTTGGGCATCATGTGGCATTCTATACTGATCAATGGACTGTGCCAGAAGATGAGATTTATATGAATTTCTATTATTCGGCAATCGTGACAACATTTGCGCCTGGAGGAATGATTGATCGTACGTTGTGGTCGAAAGCCGATGGACATAAAAATCCATATCAAGGTGGAGATAGTTGTGTAGTATTTTCTATCGAAAGCGCTGATGTGTGGAGTTTGTTGAATGTGGCACTATCGAAACCAGCATTGGCATGGATTGATTTGGAAACAGAATTTAGTGAAGAGGATTCGATATTGACGATAAAAACCGCAGGGAAATCAATAACTCAACTTGATGGTGAGCCTCGATTGACGGTGTATGTGACAGAAGATAATCTTGCAACCGATAAGCAAGCTGGTTGGAATAGCGAACGTCAGGGGTTGTATTATCAGCATAATGTAAATCGACATATAGCAACAGATGTTTGGGGCGATAAAGTAGAATTGAATGAAGGTTTTGAAAAGGAATATAAAGTAAAAATACAGCAGAAATGGAATGTTGATAATTTGAATGTTGTGGCATTTGTGCATAACTATTCAACAAAAGAAAATGTAAAAGAACGCTATACTGACTTTAATGTGTACAACACAGAGAAGGTGCAAGTGCGTGAACATGAAGTTGCAGTGGATGAGGTTGTAGATGCGCCTATGATGGTGATAGCACGACAAGATGGAGTTGTAGAGATAGTGGGAGAGTATGAGTCGGGCGTGATATACAACGTAAATGGACAGGCAGTAACAACTCTTCGTGGTAGTCCAACGGTGTCGATAGCAAATTTCGTTAATGGTGTTTATATAGTAACACTTACATCGGCAGATGGTTCGATTTATAATACAAAAATAGTAAAATAATAAAACAATGAGGAATGAGAGATGAGAAGCGAGGAATGTCTCAGTACTCTGATCTCTATACTCTAAACATTTAATATAGATATGGGATTCAATGATTTTTTAGCCAAAATATTTGGTAATAAAGCACAACGCGATTTGAAAGAGGTGTCGCCTATTGTAAATAAGATAAAAGAAATTTATCCAAAAATAGAAAAACTTTCACACGATGAACTTCGTGGTCGTACGACTGCTATTCGTGTGCAATTGCAAGATGCCGTAAAAGTGTATCGTACTCGTATTGATGAAATTCGTGCAGAAGTAGAAGGTACAGAACTTGATAAACGCGAGAAACTTTATAAAGAGATAGATGAACTTGAAAAGAAAGTGTTGGATACACTTGAAGTAGAGCTTGATAAAGTGTTGCCAGAAGTGTTTGCTATTGTAAAAGATACAGCACGCCGATTTGCACAAAACGAAACAATAGAGGTTACTGCTACAGATTTTGACCGTCAATTGGCAATTAAACATGACTTTGTTGAGATTGATGGCGATAAGGCTATCTATAGCAACGAGTGGGAAGCAGGCGGTAATATGCACAAATGGGATATGATTCACTATGATGTGCAATTGTTTGGTGGTGTGGTTCTACATAAAGGTAAAATTGCCGAAATGGCTACGGGTGAGGGTAAGACACTTGTGGCTACATTGCCAGTATTTCTTAATGCTTTGACAGGTAATGGTGTACACGTAGTAACAGTGAATGATTACCTCTCAAAACGTGACTCGGAATGGATGGGGCCTCTTTATATGTTCCATGGATTGAGCGTAGATTGTATTGATAAACACCGTCCTAATTCAGAAGAACGTCGTCGCGCATATAACGCAGATATTACTTTCGGTACTAACAACGAATTCGGTTTTGACTACCTTCGTGACAATATGGCTTCGTCTCCGATTGATCTTGTACAACGTAAGCATAACTATGCTATCGTCGATGAGGTCGACTCGGTGTTAATTGATGATGCGCGTACACCATTGATTATATCAGGTCCAGTGCCAAAAGGCGAAGACCAAATGTTTGAAGAGTATTGCCCACGAGTAGAGGTGTTGGTGAAGCAACAAACAACAATGGCCACTCAGTTGTTGGCTGAGGCGCGTGCTAAGATTGGCAATGAAGATAAAAAAATCAATGAAGAAGGTGCGTTGGCATTGTTCCGTTCTTATAAAGCAATGCCTAAAAATAAAGCATTAATTAAATATCTTTCTGAACCAGGTATAAAACAAATACTCATCAAAACAGAAGAATTCTATATGCAAGAAAATAATAAACATATGCATATAGCAACAGATCCACTCTTCTTTGTTATTGATGAAAAACATAATTCGATTGAATTGACAGATAAGGGTATCGACACCATGACACGTTCTACAGAAGACTCTAACTTTTTCGTGTTGCCTGATGTCGGTGCTGAGATTGCAGAAATTGAAAAAGCAGGATTGTCAGAAGAAGAAAAACAAGAGAGAAAAGACGCTGCTCTCCAAGACTATTCAATTAAATCAGAACGTGTTCATACCGTAAATCAATTGCTCAAGGCATATACATTGTTTGCTAAAGATGACCAATATGTAGTGATTGATAATAAAGTAATGATTGTTGATGAACAAACAGGTCGTATTATGGATGGACGTCGTTATAGCGATGGTCTTCACCAAGCGATTGAGGCAAAAGAGCGGGTGAAAGTGGAGGCTGCAACTCAAACATTTGCGACAATTACACTTCAAAACTATTTCCGTATGTATCATAAATTGTCGGGTATGACAGGTACAGCGGAGACAGAAGCAGGCGAATTTTGGGATATCTATAAATTGGATGTAGTAGTGATACCAACTAATCGTCCGATTGCACGTATAGATATGGAAGACCGCGTTTATAAAACAAAACGCGAAAAATATAATGCAGTAATTGAAGAAGTAGTAAATCTTGTGGCTGCAGGTCGTCCTGTTCTTGTGGGTACTACGTCAGTAGAGATTTCTGAGCTTTTGAGCCGTATGCTCACAATGCGTAAGATTTCGCATAATGTATTGAATGCTAAATTGCACCAAAAAGAGGCAGATATTGTTGCAGAAGCAGGTCGTGCTGGTACTGTGACTATTGCTACTAATATGGCAGGTCGTGGTACAGACATTAAACTCACATCAGAGGTTAAATCGGCTGGAGGTCTTGCTATTATTGGTACAGAACGTCATGAAAGCCGTCGTGTTGACCGTCAGTTGCGTGGTCGTGCAGGTCGTCAAGGAGACCCAGGTTCTTCGGTGTTCTTTGTTTCGCTTGAAGATGATTTGATGCGTTTGTTCGGTTCAGAACGTATATCAAAAGTTATGGACCGTATGGGATTCCAAGAGGGTGAAATGATTGAGCACTCAATGATTTCGAAATCTATCGAACGCGCTCAAAAGAAAGTAGAAGAGAACAACTTTGGTATTCGTAAACGTTTGTTGGAATATGATGACGTGATGAACAAGCAACGTACTGTTATTTATGCTCGTCGTCGTCATGCGTTGATGGGAGAACGTATAGGTGTTGACATTGTGAATACACTTTATGATACAGCATTGATGATAGTAAATAATAATCTTGCAACTGCGGATTATGAAGGTTTCAAGACTGATATGTTGGCTGTGTTTGCAATGGATGCTCCAGTTTCGGAAGAGCAATTCCGCTCGATGCGTGCAGAAAATCTTGTAGATGCAGTGGCTGAAGCTGCATATGAGGTATTTGTTCGTAAAATGGATAAAATGGCAGAAGTTGCAAATCCGGTGATTAAGCAAGTTTATGAAACTCAAGGTGCTCAATATGAAAAGATTTTGATTCCTATTACAGACGGTAAACGTATGTACAATGTGCCAGTTGTATTGAAAGAGGCATACGAAACAGAATCGAAAGAGGTCGTTAAGGCATTTGAAAAAGCAATTCTTCTTCATGCAATTGATGAAGGTTGGAAAGAAAATCTTCGAGAATTAGATGAGTTGAAACATTCGGTGCAAAATGCAACTTATGAGCAAAAAGACCCACTTTTGATTTATAAACTCGAATCAAGTAATTTGTTTGGTAATATGCTCAATGAGATGAACCGTAAAATTACATCGGTATTGATGAGAGCTCAGATACCTGTTCGTGAACCAGAACAAGTGCGTAAAGCGGAAGCAGAACGCCGTCAAGACTATAGTCGTTATAGTGCAAATAAACAAGATATGACAGATATTCAACGAGCAGGACAACGAGATACTCGCGAGCGTCAGGTGACACAACCAATTCATGCAGAGAAAACAGTAGGTCGTAATGATGCTTGTCCTTGTGGATCGGGTAAGAAATATAAGAATTGTTGCGGTAAAAACGCGTAAAAATATTTTGAATATAGAAGAAAAGATTATCGATAGGCAAATCGATAGTCTTTTTTTTATGAAGTTTCCTCGGTTGTTTTTTTGATTAAAAATAACTGAAATTTAATTTTATATATTATTTTATAAAATAATGTGTGAGATATTTTTATAATTGTAATTTGTTAAGTAGGCTTTTTTAGATATTTTTACAAAAAGTTTTGTAGTTATGGAAATTTTTTATAACTTTGCAGATAACTTTAGTTAAAAGTATAATAGTTGAAAATAAGACGATTTTATTTTGATGTATAATTCTCGAAAATCTAAGTAAATATATTGAAAATCAATAAATTGTAGCTTGTTGTTATTGTTGTGTGGAGGTAGAGGAAATTTAAATTTATTTTAGAGTTAATATTGTGATAAATACAAAAACAAAAGGTGCAAAAATACAATAACCCTATTCTTACTTAAATATATTAATAGCAAGGTGCAAGTAATCTACACCTTACCTTTAAAATACTCGCAAAAATATAATAGGTACATTTTGTTTTTGCATGTTCAAACTATAAAGATAAAATTTATTTTTTTAATTATAATGTTTAACTTAAATCTAAAAACTATGAAAAGAGATTTACAAAAATTATTTGCTATTTTAGCGGTATTCTCTTTCTCATTCTGTTTGTTGGCACAAACACCAGAATTGAATCCAAATGAAAGATTAAAAGTGGATTTCGAAAATGGTATTCCTGCTGATTGGACACAAGAGAATGTTAATGGCGCAATATCTTGGGTAGCAGAATCTGGTGAACTCTCGTTCCCTAATGGCGCTTATTCAGGTCAATCACGTGTAGCTTTTCGTGGCGATTCTATTAGCACAAATGCTCGTACTCGTTTGATCTCTCCTCAGATGGACATCACTTCCATCTATCAACCAATCCTCGTCTTTGCTCATGCGCAAAGCACTTGGACTAACGATTTCGATACATTGCGCGTTTTGTATCGTGCTTCTGCCGACAAAGAGTGGACTTTGTTGAAAACTTTTGACCGTCCAATCAAAAAATGGGCTGTTGACACAGTTCGTTTGAATGGTGGCTCTCGCACTTATCAAATCGCTTTCGAAGCAACTGACAACTTAGGTCGTGGTGTTGTTATCGACGACGTATTGGTGCGCTCAACTCCTCGTTGTATCGATCCTTACGGTTTGATTGATAGCAAAGTTACTAACGAGTCTGTTGAACTCTCTTGGATGGGCGAATTTGATGCTAAGTTTGTTAAAGTCAAAGTTTCTACAACTCAACTTTCTGCCGAGCAACTTGCATCTGACTCAATCAAAGCAAACGTACTCGACACTACAATCGTAGGACCTTCTTTCGGTATCAGTCTCGAAAAACTCAATGCAGGTACAAAATATTACTACTATGTTCGCACTCTTTGTGGTGTTGATGTCAGCGATTGGGTAGGTGCCGAATTCCGTACTTCTAACTTGATTTATCCTGGCTATACAATGAATTTCAACAACAGATCTGTTGGTACTACTTATCCGCTTAACTGCTATGTTGGTTCATCTGAAAATGTTACTTCTCCTTACATCAATACAACTGCCAGTGCAACTGAAAAAGCTCAACTTTCACCGGATGCTTCTACAGTAGTTTGTTTCAATGGAGCAGTAGACAAAGTTGCTGCAACTGCTATTCCTGCTAACTCTTATGCATACTTCTCTTTGCCTCAAATGGAAGTTGGTGAAGGCAAATCAATGAGCGACTTATTTGTCTCTTTCACTGCAATCAATTACACTCCAAACAATTCAGACCGCAATAGCATCGTTGTGGGTGTAATGACTGACCCTAACGACTTTGGTTCTTTCGAAGCACTCGATACAGTCAACATCACATCAATGCGTGTATTTGAAAAATGCTTTGTTTCTCTCGAAAAATATCAAGGCGAAGGTAAATTCATCGCATTTGCATCTAACTTCTCTGAATCAAATATCTTTGTGATGGACAATCTTTTGGTTGATTTCCGTCCAGAAGTATTGAAAGTTAACAACTTCCAAATGCAATTGCCATCTGCAACTCAAGTTCTATTCAACTTCCCATTCTCTTACGAAAAATACGAAGTTGTATTGTCAAAAACAGAGTTGACTGCCGACGAACTTGCAACTGCAACTGCTCAAGAAATTACCAATGGCGGTGCTCTCACTGTTGAACCAACAACTCTCTATTTTGTTTATGCGCGTGGCGTCAATGGTTCTGCAAAAGGCGAATGGAGCGACCGTCGCATCTTGCGTACTCCTGGCCGTATCGAGAGCGTACCTTACACAGTGGTTACTACAGGTATCAATAGAGAGGATGCAACTACATTCTATCCAACTTGGTACGAAAATTCTCAAATCGAAACTGGTGGCGCTTTGATTCCATCTCTTTTGACTCTTGGTAATTCTACTGCAATGTTCAAAATCAATGAAAGTTTGACTATTAGACCTTTAGAGGCAACTGTTAATAAAACTGTTGGTACTTCTTGGACTGCGCTCGTATCTCCTGAGTTAGGTGTCGATCTCAAAAACACACGTTTGACTTTCGAACTCATGACATCAATCGAACAATCTGGTGCTGTTGTTGTTGGTGTGATGTCTGACGCTCGCGATTTCACAACTTTCCAACCTGTTGATACTTTCAAGGCTGAAACTTCTTATATCTATCATTACATCGATTTCGTAAATTACGATGTTAATGGTAAATTTGTTGCTTTCTTGGTTTCTACTGACAATGTCGAACTCGACAAGAATACTGTTCGTATCAATAAAATCAAATTTGACGAAATGCCTTCTTGTGGCAACGTAGTTAATATTCAAGCTATGTCTCCAAGCGATCCATCTCGTTTGATTATCTCTTGGGATAAAACTACTGCCGATGCTTGGGTTGTGCGTGTTGCTAAAAATACAATTACCTATGAAGGTATCGATTCTCGCAAAGAGTGGTTTACTGATGATACTATCACTACAAACTCTATAGAAATCACAGGTCTCGATGGTCCTGGCTACAAATATTACTATACAATCAAAGCGCTTTGCGACACTACTCTTGGCGTATTTGGTGAATGGTCTTATCCTGTAGAGTTCGAAACTGGTTGTTTCGATGTTCAAGCAATTCCTTATTCTGAAGACTTCGAAAATCCTCATTACAGATCTCGTATTGGTTTGGGTGGTTTCCCTGTGCCTTGTATGTACACACAACAAGTAGCTTATTTGGAAATGAACTATCCAGTGTTGACTGTACCTCAAAATGCTTCTTCATATGGTATTTTGATGCGTAAGAACCCTTCTATGGGCAATCCAATGCAAAATCTCTATTTGGCTTTGCCTAAGATGGCTAAACCGCTTAACGAATTGCAACTCTCTTTCGACATGATGCTTCAGTCTGGTAAGGTGGGTTCTGTTACTGTTGGTGTTATGACCGACCCTTACGACTCTACAACAATCGAAGAAGTTGCTGTTATTAAAACTAAAACACAAAAAGAGTTCCTCAAATATATCGTAACTTTCGAAAATTACAAAGGAAATGGCGAACATATAGTCATCTCTTTGAACGATGGTTGCGAACTTTCTTGGGACGACCTCTTCTTGGCTATCGACAATATCAATGTTGACTATATCGCTACTTGTCCTCGTCCTGAAGACTTGAAAGTAGTTTCTTACGATTCTGATAGAGTAAATCTTCGTTGGACTTCTTCTTCTAAAGTTTCTAAATGGCGCGTAATGCTCACTACAAAACGCCTCAATGAATTTGAAATATCAGATATCCTAGAAGGTAAAGAAAATCCAAATGTATTCAAATTCGATACTGTAACTACTAATCCTGCTGAGATTGTAGGCCTTAATACTAATACCGAATATCACGCTTATGTTCAACCTTTGTGTGATGCCGAGTCTGGTTTGTGGTCTAATCCAGTCAAATTCCGCACTCCTTGCGAAGTCGTTACTGTCGACAAAATGGGTACTAATGGTGTTGAAGGTTTCGAGAATTATATAAAATATACATATTCTGACAACTATAAGTATCTCCCTGAATGTTGGACTGTTGGTACTCTTTACGAAGGACCTGTAGATGAAGGTTATGATATTAATAGCTATATACCTTATTGTGATGTTAAAACACAAGCTGGTTATGCTCATACAGGGTCATCAGCTTTGCTTCTCATGACTCTTCCTCCTTATAATGGTGCTTATGCAATCACTAACAGAATTGATATTAGCGATATCTCTAAAATCTACATGAAATTCTGGGGTAGTTGTAAGTCTTATTCATCTGATTCATATCTTAAAAAACTTGTTGTGGGTGTTGTTACCGATCCTACCGACTTGTCAACTTTCGAAGCAGTTGATACATTGAGTTTTGTTGAAGAGTGGCGTCCATATGAAGTTCGTTTCGATAACTATGAATGCGACCTTAATGGCGATAGAGGTAAGTACGTAATGTTCTTGTCTAATTTCGAGATTAAAAATGGTGTTCGTATCGACGATGTTGTGTTCGATACTGTACCTTCTTGTATGACTAAATTAGCTGTAGATAGCATTGGTATTGAATCTATCAAAGTTACTTTGTCTGGCGGAGGTGCTCCTTATCAAGTGAAATATGCTACTGCTTTGGCTACAGAAGATATCTTGAATGGCAACACTCTCGATTCTGTTGTTTCTTATGATAATAGCACACTCGTTATCCCTGGCCTCAGAAAAGCTACTACTTATTATGTATACGCTCGTTCTACTTGTGATGGTGGATATACAGCTTGGACAACAGTAGAAACTATTACAACTGATTGTCCTAGAACAATATCCCTTCCTTTCTTTGACAATTTCGAAGACCAACCTAACTTGAAAAATACACCACCTGTATGTTACTATTCTCATTGTACAGCTTCAACATCTAAGTATCCTTACATGTATGGCGTTACAGGTAGTTACTATTATCCAAGTGGCGGAAATAAATCAACTCATGCTCTTTATTTCACGGTAAGTAAAACAGGTACTACTTATCTTGTAACTCCTGAGGTTGAAGTTGAAAGTTTGTCTCGTTGCAAAGTCTCTTTCCATGAGTATAATGGTACAACTAACAAACGTCGTAACATTATTGTTGGTGCTGTTTCTGATATTAACGATATCCCAGGTACATTCGAACCTATCGATACTGTGATTTTTGATACATATCCAAACAACTATTTGTACACTCCAACTGTTTCTCTCGAAGGTTATAAAGGTACTGCTAAACACATTGCGTTTACTACTTCTTATGCTTTAACTCAAAAATATAGTACATCTAAGAAAGTTTGGCAAGCAGAAACTTCAGCATGTTATTTTACAATTGATGATATTAAAATTGAAAAAATTCCGACTTGTTTCCCAGGTGAGAAATTCGCAATGTTGAGTCATACAGACAACTCATTGACTATTTCATTCACTCACGAAGGTGCTCCTCAATATGAGGTTAAATATGGTCCTGTTGGTTTCAATCGTGATTCTGAAGGTACATCGCTTATTATCGATGCAACTACCTTCACCATTGCAGGTCTTGCTGCTAACACTGAGTATGATGTATATGTTCGCACTCTTTGTGCTGCTGATGACATTTCAGAATGGGGTAAAGCTGGTACATTCCGCACTGCTCCTGAAGTGGTAACTAATATGCCTTATAACTTCAACTTTACTGATGAGTCAGAAGCAGCTAAATGGTTATTTGCTCAAAATGGTCAAGTTAATCAATGGTTCATCGGTACTGACGATGCTCAAGTAGTATCTGACAAAGGTGGTAAAGCTCTTTATATTAGTAATGATAGTGCTAAATCAGCTCACTACAATCCTGATGTAGTTTCTTATTCTTGGGCTTCACGTGCCGTAGCTCTCGAAGCTGGTGTATATACAGTTTCTTACGATTGGACTTGCTTCGGTGAAGATAAAAACGACTATGTTCGCGTGGGCTTCTTGCCAACTACTTCTCGTTTCAATGGTGGTAGTGCTACTATCACTAACTTGGACGGTACTGCTGGTGCTCTTGGTAATGCGCTTACTGAAAATAGAATCCAAGGTTGGATCGACCTCTCTAACTCTACCGGTTTGAATGGTGTCGATACTACAAAAGCGATGGCTGAACAATGGCAAACTAAAGAAACAGTTGTTTTTGTTACTCCTGAAATGGCAGGTCTCTATAATATGGTATTCTATTGGGTAAACAATGATACTATTGGTGAATATGCTGCAAAACGTTCTGCTGTTATTGATAATATCTCTATCACCCGCGAATCTTGTACACCTCCTCACGAATTTAAACTTATTTCTGTAAATTCAAATGAGGCTAAGATTGCTATTGCTTCTGTTAACTCTACTGAATCTTACGAAGTTGTTGCATTTGCTGATACTTTGGACGTAGCTACTGTTACTGAAGCTAATGTTGCATTCCACAAACAAGAAAACAACGATACTGTTGTTATCAATGGTTTGACTGCTGGTGTCAACTATAAAGTTTATGCAAGAGCTATCTGCTCTACTACTGATAATAGCCGTTGGGCTGGTCCATTCGAAGTTTCTACTTCTTGTAACCCTATCGCAATGAATACAGTTTTGACAATGGATGATGAAAATGAACACTATTCAATTGGTGGTCAATCTTCTCTTACAGAACAACAAAATGTTCTCCCAAGTTGTTTCGTTGGTGGTCGCGATAACTCTTTGGCATCTATCCCTTCTTTGGCTAAGAATGCTGCAAATGTTAAGTATGCTCGTTCTGGCGAATATGCTTTGAGATTGTATTCTACTAATAATGATAAGAATGATGCTACTGGTGGTTTCGTTACATTGCCAGAAGTAAATGCCGATTTCTCTATCACACAACTCTCTTTCTGGATGCGTTGTGTGACTAACGATACTCTTGGCAAAGTTACCACTTCTAATGTTGGAACAACTTATGCTCGTAAGATTACTGTTGGTTCTATGACTAACCCATACGATCCAACTACATTCGTTGCTTTTGGAACTTTTGAATATCCTTACACTGCAACATCATTTGGTTTAGCTGCTAATATTAGTAGTGATGCTACTGGCAATGACTACTGGATTCAAGTTTCTGTTCCTTTGGCAGATGCTGCTGGTCCGTTTATTGCATTCAAAGATGAAAACTACGGATTTGCTAATAATATTGTTTATATCGACGATATTGTATTCGAACAAATCTCTTGTTTCACTCCTAACAACTTGGTAGCTACTGAAATTTCATCTAATAGTGTAACTATTGATTGCCGTCATAGCGATGCAGTTAAATATGTGCTTCAATATGCTACTAACACTAACTTTACTGGTGCAGTTGTAGATACTGTTGCTGCTCTTCCTGCTCGTATTAGCAATTTGGATGCATCAACTGCTTATTATGTGAAAGTTCAAACTATTTGTGCTGAAGGCGATACTTCTGAGTGGTCTCCATACTATATGTTCCAAACTAATAAAACTACTCCTTATGCAGAGTCGTTTGATCGTATAGCAAGCAACTTGGATGGATGGCAAACTTCTAACACTTATCTTGCTTCACAAGCATTTGCTGGTCAAGCTGAGTTTGCTTATTCTGGTTTGTCTTCTGACACTTGGATTACACAAAGTGGTATTTTTGCAGGTCTTCATCTTAAAGCTAACATTATAAATCCTTCTGGTTTGAATGATTCTTCTAAAGGTACTAAATCTTGGTTGTTCTCTCCTGTTGTTGATTTGACTGATGCTACTGCAAACTATCACCTTATGTTCGATCTTGCATTGACAGATATGGATAAAACAACTGCTCCAACAGAAGAAGATAAGAATGATACTGATGATAAATTCATGGTTATTGTATCTGAAGATGCTGGTGATACTTGGAAACAAGAAAATGCAACTATTTGGGGCACTGCTACTGACAATTATCAATATTATAGCATTCCTAGCACAGGTAAACGTTATGAAGTTGATTTGACTAAATATGCTGGTAAACAAATTAGAGTAGCATTCTATGTTGAGTCTAACAATCCTGGTGCAACAACTACAATGCATATTGATAACGTTCATATCAATGCTTGTGTAACAGATATTATCGACTACACTATTTGTGAAACTGAAGACTTTGCTAATGATTATTTCAATTTCGAAGGCAATCAGTTGAATATTGGTGAAAATTCTCACAGATATTGGGAATTGACTACTGAAGTTGGTAAAGTTGATATCTTTAGAGGTGTAAATATCAGTGTATTACCAAAAGTAGAAACAAGACTTACTGATCAAATTTGTGAAAGCGATGTTTATGCATTGAACAACTTCCCTTCTTTGACTGCAGCTGGTCGTTATAAACAAAAAATACGTTCGGCTAATGGTTGTGACTCTATTGTTATTCTTGAATTGTCAGTTATCCCTACTGAGCATACAACAACTGTAGAGACTATCTGTTCTGGTCAAGTTTACAATTGGAATGGTATTGAATATACTGAAGGTGGCGTTTATAGCGAAACTTTGGTTTCTTCTTTAGGTTGCGATTCTCTTGTAACTCTTGTTCTTCAAGTAACTGATCCTATTCGTGAAGAGGTTTCTGTAAATATCTGTTTCGGTGAAACATATGAATTTGGTGAGTTGACTATCAATTCAAATGGTAACTATGAACAAACATTCAAAACTGCCGAAGGTTGCGACTCTATCGTATTGCTCCATGCTACTGTATTGCCTGACTATCGTTCTACTTTGAACGAAACTATCAAATCAGGTGAAAAATACAATGATAATGGTTTTGAAGGTCTTTCAAAATCTGGTGTGTATACATTGAAACTCGAATCTGTTGATGGTTGCGACTCTACAGTTGTATTGAACCTCACAGTTCTCGAAGGTGACACTTCTTATTTTGAAACAACAATTACAACAGATGAACTTCCTTATACTTACGAAACATTGTATTACGATGAAAATACTAAACCTGGTGTTTATATCGATACTCTTGTTTTGGAAAGAGATGGTGAAGAATATGTTATTATCCATACTTTGACTGTAGAAGAAGGCACTGCTGTTGATGTTGTTAGAAACTTCGATTTGATTATGGTTCCTAACCCTGTATTTGCTAATCATACTTTGTATATTAATGCCGACTTTACAATTGAAGAACGCGAAGGCTTGATGGTTGAAGTATTCAATGCAGTTGGACAACGAATTTATGTAGATACTCCTACTATCTATCCAATTGGAATTGATGGTTTGAATACTACTGGTGTTTACGTAGTACGTGTTATTACAGGTAATGGTAAATCTTATCAAGGTAAGGTGATTGTTGAATAATTTTTAAATAATAAACATTGGTCAAGAGTTTCGGCTCTTGACTGATGTTTTTCTAATAATATGAAATCTAAAATCTATTATTTCTTTTTATTAGTTGCAGTTTCTTTCTGTAATATTGTGCTTGCTCAGGATAATACTGTAGTAAGTAGTTATTTTTGTGACTTTGAAGATGTAAGTGAGTATGATAATTGGGAGGTGAATTCAGGACCTAAAGGACCTAGATGTATTAATAAATGGTATTTTGGTAAGCCAGGTGCTAATGAGGGTGAGGCTGGTTTGTTTATTTCTGGATATGAAGGTCGAAATGCGGATTATACAAATTCGAATGCGACTATCATTTCCTATCGTAAATTGACTTTAGAGGCAGGTGTCTATGACTTTGCTTTCGACTGGAGAGCAGGTGGTACAAGCTATTCTGATGGTTTGTATGTTTGTTGGATTCCTGAAAAAGATAATATCAAAATTAATTCGACTGATAATGGTATTTTGCATAATTGGGTCGATGATTATGCCTTGAAATTTGGACGAGATTCAATCTGTTTGAATCAACACTATTGGAATACTATTGCTGATACTATTGTTTCTGATGGTTCAGCCTATTTTCTTGTTTTTATTTGGGCTAATGGAAGTTTGTCACCTTATACTCCAGGTGCTTGTGTTGATAATATTATGATTATGAAGAGAGGTCTTTGTAGTAGACCTTATGATTTCAAAATAAATCCTCATGGTAATAAGGTTGTGCTTTCTTGGGATGGTGATGCTTCTGCTTATGATGTGAAAATATATAATTATATAACAGAAGAATGGTTTGAATATAATGATATACAAAATAAATATTTAGAGGTGCAGGGTCTAGAAGAGGGTATGATGTCTTTTTATGTGAGGTCAGTGTGTGATAGCATTAAAAGTGCTTGGACTTCGCGGGATAAGTTTTTCTATTATCCGGCAGCTCGATGTGTCGATTTTTTGAATCTTAGTTCATCAAATTGTTATACAGGGACACATTTAGCTCCAAATCAGAAAAAAGAATATGTTGATTATGGTTGTCGTTCGGCAATGAGCCGTCATACTATACACTGGGATAAAACTGAAACTGACCCTCGAACAGAAGGTAGATTGAAAACTGTACCAGATGGAGAATTAGCTTCTGTGCGTCTTGGTAATCACCGTGTTGGTGCCGAAGGTGAGGCTATTGAGTATAATCTTTTGGTTGATACATTGTCATCTGCAGTGTTGTTGTTAAATTATGCCGTTGTAATGGAAGACCCAGGACATGAGCTTAGTGCTCAACCTCGATTTCAGTTACATGTGTTGAATGGCACAAGAAAATTAGATGTAAATGGTTGTGGTGAGGCTGATTTTTCAGCAGGATTTGGCACTACAGAAGAGGATGGGTGGGTTCCATTTAAAGGTGGTAGTGGCTGGTGGAAGGATTGGACTACTGTTGCTATCGACTTAAGACAGCATCATGGCAAATCTCTTACTATTCGATTCTCTACTAATGACTGTGGGCAAACTGGGCATTATGGTTATGCATATTTTACTTTGAGTTGTACCGATGGTAAAATTGAGGGTTTGACTTGTGGCGGTGGTGGTAGTACTAGTGGTAAAACTGAGTTTATGGCGCCAGAAGGATTTAACTATAGATGGTATAATCCCAATGCTCCTTTGTTTACTCTTTCTACTGATAGAAAATTCATGATTGAACCTGATGATACTGCGACATATTATGTTGATGTAATTCAACCAACTAATGAAAAGTGTTATTTTACAGAACACGTATCAGGTGTTGGTCGCTTCCCTCGTGCAAAAGCTGCATATGAGTTTGATATTACAAATTGTGAGAACTATGTAAGATTTGAGAATCAAAGTTTTGTTCAACTTGTTAATCAAATCACAAATGACAGTTCGGAAACTGCAAATAAGTGTGATGAATTCTTTTGGGATTTTGGTGATGGTGATACATCAATTGTAGAACATCCGACTCATAAATACCCAGATGAAGGTGGTACTTATACTGTTCGTTTAAGAGCTAAACTTATAGATTGTGACAATGAAACATCTTTCACTATTACATTGCCTAAACTTGGAATTACGCAAGATACAACGCATGAAGTAATATGTAAAAGTGAATATTATGTGTTTAACAATGACACACTTTATGAAACTGGTATTTATGTTGATTCTTTGAAAAATATTTACGGATGCGATAGTCTTGTTTACCTTGATTTGTATGTAGCTGAAAAGTTTGATACGGTTATGTATGATACTATTTGTGCAGGTGAAGAGTATTATTTCCGTGGAAAACTTTTAAGTGAGTTTGGTGTATATGGTGATACAACTCAATCACCTTATGGTTGCGACAGTATTTTTACTATGTACTTTGAAGTAATCGAACCATTGGATATTTCTCTTGTAGAGGAGGCTATTTCTGGTTGTGAAGATGATGAAAAATTAGATGTAAAATTTGAATTTGCATCAGGAGCTCGTACTCCAGTAGAATATTCTATCTACTTTGATAATCAGGCGATTTCTGCTGGGTTTGTCAATCAAGAAAGGTTGAGTTTTGAAGATGCAGGAGGCGATTTTTCTGTTTTGTTGCCTAATGGTGGATGTACACCGAATAGATATACTGCAACTTTTGTTTTCTATGACACTACTTTCATTTGTAGCGATGTATCAATACCTGTTGATTTTGACATTTATTATAGTTCTTCGATATTACAAGCTAAATTTGGAAACTTGATTGTCGTATTGGATAAGGGTTATGATTTTGTAGATGGTAAGTATGAATGGTATGTTAATGGCGTGATGGATTCTACAGCAACGGGGGCTTTCTATTATTTGCCTGATGGTGAGACTTTCGGCGAAGATGATTGTTTTTATATGATAGCTGTGCGTGGTAGCGATGGAACCAAAATGCAAACTTGTGAATTTTGTCCAGGGGTTTATACTGCAATAGATGATATCTATAATTCAGATGCTATGTTGCATGCTACAATTTTTGATAAAGGACAAACTATTTTGTCTGATATTGATAATGGATTTGTTAATATTTATAGTTTATCTGGGGTTTTATTAAATGCTTACGATTTAGGAACTGTAGAGGTAAATGTTCCGAGAGAAGAAGGTCTATACATATTACAGATAGTACATAAAGATAGAAGTTATATACATAAAATTTGGGTTAAGTAATTTAATGATATGAAAAGAGTTTTTGTTTATTTTTTATTGTTAATATCTTTTAGTTTTTGTGGTATATTGTATGCTCAGCAAATTTCGGTACCATATGAGTGTGGTTTTGAGGATTCTGTAGAGATTAGTAATTGGAAACTTAATACCGGGACTAATGGTTCAAAATGTTTAGACCAATGGATGATTGGCAACCTTGATATGAATGGAGGTTTTCAGTCGTTATATATTTCGTGTGATACGGGAAAAACAACAACATATGGCGCAAAACCTAATACAGTAATTGCCTATCGTGAAATAGAACTTGACCCTTCTACAAATAGTACGTCATGTATTGTTGACTGTTCTTTTGATTGGAAATGCGTTGGGGCAGAAGGTATATCGATGTTGAAATTTTATCTGTTGCCAGCAAGTTTTATTTCTGCATCAGATTTGTCATCATCTTATAATTCTGCGACATTACCTCAAAAATTGAGAGTAACACGTCCTAATGCGACATTGTTTGGTGGTGCAGTTTGGCAATATTGGTCGGCATATGCTTCAGAGCAACTCACATTTACATTGAATCCAGGGCAAAAGTATTATCTTATTTTTGTATGGGAAAATAATAATAAGTCTAAATTGGATTATCCTATTGCTGCTTGTATTGATAATATTCAGTTGGCATCAGCGAACTGTTGGAAACCAGAAAATTTACTTGTTGAGTCGACTTGTGATACAATGAAGGTGAGTTGGCTTGGTTATAACGAAAGTTATGAGGTAGAGTATAAGTCGGCAGATTCGAGAGTTTGGCGAGGCAAGGTAATTACAAAAGAGCAGAGTATCGTTTTTGCAGATTTAGGCGAAGGTTTGTTTGATGTGCGAGTAAGAGGTATTTGTGGCGACTCAAAGAGTTCGTGGGCAATATGGAATAATGCAGTATCTTATTGTCCGGATAGGCATTGTATTAATTTTGTGACTTTAGATAGAGATGGTGTTGTTTGTGAGATTGGTAATGCAACAGATATGACCAGAGGTATTTATGCAGTAGGACCATCTCCATTGGGTCCAATACCAGGTCGTCATACAGCAATGTGGAAGCAAAATGAGTTTGACCCAAGAACAGGTAATAAACTACGTACAATACCAGAAGGAGCTTTGGCTTCTGTTCGATTGGGAGATGAAAAACCAGGTGGTTTGGCGGAAGGTATTAAATATGAATATCTTGTAGATACAATGGAGGCAAAAATTCTTTTGATGAAATATGCTGTTGTATTGCAAAAACCTGGACATGGTCCAAAAGAAGACCCTGGATTTATACTTGAGATTTTAGATAAGGATGGTAAGAGAATTGACCCGTCGTGTGGTATGTTTGAGTTTACTCCAGAGAAGGGTGATTTTTGGCATGAACATAAAGGTTTTGTTTGGAAGGATTGGACTGCAATAGGTCTTAATTTGGAACAATATCATGGACAAACCGTATATGTTCATTTGGTTACTCAAGATTGTACCCCTCAAGCTCATACTGGATATGCTTATTTCACATTAGATTGTATTGCTGCAGCTATTTCTAATAATAGTTGTGGGGAGACTGTTACAATTGAGATGGAGGCCCCAGAAGGTTTTGAATATTTTTGGACTAATGAGAGAGACCGCAATAAGGTTATTTCGAATAAGCAAAAAATTGATGTTCCTGCCGATGATATTACTACTTATTATTGTGAAGTGCGTTATAAGGGCCTTCCTGGTTGTGGATTTGAATTGCATACAGAAGTAAAACCTCGTTTTGCATATGCAGATTTTGTTTGGGAGCATAAACCAGAAAATTGTGAAAATAAGATTGTGTTCACAAATAAGAGTTGTGTTTCTACACGAGTAGAAGGAGTAGA
>JAFYSF010000026.1 GCA_017559505.1 Paludibacteraceae bacterium | reverse complement strand
GGTAGGCTTGCGCACGATGTAGTTGCGACGGTCGTGTAGGTCGGTGATATAGCCCGATTCGGGGTCGAATTCCACGCGGTCGCCCACGGTGATAGGGTTTGTAGCCTTGATGCCTTTGATGCGGAAATTGCCTTTGATTTTACATGTAAAATCGCCTTGTTCGTTGCGAACGAGATAGTCAGCACCAGTTGTTTTGATAATTAAGCCAGTCATATTTTAGATTACAGATTACAGATTGCAGATTACAGATGGCAGTGTCATTCCTCATTTTTAAAATGCTTCTTTCACGGTGAAATAGAAGCTCCAGTTGTTTGAGTAATTTTGACGTGCTACGTCGAAACGTATGTTGGTTTTGGCTTGGTGGATGCAGGCGCGTAGTCCTGCGCCATAGCCTATTTTGGGAGTCGTCCATTGCCAATGGTTGTAGTTGTACACATCGCCGACCGAGCCGAATACAGCACCTTTGAGGAATCGCCAAATGGGTATGCGAAGTTCGGCTTGTAGGGCAAAGAGTGTGTTGTCTTTGAATTTGTTTTGGCGTATGCCTCGCACAAGGTCTTGTCCGCCAATGGTTGGTAGTAGTTGGAATGGAACATCGCCACCCACCGCACATTCTGAGCGGAAATTCCATGCAAGGATAAGTTCTTTATATAGAGGCATGTAGTGTCGTAAGTCGAGTTGAAAGTTGAAAGTTGAAAGTTGAGAGTTGAAAGTTTCTTGTCTGCCGATTGGTATTTGTTGATAGTAAGTTATTGTTGTTTTGAAGAATAGTCCGTGTAGGGGGTAGTAGTTGTTAGAGCGAGTATCGTATGAGATGTTAGCGCCGAGACCGAGAAAGAAGTTTTCTCCGAAACCGTTTTGAGTTAGCTGTTGACAGTTGAGAGTTGACAGTTGAGAGTTGTTGACCCCCTCCGCCCGTTGGGCTCGTCCCCCTAAAACAGGGGGACAATATTGCGCTGTTTGAGGTTCGGTGGTATTTAATTGTGAGTTTTCGTAGCGTAGGCGTATGTTTGCTCCAGCGAGCCAATGCGTTGTGATGTAGAAGTTTGGACGGGCTTGTAGGTCGATGAAATTGGCAGTATATCTTATTGCAGGATTATAGACCGAGTCGATGTTGTTGGTAGTGCCAAAAAATAGGTCGGGGTAGTGCTTTGCTGACAAATAAGTATCGAGAAACCAGCGTGTTTTCGTATTGAAATAGATGCGAGAGTTAGCGTTTATGTACCATTGTCGGTTGAGCGTATAGCCCATGTCGAAGTTAAGGTCGCTGAATTGTTGACACTGTTTCGATGTGTGAAAATACCACACCCCCGTGATGCCGAATTGCCACGATGTTTCGGGCGAATAGCTTGGGTAGGGCAGCGCCATGAAATTCCAATTCATTAGGGCATCCCACCTGTTCAATTCATAATGCGTAATGCATAATTCATAATTATTTACAGAATCAGCATTGTTTTGTGCTAATAGGGTATTGGGTAGGGATAAAAACACAACGAGCAACAGAACGATACTATTGCTTTTAATTGCAAATTGCCTGAGATTTAAGTACCTCAGGCAATTGTTGATATTTAAAAAGATTTGTATCAAGAGGCTGACAATATAGTGCTCTAAACTCTATACTCTAAACTCTATACACTATTAAATTGTCATGATTTCTTTTTCTTTAGCAGCAAGCATTTCGTCCACTTTTTTGATGAATTTGTCGTGAACTTTTTGTACTTCTGCTTCGCCGTCTTTTTCTACGTCCTCAGGCAAACCATTTTTTTGTTCTTTTTTGAGTTTGTCCATAGCGTCGCGACGAGCATTGCGGATTGACACTTTAGCATCTTCGCCAGCAGCATTGGCTTGTTTAACCAATTGTTTACGGCGTTCCTCAGTCACAGGAGGCAAGCAAAGACGGATAACCTCGCCATTGTTTACAGGCATGATACCGATGTCAGAGTTGATAAGAGCTTTCTCAACAACAGCCATCATATTTTTCTCCCAACATTGGATTTGGATAGTTTTAGCATCAGGAGTAGAGATGTTAGCCACGTTAGAGATAGGCACGATACTGCCATAATAGTCAACGCGTACGCCATCCACGATGCGCACATTAGCCTTACCTGCGCGAATGTGAGCAAGAGCGTCATCAAGGAACATAACAGCACCTTCCATGTCGTCAGATGCGTTATTGATAATAGGTTTTACTCTTTCGTCCATAATTTATTTTCAGTTATTAATGATTAGTTATTAGTTATCAACGACCCTCGGTCGTTTTATTGTGCAAAGATAAGATAAATTTATGATAGTTGCAAGAGTTTTTGTTTAAAATTGTTCTTTAGGTGTGTAAAGTTGAGTTTTTGGTGGAAATTTAAGTCGGAAACAGACACAGAGGGGGGTTGTCAGTCTTCTTCGGTGAAGGTTGCTTGAAGGTAGCTTGAGGGTAGGGAGAGATTTTGACATAGATTCTTGCGATGATTTTGAAAAAAAGCTTCAGAAACATTTGCAAACAGCTGAAAAATTTTGTATCTTTGCAGAGGAATATTATTTGAAGTCAAAATATGCAATACCCTTTAATTTCTGAAAATATGGAAGCAAATCAGTGTGTTGATCAACAAAAAAGTTCGCAGTTGAAAGACTTATTGTTTAATGTTAATGGCGTGCAATTTAAGATGGTGTATGTTGATGGTGGTACATTTGTGATGGGAGCAACGGAGCAAGATGATGAAGCGTGGGGTGACGAAAAACCTCAGCATAAAGTGACGCTTGATGATTATTATATAGCCGAAACGCAAGTGACGCAAGAATTGTGGCAAGCGGTGATGGGGGATAATCCATCGATGTGGAAAGGTGATAATTTGCCAGTAGAAATGATTTCGTGGAACGATTGTCAGGAGTTTATTAAGAAACTTAATCAATTAACTGGAAGAACCTTTGCGTTGCCAACTGAAGCGCAATGGGAATTTGCTGCACGAGGAGGTAATGGTTCAAAAGGATATAAATATGCTGGCAGTGATAGTCTTGATGAAGTAGCTTGGTTTACGGATAATTCTAATAGACAAACTCACACGGTTGCACAGAAAAAGGCAAATGAATTGGGACTATATGATATGAGTGGAAATGTGTGGGAGTGGTGTAATGATTGGTATGATTACACCTATTATGAATTATCTCCTGAGCGTAATCCGCAAGGTCCAACATCAGGCGTCAACCGTATGTTGCGTGGAGGCTGTTGGGATGCTGTTGCGAGGCGTTGTCGTGTCTCAAGCCGTGACTTCAGCGATTCTGACTACCGCAACGACGGCAGCGGTATGCGCCTATCTCTCTCAGTTTTATAACGACAAAAATTTTATTTGTTGTACTTGGCGAGACATTTGGCGAGATGCTTGGCGAGACACTTGGCGAGACGGAACTAATAGAACGATAGTTGTGTATGCACTCGCCGATGGTGAGTGAATTTGGATAAGTAGCGAAATGGAAAATTGTAGTGAATGATATTTTGTTAATGTAGATATTTTTTGTAAATTTGCACGTTAAATGTAAATTGGATAAATAGTATTGAAAATATGAAAACTAAACCAAGATTAAGTTTCGGACAAATACTCTCGATGAGTATGGGTTTTTTGGGTATTCAAATGGGTTTTGCATTGCAAAATGCTAATGCGAGTCGTATATTGCAAACATACGGTGCAGATGTTGAGCATCTTTCGTGGTTTTGGATTGTGGCTCCACTCACGGGTATGATTGTGCAACCTATTATTGGGCATTATAGCGACCAAACATGGTGTCGTTTGGGTCGTCGTCGCCCTTATTTTCTTATAGGTGCTATATTGACGGCTATTGCCTTGATATTGATGCCAAATGCAGGGGTGTTCTCTGCTTTCATGCCAGCGGTGTTTATTGGCGCGGGCTTTTTGATGATTATGGATGCGAGTATCAACGTGACGATGGAGCCATTCCGTGCATTGGTGGCAGATATGTTGCCTGACGAGCAATCGACTGTAGGTTTCTCGGTGCAGACATTCTTGATTGGCGTAGGCGCGGTGATAGGTTCGTGGTTGCCATACGTGATGTTGAATTGGTTTGGTTTGGGCGATGCTACATCGGCTTCGGGTGTGCC
Source organism: Paludibacteraceae bacterium (assembly GCA_017559505.1). GTDB lineage: Bacteria > Bacteroidota > Bacteroidia > Bacteroidales > Paludibacteraceae > Aphodosoma. The sequence goes on along the minus strand of JAFYSF010000026.1, from coordinate 8,784 downwards.
ATTGAATTTGGTGTATTCGTTCTATGTGGGAGCTGCTGTGTTGATTATCACTATTTTGTGGACTGTTACGAATACTAAAGAATATTCGCCAAAAGAATTGGCGGAGTTTGCTTCTAAAGAGGTAGAAGAAAAGGCTAAATTCACCGATATGTTCCGCGATTTTGTGAATATGCCAAAAACTATGTTGCAACTTGGTGTTGTTCAGTTCTTTTCGTGGATTGCGTTGTTTGGTATGTGGGTGTATACAACGCCAGCTGTGGCGCAACATATTTATGGCACTGCTGATGCCACATCGCCTCTCTATCAACAAGCAGGCGACTGGGTAGGCGTTATCTTTGGTGTCTATAATTTCGTGGCTATGTTGTTTGCTCTCTGCTTGATTCCTATTTCTAAGAAATTGGGACGTAAAGCAACTCATGCGATTGCTTTGGTCGTTGGTGGTATCAGCTTGATATCTATGTATTTTATCTCTAATGACCAGTTGCTTATTCTCCCAATGATTGGTATCGGTATTGCTTGGGCTTCTATTCTCGCTATGCCGTATGCAATTTTGGCTCCAGCTTTGCCTGCAGGCAAAACGGGTGTTTATATGGGTATTTTCAATTTCTTTATCACTATACCTCAAATTATCAATGCTTTGTTTAGTGGTTTGATTTTGAAATATGTGTTTGGTCTTGAAGCTATTTGGATGTTGGTGATGTCGGGTATTTTCCTCCTTATCGGTGCCGCTACAGTGATGTTTATTAAGGAGAAAAACTGATATTTATAAAGACAAGAAGACAAGAGAACATGATGTTTTTACGTAAATTACAATTAATTATCCATTAAATTTTATAATTAATTAATGGGAATTAGCGTAAAAAAATTGTCAAATTCTTATAGTTTATGAAAAAAACGTTTCTTTTAATATTGTGCATTGTGCATTGTGTATTGTGCATTGATGTGATGGCAACGTTGCCAGTGCGTGATGGAAGATTAGAAAAAATGAAAGTGTATGAACGTGTAGAGCCTGCATCGTGGTGGGCTGGTATGAATAACCCCGAATTGCAAGTTATGATATATGGTGCGGGGGTGGGTCGTTGCCAAGTTGGTGTGTTGGATGACGTGTTGAAAATATCGAGAGTAGAACGAACTGAAAATCCTAATTATCTGTTTGTTTATCTCGATACTAAAGATGTGCCGGCTGGCGTATATGAGATATATTTGCGTGGACCTCTCAAAACAGCATCTATTAAATATGAACTTAAAGAACGTCGTGAGGGTTCGGCTGAGCGTGAGAGTTTTGGTTCGCAAGATGCTGTATATCTTGTGATGCCCGACCGTTTTGCTAATGGCAATCCTAATAATGACACGATAGAGGGTTATATACAAGGAGTGGATAATACTAACCTTCATCAGCGACAAGGTGGTGATATCGAGGGCATAATTCAGCATCTCGACTATATTGCCGACCTTGGTATGACTGCACTTTGGACCACTCCGGTGCTTGATGATAATGACACTCTTTATTCTTATCATCATTATGCAACCACTAATTTCTATAAGGTTGACCCTCGATTGGGAACGAATGAAGATTTTGTGCGCTTGGTTGAAGAGTGTCATCGTCATGGATTGAAATATATTATGGATATTGTGCCAAACCATGTCAATCCACGTCATTGGTGGCACAATGATTTGCCTGATCCGACGTGGTATAACAATTGGCCTAAGTTTACACGCACAAATTATAAGATTGTTTGCGCTACCGACCCTCATGTGTCGCAAGCCGATAAGGAGCAATTCCAAAAAGGGTGGTTTGACACAAATATGGCGGATTTGAATTACAACAACAAATTGTTGTTCGATTATGTGCTTCAGTCGTATATCTATTGGGCTGAATTGACAGGATTGGATGGTTTCCGTGTAGATACTTATCCTTATAATGATTTAGGAAGAGCATCGGAATTAATGGCTGGCATTCGTCGTGAATATCCAAATATGAATCTTGTAGGAGAATGTTGGGTGAAGAGTATTCCTGAAATGGCATATTTTCAAACAGGTAATAATAATCGCGATGGTTTTGATTCGCAACTTCTTTCGGTTATGGATTTTATGCTCAAAGATTGGCTTGAAATGGCATTTGTGGAAGATGAGGCTTGGGATAAGGGTCTGATTCGTTTCTATAACCATTTTGCACAAGATTTTGCATTGCCAAATCCTGATTTGGTTATGAATATGCTTGACAATCACGATATGGCACGTTATAGCAATGCGGTGAAAGACGATGTGAAACTTATCAAGATGGGTATGGCTATGTTGGCAACCGTTCGAGGCTATCCGCAGTATTACTATGGCGATGAGATATTGATAGAGGGCAAAGGTGGTTCGTATGAAGATGCTCGCCACTGTTTCCCAGGAGGTTGGGCGCATCACGAGAAGAACGCCTTCGACCCAAAACAACGCACAAAACAGCAAAAAGAGGTTTACAACTACCTCCGTTCGATACTTCAATTCCGCAAAACCTCAGAGGCTTTGTGCTATGGCAAAATGACTCATTTCTTGCCCGATGATGGTATTTACTGCTATTTCCGTTATACCGAAAATCAAACTGTCATGGTGGTGGTTAATAAAAATCCAAAAGCAAAAGAGCTTAATCTTGAGCGTTTTGAGGAAATGAATATTGTTGGTCGTCAAGCTCGTGATATTACAACAGGTAAGATTTTTAATCTTAAAAATACGCATAAATTTGCAGGAAAAACAGTAACAATATTAGAAGTTCTATAGATATTTTTTATATTTTATGTTTGTTAAGTCATAAAGTTTTAGTATCTTTGCACATTAAATTAGGAGTAAAATGTAATAATGATTTATAATGCATTGATTTATAAAGGAACTCAGTTGTTTTCGATTGTGAATTATGTGTTGTAAATTTGTATTTTTTAAGTCTTTAGATAATAAATTTACGAAATTAAAATAAATTATATGGCACAAAGTTATGAACAAGCCGGTGTGAATCTTGAGGCCGGTTACGAAGTAGTTCGTCGTATTAAAAAACATGTTGCATCAACAGAACGTCTTGGTGTGATGGGTAATATCGGTGCATTTGGTGGTATGTTTGACCTCTCTGCGCTTAATGTAAAAGAACCTGTACTCGTTAGTGGTACTGATGGTGTGGGTACAAAACTTAAACTTGCTTTCGCTATGGACAAACACGATACTATCGGTATCGACGCTGTGGCAATGTGTGTAAATGACGTTTTGGCTCAAGGTGCAGAACCTCTTTATTTCCTTGATTATGTAGCTGTAGGTGCTAATGAACCTGCTAAAATTGAAAATATTGTGGCTGGTGTAGCTGAAGGTTGCCGTCAAGCAGGTTGTGCTTTGATTGGTGGAGAAACAGCTGAAATGCCAGGTATGTATACAGAAGGCGAATATGATATCGCAGGTTTCACTTGTGGTGTTGTAGAAAAATCTCAACTTATCGATGGTTCAAAAGTGAAAGTTGGCGACGTACTCGTAGGTATTGCTTCTTCAGGTGTTCACTCAAATGGTTTCAGCCTTGTGCGCAAAGTGGTTAGCGATGCTGGTCTCGACCTTCACGCAGTGCTTCCTGAATTGGATGCAGAACGCAAATTGGGCGAAGTGTTGCTCACTCCAACTCGTATCTATGTGAAACAAGTACTCGATGTAATTCGCAATTGCGATGTTCACGGCGTAGCTCACATCACTGGTGGTGGTTTCGACGAAAATATTCCTCGTATTCTCAAACCAGGTCAAGGTATCGAAGTTACTGAAGGTACATGGGAAATCCTTCCAGTATTCCGTATGCTTGAAAAATATGGTAAAATTGCTCACCGCGAAATGTTCAATATTTTCAACATGGGTATCGGTATGGTACTCGCAGTGGATGCTGCTGAAGCTGATAAAGCAATCGAAATCCTTAAAGGTCATGGCGAACGTGCATCTGTCATCGGTCGCGTAACTGATAAAGACGGTGTGGTTGAAATTATCTAAATATAACTAAGACAGGAAGACGGGAATACAAGAATATTCATGTCCTCTTGTCTTCATGTCTTAAATAATATAATGAAAGAATTTAATAAAAAGCTTGCAGTTTTTGCATCGGGTAGTGGCTCTAACTTCGAGGCGATTGCACAAGCATGTGTAGATGGACGCATACCAGCAAAAATCGTTTTGCTTGTGTGCGACAATGCCAATGCGTATGCTATTGAGCGTGCCAAAAAATTCGATATACCAACACTTGTGTTGCATCCACGCGATTGTGGTGGCAAACCTGCCTATGAACAACGTATTGTGGACAAACTTAACGAGTTGGGTGTCGATTTGGTGTGTCTTGCAGGCTATATGCGTATTGTTGGTGAAACTCTATACAATGCCTACGCTGGTCGTATTCTCAATATTCATCCAGCCTTGTTGCCTTCTTTTAAAGGCGCACATGGCATTGATGATGCATTCAACTTTGGAGTGAAAGTGTTTGGCGTAACAGTGCATTTTATCGACCTTACAATCGATGGTGGCGTTATAGTGATGCAACGAGCATTCGAATACTATGGCAACGATCGCGACGAAGTAGAAACTCGCATTCATGCTATTGAACACGAACTCTATCCAGAAGCAATAAAAAAATGCATAATTCATAATGCATAATGCACAATTAGCCATTCGGCGTTAATGATTTATGAAGTAACTCTAATTATGAATTGTGAATTAAATCTACGCACCATTTATTTTTCGGCAACAGGCACATCAAAGAAAATAGCTTTGGCTATTTCTCAGTCCATTGCGACTGAATTTGTTGTGGAGGACATAACTTTTCAAAGTTTGCAAAATACATCTTATGCTACAGATGATTTGTTGTGCATCGCAGTGCCTGTCTATGGGGGTGGAGTAGTGCCTGTAGCATTGAAACGCTTGGATGCTATTCGGGGTAATAATACTCCTGCGGTAGTCGTAGTGGTGTATGGCAATCGCAATTTTGAACGAGCAGCCGTGCAGATGTCTGATTTCCTTGCCGAGCGTGGATTTGTCACTATTGCAGTGGCGGCATTTGTGGGTGAGCATTCGTATAGTACCGAGCAGAGTCCTATTGCCGTAGGTCGTCCTATGGTAGAGGATATCAATGATGCAAATCGTTTTGGTGAATTGGTGAAGCAAAAGCTCACGAAAGGACTTGAATCTGTGGATGTATCTACTTTGCAATGCCCTGATTCTGGCGAAGAGAATGTGAAGGCTTTCGTTGAGTTTGTGAAAGGCTATCAAGCAGAACAAGCGAAGAATCCAGTTAAACTCTTGCCAATCACCGATGAGAACCGATGTGTAATGTGTGGTGTATGTGTTGATGTTTGTCCGATGGAGGCAATTGATCGCGAGGATGTAAGCGTGGTAGATCCTACATTGTGTATCAAATGTTGCGCTTGCGTCAAAGAGTGTCCTAAAGAGGCAAAATTGCTCAATTCGCCATTTGCTCCAATGCTTTCAAAATATTTCTCACAACCAAAACCAAACGTTTGGGTAATATAAGATAAGAATATAAATTAATCTAAATATAATTATGCGCGCATTAGTAAGTGTAAGCGACAAAACTGGTCTTGTACCTTTTGTCCAAAGTCTTAAATCTTTGGGTTGGGACATTATCGCTACTGGCGGTACAATGAAACTTCTTCAAGATAATAATATCGAAGTAATCAACATCAGCGAAGTAACTGGTTTTCCTGAAATTTGCGATGGTCGTGTAAAAACACTCCATCCTAAAGTGCATGGCGGTCTTCTTGCTCGTCGCGACGACCCAAGTCACCTTCAAGCACTCGCTGAAAATGAAATTAACTTCATCGATATGGTGTGTGTCAACCTCTATCCATTCCGTCAAACTATTGCTAAACCTGACGTTACGATGGAAGATGCTATCGAAAATATCGATATAGGTGGTCCATCAATGCTTCGTAGTGCTGCTAAAAACTATAAAGATGTAACTGTAGTATGCGACCCAGCTGATTACGACCGCATCATTGCTGAAATTCAAGCAACTGGTAATACTACTCCTGAAACTCGTTTCCAACTCTCGGCTAAAGCATATACTCACACAGCCGAATACGATATGTGTATTGCTACATATATGCGCGAAAAGGCAGGTCTTACTGAAAAACTATTCCTCGAATACGAATTGGCTCAAGGTCTTCGTTATGGCGAAAACCCTCACCAATCGGCTAAATTCTATCGTGGTTCAGAAGAGGTGCCTTATTCATTGGCTTTTGCTCGTCAATTGCATGGTAAAGAGATGAGCTACAATAATATCCAAGATGCCAATGCCGCTCTCTCTATCGTGCGTGAATTCAATGTGCCATTCTGCGTTGGCTTGAAACACATGAATCCTTGTGGTGCTGCTGTGGGTAAAGATGTAGTTGAAGCATGGACTAAGGCATACGAAGCTGACACAGTAAGTATCTTTGGTGGTATCGTGGCTACTAACTGCGAAATCACTCTCGAAGTGGCTCAACTCATGAAGCCTATCTTCCTCGAAATCATCATGGCTCCTAAGTTTGCTCCTGAGGCATTAGAACTTCTCCAAACTAAGAAAAATCTACGTCTTATCGAGGTGCCTATGTCGCCAATGACAACAGTGCCTATGCAATATGTGAGCGTTAATGGTGGTCTCTTGGCTCAAGGTATGGACCTCAATACTGCTGAAGTTGTAGATTCGATGACAGTGACAGAGAAACATGCAACTGCAGCTGAAATCGACGATATGAACTTCGGTCTCCGCATCGTGAAACATGTGAAATCTAACGCTATCGTTGTAGTTAAAGATGGTAAAACACTTGGCGTAGGTGCAGGTCAAATGAATCGTATCGGTTCAGCCGAAATTGCTCTTAAACAAGCTCATGCTAATGGTGTAACAGAAGGTTTAGTGCTTGCATCAGATGCATTCTTCCCATTCGACGACTGTGTAACTCTCGCACACCAAATGGGTGTAACTGCTATCGTTCAACCAGGTGGTAGCGTTCGCGATGAAGATTCAGTTAAAAAAGCAAACGAATGTGGCATCGCTATGCTCTTCTCTGGTATGCGCCACTTCAAACATTAATTATTGTAAACAGCCAATAGACAACGGTCAACAGACCGTAAATGACTGTAGACTGTAGATTGTAGACTGTAGACTGAAAAAATATGAAAAAAGTATTAGTTATTGGCGGTGGTGGTCGTGAGCATGCTATTGTGCATGCTCTCAGTCGCTCGCCACAGGTAAATAAAATATATGCTGCTCCGGGTAATGCAGGTATTGCTCAGTTGGCTGAATGCGTTGCTCTTAAAGAGATTCAAATTGATGAACTCATGGCTTTTGCTCGCGAAAATGCGATTGACCTTACAGTTGTTGGTCCTGAAGCAGCATTGGCTGTGGGTGTTGTTGATGCGTTTCGTGCAGCAGGTCTGAAAATATTTGGACCAACCAAAGCAGCTACTCAAATCGAAAGCTCTAAAGAGTTTGCTAAAGATTTGATGAAGAAATACTCAATCCCAACTGCGGCTTACGAAGTGTTTGACAATTACGAAGCGGCTCTTGAGTATGTCAAAAAAGGTACATTCCCAACTGTATTGAAATACGATGGTTTGGCAGCTGGCAAGGGCGTGGTTATTCCTGAAACTCTCGAAGAGGCTGATGAAGCATTGCGTGATATGTTGCTTAATGACAAATTTGGTCATGGCCGTGTGGTGATTGAAGAGTTTATGACAGGTCCTGAGTTCTCTTTTATGTGCTTTGTTTCAGATGAAAAGGTATATCCTATGGAGGTGGCTCAAGACCATAAACGCGCATTTGATGGCGATAAAGGTCCTAACACAGGAGGTATGGGAGCTTATTCTCCGCTACCATTCATCACTACAGAAGATATTGATTGGGCATACGACCACATTATGTGTGCTACTGCCAATGCTCTTATTGCAGAGGGATGCTCATTCCGTGGCGTATTGTATGGCGGTTTGATGAAGACTCCTAATGGTATCAAAGTGATTGAATTCAACGCTCGTTTTGGCGATCCTGAAACAGAAGTTGTACTTCCTCGCCTCGAAAGCGACATCTACGACATCTTCTGTGCAGTAGCCGATGGCGAAGAAATGGACGAAATTAAGTGGAACGACAAAGCATCTATTGGCATTGTTCTTGCATCTAAAGGTTATCCAGAGGCTTACGATAAAGGTTTTGTTATCGAGGAACTCGATCAAGTAGAAGGTATTGTGTATCACATGGGCACAGCCCTCAAAGATGGCAAATATGTAACTAATGGTGGTCGCGTCTTGTTTGTTACTGTCATGGCAGATACCTTTGCAGAAGCTCAAGCTAAAGCAAATGCTGAAGTAGCAAAAATCCAATGCGACAACCTTTTCCATCGTAGTGATATAGGTTGGCAAGCAGTCAAATACAATTTCTGCGATAAGTGAGAGCAACGAAGCTTGCTTCAGTTGCCGAACGCAGCAGAAATTAACAGCTACAGCTGTTAATTCATAATTCACAATTAAGCCCCATTCGGTATTATTGTATTCTGTTTATGAACCGAAGGTTACGACCAACGGGAGTAATTTTAATTATGAATTATAAATTATGAATTAAATAAATTATTGTATAACCGCATATTCTAATTTGTGATTGTGGGAGTATCCATAATTATGCATTATGAATTATGCATTATGAATTAAAACAAAGTGGAAGTAATTAGCGGAAAAGAGATGGCAGCTGCTCTTAAGCAACAATTGGCTGCTGATGTGGTTGGTTACGCCGAAAAATATGGTCGT
>JAFYSF010000005.1 GCA_017559505.1 Paludibacteraceae bacterium | reverse complement strand
TCGCTATAAAGTTACTAAAAATCAACGATATATACAACTTTTTTTGTTTTTATTTTTAATCTTTTTTTTCTAATTTTAATGACATAAAGGAAAAAATTAATTCCGCCAACGAGTTATAAATATAGGATAAATATACTATAACTTAACCTGCGTATTAATTTTTCTATTGCTATATCGCCTTAAATTACTCTTTCAAATTTGTCAAATTCGATCAATCTGTCTAATTGACATTTGTCATTTGTGAACTGTAGCCTTGAATTAATTCTCTTTTGCATTTCAGTTCCTTAATACAACCGCTCAGTTGAGTTTTATATATAATATGTGTATAGGGTTTGATATGTCTATATTTTTTTGTAACTTTGCATGTTTTTGTATTTTGCCGTGATATGGCATTATTTGATTGAAAAAGAAATATATAGTTAATTTATCAATATGAAAAAACGATTTTTATTTGTTGTAGGATTGCTTTTTGGGCTAATCCTCAACTCTCAATTTTCACATCTCAACTCTCAACAATTGCCAAACTCAAGTTTCGAGAATTGGGAGCATGATGCTTTGAATGATTATCAAGATGGTCAGAGACCGGTAAGTTGGAATACATCTAATATAAAGAAGAATGTTTCTGGTATTACAGCGGGTGCAAATATGGTATTTCCTGATGGAGGAGCGCATAGTGGTGCATATTGTGCAAAAGCCATAAATTCAGAGGTTGGAGCGCTTGGTATTACAGAGACAAGTCCAGCTTGGATTACGTTAGGTAAACCATGGAGCTATATTGATGGTATAAACACGAATTCAGCAACTGCAGGTACAGATGGAGGTATGGAGTTTACATATCGCCCAGACACTATTGCTGTATGGATTAAGAGAACTTCGAGCGGAAAGGAGAATGCTCATATTGTATTTTATTCATGGAAAGGAACTTCACGAGGAGATAGTTATAAAAATAAAGGTGGAGGATGTACTTCTACGCAACACTTTGATGAGGAGTCTGACATTCGTCAAATGGTAGATGTAAATGATTGTGGAACGGCAGTTCAAGCAACTCAAGTAGCAGAAGCTATGTGGCGTAGTACAGAGACATTTAGTGAATGGACAGAAATAAAAGTGCCTATTGAATATCTTACGAACGATAAGCCAGAGAAGTGTAATGTGATAATTGCGGCTGCCAATTATCCTAATAAACGTGCCAATGTGGTGGAGAATAAAGCTACAATTTGGGCGGATGATGTGAGATTGATATATAGTTCGAAAGTGCATGAGGTGTTGTTGGGTGGACGTAAGATGGTTGGATTCAACCAAAATAAGCATGAGATGGAGTATGTTTTGGGTAATTCGGTAACAGAGGTGCCTGAGGTAACATTGAAACGTAGTGGTCGTTTGTTAGATGCATCGGAATATACAATTGAGTATGGAGCGATCGATGAGTTTACGACAATCACAGTGAGAGCAGAGGATGGCTCGTCTGTTTCTACTTATAAAATTAAGTTTGTAGGCGAGAAATCGATGGATAATTCGCGTCCTGCGGATATTAAAGTAGGTGGAGTGTCGTTGAAAGGCTTTAATTCATACATACTTAATTATAATGTAGAGTTGCCATTTGGAACAACCGTTGCTCCGGAAATAGAGGTGGAAAAAGCAGAAGATGAGCAAACTGTAACTATTACGCAAGCTACGTCTGTAACAGGTTCGGCAATGGTAGTTGTAACGGCACCTGATGGAATAACAAAATCTACATATACAATTAATTTTTCGGTGGCGTTGTTGAAAGATAACACATTGACAGATATTCGTGTAAATGGTGAAACGATAAAAGGATTTTCTCCATCGGCAAATAATTATGTTGTGGAGTTACCATTGGGAACATCATCTGCTCCTACGATAGAATATACAACAGCATATCCTGAACATCACGATATTGTAGTTGAGGACAATGGTCTTGAGGGTGGTGTGACTATAAAGGTTACGCCTATTGGAACAACAAATACGCGTACATATAAGATTACATATAAAATTACTGAATCGTCGTATTCTCGTCTTGCGATGATTTATATTGACGGCGAAGAGTTGGCTGGATTTGACAAAGATAAGACATCTTATGTGGTAAATCTTCCGTTGGGAGTAACTTCAGTTCCAAAAATCACTTGGAAACAAGGGGATGATTATCAGATTGTAACATTTACAGATGGTGGTTTGGAAGGAACATCGCAAATCAGTGTTAAATCGCAATCTGGCACATCTACAACTCCATATCGTATTACGTTTAATGTGGAAAAATCGTCGGTATCAACACTCGTTGATATAAAATTAAACGGAGTATCAATAGAAGGTTTTGACCCTACGGTAAAGGATTATGTGGTTAATCTTCCATTGGGTACAACAGTCGTACCAACATTGACATATACAAAAGGCGATGAGTATCAGACAGTGAATGTTACTAATGCTACAAACTTGAGTGGTACAACACGTATTACGGTGACTGCACAAGACGGTTCGTATTCGGTTTATACTGTGAAATATAATGTGCAACAATCGTCGGTTTCTACATTGAATGGTGTTCAATTGGATGGTGTGGAACTAGAAGGTTTTGCATCGGATAGATATGAATACTCAATAGTGTTGCCTCGTGGAACAGTGAGAATACCAACAATAACATGGACAGTTGGCGATGAGTTCCAAACTGTACGTTTGACCGAAGGTGGTGTTAATGGCGAATCGCGTATCACGGTGATAGCTCAATCTGGGGCAAAAAGTATTTATGTCTTTAAATTTAGCGTTGAGACAAATAGTAATGTAAATCTTGAGACGATTAAGGTGGGAGGTGTTGCGCTTGAAGGTTTTAGAGCGGATTCGTTGGATTATAGTTACTTGTTGCCAAGCGGAACGATTACATTGCCTGAAATAGAGGCAGTGAAAGCTGATGTGGCGCAGGTTGTAGTGATTCAAAAAGGCGGAGTTAATGGTGTAACATTGATTAAAGTGAGTGCAGAAGATGGAACATTGCGTACTTATTCAATTACGTTCTCGGTCGAAAAATCAAATAATGCATTGTTGCAAATGATCTATGCAGATGGTGTTGCATTGTTGGATTTTGATTCAAACGTATTGGAATATAGTTATGAAATTGCAGAAAATGCAGTGCGATGCCCAGAGTTTACTGTAGAAAAAAGTGCTGGTCAGATTGTATCGATAGTTTCACCGCAAATTGTTGGTGTTGTGAAAATTACAGTTAAGCCAGAGAATGGAGCGGCGAATGTATATACAGTGCGAGTTCATTATCCAGAATCGAATGTTGTGGCGTTGAAAAATATAAAAGTAGCAGGCGAGTCGGTTGTAGGATTCGATTCTGAACAACTTGAATATACATATAAATTGCCAATGGGTACTACTGAAATGCCAACTATTGAGTATGAAGTGTTGGATGCTGAGCAAGTAGTATATGTTGAGAAAGGCGGTGTCAATGGTGATACTCGTATATATGTGCGAGCTGAAAATGGTGCAGAAAGAATATATGTTATTCATTTTGAGATAGAAAAATCGTCTGTTGCAACGTTGAAAGATATAAAAGTTGGTGGTGAAACAATTGTAGATTTTGATTCAAATAAATTGGGATACAACATTGAATTGCCAATAGGAACAATGCTATTGCCAACCATTACTTATACAAAAGATAATGATGCGCAACAAGTTATAATGTCGGTTCCTGCGCTTGAAGGTGTAGCTACGATAGAAGTAGTAGCGGCAGATAAATCTAATAAAAATATTTATGTATTAAATATAAGCAAAGCAGAATCGAATAATGCAGAGTTGTCGCAAATAGCAGTTAATGGAAAACAGATAGAGTGGAGCCGATTTGTGAATGATTCGGTGATGGTATCATCGTCGGAAATAGATACAGAAGTGCCAGTTGTAACATATATTGTTGGTGATGAATATCAAACTGTAGCGGTAGCGGATGCAGGCTGGAAAGGAGCAGATGTTTTGGTGGTATCGCAAGATAGAAAAACTCAACGATTGTATAAAGTGCGCTATGTGATAGAGTCAACAAGTGATGCAACTTTGGAAGACTTGCAATTGTATGCAAATGATGGCAGTTATGAATTTAAGTCAATAACAGGTTTTGATACAGCAATGAAAGAGTATGTTGTAGAATTGCCTTGGCGTACACGCATTGTGCCACAAATCTATGCAAAACCAACGGATTCGGATGCAATGGTAGAGATTAGTTATGGCGCAGTGAACGATACAACAGTAGTGAAAGTAGTGTCGCCAGATTCTACTGTGACAGAAGAATATAAAGTTGTGTTTGTTGTTGCGAAATCGAATATTGCAACATTGAGTAATGTAGAATTGTCGAATCAAGAAATAGTTTTTGCTTTCGAGGAAAATGTATTTGATTATCAAATTTATTTGCCATACCAAGAGACCGAGGTGCCATCGTTGAAATGGACAAAAGGTAATTATGGCGATTTGACAGAGCAAACAGTGATATATAAACAAGGTAATTTGTTGACTCCATCTACTTTGACAGTTGTTGCAGAAGATGGAACAACAAAAGTTTATACATTTACATTTAATAAGACTGTCTCTGACAAAGCAAATGTATTACAAGCAGTGGCATTTGGCAATGAGACAATTACGATGATTGAAAATCAGTATGAGTATGATGTGGTATTGCCTCGTGGCACAAAAGTATTGCCAGAGATATCGTATATCAAAAATTATGATGAGCAAATGGTGTTTGTTTCTGCAAATTCGCCAAATGGCAAAGCAGAGTTTGTGGTTTATTCGCAAGATGCAAAAGATGCGAAGAGATATACATTTAATTTGTCGGTAGATAATAGTTTGCTTATTGGTGTTGATGATATCAAGGTGAATGGAGTGTCTATTGAAGGATTTAACCCAACAAAAACTACCTATGTATATACTGTGACTGATGGACAAAAACCTACGGTAACATATAGTGTTCCTGAAGGTGCTGTTTGTGAAGTGTTAAAAGATAATGCAAATGGCTATAGCTTCACATTAGTAAATCCATCGGCAGAGGTTACTTATTCGATTTATTATCACTATCCAACAGATGTGATACCTAATGCTAATTTCGATAGTTGGGGTACTGCGAAATATAATAGTGGAGCAAAACCAACAAGTTGGGAAGTGCCAGCGGATAAAGCAGACAGTAAAAAGGCAGGTACAGGTACATTTAAAACTGGTAAAGAGGTAGTAAATGAATCAGGAGCTGCTAAATTGGTAATTACTAGTTCGGGTGGAACTTCTGGTATTGGGGGGTCGTTAGCTACAACAATAGCATTAACAGGATTGAATGTAACTCTTGCAGACAAAGGAAATTCAACTGTTACAGTTTCGTCTGAAGCAGGTATAATATATCGTAATACACCAGATGTATTTTATTTTGATTCTAAACGTATTTCATCCTCTAATGTAGATATTTGGTATGCATTGGTAAATTTAGGTGATGGTTCGACAATGAAAACCAATAAATTTACACAATCGTTTACATCGTATGATGGTGGATTGACAACACAAAGTATGGCAATTGCTTATTCAGTTGGAGTAGAGGTGAGTAAATTGAATATCGCATTTAATGCTGCAGGTATGGAAAATTGTGGATATGCAGGTATGCTTGGAATGGGAGGTACGACTAAATCTGGTGAATTGTTGATTGATAATCTCCGTTTTGGATATAATAATTTGCTTGCTGATATTAAAGTGAATGGTGTGTCATTGGAAGGATTTTCTTTTGGAAAGGTGGAATACAATAATGTATTCTTGGATGCAGAAACAATAAATCCAGTTATTGAAGTAGTCGGTCAGGTGTCAGACCAAGAACACGATATTGTTTTGACCGAAGAAGATGCACAACGCAGACGTACGGCTACTATTACATCGAAAGGTGAAGATGGAAATATATCTACATATACAATTAATTTCATTCGTAGTGAGTCGTATAACAACAAATTGGAAGGATTGTATTTGAATGGTTCTTTGATTGAAGGTTTTAACCCTAATACATTGAATTATACCTATACAATTGCAAATTTAGAGCGTCAATTGCCATCGATTATGGCTATAGGTTCGTCATATTATCAAACTATTGAATACGGATTGTTGAATACAAATACTTTGTCGGTGGTAGTAACTGCAGAAAGTGGAGATAAACAGACATATACAATTGAGTTTGTAGAAGAGAAAGATAATGTTACAACATTGAAATCTATAAGTGATTTAGATGGATTTGATGCAAATGTGTATGAATATAATGTTCAGCTTAGCGCAGCCGACGAACTTCCTATTTATGCATTTGAAAAAGAATCAGCAGGTCAGATTGTAACATACACTATGGCAGAGCCTCAATCGAAAATAGAAGTGTTGGCACAAGACGGAGAAGCGAAAGCTGTTTATACAATCAACTTTACACGTGAAATTTTAGTTTCTAATAAATTAACTTCTCTTGTAGTGAATGGTGAGGCTTTTGCAGATTTTGCAGAAGATAAGTATTTGTATGAACTTAATGTTACTGATGTTGAAGATGTAAAATATGCGTTTATAACAGGGGCAGAGGAGGATGGAGTAGAGTTCATTTTGGATAATGATACTGCGAAAATTGTTGTAGGTACGACTACTTATGCTATTGCGCATAAAGTTACATTGAAATCGTTAGTTGATTTAGTAGACTTGGATATTAATGGTTTAACAATTGATGGATTTACGCCAGCAATAGATGAATATGAATTGCAAGATGAACGTAACAGTAGAAATTATTTGAGAGCAATAGCACCAGAAAATGCATCAATGAGTGTTAATTTTGCGGAAAAACTAAATGTTGATTTGTCGAAACCAGAGGGTGTGTTTACATTTACTACAATTAGTGAAGATTTGCAAAATGATAAAGATACACGTGTGGTATTTGTAACTCCTAAGAGCAATGTTGTAGTATTAAAAAATATACTTATTGATGGTTTACCATTGGAGGTTGAAGGATTGGGTTATACCTCATCATCGGCATTTGATGCGAATAGATTTGAGTATGATATAGAGTTGATGTATGATGGAGATATTAAGATTGACCAACCACAGCAGCCGACAATATCAGTAGAATATGCAGATTATGGTCAAACTTCAGAAATAACATCAGAGTCACTTGTTAATGGAATAAGATATATTATCGAAGTGAAAGCTGAGAGTGGAGAAACTACAGAGTATGTATTGAATGTTACAAACCAACTATCAGCCAATGCATCTCTTGTAGATTTGGCTTTGAATTATATTTCTGTTGAAGGTTTTGAATCAGATAAATTGATTTATGATTATTCTTTGAACGCAGGAGAAGAATTGCCTGTTGTAACTTATGAATGTGCTGATAAATATCAAAGAGTTAATGTAAAAGCGGAAGGTGATAGTATTGTGATTGTCGTAACAGCTGAGAATGGTAATGTTCGTGAGTATCGTATTAATCTCAACGTTCAATATAGCAATGTGACGACTTTGGCTGCTATTTATAAGGATGGTAAATTGTTAGATGGATTTAAACCTTCTGACTTTGAATATAGCTTTGATTTGCCTATTGGAACAACTATTGTTCCTGAATTATCTGTGGTTGCTGGTCAAGATGGTCAAACGATAGAAATTATAGATGGCGGCTTGGATAGTACAACTGTTATTCGCGTAGTAGCAGAAGATGGTTCTTCGATGGATTATCAAATTCATTATAATTTGTTGTTATCTGAAGAAAACCGTTTGAATATGATTTATGTCAATGGTTTACCTCTTGTGAAAGATGGTATAGGATATACAGCAAATAGAAATTTTGATGCAAAACGTACTGAATATAAAATTACGACAACAGTAGGAACTCAAAAGCCTATTATTTCATACGAAACTATGGATGATTGGCAAAGTGTTGAAATGACAACAACTGAAGATGGTTCTATAATAATTAAAGTTTCCCCTCAGCGTGAAGGGTTAGAAAGAGAATATATCATAGAATTTGAGGTTCTTCAATCTTCTAATTCAGGATTGAAAGCATTGTATGTTGATGGTATCGGAGTTGAAGGTTTTGATCCTAATGTATTGTTGTATACAATAGCACTTCCGTTGGGCGCAAAAGAGGTGCCTACTATAGAGTGGGAAGCAGGTGATGAATATCAAACGATTACAACTGAATTGTCAAATGAGTTTGGTAAAGCAAATTACATTAATGTAGTAGCGGGAAATACAGATATAAAACGTACTTATATTGTAATATTTACTCAAACACTGTCTAATAATAATTTGTTATTAGGGTTGTATGTGTCAGGAATGCCTAATTTTGAGTTTAATCCGATAAAGACAAATTATACTATTCAACTTCCTATAGGTACAACAGAATTGCCAGAATTGACTTATGAAAAAGGAGATGAATATCAATCTGTTGAAATTGAGAATAATGGAATTGATGGTGGATATATGATTATTGTTACTGCTGAGGATGGAACTAAAAATTATTATAAGGTAAATTTCACTATTGAATTGTCAACAGTTGCTTTGTTATCTGGTATTTATGTTGATGATGCAATGATAGATGCATTTGATAGTGAAGTGTATGATTATCAGTTGAGAGTGGCATACGAACAAACATATCTTCCTCGTATTACTTATTCTGTAGTAGATTCAGCATCGCATGTAGAGTATATACCTGCAGTTGTTCCTACTGATACAGCAATAATTAAAGTTACCGCTGAAGATGGTTTGCATGTTACATCTTATAGAATTTCATTTGTAAAAGAAAAATGTCCAGTATCCCAATTGAATTCTATAAAAATTGGAGGTGAAGTTATTTCTACTACGGCTATTAGATTTACTTCAAATGTTAATTTTGCAAAAGATGTTTATGAGTATGAAATAGAATTCCCTTATGGAACAACCGAATTGCCAAAAATCGAGTATGAATCTATGGTTGATGCTTATTCATCTATCGAAATAAAAGGTTTAGCGTTGGATAGTATTACATATATTACAGTTGTTTCTGAAGATGAGATGAGTATCTCTGAGTATTCTATTATGTATGTAGTTCGTAAAAGTGATAATGCATATCTCAATAATCTTGAAATTGTGGATATGCCAGTTGCAATTGATTTTGAATATGACGAGTTTGAGTATATAGTTACATTCCCTATTGGAACAGATACAGCTACACTTCCTCAAATTGAAGATATTCGTTATGAATTAGCTTTAAATTCGCAAAAAGTAGAACTTATTCAATATTCTCCAACTGAAATAACGGTGTTGGTTACTGCCGAAGATGGAGTTACAACAAATGCATATTTAATTAAATTTGAGATTTTGTTGAGTAATAATACATTGTTGAATAATTTATTTGTTAATGGGGTTTCTATAGCGAATTTCTCTTCAACACAGTATGAATATACTTATATGCTTTTCCCTAGTGCTTCTATTCCAGAAGTGACGTTTGAAAAAGCAGAGGATGCGCAGATTGTCGATATTACCTATGGCTTTATTAATGAGCCAACTATTATTTATGTCGAAGCAGAAGATGGTTCTTTAGGCACTTATGTTATTAATTTCATGACTACCGACCGTAACCCTGGCAATCGTCCATCATTTGATGATGTAGCATGGACTTCGCTTGGCGATGGTTATTTCAAAGCTTCTTCGTTGCGAGATAATGTCAAGGTCTTGATATTCTTGGCTGATGGCACTCGAGTTATGGAAAAATCGGTGGGACTTGTCGATCCTAATGATGATATTCGTTTGTCGCACGAGGGAGGTACTGTGATTTATTTGCCAAACAATCGTCAAATCTATATCTATACATTTGTATATGATGGCAAAGTGATAACTTCAGGTAAGTTCGTAAGATAATATTTACCGAGAGTACTTCTATAAATTTGAGTGAGAATCGAAAAAAATACTTTTCGGTTCTCATTTTTTTTTTGTAACTTTGCATAATCATCTAGCTGGGATGTTAAATACGAATTATGCTTATGAATAATGAATTAATTATAGCTGGCCCTTGTGCTGCAGAAACAGAACACCAAGTCATGTCAACAGCCAAATTATTGGCTGCAATGGGTGTGAAATGGTTTCGTGCAGGATTGTGGAAACCTCGCACTCAGCCTGGTTCCTTTGAAGGTGTTGGTGAAATTGGTTTGCAGTGGTTACAACGTGTGAAGATTGAGACTGGAATGGCTGTCGGCACCGAGGTAGCAAATGCCGAGCACACAAAATTAGCTGTAGCTGCAGGTCTTGATTTTGTGTGGATAGGAGCTCGCACTACCACCAATCCATTTGCAGTCCAGGAAATTGCCGATGTATTAAAAGACAATCGCGCTATAACAGTATTGGTCAAAAATCCGATGAATCCTGACATAAATCTTTGGATTGGAGCCATTAAGCGTATTCAACAAGCTGGTATAGAGCGCATTGTGGCGGTGCATCGTGGTTTTTCAGTCTATAACTCACTCACTTATCGCAATGACCCACAGTGGTATATACCTATTGAATTGCATCGACAATTCCCTAAAATTCCAATCATTTGCGACCCATCTCATATCGCAGGCAATCGTGATTTGGTTGCAGGATTAAGTCAAAAAGCATTTGACCTCGATTTCGATGGCTTAATGATTGAATGTCATTGTTCTCCAGAGCAAGCATTTAGCGATGCCGAGCAACAATTAACCCCCGATGAACTCGACGTTATGCTCAAATCGTTAGTGATTCACGAGCGGAATAATCACAACCAAGAGTTAGCTGAATTGCGTAGTAAGATCGACTCTTTGGACTCAATATTGATTGAAACTCTTGCCAAGCGCATGCAAGTCTCTCGCGAAATCGGCAACTATAAGCATCAGCATAATATGCCGATTGTTCAAACTGGGCGATATAATGATGTAATACAAAACCGACTTGAATTAGCCGAAGAGTTTGGATTGTCGCAAAAATTAGTAAAGCAAATTTACGAATTATTGCACGAAGAATCCGTAAATATTCAGTTAAAGCAGTAACAATCCAAATACACACTCTCATTGTGTATTTCTTCTCCTTACCCTCTAAATACCTTCAAGCAACCTTCAAGCAAGAAAACAGTCAAAAAAAATACACACTCTCATTGTGTATTCGCATCTAAAAAGCATCTCTAAAATCACTAAAATAATATGAAACTTTGCATAGCCGAAAAGCCAAGCGTGGCGCGCGAAATCGCATCCATACTTGGTGCAAATACGAAGAAAGACGGATATCTTGAGGGCAATGGCTATCAAGTTACATGGACCTATGGTCATCTCTGCACGCTCAAGGAGCCTCACGACTACCTCCCCGAGTGGAAGGGGTGGAACTACAGTTCCCTACCTATTATTCCCGCACGTTTTGGTATCAAACTCATTGATATTGACAATTATAAAAAGCAATTTTCGGTTATCGAAAAACTCATGTCCACAGCCACCGAGGTTATAAATTGCGGTGATGCTGGCCAAGAAGGTGAGCTTATTCAGCGATGGGTGATGCAAAAGGCACTTTGCAAATGTCCCGTAAAGCGTTTGTGGATTTCATCATTGACCGAAGAGTCAATACGCGAAGGTTTCAATTCTTTGAAAGATAATTCCGAGTTTCAACGATTGTACGAAGCTGGTCTTGCTCGTGCCATAGGCGATTGGTTGCTTGGCATGAATGCAACTCGCATCTATACTCTCAAATATGGTGGCAATCGTCAGGTGCTATCTATTGGGCGAGTGCAAACACCTACTTTGGCATTGATAGTCAATCGTTACAACGAGATAAAGAATTTTATCCCCGAACCATATTGGGAGTTGAAAACATTGTATCGAGATGTAACTTTTTCAAGCACTAAAGGCAAGTATAAGTCCGAAGACGAAGCGCGCGAGGCTCTTAAACAAATCGAAGGTCATGAGTTCGAAGTTACCTCTGTTACTGAGAAAAAAGGCACAGAATCAGCTCCAAAGCTCTTTGACCTCACCTCTTTGCAGGTTGAGTGTAACAAGAAATTCTCTTTCTCTGCCGACGAAACTCTCAAATTGATTCAATCCCTATACGAAAAGAAACTTACCACCTATCCGCGTGTCGATACTACCTTCTTAAGCGAAGATTTATATCCGAAGATGCCTGCTACACTGAAAGGTTTGAAGGGCTATGAGCAGTTAGTCGCATCTCTCAATCTCAGCAAATTGCCTAAATCTAAAAAAGTTTTCGATAATGCTAAGGTCACTGACCACCATGCTATTATACCAACAGGCTATAATAATGCAGCAATGACTGAGCCAGAGCGTAAGGTTTACGACCTTGTTGTGCGCCATTTCATTGCTAATTTCTATCCTGAATGTAAAATATCTACTACTACGGTCATAGGCGATGTTAATGGAGTAGAGTTTAAGGTTACAGGCAAACGTATTCTCGGACCGGGTTGGCGTACTGTATTCGAATATGGAGTAGGGAACAAGGAGCAAGGAGTAGGGAATGTCGATTCAATGGAAGAAAAAGATGACGATGAAGGTAGAGTATTGCCACAGTTTGTTAAAGGCGAGGTTGGTCCTCATACTCCCGATTTAGCCCAAAAGCAAACTTCGCCTCCAAAACAATATACCGAAGCAACTCTTCTTCGTGCTATGGAAACGGCTGGTAAATTAGTTGACAACGAGGAACTTCGTGATGCAATGAAAGAGAATGGTATAGGTCGCCCTTCTACGCGTGCGGCTATTATCGAAACACTCTTTAAGCGCAATTATATTCGCAAGGAGCGCAAATCGCTTGTGCCTACTCAGACCGGTATTGATCTAATTGCAACTATTCAATTCGAACTTCTCAAATCGGCTGAATTGACAGGGCAGTGGGAAAAGAAACTTCGTGATATAGAGAAGGGGTCTTTTGCGGCATCTCAGTTTATTGATGAATTGAAACAGATGGTAGGCAGTGTGGTTCACGAGGTGATGAAGCAAAATCCAACACGGCGTATAGTAGAAATTGCACCTCAAAAGCAAGAATCAGAAAAACCAAAACGTAAATCAACTAAAAAAGTAGAAATAAAAGAAGGTGCACCATGCCCAAAGTGTGGCAAAGGTGTCATTATAAAGGGTCGCACAGCCTATGGCTGTTCCCTTTGGCGCGAAGGATGCGATTGGCGACACCCTTTTGAATGATTATAATACTTTGAATATATATAGCAATAGGCTGACATTTAGTCAGCCTATTGTGTTAAAAAGCACGGAAGCCGGGAAAAACTTTTAACTTTAAACTTATTTATGGAAAATGGGGCTTCCTTACTTTTATGTTGAAGTTTGTGTGGCGTTAAAGTTGAGTTAGGACTTTGACTTGTTCTGTGTTGAGTTCTACAATTTCGCCATCAGGTTGGAATTCAAATGGGATGTAGCGGTAGAGGCGGTAACGAGCTACGCTGTGGTCATCGCTATAAGCTAATTCGAGTTTGAGACCATTTTCAGTGGTATTTTTGTAGTTTTTCAATGCTTTAGCATCTTTTGAAGCTATGGCTTTTTCGACGTTGGCATTGGCTGCGTCGAAATAAAGGGTGTAGCCATTGAGGCGTTTACCTTCGCATAGCACATCCTTGTGAGTGAAAATTAGCACGCAGATAGCCATAATATAGCCAAATGCTGCAACTATGCCTGCAAACATATAAATGGCTGATTTGCTGTCTTTAATAAAGATTAGAGAGCATGTTGCTATTACCGCAACTGCAAGATATACAAGTGATTTGACGATAGAGCCGCTATTGCGTTTCTCTGTGATGTTGAGGCCTTCGAGAAGGTTTTCTGGAATATTATTATTTTTCATTTTGTTTTCTAATGGATTATGACGTGTCGGACTAGTCAGACTAGTTAGACAAGTCGGATGAATAAATTAAGATAAAATTGTGTGTTTTATTTAGGGGAAAGGGCGGAGGCTAATTCCGCATGCGATGTAATGCAAAGATATAATACAGGGGAGTACGATGGCTGTATGATAAGATGTTGCTACAGCTGTTCTCGCGTAAAGAATTGAGTATTATAGTATTTGCTGTTTGGAGCAGGTTGTTGAGAGTAGAGTGTTGGGATACTCGTTTTGCTAAACTTTGAGTTGAAAAAGTTGGCAGTTTGCTATTATTTGCCGTTATTTGTATGTCGAGTGCCGATATTTGCGAGAATAGAGGTTTTTGATGCTCTTGCGGTTCGCTATTTTCTATCGTTTGGCATACAACTTGGGCATATTGGGTGGTGAAGATAGAGACTACACTTGTTGTTGCAATGCCGATGAGCATTGCAATTATTAGTATTAGGAAATGTGTTTGTTGTCTTTTCTTCATAATCGAGTGCAAAGGTAGTAAAAAAAGTTGAGAATTGAGAGTGGAGAGTTGAGATTTTTTTTGTAAATTTGCAAATTGCAAAAATTGTACAAGATAGACTATGTTGAAAATAAAAAATATATCGAAAAGTTATGGTGCGCAGAAGGTGCTGTGTACTATAAATCAGGGGTTTGGTGTAGGTAGAATTGTGGGATTGTTGGGTCCGAATGGAGCAGGTAAATCTACGCTTATGAAGATTGTGACGGGTTATATCGCTGCAGATGAGGGAGAGGTATTGATTGATGGCAAGAGAGTGGCGGTGGATGATGTTGAAACTAAGAGGTTAGTGGGGTATTTGCCAGAGCATAATCCGTTGTATTTGGATATGTATGTGAGAGAGTATTTGGAGTTTGTGGCAGAAATATATAATGCGCAATGCACAATGCACAATGCACAATTAGGGAATAAAGGTAAGATGATAAAAGATGCTGTTGAACAAGTGATAGAGCGCACAGGGTTGACTTTGGAGGCGAATAAGAAGATTGGACAGTTGTCGAAGGGTTATCGTCAAAGAGTGGGTATTGCAGCGGCTATAATTCATGATCCGAAGGTTTTGATACTCGATGAGCCTACTACGGGACTTGACCCTAATCAGTTGATTGAAATTCGTCAGTTGATTAAGGATTTGGGACGTGATAGATTGGTGATTTTTTCGACTCATATCATGCAAGAGGTAGAGCAAGTGTGTGATGATGTGATAGTTATTAATAAAGGTAATGTGATAGAGCAGGGCACAAAGGATGATTTGGTGGCGAAATATGGAAGTATAGAAAGAATATTTTATTCAATGAGGAATGAGGAGTGAGGAATGAGGAATGAATAACTTAATTTATGAATTATGAACAATTTTGATATACATAATCCAAAGCGAGAGGCGGAGGGGGACTTGGATAAGGCTTTGCGTCCGTTGTCGTTTGATGATTTTTCGGGTCAGGACAAAGTGGTTGAGAATCTCAGTATCTTTGTGCAGGCGGCTCGTATGCGTGGAGAGAGTCTTGACCATACGTTGTTGCATGGACCTCCGGGACTTGGTAAGACGACGTTGAGTAATATTATTGCAAATGAGTTGGGGGTTGGCTTTAAGTTGACTTCGGGTCCTGTGTTGGATAAACCGGGTGATTTGGCTGGTTTGCTGACATCGTTGGAGAGAAATGATGTGTTGTTTATTGATGAAATTCACCGTTTGAGTCCGGTAGTGGAGGAGTATCTCTATTCGGCAATGGAGGATTATCGTATTGATATTATGATTGATAAGGGTCCTTCGGCAAGATCGGTGCAGATAGATTTGGAGCCTTTTACGTTGATTGGTGCGACTACAAGGAGTGGTCTTTTGACAGCTCCGTTGAGAGCGAGATTTGGTATAAATTGCCACTTTGAGTACTACGACGATGAGGTGTTGGTGGGTATTATTGAGCGTTCGTCGGCTATTATGCAAGTGCCTATTGTGAGAGAAGCAGCGGTGGAGATTGCGCGTAGGAGTAGGGGAACGCCTCGTATAGCGAATGCCTTGTTGCGCCGAGTGCGTGACTTTGCACAGGTGAAGGGTAGCGGTAGAATTGATAAGACAATAGCGTGCTATGCGCTTGAGGCTCTGAATATTGATCGCTATGGATTGGATGAAATCGACAATAAGATATTGTTGACGATGATTGATAAATTCAAAGGCGGACCTGTTGGTTTAACTACGATTGCTACGGCGATGAGTGAGGATGCAGGTACGATTGAGGAGGTGTATGAGCCATTTTTGATTAAAGAGGGTTTTATAAAAAGGACTCCTCGCGGGCGTGAGGTGACAGAGTTGGCGTATAAGCATTTGGGCAGAACGAGAGGAGACTTGGAGCAGTCGCTTTTTTGAGAATGAGGAATGGGTACACACTGTGAGTGTGTGTCAGTCTTCTAAGGAGCAGTTTGCTTGAAGGTTGCTTGCGGGTAGGGTGAGATTTTGGAATTGAATACACAATGAGAATGTGTGTTTTGAGTTTTAATTTTTTATGATTTTATTATGGCTGGATTGAAACAATTGGCTAAAGAGACTGCAATTTATGGGTTGAGTAGTATTGTGGGTAAGTTTTTGAATTGGTGTTTGGTGCCGTTGTATAGTTATGTGTTGGCTGATGCGTCGGAGTATGGGATTGTGACGAATCTTTATGCGTGGACTGCGTTGGTTATCATTATATTAACGTACGGGATGGAGACTGGATTCTTTCGTTTTGTGAATAATGATGCGGAGGATGAAAAGAGGACAAATAGGGTGTATAGTACAACATTGACATCGTTGGCTGTGACGTCGACGATATTTGCGGTGTTGTGTTTGTTGTTGCAAGGGCAGGTGGCAGATGCTATGGGCTATGGAGCTTATCCTGAGTTTATTGCGATGCTCGGTGTGGCAGTGGCAATGGATGCGTTTGATAGTATTCCGTTTAGTTATTTGCGATATAAGAATAAGCCGTTGGTGTTTGCATCGTTGAAATTATTCATGATTTTTGTGAATATTGGGTGTAATTTGTTCTTTTTGGTGGGTTGTCCGAAGATAATGGATTGGAAGCCAGAGTTGATAGATTGGTTCTATAATCCAACATACGGCGTGGGGTATATATTTGTGTCGAATGTGATATCTACGACGGCAGTGACATTGGCATTGTTGCCATTTGTGTTTGTGGGTAAGTGGACTTTTGATTGGGGTGTTTTGAAGAAAATGTTGCGATATAGTTTGCCATTGTTGTTGTTGGGTATTGCAGGCATTATGAATCAGACGGTTGATAAGATAATATTCCCGATTGTGTACCCTGATGCAGAAGAGGGTATGCGTCAGTTGGGGATATATGGGGCGAGTTTTAAGATAGCAATGATTATGATGATGTTTACATACGCATTTAGGTTTGCATACGAGCCATTTGTGTTTGCAAAACATGGAAGTAGAGATAGTAAGGAGAGCTATGCAGATGCGATGAAATACTACATAATTGCGGCGTTGTTGATATTTTTGGGTATGGTGTTTTATATGGATGTATTTCAGTATGTGCTTGGCCCTCAGTATCGTGAAGGGTTGCAGATTATCCCGATAGTGTTGATTACATATTTGATACAAGGGGTGGTTTATAATTTGTCGTTGTGGTATAAATTGATAGACAGAACGATGTATGGTGCTTGGTTTTCGATAGTTGGGTTTGTGATAACACTGATAATCAATGTGGTATTTGTGCCAAAATATAGTTATTGGGCTAGTGCGAGTGCATCGTTGGTGAGCTATGTGGTGATGATGTTGTTGAGCTACTTTATTGGTCAGAAATATTATGCTATTGCATATCCGTTGAAAAGTATAGGGATTTATGTGGTTTTGACTGCAATGTTGTGGATGGCAGGAGAGGTGGTTGAGGTGTCAAACTTCTGGTTGAGAATGGGTTATCGTACGATATTGTTGATGGTATTTTTGGTTTATTTGGTGCGAAAAGATTTGCCATTGAGCGAGATACCATTGTTGAAAAAATGTGTAAAAAATAGGTGAGCAAATTGTTGCTTTTTTGCGTGTTTTTTTGTAACTTTGCAGTTGATTAAATAGAGTTTTAAATTTCAAAATTTAGATTAAAAAATGGGTTTGTTTTCATTGACACAAGAGATAGCGATGGACTTGGGAACTGCGAATACGGTCATTTTGCATAATGACAAAATCGTGGTAGATCAACCATCTGTTGTGGCGTTGGATAGGCGTTCGGAGAAATTGGAAGCGATTGGTTCTGTTGCTGCGCAAATGCGTGGTAAGGAGAATCCAACTATCTATACCGTTCGTCCTTTGCGCGATGGTGTGATTGCCGATTTCCATGCTGCAGAATTGTTGATTCGTGGTTTAATTAAAATGATTCCTAACAAGGGTCATTTTTTCTTCACTCCGTCGTTGCGTATGGTAATTGGTATTCCTTCAGGTAGTACTGAGGTTGAGATTCGTGCTGTGCGTGACTCTGCAGAACATGCAGGAGGACGTGATGTATATATGATTTTTGAGCCTATGGCGGCAGCATTGGGTATTGGTCTTGATGTGGAAGCGCCAGAGGGTAATATGGTTGTTGATATCGGTGGTGGTACGACAGAGATTGCGGTTATTTCGCTTGGTGGTATTGTTACGGATAAATCTCTTCGCGTTGCAGGAGATGCATTTACACAAGATATTATTGATTATATGTTTAAACAACATAATATTCGTGTGAGTGAGGTGATGGCAGAGAGAATTAAGAAACAAGTTGGTTCTGCGTTGATTGATTTGGGAGATGAAGCTCCTCAAGATATGATTGTACGTGGTCCGAACCGTGTAACAGGTTTGCCGATGGAGGTGCCAGTTTCTTATCAAGAAATAGCACATTGCTTGGATAAAACAATTACGAAAATTGAAACAGCGATTCTTGCAGCGTTGGGAGAAACTCCACCTGAGTTGTATGCTGATTTGATTGATAAAGGTATTTATCTTGCTGGTGGTGGTGCATTGTTGAGAGGTTTGGCTAAGCGTTTGACTGATAAGATCCAAATACAATTCCATGTAGCAGAAGATCCATTGCGTGCTGTGGCTCGTGGTACAGGTATTGCGCTTAAGAATGTTGATAGATTCCGTTTCTTGTTAAGATAAAAATAGGAATTGAGGTTATTGTCCGACCTGTCCGACATGTCGGATGGGTCGGACAAATTTGTATATAGATGATAAAACGATGAATAAGATTTTAGAGTTTTTTTATAAGTATTTGACTGTTGTTATCTTTTTAGTATTAGAGATATTGGCTTTTTTGTTGGTTGTGAATAAAAATGATTTGCAGCGTTCTGTTGCTTTTCGTTGTGCAACGGCATTTTCGGCGTGGACGTATGAAATTACTAATTCGGTGACTGATTATTTTGGATTGGCAGAGGCAAATAAGTATTTGGCAGAAGAAAATGCTCGCTTGTATAAAGAATTGGCTGATTATAAGTCGTTGGCTAAGGATAGTGTTGTGGCGCAAGGAGGGGAGAATTATTTGTCGGCAAGGGTTGTTTATAATAGTGTGTATGATTTGCAAAATTATATAATTATTGATAAGGGGAGTGTGCATGGGGTAGAAGAAGATATGGGTGTGTTTGCTCCTCAAGGAGTTGTTGGTGTGGTGCAGCGTGTGAGTAAAAATTATGCGGTAGTTTTGCCTATTATAAATTTAGAACAAGTAATAAGTGCTAAAATAAAAGGTAATAATCAATTAGGCTCGATAAAGTGGAATGGAAAGAGTCCATTAAAGGCTAAATTGTATGAAATTCCTAGCCATGTGAATGTCGTGGCTGGTGATACGATAGTCACAAGTGGATTTTCGGCTATATTTCCTGAGGGGGTCATGATTGGTATTGTAGATAAAGCGGCGCATGTTGAAAATACAATGTATTGTGATGTGGATGTTAATCTTGCGGTTGATTTTCAGTCATTGTCGTATGTGACAGTTTCAGTTTTTGAAAATAAAAATGAGTTGTTGAATCTTCAAAAATCGTTAGGAAAATGAAATATACAGTAGAGTTTTTATTTTGGTTTGTAGGGTTGGTGTTATTTCAAATATTATTGCTTAATAATGTTCAAATAGCAGGAGTTATAAATCCATTTCTTTATATTTATTTTATAATAGCATTGCCGATACATACAAATCGTATATCATTGATTTTTATTGGTTTTGCACTTGGACTGTTGGTGGATGCATTTTCGAATACATGGGGTATTCATGCTATGGGTAGTACATTAGTGGCTTTTTTGCGACCATATATATTTCGTATTGTAGCGACACAGGAGGAGTTGGATAAGGTGATGCCTCGATTTAGGACCATGGGTGTAAATTATGTAAAATATATTATATCAATGGTGCTTATTCATCATTTTTCTTTGTTTTTATTAGAGGCATTTTCGTTTGATTATTTTTGGATTGTTTTGTTGAAAACGTTGGTTAGCTCTGTGATAACTATTTTGTTAGTTTTTACTTTGGAGAAAGTGAGAAAATAAGGTTGTTTGAGAGTTAAGATTTTAAGGACATCGGAGGTAAATTTATGCTTGATGATAAATATAAAGATAGGAGTCTTGTAATTCATATTGTGTTAGCTGTAATTATAATTTTGTTTATAGGAAGGTTAGCACAATTGCAATTATATGAAGATTATACAGGGATTGCGGAGGATAACGCTTTTTATCGTAAGCCGATTTATGCTCCTAGAGGATTGATTTATGACCGTAATGGTAAGTTGTTGGTTTATAATCAGCCGACCTACGATTTGATGGTGACGATGAAGGAATTGCGTGATTTGAGTAAAGCAGGTACTCCTATTGACACATTAGAGCTTTGCGGATTATTGGGGATGACTTATCAACAATTTTGCGATCGGATGGCCTATATTAAAGATAGACGTAAAAATTATGGCTATTCGCAACTTACGCCACAACGGTTTATGACTCAACTTTCGCCTGAAGATTATGCAATGTTGCAAGAACATTTGCGTAAATTTCCAGGATTTACGATTCAAAATCGTACTTTACGTAATTATAATTATCCCTGTGGAGCACATGTTTTAGGTTCGATAGGAGAAGTTAGTAAGAGACAGATAGAAAGAGATTCGTATTATCGTTTGGGTGATTATGCAGGTTCAGATGGTTTGGAGTTGACGTATGAAAAAGAATTGAGGGGTGAAAATGGAGAAGAGATTCTTTTGCGAGATTCGAGAGGTCGTATTCAAGGTCGATATAAAGATGGGGAACAGGATCGAATGCCTATTGCAGGGATGGATATTACGACTACATTGGATGTTGATTTGCAGATGATAGCAGAAGAGTTGTTGCAGGGTAAGATAGGTAGTATCGTAGCTATAGAACCAGCAACGGGTGAAATTTTGGCTATGGCATCAAATCCTACATGGAATCCATCATTGTTGGTTGGTAGGTTGAGATCAGAGTATTATCCTATTTTGCAAAATGATAGTACAAAACCATTCCTTAATCGAGCAACAGGAGGTCTTTATTCTCCAGGCTCGACATTTAAAACTTTGCAAGCATTGGTTTGTTTGGAGCAAGGAGGAATAACACCTTCTACTAAATTTTCGTGTAGTGGTCCTAATACCAAACCGATAAAATGTACTCACCATCATGGTTCTCCCGTTTCGCTTGAAGAGGCAATACAAGAGAGTTGTAATCCATTTTTTTGGTTGACTTATAAAACAACTCTTGAGCGAGATGGTTATGGAGAGGGAAATGAGAAGTTTAAGGCGAATTATAGGCGTTGGCGTGAGGATATTTTGAGCTTTGGGTTGGGCTTTAAGTGGACAGATTCGGATGTTTTTGGCCTTAAAGATGGAGCTATATATCGGGCTGAGACGTATGATAAAATTTATGGTAAGAGGGGGTGGAAATCTTTAACTATTCGTTCTAATTCAATTGGTCAGGGAGAGGTGTTGGTTACGCCTATTCAGCTTGCAAATGCGGCGGCGGTTATAGCAAATAATGGTTATTATGTAACCCCACATTTGAATAAGAGTGATTCGTTATTAGATAATCGGCATGAAGCAAATGTGAGTAGGAAGCATTATGATGTGGTGCAGGAAGGGATGTGGCGTGTTTGTGAATATGGTACTGCACGTCATTATAAGTTGCCAAATTTGGCAGTGTGTGGTAAAACAGGTACAACAGATAATAGTCATGGTAAGCCTCACTCAATATTTTTTGGTTATGCTCCACGAGAGAATCCAAAGATTGCAATTGCTGTAGTTATTGAAAATGCAGGTTTTGGTTCTCAGTTTGCTTGTCCTATTGCAATGCTTTGTATTGAGCAGTATCTTTATAGAGAGATTACACAAGAAGCATTGTTTAATCGAATGAAAAATTTGGTGTTAAATTCTGCGGTTAAAACTTATTAAATTTATTGTAGGCTATCTTATTGTATTATGTCGAGAAATTTTAATGTTGTACAGGCAATAGATAAATGGGCGGTATTTTTTTATATCGTTCTTGTGGTGTTTGGGTGGATAAATATATATGGAGCAAGTGTGTCGGAGGATCAAACATCTATTTTTGATATGCACTATCGTTCTGGTATGCAATTTATGTGGATGGGGTTGAGTTTTGGTATGGCTTTGGTGATATTGTTTACTGATAGTCGATTGATAACGGCAGTTCCTTATTTGTTGTATGGATTGATTGTTTTGTTGTTGATAGTCACGGTGTTTGTTGCAAAAGACATAAAAGGTTCGCGCTCGTGGTTGGCTTTGGGGCCTTTTAGTATTCAACCGGCAGAATTTTCTAAATTTATAACAGCATTGGCACTTGCAAAGTTAATGAGTCATCCTCAGTTTAGGTTGAAGTCAATACAGAGTTATGCTATAGTTTGTTCGATGATTTTGTTGCCGATGGTCATAATTGTTGCTCAGAGTGAAACCGGGTCGGCTTTGGTATTTTTGTCGTTTGTATTCATGCTTTATCGTGAAGGTTTGCCTGGATTGATACCTGCTTTGGGATTTTGTGCTGTTGTATTGTTTGTAGTTGTTATTCGATTTGGGGGAGTAGCTTTATTGGGGTTTGAAGGTTCTTCGACGGGATTGTTTATTGGCTTGTTGATTTCTTATATTATTGCCTTGGTGTTTTTGAGAGTATATCAGTCTGATAGAAAACATCTTATGGTGTTGTCTGTTGTGCCTATAGGAGTATTTGCAGTGTTGTTGCCTCTTTATAAATGGGTTGTGCGTTTTAATTTAGTATATGTGATGATGGCTTTGTGTGGGGGTGCTATCATTTATTTGTTGGTTTTAGCTTTTTTGAAATGGCGTAGAACATATTTATTTATTGGTTTGTTTTTGTTAGGTGGTTTTGTGTATTGTTTTTCGGCAGGTTATATTTTTAATAGTGTGTTGCAACCTCATCAACAGAAGCGTATTTATGTGTTGTTGGGTATGGCAGATGATCCAACAGGTATTGGTTACAATACAGCACAGGCGCGTATTGCTATTGGTTCGGGGGGATTTTGGGGTAAAGGATTTTTGCAGGGAACGCAAACTAAGTTGAAATATGTGCCGGAGCAGGATACTGACTTTATTTTTTGTACTATTGGAGAGGAGTGGGGGTTTGTTGGTAGTGCGATGGTTTTGCTTGTTTATTTATTTTTCTTATATAGGTTGTTGTTTATAGCAGAGAGACAAGATAATCGTCTTGCGCGGATTTATGGTTATTGTGTTGTTGGTATATTTGCTTTTCACCTTTTTATTAATGTGGGTATGGTGATTGGTCTTGTGCCGGTGATAGGTATTCCTTTGCCTTTTTTTAGTTATGGAGGGTCTTCGTTTTTGAGCTTTACAATTTTGCTTTTCTTGTTTTTGAAGCTTGATACTATGCGGATTGAGCGTGTAAGGAATTAGTAATACAGAATGTCTAAAATTCATTCAAATGGTGTTGATGAATTTTGGACATTTTTTATAGATATGTAATTGTAATAAATCCGCTTCTACTATAGGTAGAGCGGATTTACTATAAAAATCGCATTGCCATTTGTTGAGAAAAATTCCTTTCAAAGTAGGATTTGGGGTGTTCCAATTCTTTGTAATCTGCCGACCTTATAGGTTACAACTCTTGAGAGAAGCGCAGCCCGCCATTGATAAAGGAAGTTAGCCTCGGTAAAAAAATAATTAATTGTCGAATTTTCCAATCTTAGGCTAATATTGCGATTGTTTTCATTAATACTATTACAAAATCTGTGCCAATCTGTTAATTTGTGTAATGGATTTTTATTTTTTTTTCGTAAAGCTTAAATGCAGATATTTTTTTGTTGTAAAAAAGTAAAGACCTAAAACTCTTAAAACAAGTTTTAGGTCTTTTGTATTATTGTTTTGCTATTGTAAAAACAATATTTTTGGGCTTTTTTATTGCATTATTTCATGATAACGCGAGCCATTTCGAGGACTTTGTTTGAGTAGCCCCATTCGTTGTCGTACCAAGAAACAACTTTAGCGAAGTTTGCATCGAGTGAGATACCTGCGTTAGCGTCGAAGATAGATGTGAGAGCGCAACCGCGGAAGTCAGTTGAAACTACTGCGTCTTCTGTGTAGCCAAGGATGCCTTTCAATTCGCCTTCAGAAGCGGCTTTCATTGCAGCGCAGATTTCTTCTTTTGTAGCTGGTTTTTCGAGAACAACAGTAAGGTCAACTACTGATACGTCAGAAGTAGGAACGCGGAATGACATACCTGTGAGTTTGCCGTTGAGTTCAGGAAGAACTTTGCCTACTGCTTTAGCTGCACCTGTTGAAGATGGGATGATGTTTTCGAGGATACCACGACCACCACGCCAGTCTTTTTTAGATGGACCGTCAACTGTTTTTTGAGTTGCAGTTGCTGCGTGAACTGTTGTCATAAGGCCTTTTACTACGCCGAAGTTGTCGTTCAATACTTTTGTGATTGGAGCGAGGCAGTTAGTTGTACAAGATGCGTTAGAGATGATGTCTTGACCTGCGTATGTAGTGTGGTTAACACCATAAACGAACATTGGAGTTGCGTCTTTTGAAGGGGCTGACATGATTACTTTTTTAGCACCTGCAGCGATGTGTTTGCGTGCTTTTTCGTCTTCGAGGAAGAGACCTGTTGATTCTACAACAACGTCAGCACCTACTTCGTCCCATTTGAGGTTAGCTGGGTCCATTTCTGCTGTGAGGCGGATGCGTTGACCGTTAACGATGAGGTAGTTGTTTTCGAATGTTACGTCGCCTTGGAAACGACCGTGTACTGAGTCGTATTTTAACATGTAAGCGAGATAGTCAGGGTCGAGCAAGTCGTTGATACCTACTACTTGGATGTCGTTGCTGAAGTTTTGGATTGCAGCGCGGAATACCATACGTCCGATACGGCCGAAACCGTTAATACCTAATTTAATCATAATTGTTTATTGTTTAAATTGTTAATGAATATACGGTGTTTTTCATATTGATTGTGCAAAGGTACAAAAAATATTTTATATACTCAATATTTAATTTGCAAAAATGGTGCAAAATCTTTTTTATTTGTGGTTTTGGGTGTTTTTGTGTTGGAGTTATTGTATTTTTTGGCTTGTTGTGAGGGTAGGGTGAGGGTTGCTTGAAGGTTGCTGTATAGTATATTTGAGGTTGGAGGGGGTTATTGTATTTTTAGGGTGTTTCTTATTGTACTTTTGACAATATGTAGGGGTGGGACTAAAAAAGGCATAGAAATCCACTCTATGCCTTTTATTGTTGTTTTGTTGTGATTAGATGTCGAGGATTGTACACCAGTTGAATTTGTCTTCAGCTTCACCGTGTTGGATTGCGCGGAGACGGTTGTATAGTTCAGTTGATTTTGGTCCTGGATTGCCATCACCGAATGTGTAAGTGATATCGTTTTCGATGTCAACGATTTTGCTTACTGGAGAGATAACTGCAGCTGTACCGCAAGCACCGCATTCGTCGAATGTGCCGAGTTCGTCAGCAGCGATAGGACGGCGTTCTACTGTCATGCCCATATCTTCAGCAAGAGTGATCAAGCTGCGGTTTGTGATTGATGGGAGGATTGAGCTTGAAAGTGGAGTGAGGTAAGTGTTGTCTTTGATTGCGAAGAAGTTAGCTGCACCACATTCGTCGATATAACGTTTTTCTTTTGGGTCGAGGTAGAATACGTTAGAGTATCCCATGTTGTGGCTTTCTACTGTTGCTGTCATAGATGCTGCGTAGTTACCACCGACTTTGATGTTACCTGTTCCGAGAGGAGCAGCGCGGTCGTATTTGCGGCTGAGCATGAATGGAGTAGATTTGAAACCGCCTTTGAAGTAAGGGCCTACTGGAGTAACGAATACTACGAATTCGTAGTCGTCAGCTGGTTTTACGCCAACGAGTGGAGTTGTAGCGAACAATACTGGACGGATGTAGAGAGAAGCACCTGTTCCGTAAGGTGGGATGAAGTCTGCGTTGAGTTCAACTACTTTTTTTACAGCTTCTACGAATTTTTCGAGAGGGAGTTCTGGCATTTGGATACCGCGACATGAGTCTTGCATACGGCGACCGCCATCTTCTACGCGGAAGATACGAACTTTACCATCTACGCCACGGAATGCTTTCATACCTTCGAAACATTCTTGTGCATAGTGAAGTACTGCAGATGAGATGTGAAGTGTTACTTCTGGAGTGTCGCATACGCGGAGTTCGCCCCATGCTTTGTTTGTGTAAGTACAACGAACGTTGTAAGGAGTAGGTACATAGCCAAATCCGAGGCTACCCCAATCAATGTTTTGTGCCATAATTAGTTTAGTGTTTAGTGTTTATTAAATTTTAATTCTGTAATTCGTATGTTAGTTGTTTTTATAGTCAGTGACAGATAGATTTTTTAGGTAAATTCGTGCTTCGTTACCCATATTGAAGAGTAGGTCGATGATACTTAGATTTGGGATAAAGCCGAATTTTTGGTTGAAATTTTGATAATAAGGTGTAGTTAAATCATTGTACAAAGATACATCAAATTTTTTAGGATTTATCATTTCTCGCAAATCTTTTGTGATAAAATTTGCTTGTTCGATGTAACTCTCTGATAGTGTGAAATCTATTTTGTGAAAATTGAGTAGTTCGAGTGTTTTTTGTTGGATATTGAGGTTGAAATCTAGTAGGAAATCCCATTTTTTCTCATAGAAAGGAGCATAGTCATCGCAAAAATATTCGAAAAAAGGTGTAGAATTGTATGCTGATTGGATAGTGCGCCAGTGGAGTTGTTGCCAGTTGTCGTGAGTTGATATGCGAATGTCTTTTATTGGTGTTTTTTCTTTTGGCTTGATGATTGGTATGGTTAAATCTTGTGTGCCATTGGCGGTTATGATTGTGCAACGATTTGTATATGTTTGTTTTACATAATGTGAATGTATGTCGATTGTGCATCCACCTTGAATTAGATGGGTATAGTATAATATATTTCCGAGATATGTTAGAGGGATGATGGTTGAATTGAGAGTTTTCATTTTTTTAGTCCCCATTTTATGAAGTATTTAATCATATTTGTGGTGTGAATCCAAAGAAGTCGAAATGAGTGATATGAGCCTTGTGTGTGGTTGTGGGTGATTTCTACGGCGGGATACATCACTGTGCGGTAATGTTGATTGATGCGACGTGTGAGGTCGATATCTTCGGGATACATGAAAAATCGTGGGTCGAATAGTCCGACTTTGTGTAGAGCCTCACAACGAAGGAACATGAAACATCCAGATAGGTATGGTACATCAAGTAGTTGAGATTTGTAGTCTGGTTGTTGGTAGAAAGTGTGATTTTCGAAATGCGCAGTACGTTTTTTTGTCCATGATTTAGGAAGGAAACGGCGGGCAAAAAGATCGAAAGGGGTAGGTAATCGTTTTGCTAAATATTGAATATTGCCATTAGGATAGCGCACGAGTGGCATTGTGTGTCCGATATCGGGATTTGATTCCATGAAATTTACTAAATCGGTTATTGTATTGGGCGTAAATTCAATGTCGGAATTTAGTACGAGGTGATATTTAGCGGTAGTTTTTAAAGATTTCTCGAGAGCTATATTGTGAGCACGTCCGTAGCCTAAATTTTTATTGTTAAATATGTATGTTGCTGGAAGAAACATAAACGCTTCGGTCATAATTTCTGAATTGTCGATGAGCCAAATTTCGTTAATTTCTGGGCACGCACGTAAGAGTCGAACTATTTTTTGTACTTCGGCTGCAGGTGTATGATATAGGACTATTGAAGCGTTTAGCATAATACCTCTTTTGCTTTATCTAGGGCAGCACGGACTATTTTGTCCATGTCGTAATATGTATATTCGGCGAGTCGTCCGCCAAAAATGAAATTATTTTTTTGAGATGCTAATGCGCGATATTTGAGGTATAGCGCATTGTTGTGAGTGTCATTAATAGGGTAATATGCTTCTTCTTTGCGATTCCAAGCTATAGGGTATTCGCGAGTTATAATGGTTTGTGGTTGTGTGCCGTACTCGAAGTGTTTGTGCTCTATAATTCGTGTGAAAGGAACATCTTTTTCGGTGTAGTTGACTACAGCATTACCTTGATAGTTTTCGGTGTCAAGAAGTTGATGTTCGAATTTAAGACTGCGATATTCTAATTCGCCATAGCAATAGTCGAAATATTCGTCGAGCATACCAGTGTAAACCACAGTTTGTGCAAGAGAATCGAGTTCATTGCGTTGTTTGTTGTAATCTACGTTGAGTTGAACTTCGCAGTTTTTAAGTAGGCGGAATATAAGTTTATTATAGCCTCCTTGAGGTATACCTTGGTATGGGTCGTTGAAATAGTTGTTGTTATAGGTGAAGCGAAGGGGGAGACGCTTTATGATAAAAGATGGTAATTCGGTAGTTTTACGGCCCCATTGTTTTTCTGTGTATCCTTTAATTAATATTTCGTAAATATCTCTACCAACAAGTTTTAGGGCTTGTTCCTCAAGATTCTTCGGTTGTATTTTTGCGTATTCTTCGCGTTGCTCTTCAATTTTGATTCTTGCCTCTTCTGGATCTGTAATACCCCATAATTGACGAAAAGTATTCATATTAAAAGGCAAATTATAAAGTTTGCCTTTATAATTGGCTAAAGGTTCGTTTGTAAAGCGATTGAAAGGTACTATTGAATTGACAAAATTCCAAACTTCAATATCAGAAGTGTGGAAAATATGTGGACCATATTGATGAACATTGATACCTGCAATGTTTTCACAATATAGGTTGCCTCCAATGTGAGGACGGCGGTCAACGACAAGACATTTTTTGCCATTTTGAGTGGCTTGATAAGCGAAAACTGCACCATAAAGCCCAGCTCCAACTATGAGGTAGTCGTATTCTTTTTTCATTATTTACGATATTTAATAAATCCGTTGATGGCCCAATGTGCCAAATAAAAGAAACTGCGAATTAGTCCAAGTTTTTCTACTTTGTAATATACAAGGAATTGTGGTTTTACAACTTTCTTTTTGTTGCGTGATACAGAATTGCCGAGTATTCGGTATGAACCAATTATATTTTGATTGCCCCAAGCTTCGCCAGTTTGTTTGATTATTTCTAGCCAATAAATGTAATCATCACGTAGAGAGCGAAATTCTTCGTGTAAATATACTTTGCCATATTTACTTGTATCATATAAGCCTGTAAGACATGTGATAGAGCAAGTTTTTAGTAGATCGTTATAGGTTATGCGTTTAGGTGGTATGAATGGAGTTAGACATTCGTTATTATTTGCATCAATGCGTTTGTGGGCTCCATATACCAATAAAGCATTATGTTTTTTCATTAAAGCTAATTGCGATTCAAGGAAGAAAGGTTCCCATAAATCGTCAGCATCAAGAAGTGCAATATATCGACCTTGAGCTCTACGAATACCATTATTTCGAGCAGCAGCAGAGCCAGCATTGGGTTGATTGAATAATTTAATGCGAGGATCAATGTTGCAATAGCCACGTACGATGTTTTCACTATTGTCTTTTGAGCCATCATTAATAATGATCATTTCCCAATTAGTATAGGTTTGAGATAGAACACTATCTATAGTTTGGGCAACAAAAGCTTCTCCATTGTATAAAGGAGTGATTATAGATACTAAAGATTCTTGCATAAATAGTGTTTTATATTGAATTTTATTAGATGGTATATAATTGATATTCTACTCTGTATTTTTATGTATAGTGGTCTTTTGCTTCGGGTGAAAAGATTGTTTGATATTGATGTTAATGAACTATCGTGTCTGCGGTATAAGATAAGAGGTGTATTTAGAAAACAAACTTTACCAATAGATTCAGCTATCAAACCAATCCATAAGTCATGACCAAAGATTGAGGTAGAGGGAAATGGTTGTATGGCATGCAATATTTTTTTATTGAAAGCCATGCAAGCTCCACAATAAGTACATTTAATAATATTTTTCAATTTTCCACTCCCAGAATTATAGTATTGAAAAAAAGAAGAGTGTATAGGATTTAAATTTTGGTCTGTTATAATGGCATTGCTGCAGACTAAATCATAATGTTTCAAAGAATCAAGTATGATTGTATATTTATTAGGTAACCAAACGTCATCTTGGTCAGCTAAAAATATATATTCTCCTTTTGCATGTTTTATAGCATTCTCGAAATTGAAAGTAAAATTGCGAAAATGACCTTCTATTAATCTTATTCTGGGGTCATTTATTGATTTAATTATTTCTATAGTTTTATCGGTCGAGTTGTCGTCAGAAATAACAACCTCGTCATCTATATTTATTTGTGATAATATAGATGAGAGTTGTTCATGTATGTATTTTTCTCCGTTATAGGTTGCTATGCAGATAGAATTCATTGTAAAGTATTGATAATTGCTTGATATTCTTTAGCAACATCCTCCCAAGATGATGGTATTTGATTGGAGATGTATATGTTTATTTTGTTGATTTGTTCGTCAATTGTTTCGGATGGACAATTAAGAATTTCGATAATTTTAGTATGTGCCTCTTCTTTATTAACGAAATTGAATGTAGATAATTGTGCATCAGTAGTAAAATTTCCTTTTGTTGTAACAATAATGCAATGATGCAATAAAGAAGCAAGAAAAGAACCTCTGCGTTCTGTTAATCCATCAGGGTATGGTAGGTATGCTATTTTGGTTTGAGATAGAATGTCCGATACTTCTTGATTGCTTTTATTTAGTAATAATGTTATGTTGTTATCGGATAGTGTTTTAAGTAATGGTTTGTGATAGAAATCAAATTCATCTTGGGTTTGCCCCATAATGTATGCTTTGAAATTTGGATTTATTTCTTTTATTTTTTTTGCTGTTTCTATGTAAT
This sequence comes from Paludibacteraceae bacterium, assembly GCA_017559505.1. Taxonomy (GTDB): domain Bacteria; phylum Bacteroidota; class Bacteroidia; order Bacteroidales; family Paludibacteraceae; genus Aphodosoma. The sequence goes on along the minus strand of JAFYSF010000005.1, from coordinate 41,967 downwards.
ATTCCAATCCTTTTTCAGGTCGAATATATCCAAAATATCCCATATCAAACTCTCGTTGATCGAAAGAAGATTGTTTTTCTTTGGTTAATATGTTGCTGTATATTTTGATTATAGACGAATTATTCTTTAATTTAGGGTGTTTTTTTATAGCATATTGGCGTTCGAATTCGGTAGTAAAAACAATTTTATCACCAAATTTTAGAAATATAGATGCAGCTAATTTTCCTTTCCAACCAAGTTGAGAGTATTCGTGTAGGGTTATAATTAACTTACGTTTGAGAATTTTGGTAATATATATCGTTAAAAGATGGGGTAAAATACTTTTGCCATAACCTACAGTAGGGTATTGAATATTGATAATTTTAGAGTTTGTATTTTTTAAGTGTTTTATTTTTTGAAAAAATGTTCGAATACCCCAATTGTTGTCTGTATATAGAGTCCAATCTTTAGCTTGTTGTGTCGATAGTAGATTTTGGCAATAATCTCCCACGCCACATTTACGAGGTGGATATGTTCCTGTGATTATGAGCATTGATTTAATGTTGTTTTCCAATAGTTAATTTTTTCTTTTTTTTGTAATATATAAAACGCACAAATTCGTATTATACTGCTAGTTTTTAGTATTGTATTTGCTATTTTGAAATGTGCGATAGAATGATTTTTGAGGTAAAATTTTTTGCGAGAGGTGAAAAATAGTTTAAGTTTTTTAGTCTGAGATGATAAAGTTTGGCTTTCTAAATGAACTATTTTTGCTGAAGGGAGGTTGTATATCTTATGTCCCAATTGTTTGATTCTATATTGCAAATCTGTTTCTTCAAAATACATAAAGAAATCTTCATCAAATCCATTTAATTTATTAAAAAGTTCGTTATGTATCATCAAGTCAGCACCTGTTATAAATGCCACTTCTTTAGGTGTTGTAGTAAAATTGTGTTCGTGTGAGTTGCGATATTTTATTTTCAGTGGGATGTTGCAAAAAAAAGCTGATAATTCATCTTTTATCGATGGCATCAACATCCAATAAGATAGTGTTGGTTTGTGGTTTGCCGAAAATAAATTTGCTCCGCAAGTTAGGATATTGTGTTCTTTGGCAAAGTTGAATAATTGATATATTGCATTGTTAATTAAGTAAGTATCTGGGTTTAAAAAGAACAAATATTCTCCTTTTGCGTGTTTTGCACCGAGATTATTGCCTTTGCCGAATCCTAAATTTATGTTAGATTCTATTACTTTGATATTCTTTGAGTTGCAATATATTTTTAATTTATCTTTATCTTCAATGTACGAATTGTTATCAACAACTATTATTTCGTATGAAATATCCTTAGTCAATTCAATTACACTATTTATTGAACTGACGATTAGATTACTACTATTATAATTTACGTATATTATTGATACGTTCATTTGGTTTTCTATTTTTGGTATTCTGTATCCCAGAATAGTTGAGCTTTTTCTAGATTCCTTGTTTTTATATTTTCTTCGCTGTCGTTTAATAGTTGAAATATGGTTGAAGTTTCTGCTATGCCACTTTTAAGGTTAGCATTCCCAAAATACAAATTTTTCAAGCTAACAGCGAATAAACAATATACAAAAAATACCGTTAATTGTTTTGTAAATAGATGTTTGTTTGGTGAATTACAGCATATTGTTATTGCATAGAAAGTGATGATAGGAATAAAATAAGAGCGAAGTCTATTGATGAAAAACCAATATTGATAGAATATAGCGATGACTATCAATCCACAAATTGTAATAATATGCCAAGTTTTTAATTTTTGCGACTTGTAGAAGTAAACGTAAATGCTATAGCTTACGATTAAGTATATTAAAAATACTACTTGAAAACGTTCTTCTATGATAAGGTGCTCTTGTATCGATTTTAATACATGAGTATCAAATGGAAGTATTTGGCTTGCTGTAAGTAGTAGTGATTTTAGAGGGATTAAAATGAATGCAAACAAGAAAAATATTGAAATAGCAAAGAAGTTATTGTCTTGTTTGAAGTATGAGAGCATTAAGCCAACTAGTGATATTGCGTAAATGATAATTGCCGATTTGTGTGTTATTATCGAAAGTAAAGAGAATATTATCAGTGGTATATATTGTTTTTTTTCGATGCTTAAGATGCTTATAATAAAAAATGAAACGGCTAAACACTGACGGAATTCGAAAAAAATAAGATTTGTTTGAAGAAAAATTATAGAGAATAGAGCGAATGTTTTGAAAGATGTTAGTTTGCGTAATAGTAGATGTAGGGTGGTGAAGTATATTACAGTTATAGAAGCAGTCATTGCCCAAAAGCTTAGTCTTAGCCAATGTTTGCATATTGATAAATATATTAAAAATCCAATTTCGTAGTCAGAAGTGTTCGGTTGAAACAAAAGTTCTTGTAGAGTTTTTATGTTTTCGTACATAGGGGCATAAATAACAATGTCCGGTCCGAAATAGTATTTTATACTCACTAAGAATCCTGTTATTAGTATTGCGAGTTGGTATAGTTGATTGCTTAAAGTTTTTGCATTAGGATACAACAATTCAATGAACGACAGTCCACAAAGTATTGATATTGTAATGCAAATAATGTTAAACATGTTGATTTGGTTTGTTTTTGTAGTAAAAAAGCCCGAAATTGCTTTCGGGCTTTTATGTTTTGCTTAAAGCAATTATCTGTATTGCTACGATAATTATTCAGCAGCAGGTGCTTCTGTTGTTTCTGCAGCAGCAGCTTCTTCAGCAGCAGCTTTAGCTTCAGCTTCTTGAGCAGCGAGTGCTTCAGCTTTTTTCTTAGCGATTTCTTCAGCTTTAGCTTTGTTTGATGCTTTTTCAGCTTCAAGACGAGCTTTCATGTTAGCAGCTTTAGCGTCAGCTTCTTTTTTTACGATAGCTTCAACAGCTTTAGTTTTGTTAGCTTTCCAAGCTTCGAAACGTTTTTCTGCTTCTGCTTCGTTGAATGCGCCTTTTTGTACACCACCGAGGAGGTGTTTTTTCAAAAGCACACCTTCGCCTGAAAGGATGTTGCGAACTGTGTCAGTTGGTTGAGCACCGCACATTACCCAATAAAGAGCGCGTTCGAAGTTAAGATCGATAGCTGCTGGGTTAGTGTTTGGGTTGTAAGAACCGATACGTTCTACAAAACGTCCATCACGTGGAGCACGTGAATCAGCGATAACAATGTGGTAGTAGGCATACCCTTTACGACCATTGCGTTGCAATCTAATTTTAGTTGCCATTCTTTTTCTTTGATTTTTAATTTGTTAATACCTAAAATGCTTTTTCTCGAAAAGCGGTGCAAAGGTACAAAAAAAAATTCATAGTACAATGATTTTTTGAATATTTATTTTGTACTATGAATTATTTACACATTATCCAAGCTTTTTTTGCTATTGGAACTTCGTTTCGAATGCTGTCCATGTATTGTAGAGCATCCTTATATTTATCGAAACCTGCGGCTGAAATTCGGTATTTGCCATTGGATTCTATTATTTGTAATTGCGATCGGTCGAATATTGTGTGGTTAGAAATATACTCTTCGGCATCTTCTTGCGAAGTAAGACTTGCGATGATGAGATGATATTTCGAGTTGAGATGTGATGGTTGTGCGTTGTGAATCGGAGTTTCGAAAGCTGTTTTTGACGCTATTTGCGTTTCTTCTGTCGATTCTCTATTTGCGTCTGCCTCTAAATTGTTATTCTCTAAACATTCATCGCTGTACTCTAAATTTTTTATGTTGCGTATCGAATCGAATGAGAGTGATGCGCGTTGAGTGTCGTTGCCAGTTGGGTTAGGAATGAATAGCGTTACAAGGAATATAATAGCTATCGAAGCAACATAGCGTAAAACATTGGTCGATGTTTGCGGTATGCTAATCGTAATTGTATTGGCAGGTTTCGCCGAAGCAAGTTGCTTGAGGTGTACTACTGGAAGCCCAATGTTTTCAGGAAGAAATTTTGGGTTGCTATTAAGTAGCATGATATTATTCTCGGCAGAGAGCGATAATGCGCCTATGCGACCAAACAATACAGGGCTACCGCCATTGAGCGATTTTTTTATTTGCTCAACTTCTGTGTTGATGGCATCGAGAGCCTCCGTATAGCCTATATTGCGGTCACGCATATAAGCTTCGGCAAGTAGTCCGTCTTGATATGTAAGTAGTGAATTAAATCTAATGCGCTCGGTTGGTGCATACAGACGATTGTTGCGCACTATAGCCTTATCACGATAGGTAAGAAACCCACCGAGACCAGGCACGATAACGCACTCGTGCTTGATGATAAGCGATTCTATATGTTGAGCAAGATTTTTCACGATGCAAAGTTACGAAAAAAAGTTGAAATCTGAAATCTGAGATCTGAAATTTATATCTATTTTTGCCTCAACTTTCCACTTTCCACTTTCAACTTTCAAATTCTCAATTAGTTGATTGGAATAGATCGTTTTTACCTCTTTTATTTCGTCGAGTTTATTATTAATAATGTGATTTAGCTCTGATGTGTGGAATGTGATGTTTGATATTAGGCTTTCGATAGCACGAAAAGCCGAGATTTCGTCTAAATCTTGAGGATTTACATTGGTTATGGCTGTTTGCAGAGCGTCTATAGATGCAGTCGCAGTTTGTCGTGCAAGTGTATGGTATGCCACAAGGCGCAATAGTTGGTTGTCCGACTTCTCTAATTGTAGAATTTGTTCAGTTAGGGTAGTTTTTCTTAGTAGAGCAAAGGCAAATATTTCTGCAAGTTCGATAGTTGTTATGCCGTTTGTCCATTCGTTGAGGCGTTCAGCAGTGAGTTCTTTTGGTGGGCATAATAGGGTGGCGAGTAGTTTAGTTTCGCGAATCGACATAAGCCAAAGTCGTTCCGCAAGTTCATAATTTGGAGTGTAATTTTGCGCTATTTCTACAATACGTGACCATGCAACTCCGAAATTTTGCTTGTATTCAAGGCCTGAATTGTCGATATTTTCGGCGCAAATACCGTTCATTGAGAGATAAATTGCACGACGGATTGATTTTATTTGGTTTTCAATCTCTTCATTTACAGCAAAATATTTAATTTGTATCATTTCTTTTGAAAAAATATTATAAAAATGTTGTGTGATTCGATAAAAAGTTGTAACTTTGCACTCGCAAAACAGACCTGGTGGATGTAGCTCAGTTGGTTAGAGTATCAGATTGTGGTCCTGAGGGTCGTGGGTTCGATTCCCATCATCCACCCAGCTTTTTGGAGAGACGCTTTTTCGAGCGTCTCTTTTTTTTGTTTCCCAAGTCCCCTCAATATTTAAAATTTATATTTGCCCACAAATTTCACGAATAAATACAAATTATATTTTTTATTATTCGTGAAATTTGTGTGTATTTGTGGGGGTATTTAGTTTTATCGGAAAATTGCCGGTATATCAGTGTCGAATTTCATCACCTCGCGTGTCATTGGGTGGATAAACGAAATCACCTGTGCGTGTAGGCAAAGGCGACCGAGTGGATTCGATTGCGCGCCATAGCGTTTATCTCCAGCAATAGGGTGACCGATAGAAGCCAATTGCACACGGATTTGATTTTTTCGCCCTGTTTCAAGTGTGATTTCCACAAGCGAGTATCTTCCATTGTTTTTTATAACGCGGTAGTTTGTGATAGCCTTCTTGCCCCCATTATCTACTGGCGAAGCCTGCATTTTTAGCGATTTAGGATTCTCTGTGAGCCACGAAACTATCTGACCTTCCGCTTGTTCCATTTCTCCTTCCACCACACCTACATATTGGCGACGAATTACATTCTCGTTCCAACGCTCTTGTAGGATTTCCTGTATCTCTTCCGATTTAGCAAAAAGCAGAAGCCCCGATGTGTCGCGGTCAAGGCGGTGGACAATGAATATACGGTTGTTTTTGTTCCTGCGGCGCACATGCTCCATCATCACCGAGTAGGCAGTTTGCTCGCCCTCGCGTCCAGTCGACATAGTTAGCACGCCTGGTTTTTTGTCAACCACGATGATATGGTCGTCTTCGTATATGATTTTCACCTTGTGGTTCGGATTTTGGCGTTCTTCGCCCACACTACGCCATGTGAGGCGATCTCCTGCGCGAAGTGGTAGGTCAAACGCTGTTTCTGTTTTGCCATTGATGGCAATTTGGCGGTGTGCAAGGTACGATTTGATTGCGCTACGGCTCTGATGAGGCCATATTTCAATCATATACTCAAGTAGTTGAGCATCGTGCTTCACTGTATAGTTTTGGTCTGGAATCGAATTTTTACGATACGGAGGAGTTGACTTTTTTGCCATAATATATTGTTAGATTATAGATTTCTTAGCCAAGAAAACTAATTACTAATTACTAATTACTCTTTACTAATTACTCTTTACTCTTTACTAATTACTCTTTGATAATGTAAACATCTTCATCTTCACTTTTCATCTTATATTCTTCGCGTGCGAATTTCTCAAGAGCCATAGGGTCCGACTGAATTGCTTCAAGAAATTCTTTATCTTTTTTGATATTTTCTTCATATTGAGCCTTCTCTTTTTGTAGTTCGCGTTTTTCGCGATAGGCTTTATATCTGTCAATAAGACTATTGTCATCAACAACAATGATGATAACAGCAAAAATAGCAAGTGTGATAGTGTATTTATTAATCCACTTGTTTTGCTTTATTTTTATGTAAAGTAGTTTCAATTTATTCATGATTTACAAATGGTTTTAGTTGTTAATATCATTTTGCAAAGGTAGTTATTTTTATTTATAATTCAAAATTTTATTGCTAAAATCTCGAAAAAAAGCGAGGCTATGTCAAAACGATATTTTTGGCATAGCCTCTTTTATATTCGCGAAAATCTCTATATCGTAATATGCTGAAATTTAGGCTCTAATGAGTTTCATGTTAATAAATAATATCATTACATTAATTTTGTGATAGTCTTAGTCTTAAGCTTTTAGCATTGTCTGAATAAAAAGATTATTTTTTTTGTGAATTTATTCATAAGTATATATTGCTAAAGTGTCCATTAGGATGTTTTCTTGTACAAATGTATTCCAAATATGACTTCCCATATGTGGCTGCATACATTCTGAAGAACGAGTATATTGATTAGATTTAAAAATATCAATATATTCAGGAGATGCCCCTAAACTTCCGCCAAAAAGATATCCACCATTACAATCATGTGTACTAACAATTCTTGAATTAACGTTATGTTCATAAAATAAAATTGAATGTTCTTTTGTTATTTTATTCTCATATTTCAAGCATAAAATTTCAGCTTTACTACCATATAGGTATTGAGATTGTTGCTTTAAATGAATAGCATTTAACCATTCCAAATTATTTATTGGATCACTCACACCACAACATTCAACATCTGGATTTATCCAAGTTGATGTACACTCATACTTTTTTTCTTCACACCCCACTAAAATCAGCACTGATAACGAAATAAAAAAGATTAGTTTTTTCATAATTCCTCCTACTTTAAATGATTAAAGATTAAGGTTAATTAAACATTTTACGATATATGTTAACACCTTAAAATTTGGTGCAAATATACAAAATAAATTTACCAAAAGCAAATATTTTAAGCGGAAAAATCTATATTTAAAAAAAATCTCTCCGAAAATGACAAAGCATCGCTCTTGTACTGTGCCGAGTAAAACATTCCTCACTCCTCACTCCTCTCTCCTCACTCCTCACTCCTCATTCCCTTAACCTCTTCTTACCTACAACATATGATAAATATACTATAAATATAGGATAAATATACTATAAACATACTATAAATATACTATAACTTAATCTGCGAGGATATAAAAAGTGAAATTTGTGTTATTTGTGGGAGAAAATATTGAATAGCGATAAAATTTCGCAAGTTCCGTGAGAAATAAAAATTCTGTGGGAGAGAAAATTATATCGAATTCACGCTATTTAATGTGAATTTCACCAACTTCTAAAAATTTTATTTGGTAGATTTGAATATTTTATGTACCTTTGTATGCTAAAAATATTAATTTAGGTGTATTATGTCAGAAGAATTGGAAAATCAAGAGAATGAGGCGGTTGAGTCGTATGAAGATATGGCTGATGGAATGCATTCGGACTATAAAGTGAGCGATGGCAAGGGGGATGATGTGTTTCATCTTTCGGGGATGTTTCGTACGTGGTTTTTGGATTATGCGTCGTATGTGAATCTCGAGCGTGCGATTCCGCATATCAACGATGGTTTGAAGCCGGTGCAACGTCGTGTGCTATATGCTATGCGTCGTTTGGATGATGGTCGCTACAACAAAGTGGCTAATATCGTGGGACATACAATGCAGTTCCACCCTCATGGCGATGCCTCTATCGGCGATGCTTTGGTGAATATTGGTCAGAAAAATCTCTTGGTTGATTGTCAAGGTAACTGGGGTAATATCCTAACGGGCGATGGCGCTGCTGCCCCTCGTTATATTGAGGCGCGATTGACCAAATTTGCGTTGGAGGCGGTTTTCAACCCAAAAACTACACAATGGAAACCTTCGTACGATGGTCGTAACAAAGAGCCTATTTCGTTGCCTGTGAAGTTCCCTTTGCTCTTGGCTCAAGGGTCGGAGGGTATTGGTTTGGGTCTGAATTCAAGAATTTTGCCACACAACTTTGGCGAATTGTGCGATGCGTCGATTGCCTACTTGAAAGGCGAGGAGTTCGAACTCTATCCCGACTTCCCAACTGGTGGCATGATGGACGTGTCTAAATACAACGATGGTGAGCGTGGCGGTAAGTTGGCTATTCGTGCCAAGATTGAGAAGATTGACAACAAGACGTTGAAGATTGTGGAGGTGCCGTATGGCGTTACGTCGGGTGTGTTGATGGATTCGATTGTGAAGGCGCACGAAAAGGGTAAACTCAACATCAAGAAAATCGACGATAATACATCGAAAAACGTAGAAATACGCGTGCATCTCGAGGCTAAGACTTCGAGTGACAAGACTATTGATGCGCTCTATGCCTTCACTAAATGTCAGGTCAACTACTCGCCAAATTGCTGTGTGGTGGACGACAACAAACCTTGCTTTATCACCGTGTCGGAAGTGTTGCGCCGCAGCACGAATAGCACAGTGGATTTGCTTCGCATGGAACTCGAAATCGAAAAAGGCGAATTGAGCGAACAGTTGCACTTTGCGTCTTTGGAAAAAATATTCATCGAGGAGCGTATATATAAGGATAAACAATTCGAACAAGCAAAATCTACTGATGCTGCATTAGACCACATTGACTCGCGCTTGGAACCATATAAGCCTAATTTTATCCGTGAGGTTACTCGCGAGGATTTGCAACGCTTGCTCGAAATCAAGATGGCGCGCATCTTGAAATTCAATACCGACAAGGCCGACGAAAATATCGTGGCGTTGAAGAAACGAATTAAGGAGCTCGAACATAAATTAGCGCATATCATCGACCACGCGATCGAGTGGTTCGAGCATTTGAAAGCGAAATATGCCGACCTATACCCACGTCAAACCGAATTGCGCAATTTCGAAACAATCCAAGTTACTAAGGTGGTTGAGGCTAACGAAAAACTCTATATCAACGCCGAAGAGGGATTTGTGGGTATCGGATTGAAGAAAGACGAAAACACCGAGTTCGTAACCAATTGCTCGGACATGGACGATATTATCATCTTCTACAAAGATGGTAAGTATAAGGTGATTAAGGTGGCTGATAAGGTCTATGTTGGCAAGAATATATTGCACGTAGGCGTGTGGGCTAAGAATGACAAACGCACTATCTATAATGCTGTTTATCGTAATGGTAAGGACAAAGGCTATTATATTAAACGCTTTGCTGTCAGTGCAGTAACTCGCGACAAGGAGTACGACTTGACACAAGGCACCTCTGGCTCGAAGGTGGTATATTTCTCTGCCAACCCTAATGGCGAGGCTGAGATTATCAAGGTACAATTGAAGCCTACTACACGCCGTATCAAGAATTTGACTTTCGAAAAAGATTTCTCGGAAATAGCGATCAAGGGGCGTGATGCGATGGGTAATATTCTCACTAAATTCGATGTGGCGAAGATTGTGTTGAAACAAAAAGGTGGCTCTACGCTTGGTGGTACTGATATCTATTTCGACCGCGATGTGTTGCGCCTCAATGTTGACAAACGAGGTGAATATATTGGCAATTTCGATGGCGATGATCAAATATTGGTGGTAACTAAGTCGGGCGATTTCTATACTACAAGTTTCGACCTTAATAATCACTACGACGATGATTTGATGTTGATTGAAAAATTCGATGCGGCTAAGGTTTGGACTGCTGTGTTGTATGATGATGAACAGAAGTATCATTATATCAAGCGATTTACGTTCGAAATGGTCAAAAACCGCACATCATATTTGATTGTTGGTGGTGCTTCTCGAGTTGATTTGTTGACTGATACGGTCTATCCACGCATTAAAGTAACATTTGGTGGTGGCGATTCGTTCCGCGAGCCTATCGAGGTTGATGCTGAAGAGTTTATTGGTCTTAAGAGCTATAAGGCTAAGGGTAAACGCTTGAGCAACTACGAAGTGGGCGGAGTGGAAGAGTTAGAGCCATTGCGTCAGCCTGAAGAACCTGCCGATAGTGGTTCGGATGCACCTGATGGAGCTAATGCTAATCCTGAAGATGTTTTGTCTGGTATAGAGATAGTTACTGTGCAACCTGACGACTCAGAACAAATCACTGAAGATGGTCAAATGAGTTTGTTTTGAGATGGTTTGACATATAAAAGGCAAAAAACTTGTCTATATTAAAATTTTCGTGTATATTTGCAAAGTATTATGTTGTTATCACAACTATAAAAAAATCGTTAATAACTAATCATTAATAATTAATAATTTAATATTATGGGAGCAATTAAATCATTCGAAGATTTGAAAGCGTATTTGACTTCAGGTAATGGAGTTACACGTAAAAAAATGGCAGTTGCTAATGCTGTTGATATGCACTCACTTGAGGCTGCAATGCAAGCTGTAAAAGAGGGTATCGTAGAAGCTTATCTTGTTGGTGATGGCAAAATTATCAACGAACGTTTGGAATATTATTTTGCATCTGCAGATAAAACTTACGTTCATGTAGTGGATGTTGCTGATCCTCAAGCTGCATGCGAAGAAGCTGTACGCATGGTGAAAGAAAACGAATGCGATATCTTGATGAAAGGTATGGTTAATACTGACGTTATTCTTCGCGTTGTGTTGAACAAAGAGCATGGTATTTTGCCTAAAGGTCGCGTGTTGACTTATAACTCTATTCTCAATATTCCAGGTTATCACAAACTTGCGTTCTTCACTGACCCTGCAGTTATCCCTGCTCCAAACAAAGAACAACGTATTGAGATGATTAAATATGCGCTTGAAACAGCTCGCAAATTTGGTGTAGAACAACCAAAAGTAGCTCTTCTTCACGCAACTGAAAAACCAAATCCAAAAATTGCGTTTATGCAAGACTATATGGATATCATTGAACTTTGGAAACAAGGCGAATTCGGCGATTGTATCATCGATGGCCCAATGGATGTATTCATTGCTATGGACAAAGAACGTGGCGGTATCAAAAACGTACCTTCTCCAATCCTTGGCGATGCTGACGTGCTTATCTTCCCTGACTTCCAATCTGCTAACTGCTTCTACAAAGGCTTAGTGTCTTTCGGTGGCGCAGGTATGGCTGGTCTTCTCCAAGGTACAGAAAAACCTGTAGTTCTCAACTCTCGTTCTGACAGCGAAGAATGCAAATTCTATAGCATCTGTATGGCTGCTATCTTGGCTCAATAATTAAATTTTATACCTTAATTAGTAACAATTAAATTTAAAGATATGAAAAAAATCTTAGTTATCAATCCAGGTTCAACTTCTACAAAATTCGCTGTTTATCATGATGAAGAAGCTGTGTTTACAAAAACATTGCGTCATCAAGGCGAAGAGTTGGCTCCTTATCCAAATGTAGCTTCTCAATACGAATTCCGTAAAGAAACTATCCTCAACGCATTGAAAGAAGAGGGTATCGCTATCGAATTTGATATCATTGTTGGTCGTGGTGGTCTTTTGCGCCCAATCGCTTCTGGTGTTTATGAAGTAAACGAAGAAATGCGCGAAACTCTCCTCGCTGCTAAATATGGCGAACACGCTTGTAACCTTGGTGGTCTTATCGCTGCTGATATCGCAAAAGGTTTAGGTTGTAAAGCTGTTATCGCTGACCCTGTGGTAGTTGACGAATTGCAAGACGTAGCTCGTATTAGCGGTCGTCCTGAAATTCCAAATCTTTCAATCTTCCACGCATTGAACCAAAAAGCTATTGCTCGTCGTTATGCAAAAGAAGAGGGCAAAGCTTACGAAGAATTGAACGTAATCGTAGCTCACCTTGGTGGTGGTGTTTCTGTTGGTGCTCACCAAAAAGGTAAAGTAATCGACGTAAACTGTGCTTTGGGTGGTGATGGTCCTTTCTCTCCTGAACGCGTTGGTACTCTCTCTGCTTCTGGTTTGATGAATCTTTGCTTCTCTGGCAAATATACTAAAGACGAAGTTAAGAAAATGTTGATTGGTAATGGTGGTTTGATGGCTCACCTCGGTTTGAACGATGCTTATCAAGTAGAAATCAAAGCAGAAAAAGAAGGCGACCCACAAGCTAAACTTATCTACGATGCAATGGCTTATCAAGTAGGTAAAGCTATTGGTGATAAAGCTGCTGTATTGAAAGGTAAAGTAGATGCTATCCTTATCACTGGCGGTATCGCTTATGGTAAAGGCTTCGTGAAATATATTGCTGATATGGTTGAATTTATCGCTCCTGTAAAAGTATATCCAGGCGAAGATGAACTTGGCGCATTGGCTTCTAATGGTCTTCGTGTACTCAACGGCGAAGAATGCTTGAAATATTAATAAATTAAATATTTTGAAAAGTAGAAGGTGTAGAGATGTGAAATCTTAAGCCTTCTACTTTTCTTAAATTATAAACACTTAAAATATATTATTTGCTTATGAAAAAATTATTACTTTTTGCTATTTTTGCTATTTGCTCTGTTTTGGTGCAAGCGCAAAGAATTGATGTGTTATTAGATGGTGCTGCTTTTTCTATGACATCGCCTAATGGCGTATATCTTGCTGGAAATATGGAAGATGCAGCGGTTTTTTATAATTCTGAAACAAAGAGAATTATTTCGTTAGAAGGTGAAATTCAAGATGATGGAGGCTGCTTTGTTTGGGCAATGAACGATAATGGTCAGCTTGCTATTGACTGGAAAAATCAAGCAGCAATTTGGTCTGAAGCTAAAAAGTTTGAAGTATTGAGTCAGCCAAAAGACTTGACTTCAAAGGAAAAAGTATATAGTGCAACTCGTTGTATCTCAAATGATGGTAAATATCTTGTTGTGTCTTTTGGTTCTCCAACAACTGCAATTTATCTTTATACAAAAGGTGAAGATGGTGAATATACAATGGAAAAATTACCTCTTCCTGAGGTAGATCCTATTTATAATCAAACTCCTCAATTTATCGCTCCTTGTGGAATTACTGATGATGCAAAACGTATTTTGATGCGTTTTGTGGTTGAAACAGCTGAGTTTGAATTGCCTTTTGTATTGGAAGCAACTCCAGAAGGCGATTGGTCAACTCGTTGGATCGCAGCTACATCTATTGTAGAAGGTGGTAAAACTGATGCTATTTTCCCTGGAACAGAAGTGAATTTTTCAGGAGATATGCTTGAGGATCCAGAAGGTTATAATGCAGCATTTGAAGAATGGATGCAACAACGTGAAGATTATTACGCTACAATCAATGCTGTGTCAACTGGTTATTTTTTCCAAGCTACAACTGGCGACTTGTCTGACTTGCGTATGAGTGCAAATGGTCGATATGCCAAAATGAATATCTCATACAAGGATGTAAATTCTACAGATGAATATGTTCAAAACTATCCTGCGGTTATCGACTTAGAAACTGAAAAACTTTATGTATTTACATGCGTGCAAGATGCAGGTTGTTTGTCTGTAACAAATGATGGTGTTGTATCTTTGGCTACTCCTAAAGTAGAGTTCTTCCGTTATGGACATATCTCTTCTATTGCTGATCCAACTAAATCTCAAACTCTCACTGAATGGACAAAAGAGAAAACAAATGGAGCTATTGATTTGGCTAAATATATGACTTACACTGATGACAATGGTCTATCAATGCTTGCTGAAGGTGCAGCAAAATTATCGGCAGATGGTTCTCGTTATATTACAAATCAATATAATGGCTTTGGTGGTAATCAACGTTATGAAACATATATCGTTCAATTGGATGGTGCAACTTCAGTGGATGTTGTTTATGACAATAATATTGCTGTTTATCCAAACCCAACAACAGGGGTGTTGAATTTCTCTGAAGAGTTGTCAAATGTTGAAGTATTTGATATTGTAGGTCGTTGTGTGTATGCTTCAACTTCTGTTGAAACATCTGTTGATCTTAATGGTATTACTGCGGGTACATATTTCCTTGTAGCAGACCATGAAGGTGTAAGAGTAAGTGTGAAATTTATAGTAAAATAATAATATTTAGGTGTGGTGATTTTCACTGCACCTACTTTTTTGACTATTATGAAAAAAATATATTCAATTATTTGTGCATTGTGCATTGTGCATTTATTCAAGCTCAAACAGAGTGTTCTACTATTGCCGAAGTTAAAGCTTTGGCAGATGGAACAGAGTGTTTATATAAAGGTACTGCAACTACAACATTTTATGATGGTTATAATGGTGTAGTTATGCAAGATGCTACAGGTGCAATTTTATTGCAAAGTACTTATTTGTCAGGAGCTAATGCGACAACTGTGAAGGCTGGTATGGAGATTACTAACGTAAAAGGTACTTTTGCTGTTGAGAATAGTTCGTATATGACAAATATTGCTGTGAAAAAGGCAGATATTGCGAATATTCAAGTGTTGAATGAAAATGCAACATTTGCAGTAAATACAATTGATTTTGATGTTTATATGAGCAACATTGAGCAATATAGTGGTGTGCCTGTTAAGTTTGAAAATGTAAATATGCGTACTATCGAAGGAACTTCTAATTACGAAATTTATTCTTTGTCAACAGATAATAAATTGACTGTTTCATTTACTAATGCACTCGGTTATGTGGTTCCTGCGCGTGCAACTTTTTCTGGATTGCTTAGTGCTGATTGGTCTGGTAAGATTTTCCGTGTTTCTTCTGCTAATGATATTATTCCTTTTGCATATTATACGCTCAATAATTTGAAAGTAGGTATTTCGAGTGTAACAACTCAAGAGTATGAATTGCTTGATACATTTACTATTACTAATGTAGTTAATCAAGGAGCTCAAAAGGTTGTTTATATACAAGAAGAGGCAAAACGTCAAAATTATGGTTTGCGTGTTGTTTTATCTTCATCAGTTGATGTTAAAAATGGAGATAGAATTACAGGATTGATTGGTACATTCGAGCCTTATGTTAAAGGAGAAAATCAAAAGAGTGCAACATTTACTCAATCTGCAACTAAACCTGTAAAAGTAGTAGCATCGGGTGCTGTTTCTCGTGTATTATCTAACTATATCTATACATTGACTGATAATAAAATGCAAAATGCTTATTTGTATGATGCAACTTTATTGAGTTTATCGGGTGGTGTTGTTACTAAAAATAGCGATAATTCGTATAGTTATGTTGTTGAAAATGAAAATGGACAAGGATTAAAGTCAATTGCTATTAAAGTGGCAAATATGGATG
The DNA here is from genome assembly GCA_017559505.1 of Paludibacteraceae bacterium. Taxonomy (GTDB): domain Bacteria; phylum Bacteroidota; class Bacteroidia; order Bacteroidales; family Paludibacteraceae; genus Aphodosoma. The sequence continues at coordinate 26,242 of JAFYSF010000005.1, read as the reverse complement.
ATATGTCAGAATATGAAGGAAAGTCATGTCCTATACAAGGTGTGCTTGATGTAGCTGCTACATATCCTGAAAATGCTCTAACTTTAATTCTTCGTGGCCCTGCCGATTTTTTGGAATCAAATGTCAAATTTAATACACTTGCTGAACTTGTAGCAGCAGGAGAGCCTGCTGGTTCAAGTATGACTTATGAATTGAAAAATCCAGTCGTTGTAACTTATAAGTTTGAAAAAGGAGGAGGTGAAAATTCATATACAACATATTTCTTTATGGTTCAAGATAATACTGCTGGTATAGTTGTAAGTCTTGGTACAAAAGCAATGGAAAATATAAAAGTTGGTGATAGTATTATAGGTCTTCGCGGTGTATTCAGCAATATGCGTGGTATGACTACTAATATTTTGGATGTTGATGAAGTTTTGCGTGAAGAAATTAAAGTGCAAAGTTCAGATAATGAAGTAGAGCCTATTGAAGTAACTATTGCAGAATTACTTGCTAATAAAGGTAAATATTCAAATAGAGTAGTTGTTCTTCGTAATATTCAAAATGTTCAACAAGAGAATACAAATGCAGACGGCTCTATTTGGTATGACTATTATTTCTCTCAAAATGGAGCTAATATGGATTATACTCTTAATTCTGACGGTAAGCCATATTTCACATTCTATGATTATATGGATATTACGGGTGTTGTTGATGATCGTATTATTGGAACAACTTATTCTGTATGGCCACTTAGTCAAGAGCATATAGTTGAACGTGGACCAAATAGTTGTGATTATATAGATATGAATGCACGTGTGTATTCTGTAAATAAAACAATTTTTGTAGAAGCTCAAGAAGGTGCAAATATTTCATTATACACACTACAAGGTCAACAATTATATACAACAAAAGCAATTGATATGACTACGCAAATATCAAATATTGCAGAAAGATATGTAATTATCCTTGTTGATAGTGTAGCTTATAAACTTATTGTTAAATAATTATTTAATAAAATATTATTATGAAGAAAATATATTCAATCATCTGTGCTTTATGTATTGTGAATTGTGCATTGATTCAAGCACAATCAATTGAAATTATGCGTGAGGGTGCTGCTTTTGCACTTATTTCGCCAAGTGCAAAATATATAGCTGGTAATATTAGCGACTATGCTGTTTATTATGGTTTAGAATCAAAAGTAGCTAAAACTCTTGAAGGTGAAATGTTGGACGATGGAGGATGCTTTGTATGGGATTTAAATGATTTAGGTCAACTTGCAGTGGATTGGAAAAAGCAAGCTGCAATTTGGACAGAAGAAACAGAATATCAAATATTACCACATCCAGAGGGTTTAACTAAAGCTGAAAAAGCTTATAGTGCAGTGCGTTGTATTACAAACGATGGTAAAACTCTTGTAGTTTCTTTTGCCGATCCAACAACAAGTGTTTACGTTTATACATTGGGTGAAGATGGTAATTATTTGATGGAGAAACTACCAATGCCAACGGAAGATCCTATTTTTCATCAAGTTCCACAGTTTGCAGCACCAATGGGTATAAATGAGGATGCAACTCGTATTATGGGACGTTACCGTATTGATACAGGTCTCGAAGAATTACCATTTGTTTGGGAAAAAGATGAAAATGGCAAATGGAATCTTCGTTGGGTAGCTCTTGATTTTCTTATGAAAGGTGGTGCTACTGATGCTGTATATCCAGGTGAATTTGAATTTGATGGTTCAAACTATGATGTAGAATCTGGAGAATGGCAAGAAGAATATGATAAAGCATGGGCAGAATACGACCAATTATGGCTTGATTATGAAGCAACACTTCGTGCTCATTCAACTGGCTATTACTATAATGCTAAAGGTAGTCTTTCGGGTATGCGTATGAGCCGTAATGGTAAATATGCAAATGCGCAGATTTCTTATGAATTAACAAATGAAACATATCCTGCAGTTATAGATCTTGATGCTGATACTGTGTATGTATTTACTTGTCGTCCTGGTGGCGGTTGTGTGTCCGTGACAAATGATGGTGTAATCTCTATTTTGGCTGTATTATCTGATTTCTCATGGTCTTATGTGTCTTCTATTGATAATCCTAAAGTGGATATGACAATTACAGAATACACAATGCAACGTACTAATGGAGCAATAAATCTTGCTGATTATATGATGTATGAAACTCCAAATGGTCCACAATTAGCTGAAGGTAATGCTCATCTTTCTTGTAATGGAAATGGGTTCGTTTCTTGGCAATATAATGGTTTTGGTGATAATATGCGCTATGAAACTATTGTAGTTAAATTTGATGGTCCGGTTGATAACGGAACTATTTATTCTCCTGATTTGGATATATATCCAAACCCAACAAAAGGAATATTGAATATATCAGAAGAATTGACAGATGTACAAATATTTGATCTCACAGGTCGTGTAATTTATGAAGCTTCTGTTGTTCAATCAACTATTGATTTGTCAAATATTGTTAGTGGTACATATCTTCTTGTGGCTAATAAACAAGGTCAAAGAGTAAGTGCAAAAGTTGTGATTAATAAATAATTATATATTTATTTTTAGTTATTAAAGGGAGGTGCGTGTCATCTCCCTTTTTTCTTTAGGGGATAAGACAAAATAAGTTTTTGTAGATTTTGTACTTTATAAAAAAAGTGGTAACTTTGCATTTTAATATAGTTATGAAAATAATTGATAAAATATTGATTTTATGAAGAAAAATTTACTTTTAATCCTTGCTATTTTGTACAGCTCGTTGACATTTGCTCAAACTATGGATTCTGTTTTAGATGGGAAACATTATTATATTGTTTCTCCTAATGGTCGTTATTTTACTGGAACTGTAGATGAGGGTCCGGCTGTTTTTTACGATATGAAAGTAAAAGAGCATAGAATGTCAGATATTGATTCGGTTTCTATTTTAGCTATAACTGACGAGGGTATTGCTTGTGGGTCTTATAATGGTCAAGCTGCTATTTGGCTTCAAGGTGGAGATTGGAAGTTTTTGCCTCCTGTAACTGTTAGTGGGAAAGAGTCAAAGGGTGGTGAAATATGTGGTATGTCGTATGATGCAACAAAATTTGTTGCGTTGATTACGTTGCCAAGTGGCAATAAAGCTCCAATTTATTATGAATTAGAGGGTGGAATTAATAATTGGGATAATAAATCGGCTTGGTCTGTTTCTAATTTGCCAACTCCGAATAGAGAAAATTTGTTGTATAATCAAAATCCGCAATTTATTCAAATTTGCGGTATGAATTATAATGCTACACGTATTTTGGGACGTTATAAATTGTATGATGGTAAGCGTGATGTGCCTTTTATTTGGCAAAAAGTAGAAAATGGAACGTGGAATATTAAATTTGTAGCGGAGCGTTGTTTGTTTATTGAAGATGTGCTTAATGGGGTGATTCAATTGCCAAATGAAACAGAGAGAGGGACGACTGACCCTGAAATTCAAGAGTATGATGATTTGCGTAGAAGTGTGGAGACGGGAATTGTTTTTGATATGTCGCCATATTCGATGTTTGCTTGGTCGGGTAATGGAAAATATATTCCAATTGTTGCGAAGGTGAATGGAGAGGATGCTTCTAATTATGCTGCGGTTGTTGATATTGAGAATGATACTATTATTGTATTTACTGCGCTTGAAAATGCTGGTACTGTTTCGGTAAATGATAACGGAGAGGTTATGATTTATACTCCAAGTCTTTCGCAAACAAGAAATTCATTTGTAGCTTCTATAAATACTCCTGATAAGGTTGTTTCGTTGTTGGAATATACGAAAGAGCGTTCGAGTGGGAAAATTGATTTGGCAGAAAATATGACTTATCAAGTAGGTACAGATCTTAATGAGGATTTTGAAGAGGTGCCTTTGTATGAAGTTTTGACTGGTTCGGCTGTGTGGTCGAATTATGGTAATGCTTTTGTTACATTTCAATATGATCCATATTCTGTAGCAACTATACCTGAATGTTATATGGTTTGTTTTGATGAAATTGTTGCTGTTGAGAATGTTAAGTTTGAGCAAATGTTGGTTTATCCAAATCCTACGCAAGGGTGTGTTTATTTTGAAAAACAACTTGAAAATGTGGTTGTTTATGATATATCGGGTCGTAAGGTTTATGAACAAATGGGTGCAGAACAAATGCTTGATTTGTCGTATTTGAATGCAGGGACTTATATTGTTAAGGCTGTTTGTGAAAATAGAAATATTACTGCAAAAGTTGTAATTGCTCGTTAAAAATTTAAATTTTATTTACGATGTAATTTATAGTAGCTCCTTTTTTTTGATGATGATACACAACGAGAGTGTGTATTTCGCAGGTATGGTTATCCTATGATGAGGGTTGCTTGAAGGTTGCTGTATAGTATATTTAAATTTAGGATTTTTAAGAAAGAAATACACACTGAGAGTGTGTATTTTTGGAGAGCGGAAATGATGTCCGAGTTTGACATGTTTTTCTGTCTTGTGGATTTCTGTGAGAAAAATATAAATTAATGAAAATAGTTAGTTTTATGCAAATTTTGAAATTAGTTTTTTTGTCAATTGTTTTGACGTTTTCGGTTGTGATTGAGGCGCAAGTTAAATGTGCAACTATTGCTGAAATAAAAAAGCAATCAGCGGGTACTCAAATTGAATATACTGGTGCTGCTCAAACTACATTTTATAATAGTACCTATAGTGGTTTATTTATGGAAGATGAAACTGGTGGTATTCTTTTGAAGGGATATAACCAAAGTTCTAAAAATAATGATAAGGTAAAAGATAATATGTCTGTAACAGGACTGATTGGAACTTGGGAATTGGGTGATTCGGGAAAGCCTTCAGGTTTAAAAATAGATAGTAAAAATAAAAATTTGCCTACAGTATCAGAACGTAATTTTGTCCCAACTTCGGTGGAGATGGTAGATTTTATTTCTAATCCTACAGCTTATGAAGGAAGGGCAATTGTGATTAAAAATGCAATTACAACAAAAAAAGATGGTAAAAATTATCTTGGGGAAGTGCCATTTTACACAAGTAATGTTTCTGCTATAGCTCCAGCTGCAGGAGAATTTGCTGGTTGTTATGTTGGGTTGGAGTATAATCGATTCTTGTTATGTTCGGCAGAGCAGACAAAAGCAACAGAGTTTTTTGCTTTTTCGGATATGGCGGCTTATTATAAAGGTAAGCAAATTGAAATTTTAGATGCAAAAGTGCAAGGTTCTGTTTTGGTTAATTATGTTCAGAAGATAAATGATAATCAGACTGCACTTTTTACGCAATATGTATCTACTAATGGTATGATAAATGGTTTGATAGTGTTTGTTGAAGGGAATAGTAATATAAAGGCAGGTGATGAAATTGGTGGGATTTGTGGAAAATATACAGATGTGTATAAAAATGTTTCAAAAGAATTTGATTTTAAAGGAGCCTATTTTTATCAGTCATCGTCATCTGCGTTAAATGTTATTAGTGAGAATAATAAATTAGTAGAGAAGGCAAATGTGAATATTTCTTCTCTTATTTCGCATAAATCAGCGGCACTTGATTTTCATTCGCAAATTATAGTTTCAAGGAGTGCGGGTAAGTTGTATTTATCGGACGGGAAGTACTACTATAAAGTATCTTATGAACAAAGTAGTTCAGGTGATGATACAACTGGATTTGAGCAAGTAGAAGATTCTATATGTGTTGTGGCTTTGAATGGATTAGATTTAAGTAAATATGTGGGAGATGGCGTGTTGTTGAGAGCAATTTATGATGCTGGGGTTATAAATCAGCAACCTACACTTATTGTTCGTAATGAAAATGATTTTCTCAAAACATATTATTCATTTAATAATATTGGAGAAATGCTTGCTGCAGGTCAATTGTCGTCATCGTCGATTGTTTATGAGTTGAAAGGAGAAGCGGTTGTTAATATGAAACTTTCGCAACAAAAAGGAGCATTGAATTGGGCATTTATTGAAGATGAAACAGGTGTGTTGGGTATTAATTGTTCTGATCAGAAATTTTCTGCAAGTAGGAAAGATAAGATAAAAGGTATTAAGGGGAGATTCGAGATGAGTGGTAAAAATCTTCCAAATATTACATTGTCGTCTGATGCAAAAATAGAGGTGTTGTCTTCTAAGAATGAACTAAATATTATTCGTGCTTCATTGAAAGAGGTGATTAAAGATACAATGAAATATGCAGGTCATATAGTTGAAATTTATAACGTGAAAGGAGATTCAGTGCAATATGAAGATCATGATGGGACTAAATACTGGTCATATTTCATAGAAGAAGATGGATATAAAATGAATTATACCTTTCCTAAAAATGCAGAAGAAGCAAAAAATAGAGTAGATTATCAAACTGGTACTGCTATTGTGGGATTGAATACAATAGAAGCTTTTGTAAATTATAATTGTCTTGATGGGGGATATGTGATTTATGAAATAAGTAGGACGCCACAAGAAAATGTGATAGTTGATACAGAATATATTAGAGAGTGTGATGTTAATATATATTCATCAAATGGAGTGTTATATATTGAAGCTGAACGAGGTCAAAAAATTAGTGTTTATACTATAAATGGATTATGTGTTTACTCTGGTGTAAGTGTCTCTGATTGTTTGAAAATAAATAATTTGAGAGGAATTGTAATTGTAAATATTGATGGAATACCTTTTAAAGCATACGTAAAATAATTGATAAAAACTAAGAATATTATGAAAAATTTAAATTTAAAAAAACTGTTTATTTGTGTGTTTGTTTTGTTGTCAGCAGCAACAATATTTGCTCAAACGACATGTTCAACTATTGCTGAAATTAAAGCACAGCCAGATGGAACAGCTATTGTTTTTCAAGGTGAAGCAATGACTACTTATCATCAGGGTGAGTTAAGTGGTATTTCTTATGGTGTAAATGGTATTTTAATGCAAGATGCTACAGGAGCTATACTTCTTAAAAATGCGGCATTTAAATCAAGTGGTACAATGTATAATGACCCTGACTATTCTGGATATCGTGCAAATTATGGGGGTACAAAAGTTCATAAAATAGTAGGAACATTTAAAAAAGCCACATCGGAATATCCTGATCGAATAGAATTTACAAATTCTGAATTAAAAAAAATTGAAACTAGCACATATGGGAATCCGATACCATATGTAGAGGTGGCATTGTCTGATTTAATTAATAATCCAGCACAATATGAACTTTTGTCGATTTTAATAAAAATAGATTCAGTATATAAGGATGGTAATTCGTGCTATTTTAAAAATCAAGATAATAAAATACAAATGAAACCATATTTTACTGTTGTTAATAATTCATTTCCGGTAGCTGGTGCATATTATGGTTTTTGTGAAAGTTATAGAGGAGTGTATCGTTTTTCAGTAGAAGAGAAGAAATATATATATCCATCTGCTGTAAATACAATTGTTGAATTGTATAATTTTGTTGACGATTCAAATCATTCTATAGTAGAATCTTGTGAAGTTGAAATTCTTGAGCCTGTGGTAGTTAATTATGTAGAACAAGAAGCTGCAAAAACAAATTATTATGTTCAATCATCTTATTTAAATCAAACGATAGGTTTGTTTTTTTCTGTAGATAAAAACTATAATTTAACATTCAATGTGGGAGATAGTATTATAGGTTTAAAAGGTTATTATAGTAAATATGCATTGAATAATAATATTCATACACCAACAACATTTACTTTGACAAGTAATAATTTAAAAGTCTATAATTCAGGTAATGTAAATATATTTAAAGAAACTAAAATATCAACAATATTAGGTTCCCCTTCGGAATATGAATCTCAGTTGGTTACATTGCCTAGAGGTATCGTAAAAAAATATACAGATAAATATTATTTTCATACATATAACTCTATTCAGTCAAAATACGATTCAATTTGTATTATGATGGGAGATGCAACAGATTTGTCATCTTATTTAGAAAAAGAAGTAATTGTTGGAGGTTTATTTAAAATATTTGCAGATCAACCAAAAATTGTGATACGTTCAGTAAAAGATATTATAACTGATAATTTAGTATTTGGTACTATAGGAGAAATGATATCTGCAGGGCGTCCAATATCATCGTCTATTATATGTGAAATATTAAATCCAGTATTAGTTACATATAAATATGTTAATACAGAAAAGGATATGTATGGTATATATTTGCAAGATGAAACAGGTGCTATTTTGTATAAAACAGATAAGGCAATTGCAAATGTTAATTCTGGTGACTCTATTAAAGGAGTAAAGGGGTTATTTCAATATGAAACTCATAATCCAGGGCGTCAAGAGCATTATTTGAAAGGTGATATTTCGACTGAGTTGACAGTTGTGAATCGTAATAATAATTTGGTTGCAACTCCTGTTTTCTTAGATCAAGTTGTAAATGACCCAATGCAATTTGCGTCTCGTTTGATTAAGATTGAAAATCTTGAAACAATCACTAGATTCGGGATATCTCAAGGTACACCATATGAAACAGAATATATTTATCAAAATGGAACAACAATGAATGTTATATGGAACGAAATGTTTGAAAATATGACTGTCATTGGGGTGGTTGAATATGGTATTATGGGATATGGTCTTACTATTTTTCCAATTGAGGTAAAAAATACAACAAAAGAATTTGATGGTGTTTGTCGCCGTATAAAAGATATTAAAAATTTGGCAGCTGGTACTGAATTTACGTATGTGGGTGATGCAACTACAACTTATTCAGATTTTGAAAATGGTATTCTTATTCAAGATTATACAGGCGGTATTCTTCTTAGAAATGCTCAATTAGGGGTTAATGGTTCTAGTCAAGTGGAGTCTGGTATGATTATAACAAATGTTATTGGAAAATATCAGCCAGCTACAGATAATATGATTGCTTCTATTGAGATTTCTGACGTAAATTTAAATGATATTTTAATTAAAGATACAGATGCTGGTTTTACTTGTAGATCTACAGATATTAATGTAATTCATAATTTTTATGGTAAATATCTTGAAGGAGAGGCATTGATGTTGTATAGTGCAAATCTTAGAAGAAATGGGAATAACTACGAAATTGTATTTGCGTATAATGATGGTACAGACGATATTGAAGTAGTATTACCTGCGGTTACTTATGAAAAAATAGGTTTGTCTAATAATACTCTCAAGGGTTATGTTCGTAAGTTTGATGGAGTATTGACTTTTGTTATTGTTGATGCAGAAAAGAAAGGTGGTGATTTAACTGGAATTAATACTTCAGTCGTGAAACATGATGTATTTATGACTATTAATGGCGAATTATCTGCTCCAGAAGCAATACAACTTATGGTGTATGATATAAATGGTAGAATATTAGTTGTGAATGAGTCATCACAATTGAATTTATCTTTCTTGAATAGAGGTGTTTATTTAGTTCGTTCTATTTATGCTGACGGCACAACTCAAATAACAAAAATTATTCGTTAATATTCAATATTTAGAGGCGTAACACATTACGCCTCTTTTTTATATAGGTCCCATTATGCAAATTAACAAAAATTATGAATTATAAATTATGTATTATGAATTAAAATCATTAACTTAGCATTTTAATTTGAATAGGTATATTTTGCAATGGGATTATTAAAAAAAATTATAGCAGGAGGGCTTGGTTGGACGCTTGGAGGACCGATTGGGGCAATTATAGGCGTGGTTTTTGCTTCATTGTTTGATGGAGATAAGTCTTTTGAAAATCAGAGAGTTGAAGGTAGAAGTCGCTCTTATAATTCAAATCGAGGGACCAATGATTTTCAGGTTGTGTTATTAGTCCTTATGGCGGCAGTAGTTAAAGCGGATGGTCGTGTTCTGAAGGAAGAATTGTCGGTTGTAAAGCGATTTTTAATCCAAAACTATGGCGAAGAAGGTGCTCGAGAGGCTTGGCAAATTCTAAATCAATTGTTGAAACAAAATATTAATGTAGCTGAAGTTGCAACACAATGTGGTCAGAATCTCAATTATAGCGTTCGTCTTCAGTTGATTAATATGTTGTTTAGTGTGGCGGCTGGTGATGGTAGTGTGGTTGATTCAGAAGTTGCTGTTATAAAGATAATTGCACGTTATATGCGCGTATCGGATGCCGATTTAGCATCTATTGCGGCAATGTTTGTTACGCAATCTAACCCCGATTGGGCATATCAAGTGCTTGAACTTTCTTCTGATTGTAGTAATGAAGATATTAAAAAAGCATATCGTCGTATGGCAATGAAATATCATCCCGACAAAGTGAATAGTCTCGGAGAAGAGGTGAAGCAAAGTGCAACTGAAAAATTCCGTAAAGTGAAAGAAGCATACGATTATTTGAAACAACAAAGAGGATTTTGATAATGAAAAGAATTTTAAATATATTATTTTTTGCTTTAATTTTATTTCCATTACAAGCAAAAAAAGATAAAACATCAGAGGCAGATCAAGCTTTTGATGCAATGAAGCATATTGAGATATACAACAGTGTGTTACGTGAGTTAGAGATAAATTATGTTGACACCTTGAAGCATGATAAATTGCTCAAATTATCGCTCGATAGAATGCTTTATGGTCTTGATCCTTATACATCTTACATCCCTGCATCAGATGAAGAGACTCTAAAACGTCTTCGTTCTGGACAATATGGAGGCATAGGTTCGATAATTACGCTTGTAGATAATAAACCTTATCTTTCTGAACCATATTATGGTATGCCAGCCCAAGTCAATGGATTACAAGCTGGTGATGAAATTGTTGAAATTGATGGCGAAAAATGTGAGGGAAAATCAATTTCTGAGGTGAGTGATATGCTTCGTGGCAAACCTCACACTGAAATAGTTATTAAAGTGCGTCGTGCTAGTGAGAATAAACTAATTAAAAAGGCATTTTTGCGTGATATAATTCAAATGCCAACAGTGCCTTATCATGCTGAGGTTGCCGATGGTGTTGGTTATATCGTTATACTTGATTTTATCGATAGAACGGCAAGTGATTTAGAAAAAGCTTTGGCTGAATTAGTTGAAAAACACAGCATTACTAAACTTATCATAGATTTGCGCGGAAATGGTGGCGGATTGGTTAGTCAGGCGGTCGATATAGCCTCTTTGTTTGTGCCTAAAGGAACTGAGATTGTTTCTATGAAAGGACGTCATCAATCTAATGGCGTGAGTTATAAAACTAAGCGTGAACCACTTTATCCTAATATGGAGCTACTATTTTTGGTTGATGCTAACACTGCCTCTTCGGCAGAAATTCTCTCAGGGGCAATGCAAGATTTAGATAGAGGGTTTGTTCTTGGTGAGCGTACTTTTGGTAAAGGTTTAGTTCAAAATGTGCGTGAATTGCCATACGATAGTTATTTGAAAGTAACAACAGCAAAATATTATCTTCCTTCTGGTCGTTGCGTGCAAGCTATCGATTATGCCAATCGTCAAAATGGAACTACTCGTGTAATTCCCGATAGTCTTACAAAAGAGTTTCGAACACTCAAAGGTCGTATCGTGCGAGATGGTGGTGGCGTAATGCCTGATTCTGTTATTACAGAGGAGGTTACATACAATATATCTCACTATTTATATTTGAAACATATCTATTTCAAATATGCGAATCGTTTTGTGCCTCAACATTCTACGATAGCTTCTGCCGATAAGTTCAGATTGACCGATGAAGAATATGCCGATTTTTGCACTTTTGTCAAAGAGTCAGGGTTTACTTATCAGCTCGAAAGTAACCGCTATTTACAAGAGTTGCAAGATATGGTGAAAATGGAGGGCTACGATGAGTTGACCAAAGAGTTATTCAATCAGTTGTCCGAACAATTAAAGCCTAATGTCGAGAACGATTTAGTCCGTTTCCGTGAGGATATACAAGAGATGTTAGAACTCGAAATCATAAAACGCTATTATTATCAAAAAGGCACAATCGAGTATGGTCTTCGTACTGATAAATGGCTAAAAATTGCGGTTGACATATTAGGTCAAAACGTACAAGAAATACAATAACCCCTCCTTAACCAATAGCAACCTTCGAGCAACCTTCACCGAAGAAGACTGCCACGAAAAATACAATAAATGTCTTTTCAAAAAATCAAAATATAATGAAACAATTAGAAGAATTATTCATTCAATACAAGCATTCTGCTCCTAAGAGCATAGAGGAATTGCCTTCATCAGGCTCCAATCGTCGCTATTTCCGTTTGACTGCCGATGATGGTTCAACTATAATTGGTGTTAAGGGTACCTCTGTCGAAGAGAATATCGCTTTTGTCAAAATAGCCGAACATTTTCTCCGTCAAGGACTTCCTGTGCCAGAGGTGTATGGAATGTCAGAAGATAAAACATTCTACATACAACAAGACCTCGGCGACAATATCCTTTTCAAACTTACCGAGAAAGGTCGTACTTGTGGCTCATTTAATGATGACGAACGTGAAATGTTGCGCAAGACTATGGCGAAGCTCCCAGCTCTTCAATTCCTTGGAGCAGAAGGTCTTGATTTCAATGTTTGCTATCCTCAGCCTGAGTTCGACGAGCGTATGATATCGTTCGATTTGAACTATTTCAAATACTGTTTCCTCAAAGCAACGGGTATAGAGTTCTCTGAAATTAAGCTCGAAGATGATTTCCGTCGTATGAGCGACATTCTTATGCGCAGCACTTCGGCAACGTTTCTCTATCGCGATTTCCAATCTCGCAATGTGATGTTCTACGACAACGAGCCATATTTCATTGATTTCCAAGGTGGTCGCAAAGGTCCTATCTATTACGACGTAGCATCATTTGTTTGGCAAGCAAAGGCTAATTATTCAGAGGAGTTGCGTGAGGAGTTGCTCAAAACATATCTCGATGCCCTTCGTCAATATATGCCTGTCGATGAGACATATTTCCGTCAACAATTGCGCCACTTTGTATTATTCCGTACACTTCAAGTGCTTGGAGCTTATGGTTTTAGGGGCTATTTCGAGAAGAAACCTCACTTCCTCCAATCTGTGCCATTTGCTATAGATAATCTTCGTCGCCTTCTCCGTGAGCCGTTCAAAGAGTATCCATATCTCTCTCAGATACTCACCGAGTTAACTCAAATGCGTCAGTTCTACGAAATGACTCCAGAGCGCAAACTTCAAGTCAAAATCTATAGTTTTGCCTATAAAAAAGGTATTCCAAACGATATGACAGGCAACGGTGGTGGTTATGTGTTCGACTGTCGTGCCATCAACAATCCTGGCAAATACGAGCATTATAAGCATTTTACAGGTCTTGACAAAGAGGTCATCAAATTCCTCGAGGACGATGGCGAGGTATTCAAATTTCTCGACAATGCCTACGAACTCGTTGATGCTCACGTACAACGTTTTATCGAGCGTAAATTCACAAATCTCATGGTAAGTTTCGGTTGTACAGGTGGTCAACATCGCTCAGTCTATTGTGCCGAACGCCTTGCCGAGCATTTGAATAAGAAATTTGATATAAAAATCAAAATAATCCACCGCGAACAAGACATCGAAAAAGAACTCTAATCAACGTTTACTACTCACTATTCACTATTCACTAAAACATATGTCCCCCGAAGGAGAAATACAAGCATTTATATTTGCAGCAGGTCTAGGCACTCGTCTCAGACCGATAACCGACTCAATGCCAAAAGCATTAGTGCCAATTGCCGATCGCCCATTGATTGAGCATGTAATCGAATCATTGCAGAGTCAAGGCATCAACGATTTCATTGTGAATGTTCACCATTTTGCCGAACAAGTCGAAGAATACCTCTCTGAGCGTAGCGACTTTGGCTCTTTGGCAATATCTGACGAGCGCGACTTGTTGCGCGAGACTGGTGGAGCAATCAAACACGCCGAGCCTCTCTTCAATGGCAACCCATTTGTCGTTCACAACGTAGATATTATAAGTAATGTGGATTTGCAAAATCTTTTGTCAATGCACAAAGAAAATGCCTTGGCAACGTTGTTGGTGAGCGACCGTGCAACACAGCGTTATCTATTGTTCAACGATGATATGCGACTCGTAGGCTGGACCAATGTAGCAACTGGCGAAGTCAAAACACCATATAACGACTTGGATGTCAGCCAATGTCGTAAATATGCCTTTTCAGGCATCCATGTCATCGAGCCACGCATTTGTGCGCTAATGACCAATTGGCCCGACAAATTCTCAATCATCGATTTCTATCTCGACGTGTTAGCGCAACAAGAGATATATGGTGTCGTGCAAGACAACTTGCGAATGATTGACGTAGGCAAACTCAACTCACTCGATGATGCCGAAAAACTCCTCGATGAGCTAAAAGATTAAATTTAATTTGAAATTTGAGAGTTGAAATTTGAGAGTTATTAAATTTCAACTCTCAACTTTCAACTCTCAACTCGTATGATTGATACCCATTCACATATTTATGACCCCGATTTCGATTCCGACCGAGTTGAAGTCATCCGTCGTGCAATAGAAGCAGGAGTCGAAAAAGTGCTATTGGCAAACGTCGATACCTCAACCCTACAACCAATGCTACAATGCCATAAGCAGCACCCCGATTTCACCTCTATAGCAATAGGATTGCATCCTACCAGTGTCAAAGAAGATTGGCAGACCGAACTTCGCAATGTCGAAGACGCGCTTCGCTGCAATCCCAACTGCCTCTCTATTGGCGAAATAGGTCTCGATTTGTATTGGGACAAAACATTTATAGCTGAGCAAGAAAAGGCCCTCGAACAGCAATTAGATTGGGCAATATCGCTCGATTTGCCCGTCATATTGCACATACGAAAAGCCCATGCCGAGACCTTCAAAGTCCTAAGCAAATTCAAAGGAAAAACAATTCGAGGCGTATTCCATTGTTTTGGCGGTGGGGTAGAAGAGGCTCGCAAAGCCGTCGATTTAGGCTTTATGCTCGGAATAGGTGGTGTAATAACTTACAAAAACTCAAATCTCGGCGAGATAATTACGCCAATCGGACTAAATCATATTTTGCTCGAAACCGATGCCCCATACCTCTCTCCAGTTCCAAATCGAGGCAAGCGCAACGAGCCATACAATTTGGTCTATATTAGGGACCATTTAGCATCAATTTTTCATGAAAATTCACAAAAAATTGACGAAATAACAACAAAAAACGCATGTCAACTATTTAATTTTGATTGAAAAAACAGCTCAAAAGCAATGAAAAGACAGTGAATTAGCAAGAATGCAACTTCGCTTTGCGTTGAAAATCAATATCTTTAGTAGTCGATTAAAAAAAAGCAAAAAAAAACTCTAAAAATTAGTGCTTAATTCATGAATTTTTGCTAATTTGCAACCGATTTTGGAGCATTGCATAATATAGGCTTATTGTGCACGTTTCTATGTGAAAAAATCGTACATCCAGACATAAAAATAATTAACTAAATATTAACTTAAAAACAAAAAACAACAATGAAAAAATTCTTTGCAATGATGACTGTTGTAGCATTCCTTGGTTTTGGTGCTGCAAACGTTATGGCTCAAGATGCTGCTCCTGTAGTAGCTGAAGAAACAACAACTGAAGCTGTAGTAGAAGAAGCTGCTCCTGCAGTTGAAGAAGCTGCTGTAGTAGAAGAAGCTGCTCCTGTAGCAAACGAACAATCAATGTATCAAGTTCTCAAAATCAAATTTATCGAGGGTGGTGCAGGTTTCATGTCTCTCGTAGTTTTCTGTTTGATTTTCGGTCTTGCTCTTTCTATTGAACGTATTATCTATTTGAACCTTGCTAACGTAAACACTAACAAACTTCTCAAACGTATCGACGAAGCTTGGGCTAAAGGTGGTGTAGAAGCAGCTCTCGAAATCTGCCGTAACACTCGTGGTCCTATTGCATCTATCTTCTACCAAGGTCTTTCTCGTTACGACGAAGGCGTTGAAGTAGTTGAAAAATCAGTTGCTTCTTACGGTTCAGTTCAACTTGGTCTTCTCGAACGTAACCTTTCTTGGATTTCTCTTTTCATTGGTCTTTCTTCAATGTTAGGTTTCTTGGGTACTATCGTAGGTATGATTCAAGCGTTCGACAAAATCCAACAAGTAGGTGATATGTCTGCTTCAGTTGTAGCAGGTGGTATCAAAGTTGCGTTGTTGACAACTCTCCTCGGTCTTGTTGTTGCTATGATTCTTCAAGTATTCTATAACTATCTTCTCGCTCGTATCGACTCTATCGTTACTGACATGGAAGACTCTTCTATCTCTTTGCTTGATATCGTAGTTAAATATTCAAAAAAATAATTTCCAACCATGAATAAATTTATTGAAAAATTACCTAAATTCACCTTGTGGGCACTATTTGCTATCTCATTGGTGATTGCAGGTTTCTTTATCTTTGGCGGACAAACTGAAGTTGAAGGCAATGGTGGAGAATTATTGTCAACTCCAGTTTTCACAAGCTTATTCCTTAACTGGACTTATGCTCTCTTTGCTATCGCAGTTATTGCAACTCTTGTTGCTTCTGTGTTTACTTTCGTAACAAACTTCCGCAAAGACCCTAAAAAAGGTATTGGAACACTTGCTGTGTTAGTTATATTTGCTCTCGTATTCGTAATTTCTTGGGCTATCGGTTCTCCTGAAAAACTCGAAATTATCGGTTACGAAGGTACAGATAACGTTGGTTTCTGGGCTCAATATGCTGATATGTGTATGTATGCAACTATCATTTTTGCATCTGCTACTATCCTTGCTCTATTAGGCTCTACTTTGTATTCTAAAATTAAAGGTTAATTCCTTGTTATAAAAACGAGAAAAATGGCTAATAAAAGAAAATTACCTGAAATTAATGCGAGTCAAATGGCTGACATCTCGTTCTTGCTTTTGATTTTCTGGCTTTGTTCTACAACAATGTCAACCGATCAAGGTCTTTCTCGTCGTCTTCCACCACCACTTCCACCAAATATGGAAAAACCTGACGTGGAGGTTAACGAACGTAATATCTTTATCGTATTGATTAACTCTCAAAATCAATTGCTTGTACAAGGTGAACTTATGGATGTTCGTCAACTTCGCGAAGAGGCTAAAACTTTTATCCTCAATGCTGAAAATGACATCCATATGCCTGAACTTTTCGAAGTAACTGCTGATGTTTTGGATAAAAATGGTAATGTAGAGCGTGCTCTTAAAACGGTTACTACTAAAAACCACGTTATCTCATTGCAAAACGACCGTGGTACTACGTATGAAAAATATATCGAAGTACAAAACGAGTTAGTAGCTGCTTATAGCGAAGTTCGTGACGCATATTCACGTAGAGAGTTCGGTGGTCTCTCATTCAATGAGTTGACTCCAGAACAACAAGAAGCTGTTCAAACTCTCTTCCCTCAAAAAATATCTGAAGCTGAACCTAAAAACTATGGAGGAAAAAAATAATGGCACAAATTAGAAAAGGTGGTAAAAAAGAGGTACCTGGAGTAAATACTTCATCTTTGCCTGACATCGTGTTTATGCTTTTGTTCTTCTTTATGGCTACAACTACAATGAAAGAGGTATCTTTCAAAGTGGATGTTAAGGTTCCTGAAGCTACAGAACTTCAAAAACTCGAAAAGAAATCGCTTGTTCGTTACATCTATGTTGGTACTCCGATGAAAGAATACCAAAAGATGTATGGTAAAGAATCACGCGTTCAGCTCGACGATGCATTTGCTGAAGTAGATGAAATCGAAATGTTCATCGAAAATGAGCGTAATGCAATGAAAGAGAGCGACCAAGGTTTGCTCACAGTTTCAATCAAAGCTGACAAAGATACTAAAATGGGTATCATTACCGATATCAAACAAGCTCTTCGTCGCGCTCAAGCTCTTAAAATCAACTATGCGGCTACAAAACGTATGAGTTATTAAGAATTGCTTAAATATATCAAGAAAGAGGATTATCTATTGATAGTCCTCTTTTTTTTATGAAAAATTATAAGCTATCTTTTGCTCATTATATATAATTTTTGTATCTTTGCAAATTATTAAAAGAGAAGACAATGATAAAATCGTTTTTTAAGGAAGTTGGTGCTTATTGCTTATTGATGAGAAAGACATTCTCTCGTCCTGACAATTGGCGTATGGTGCTTAAGCAAGTGCCAACAGAGATGGTGAAGCTTGGTGTGGATTCTGTGGGCATTATATTGATTATTTCGGTATTTATGGGTGTTATTATGACCATGCAAGTGGTGTTGAACACCGAAAATCCGTTGTTACCACGCTATACTACAGGTCTTATGTTGCGCGATACCTATTTGTTGGAGTTCTCTTCAACAATTATGTGTCTTTTGTTGGCTGGTAAGGTGGGCTCTAACATTGCATCCGAGATAGGCTCTATGCGCGTGTCGGAGCAAATTGATGCGATGGAGATAATGGGCATAAATTCTGCCAATTACTTGATATTGCCAAAGGTCTTAGGTCTTGTATTGTTTATGCCCGTATTGGTTACCTTTTGCGTGGCATTAGGTCTTTTAGGCGGTGCAGGTGTGGCTCAATTCACCGATTTGATTACGATGAGCGACTATATCTATGGTATTCAATATGCGTTCTATCCGTTCTATTTTACTCAAGGTGTGATTAAATCGTTGTTTTTTGGTTTTATCATATCTTCTGTTGCTTCATATTATGGTTATAATGCCTACGGTGGCGCATTGTCAGTAGGTCGTGCAAGTACGCATGCAGTGGTGAATAGTAGTGTGATTATGTTGCTTGCCGACGTAGTATTGACCAAAATTATGCTCACTTAATAATGAGGAGTTAGGAATTAGGAATGAGTAATCGTAATTATGAATTGATAAAATGATTGAAGTAAAGAATTTACATAAGTCGTTTGACGGGAAAAAGATATTAGAAGACATTTCGGCTCAGTTTTTGAGTGGAAAGGTCAATCAGATTATAGGGCAGAGTGGTTCGGGTAAGACGGTGTTCATGAAGTCGGTGATAGGACTTTTCCGTGCAGAAGAGGGTCAAGTGTTGTATGATGGGCGCAATTTGGTAGAGATGTCGGGTCGTGAGGTGAAACTTTTGCGTCGTGAGGTAGGTATGTTGTTCCAAGGGTCAGCTTTGTTTGATTCTCTCACAGTATTGGGCAATGTGATGTTTCCGCTTGAGATGTTCTCTGGCATGACCCGCAAGGAGATGGAAGATAGAGCCAAATTCTGCTTAGCGCGAGTTAATCTTATGCCCGACAAGTTTGGTCTTTATCCAGGCGAGATAAGTGGAGGTATGCAAAAGCGTGTAGCAATTGCTCGTGCCATTGCTCTCAATCCGCGATATCTCTTTTGTGATGAGCCTAACTCAGGTCTCGACCCTGTAACCTCGTTGGTCATAGACAAACTGATAGAGGAGATTACCGAGGAGTATAACATCACAACGATTGTGAATACCCACGATATGAACTCCATAATGGAAACAGGGGCGCATATTATCTTGATAGAGAAAGGGCATAAAGCATGGGAAGGTTCGAAAGATGATATCTTCACCTCGGATAATAAATCGTTGAATGATTTTGTCTTTGCTTCCGACTTGTTTAAAAACGTAAAACACGCAGTAAATAATAAGTAACCGTTGACTGTTCTCAGTCGACTGTTGACCAAAGAATACTAAACCTTTAAAACTTTGAACTATGGAAAAAACACGTTACTCAGATGCTGAATTAGAAGAATTCAAAGCTATCATTTTAGAGAAATTAGCGAAAGCTCAAAAAGAATATGATGAGTTGCGCAGTGTAGTTAGCAATGCTGATGGCAATGATGTGAATGACACATCTCCTACATTCAAAACTCTCGAAGAGGGTGCTCTCACATTGGCTAAAGAGGCTCATGGACAATTGGCTCAACGTCAGATGAAATTCATCCAACACCTTCAAGCAGCTCTCATTCGCATCGAGAATAAGACATACGGCATTTGTCGCGAAACAGGCAAATTGATACCAAAAGAACGCCTCCGTGCTGTGCCTCATGCAACTTTGAGTATTGAAGCAAAAAACAATAAAAAATAAGAAATGTCGAATATTAAGAAATATTTGCCACTGATAGTTTTATTGGTGGCTATTGTTGCGGACCAATGGTTGAAGTTCTACGTAAAACTCAATTTCACCTTGGGCGAGAGTGTGCATGTCTTTGATTGGTTTCAGATATTGTTTGTCGAGAATCCGGGTATGGCATTCGGTTGGGAGTTAGGCAGTAAGTTGTTCTTGACCATTTTCCGTATTGTCGTTTCAGGCGCAGTTATCTGGTATTTAGTGCGTTTGATGCGCGAGGGGTATAAGCTAGGCTATCAGATAATCATCACTCTTATCTTGGCAGGAGCAGTAGGCAATATCATCGACTGTGTCTCTTATGGCGTGATATTCTCTGAGAGCACATTCTATCAAACCGCCGAATTGATGCCAGTCGCAGGAGGTTATGCCTCATGGTTTATGGGCAAGGTGGTCGATATGTTCTATTTCCCATTGTTCACCATTCCTCAATGGGTACCATTCTTGGGTGGCGAGATATTTTTTAGTCCTATTTTCAATTTAGCGGACAGTTATATCACAGTAGCCATTTTCCTATTGATTATCTTCTACCACCGCGATTTCAACGACACAATAGAGCGATATACTAAAAATAGATAACAGATAACAGATAACAGATGAAACGTATATGCACGTATATATTGCTTTTGTTGCTAATGTCGTCTTGTGGTTTTCGTCCGTGGGGAGTTTTGTCGCAAGATGATATGGTGGCAGTATTGCTCGACGTGCATATTGCCGAGGCAGCAATGAAGGTGGTCGATACGAGTGCAAAGCGTATAGAGCGACAAGAGTATTATAACACAGTATTCGAAAAACATCACACCACCAAAGAGCAATTCGACAAGTCGTTAGATTGGTATGCTCGTCATCCTAAGCATTTAGTTGCAATTTATGACGAGGTGAAGGCAGAGGCAGAGCGATTGCAAGAGAGGGTAGAGGCATACGAGTTTCATCCCGACGAAAAACCAACCAAAAAAGACTCCATCGCCACGTTCGACTTGTGGCATTGGGAGCGCGAGCGATTGCTCACTTGGGGCAAAGACAGCATTCTCCCTATCGACTCATTGCATTTTAGCATTACGGATAGCAATTATTTCTACAAGTCCGAGTCCTTGCAGTTATATCTAAAAATGCGTGTTTATGCCTCTGATACGGTGCCGTTCATCACACGTGTCGTTTATCACTATTCCGACTCGTTGGTCGACACATTGCAATATCGCTCATTAGCCGACTCCATTTGCCGACGTTATCGTTTCACTCAGACCCTCCCTGATTATAGGCATATCGACAGCCTATTCATCGAGTTGGTCGATTCAGCACGCACGATAGAGACCGTTGCGATAGACAGTGTCGAATTGAATAGGGTTTACAACAAATTCCTCTATCCAATGAATAGCGATATCCGAAGCAAAATACGTCAAGCAAACGACTCAATAAAGTCAAGAAAGTTGAAAGTTGAGAGTTGAAAATCATTAATTATGCATTATGAATTAATATGAAGCGTATAGCTGCAAATAAAATATTGGTTGATTCCAATACGATTGAAAACAACCTAATGATAGAGCGCGACGATGCAGGTCGTGTTCGTCGCATGGTTTGTATCACCGATTTGCAGGTCGAACCCTCATCTACCGCTTTCTATAATGGATTGATAACTACCGATATTGACCTCTCAAAGAAAGAAGTAGGCATATCAGTTATCGATTTGGTCGAAGATGCCTTAGTCGTAGGCTATCACGGACGATTACTCCTATGGCAAAACCTCTCGCTCAGCGAATTCCGCATCAAAGAAGAAACTATCGTAAAAGAAATCTAATAATAGACTGTTGATATAATTCAAGACATAATGACATAAAGACATAATCTTTGTTTTTTCAACAAATGCCTCGCTAAAAAAACTAAGTTTTTTATCTCGTCAAAAAGAATGACAAATTATATAAATGTAACTTAAAATATGTCATTGGAGTCGAGATTTTGCAAAGCAAAAGCAAGACCATTATGTCAGGGGGAAAAAATATGTTTTTATGTCATTATGTCTAAAAAAATCAATTTAATAACTAACGGACGCACGAGCCGTGCGTCCCTACAATTCACCAATAACTAATAACTAATAACTAAACACTAATAATATAATGGCAAAAGAATTAAAAGAACTCACACCACGTGAGGAGAATTACTCACAATGGTATAACGACTTAGTCGTAAAAGCCGATTTGGCAGAAAATTCAGCAGTGCGTGGTTGTATGGTCATTAAACCATACGGTTATGCAATTTGGGAAAAAATCCAACGTCAACTCGACGATATGTTCAAAGAAACAGGTCACGTCAACGCCTATTTCCCACTTCTCATCCCTAAATCATTCCTCAGTCGCGAAGCCGACCACGTCGAAGGCTTTGCCAAAGAATGTGCCGTAGTTACTCACTATCGCCTCAAAAATAGCGAAGAAGGCAAAGGCGTAGTTGTTGACCCAGAAGCACGCCTTGAAGAAGAATTGATTATCCGTCCAACGTCGGAAACTATCATTTGGAACACATACAAAAATTGGATTCAGTCTTACCGCGACCTTCCAATCCTTTGCAACCAATGGGCTAACGTAATGCGTTGGGAGATGCGCACACGCCTCTTCCTCCGTACAGCCGAGTTCCTTTGGCAAGAAGGTCACACAGCGCATGCCACCGAAGAAGAAGCTCTCGAAGAAGCACGCCGTATGCTCGACGTATATGCCGAATTTGCTGAGAAATACATGGCAGTCCCTGTCGTTAAAGGTATCAAATCAGCCAACGAACGCTTCGCAGGTGCCGTAGAAACATTCTGTATCGAAGCAATGATGCAAGACGGTAAAGCCCTCCAAGCAGGTACATCTCACTTCCTCGGACAAAACTTCGCCAAAGCATTCGACGTACAATTCGTTACAAAAGAAAACAAACTCGACTACGTATGGGCAACATCATGGGGCGTATCTACTCGACTCATGGGTGCACTCATCATGGCTCACTCCGATAACAACGGTCTCGTCCTCCCACCAGCATTAGCACCATTCCAAGTAGTCATCGTGCCTATCTACAAAGGCGACGACCAATTAGCAATGATTAACGAAAAAGCCGATGCATTGGTCAAAGAATTGAAAGCCTTGGGCGTAAGCGTCAAATACGACAATGCCGACAACAAAAAACCAGGATGGAAATTTGCTGAGTACGAACTCAAAGGTGTGCCTGTGCGCGTAACACTCGGTGCTCGCGACCTCGAAAACGGTATGGTCGAAATCATGCGTCGCGACAAACTCGAAAAATCATCCGTAGCCTACGAAGGCGTTGCCACATATATCAAAGAACTCCTTGCCGACATCCAAGCCAACATCTTCCAAAAAGCATTGGACTATCGCGCATCAGTTACTCGTGAGGTCAATTCTTACGACGAATTCAAAGTCGAAATCGAAAAAGGCGGTTTCATCTCAGCCCACTGGGATGGCACACCTGAGACTGAAGAACAAATCAAACAAGACACCAAAGCAACCATCCGCTGCATACCTTTGGACGACGACAACACACCAGGCGTCTGCATGGTAACAGGTCGCCCATCTGCTCGCCGCGTATTGTTTGCTCGTGCTTACTAATTGTTGTCAACAGTCAACGGACAACAGACAATTTGTTTGAAGAAGATAAGATAGATAAAGCCCTCGGACTTTTATTAGTTCGAGGGCTTTTTATTATTTATTTCTCACAGTTTTTTTTGTCCCACGAATGACACAAATATTCACAAATATAATTGATTTGTGCTAATTTGTGATATTTGTGGGAGAAACAAACACTACAAGGTAAAAATCTGTGTAAATCTGTCGAGCGATTTTGACGCAGTCAAAGAGCGAATTTTGTTATAAGTAATGTTTTATACCTAAGCAAAACAAAATCTTGAGCGAAGCGAAAAAATCTGTGCAATCTGTGGGAGATAAAAAATGTAATTCGTGGGCAAAAAAAACGTAATATTTGTAGGCAAAAAATATACGTGAGAGAAAAATAAAATCCGCGTAAGAAAAAAGATAATTAAAGCACTCACATCAGACACTGATATAATCCCTCACAATTTTCTGGATAGTTTCTTCCGTTGCATTTTTACCCTTCATGCCAAGAGTGCGATATATGGCAGATTTTCGTTGGTAATAGTAGTTGTGTGTGATGTTCAATAGTTCGCAAATCGCATCCGAAGTGCATTGCATGAACAACAGCCAAATGATTGTTATCTCAGTGCGAGTTAGCGAAGGGTATGCTTCGTGCAGTTTTTCCAAGTTACGCATAGCTTCAGTCATAGCACTGTTTTTATCTAAAACATAGTCCGATTTATGCTTTTCAAATAGAGTGTTGAATCTCTCTTTTCGTTTTGCGATATCAATTTCCAATTCATTTATGTCGCGCTTATATCGTTTTATTAATATAATAGCTACACCCAACAACGCCACCAACACCATCAACCCAATGTTGTACATCCTCATAGTTCTCACCCTTTTCTTTTCATTCTGCAATTCCGCATTAAGCAAATCATATTCAGCATTTATTGCTCCAAGGCGTTGATTCATCATGAATTTATAGTCTTCGGATAGTTGGCGGTGAGCTTTTTCTCTCCATTCGTAAGCCTCTTTGTATTTACCTCTTAATGCAGCTAATTCAGAGTTGTATTTATAAAATAATTCCTTTAATTCTTCTCGTGTTTTTATCTTATCAATGTATATATATGCGCTATCCACATCTCCTTTTCTTAAATAAGCTTCAGCCAATACGGCAGCATATCCTGTGAATTTAATACTATCATAACATGGTTTTATGTATGTAATAACGCTATCAGGTTCCATTGAATTGTATTGTTTGCTAGCATATCGGCATTTGGCTATATAAATTTCCCGTTCGTTAAATAATTCTATGCTTTTTTGTAAATATAATTTTGCACTATCTTCTTTTAATAGAAAACTTTTGTTCAAATATAAATAAGGTAGCCTTTTTAAATCGTTACATTTAATGCATTCATTGATAGCTTTATCTATATAAGTTAAAGCCAAAGTTGTATCTGTTGTAGAAGCGTTATTTGATATATAGCTATATACAAAAGAGGAAATAGAATCGCAGTATTTAAGTTTAGCTTCCGCTTTTTTTAGATGCACCATTGATTTGTCAAAATCACATTGAAAATATAATTTGTATCCCATTAGAGCATTAGTTAAACAGTATTTTGCATTTTCTCCTTTTTCTTCGCATATTGAAGCATAATTCTCCAAATCATCAATATCTATATTCTCAATACTTTGATTTTTTGCAGATTTTATTGCTTTGATAAGGATGTAATCTTTTTGTTCGTCCAATTTTTCTGAACGATTGCAAGCGAATAGAGATACTGACAATAGCAGAATTCCGATTAGTAATTTGATTGAATTTTTCATAGAAATGTACGATTTTTTCGCTTGCAAAATTAGTGATTTTTTTCGAATAAAACAATTATCTAATGTTATATAGGGGTAAAATATAATGTTAGAAAAATCTTACCCCCCCCATAAATATCTAATAATCAATATGTTGTAAAATGTAAAAATTTTCATTTTCACTGTCGTTTTCTAATGTTATAATTTTGGTTCGTAGAGAAATAGCCCTTAACTTTGCCCTCGATTACTAACCTCGGAGGGCTTGATATCACCCTCAATAAAAACATTATTTCTTATGAACAGACAAAATTTCTTTTTTCTTGTTGCATTACTTTTTGTATGCAACACACTTTTTGCTCAAACAGCAGGAGGTATTCCTGTAGAGTTAAAACCATGGAATCCAATTAAACCTCCAGAAGGAAATTGGGTTCCTATTGATACGACTTTAGGTCAATTCCCATTTTCATTAGATGAATTATTAAGTATTTCATGTTACAAAGAATCTTCTTGCCTTACATTGCAGTGCAATGAAGATGAAAGAGTGGAAGTTGTGATTTACGAAATACTTTCAGGTGTGAAATATACCACTACTCTCAATATGGTAGCAGGTGAGGTTTATACCATTGACACACCATGGGGTGCAGGTCTGTACACAATTCGTTTAACACAAACAGATGGAACAATCCTCGAGGGTGATTTCCAGATTAAATAAACTTAATTATTAACCCGTTGGCGGAATTAAATTAAAGTATGTTTTATTCTTCCAATAGGTTTTTTATTTATAAAGTTAATATATTGTAAAACTGTTATGGTTGTTATTTTATTACAAATGCGAGTAAATAAACCATTTGGTTGTTTTGCAT
>JAFYSF010000025.1 GCA_017559505.1 Paludibacteraceae bacterium | reverse complement strand
GGTAAAAGCTATATCTATCGCAAAAATCAACCAAACTATCGCTTGGGAACAAGAGTTTGCACCTGAACTCACTATTGGCGATTCTATTGCTCTCAACGCTACTGCTACTTCTGGTTTGGCTATTACTTATGCTTCTTCTAACGAAGCTGTGGCTAAAGTGGTTGATAACTTCCTTTATATAGTTGGCGTGGGTGAAGCTAATATCTCTGCGGCTCAAGCTGGTAATGATACTTTCAACCCTGCTACTGACGTGATAAAAGCAATCTCGATTGCAAAACTTAACCAAACAATCGCTTGGGAACAAGAGTTCGCTCCTGAACTTACTATTGGCGATTCTCTTGCTCTCAACGCTACTGCTACTTCTGGTTTGGCTATTACTTATGCTTCTTCTAATGAAACTGTGGCTAATATCAAAGGTAACTACCTCCACATCGTGGGCGTGGGTTCTGCTAACATCACTGCTTCGCAAGCAGGTAATGACATTTATAATGCAGCCGAAGAAGTGACATTAAGCATCTATATCAAAAAGATAGAAGTGAACGTAGAAAACACAAAAACATCAAAAATTGTGTATGCTAATGGCACTATATATTTCGAAGAAACCCATAGCGAACTACGCGTATATGACATGACAGGACGCATGGTATATAGTGCAAATGTAAAAGATACAAAAGAGCACCGATTAGCTCTTACACAACGTGGCATATATATCATCTATCTTGATAAACAATCGCTCAAAATAGTGAAGTAAAAATTCAACACAACAAAAAAAGGTTGTCTAAAATAAAATTAGACAACCTTTTTTATTGTATAAGAAAAACTTTTCGTAACTTTGCAATGAAAGAATAACTCCAATTAAACAAAAGAACAAAACGAGCATCTAAACAAAAAAACAAAAGATATGAACAAAAGGCTAAATAGCGTGATTTGCGGGCTTGTGATGTGCGTGGGGGCATTTGCTTCGGGGATGGAGCAAACGAGGCGAATACCGCCTGAATTTGGTCTAAAAAAGCAAGTTAAAGCTATTATAGAAAACGGTGATACCATTGCTCTATATGAATTGCCAACCGTGTGGGTATATCCACCCATGAAATTCAAAAACAAAAGGGAAGAGAAATTCTATTGGCGAACTGTGCGCGATGTAAAAAGGACTCTACCTCTCTCGAAATATATAAAAGAGATAATCATCGTGACAAACGACACCCTGATGATGTTGCCTACAAAACAAGAACGCGACAGATATATGCGAGGGTTCGAAAAACGGATATACAAACAGGAGTATGACAGAATGAGCAAACTAACGCTAAGGCAAGGAATGCTACTAATACGACTTGTTGACCGCGAATGCGATGCCACTACTTTTGAGTTGATTAAAGCCTACAGGGGCTCGGTTACCGCAGGTTTCTATCAAATGTTTGCTAAAATGTTTGGGGCTAGCCTAAAAAGTGAATTTGGCTCACATAAGGATGATGCTACAATAGAGAGAATAATAAACTTGGTGGAATCGGGACAGCTTTAGAATGAGGAATTTTTGCAAAAGCAAGAGCAGAAGGAGTTTACTCATTATGCCGAGCGTAGCAAAAATCAACAACGAAGTTGTTAATGAGGAATTTTATTCTCCCACAAATAACACAAATTTTGGTCTAATGGACAAAAGTGGCGCTATTTTGTAGCATAAAAATCAGTAATGGACAAAAGTGGCGCTAATGATCACTTGTTTTTTATTATAAAGAATTGATTTATAAATACTTTCTGATGTTCTTGTGTCATTCCGTTGTGTAATCTCATATGAGTTTTTAAGATCTGTAAAAAGACCTTCTATTCCATTGTTCGTTGGAGGTATATTTAACTCAATATTATCATACCAGACCCAAAGATATGGCATATTACGCTTTAGGCTTAAATAAGCACTTCTAAGTTTCTTGTGTAAGTAATGAGTTTTTCCTTTTTCATCAGGAGAAGAGCGTTCATTGATAAAATTTTCATGCTTAATATACCAATCATTAAATGCGCCAATAAAAGACTCTTTATCACAATCCTTCATGTTATAAGACAAAGCTAACAATTCTTTAGCTGCATCACTTTCAGGATTTTGCGTTAAATAAAACCTTACAAGTTTGACTTGATGGAATTGACAAAACTGAATAGGATATTGTTTTAATGATTGTATTAAGCCCTTTAAACCATCACATACACCTCCAATGATAATGTAGTGTTCTTCTATAAATTGAATACCTTCAAGATAATCATTTAAAGTCTCTTTTTTATAAAGAAATTTATACCAAAGTATCTTTTTTGATAGAGCATCTTTAAAAACTAATAGACCAAAATTGCGATTTCTGTAAGTTGCATCCATCAGTAAAACGACCTCTTGTTTTGATTGTTTTTGTATCGTTTCTGACTCTTTTTTGTGTAATTTACGAAGAATAGTCTTTGTTGATACTTTATATTTATCTGACAGTTGTTTTACAGATTGTTTTTTATATACGTATTCATAGTATAATTTATTGATATTTATTATTTTATGCTCAATAAATCGTTTCTTACATATTTTACAAAAGTAACGTTGTTTACCGTCTTTTGTTCCAGACTTTTTTAGTTTTGTAGAGCCACAATAAAAGCACTTTTTCTGCATCATTTATGTTTTTGATGCAAATATATGTAAATCATTTAATTATGCTACAAAATAGCGCCACTTTTGTCCATTAGACCCAAATTTTACAAATCTATTTGTAGGTAATTTGTATTTATGGGCAGAATTATAATAAAAACAACATATAGAAAAAGCGCAAACTCTTTTATAGAGTTTGCGCTTTTTTATTCTATTCAATTCAGATCTGTCAGAAGAGCCTGACAAATCTGAATTAAAATTATTCATTATCGAACTGCTACCTTAACAGTGTTGCCATTTACTCTGACAAGAACTACATCAGCTGCATAAGCATCAATAGTTGTCAATTGAGCAGTAGCTTCAGCTGCATAGATACGTTGACCTTGAACTGTGAATACTTCAATCATATTGCCAATTTCAGTATCAACATAAACCATACCATCTTTAGCATAAACGATTGCAGCAACTTCTACATTGTCAACACCTACACCTTGTTTAGGTTTGATAGTATATTGAGCAAATGTAGCTTGACTTGCGATTGGCAATCCTTCTACGTCGAAGAGTGGCATTACTCCATTTTCTGAAAGATATGCTACAGCTGATACAACTGTTGTTTCTGTAAGTTTGAATGGTGAAGTATATGTAGGAGACATACCCATTGGTTCTGTACCACCGAATTGATATTTAATCATTACATTTTCAGTTGCACATGCAATAGAAACAACTACTGAATCATAATATTCACCTTCAGCAGGAGTAAACTCAGGAGCAGCAGGAGCTTCTACTTTTGT
This sequence comes from Paludibacteraceae bacterium, assembly GCA_017559505.1. Lineage (GTDB taxonomy): Bacteria > Bacteroidota > Bacteroidia > Bacteroidales > Paludibacteraceae > Aphodosoma. The sequence goes on along the minus strand of JAFYSF010000025.1, from coordinate 113,040 downwards.
GAATATTGCAGAAACAACATCGCTATAGATATATTCACCTTTAGGAGTTTTGTATGGTTGACCTTCTTCTGTCATTAACATAGTACGAGCTTTAACAGTTGCTGTAGATGTCAATTGAACTGCTTGAATAGTATTAGTTACTGTTGGTTCTGTACCATCAATTGTAACGAGAACAGCTGCATCATTAGCTGTTGTTGTTACTGCTACTGTAAGCACTTCTGATGCAAAGTAACCACCTTCAGGATATTGAATAGATGGTGCAGCAGGAGCAGCAGGAGCAACATAAGGAGTAACTTTATATTGAGCAAATTTAGCTTGACTTGCAATTGGCAATCCTTCTACGTCGAAGAGTGGCATTACTCCATTTTCTGAAAGATATGCTACAGCTGATACAACTGTTGTTTCTGTAAGTTTGAATGGTGAAGCATATGTAGGAGACATACCCATTGGTTCTGTACCACCGAATTGATATTTAATCATTACATTTTCAGTTGCACACGCAATAGAAACAACTACAGAATCAATATATTCACCTTCGGCAGGAGTAAACTCAGGAGTAGCAGGAGCTTCTACTTTTGTGAATGTTGCAGAAACTACTTCACTATAGATATACTCACCATTAGGTGTTTGATAAGGAGCACCTTCTTCTGTCATTAACATAGTACGAGCTTTAACAGTTGCTGTAGATGTCAATTGAACTGCTTGAATAGTATTAGTTACAGTTGGTTCTGTACCATCAATTGTAACGAGGACAGTTGCATTATTAGCTGTTGTTGTTACTGCTACTGTAAGTACTTCTGATGCGAAATAACCACCTTCTGGATATTGAATAGATGGTGCTGCAGGAGCAGGAGGCAAGATTGTCAAATGCAATGTTACTACACTATCGCAACCATTTGCGGCTGTAGTAGTGAATGTATAATCACCACTTTCTATATAAGTTTGACCATTCCATGTGTAAGACTCGCTAGCAACTGCAGTTTCTTCAGTAGCCACAGGTTGGTTAACTGTCAAGTGCAATGTTACTATACTATCGCAACCATTTGCGGCTGTAGTAGTGTATTTGTAATCACCACTTTCTGTGTAAGTTTGACCATTCCATGTGTAAGAAACACATGCTGTTTCAGTAACCTCTTTAGTTGCTGGTTGATTGATTGTCAAGTGCAAGATTGTTGTACTATCACAACCGTTAGCACCTACTGTTGTATATGTATAATCACCGCTTTCAGTATAAGTAGCTTCACCCCATGTATATGCGCTACATGCAGTAATATTAAGTTCTACAGTTACAGGCTCACAAGCAGCAACTTTTTCCTTAACAGATAAGTTATCCATTGCTTGATAATAACCATATTGAGTAACAGCTTCAAAAATGAGATATTTACCAGGATATTGAGCAGCATTAAATTCAAATTCGATATGTTGATAAACAATTGAATTATCAGGAACAGTAACAGTATCTGTTGGATATACACATTGATATCCTAATTCAGTAGAAGATTCAACACCCAAACGAGGAACAAATGTGAACAATGTAGCATTTTCTGTAACATAAGGAACATCGCTCAAATATACAGCAATACCTTCTTTTTTATCAGTAGTATATTTTTTAGAACGGTGAACATAGAAATCAACTACATAATCGCTATTTGCTTCAAAATTAAATTGAGGTGTAACCAAAATAGTCTTAAGACCTTTAGTTGAAGAATATTTACAAATAGCAGCTTTAGTGCCTTCGTAAACATAACCACTTGTATTAGTCGTTATATCCCATTTAAATGAACTTGGAACGTCACCATCAATTGTCCAACATTGGAAATCATCGCCTTCGAAGTTTTCAAAGAAAGGAAGAGATGCTGCATCACAAGGAGTTTCGAATGAAAGAACTTTAGTCCAAGCACTAACTGACTCTGAATTTTTAGAACGCAATGCGTAATAATATTTAGTTGCAGATGTAAGTCCTTCAATAGTAAATGTTTTTTCACTCAACGAAGTTAATTGTTCTGCAGTAAGAGATTCAGGGTCGAATGTAGCAGTTGAATAATACATATCCCAAGCATTTGCATTTGATGTAATTGCAAATGAAGCAGAAGAAGCTGTTATATTAGTCATCTCAACTGTTGGAGGGATAACATCAAGCACTTCAAGAACTACATTATCGATAAGAGCACGAGTACTTCCACTTTCAGCTGCAATAGCAATATAATAAATAGTATCTTTAGGCACAGTGAAATAAGCTGTAACCTTTTGCCAATCGCCAAGTTTAGCAATAGTTTCTGTTACTAATTTTGTATTATAGGTAGAAATTTCTGTTCCTAATGCAAATGTCAAATTAAAGACGCTTGAATTTTCATTACATTCTTTAGCATAAGCAGAGAATGCATAATTTTTACCAGCTTTAAGACTTACTTGACGGAACATCCAAGATCCATAAGTATTGTCAATACAAGCCATTTGCAAACCTTCTTGTGGAGCAGCAGACAAATAACTAGAATTAGCATAATATTCATAAGAAGCTTTAGCTTCGAAATAATAATTTGAAGATGCAACTTGTGTCCAACAACCAAAATCAGAACCTGAATAATTTTCGAAACCTTCAACAAATTTATTTGTTTCATCAACTACAAAAGGAAGACATGCTGTACGGAATTGCATAGGAGTTTTACTCCAAGAAGAAACTTTCTCACCATTGCGACCACGGAGATAAACTTCGTATTCAGTATTATCAACAAGACCTGTAATAACTATAGCACGACCAGAAATATTAGTAAGAATATTTTCAGTTGCTTGATTTGGATCGAAACCAGGAGTACCATAAACTACATCAAATGCAGGAACAGTTTCTTCAACAGAGAAAGAAACTCGCGCTGAATTAGCAGTGATAGAATCTACCGAGAAAGCAGTAATAGCATCAACTTCAGGTTTTGGGCCAATCCAAATTCCATCAATTGCAAAGCTTGCATAATAGCCAGAAACACCTTCGAAAATAATATGTTTACCTGTAATTTCGCTTGTATTAAAGTCAAGACGAATACGATACATACGACTTGTTTGTGTTTCAATAGCAGGTTGATCAAACCATGCACCATTTTCTTCTGCATCGAATGAATGACCAGCGCAATATGGTACTTGAGTCAACCATTCGCCATCTACATCATCATAAGAATCACCTAAATATACATTGACGCCTGCACCAGCATAGCTATCAGAAGTATATGCATAACGATAAATATAGAATTCAACGCGATAATCTTTATCGTCTTCGAAAACAAGTTCTGGAGTAGAAAGAATCGCTTTACTTACAGTAGTATTTGAAGGTAAATAAGCAAAGCCTTGACCGTCAGAAGTTTTTTCAGACGAACCAGAATTTACAGACCATACATAGCTTGTAGAGCCTTCAGTATTTTCAGAAGACCAGCATACTGGAGGGAATTTATTGAGATTTTCGAAACTTTCTTCCAATGGCAATACTACAGGAGCACAAGCTGTTTGGAAAGAATAAGAGAATGTTTTAGCAGTAGATCTTAAACCCTCACCACATATAGCAGCTACAGTACCTTCGATTGTCAAATCAGAAGAAGATGGAAGTCCTGTTACTGTATAGTTAACAGAAGTTACCTCACCATCGAAAGTAACAATAGTTTCATCCACTTTTTTCACAACATAGCTAAGTGCCCATTTCTCTTGACCAGTTTCAGCTACCCATGAAATAGGAAGAGATGTTGTAGCAGGATTACCAATTTTAATTTCGCTTACTTCACGACAAGTTGGTTTATCAACGATTTTTACATTAGTGATAGAAATTGGATTAGAGTTGCTACCATGTGATTCACCTTCGAAAATTACATAAACAGTGCCTTCGATAAAAGCAGGAATATTGAAAGAATAGTTATACCAACCTTCAGCACATTCTACTGGAGAATCTTTGTGAGAACGTTCGATAGTAGCAATTTTTGTTGCTCCTTCTGTACTTGCTTTGCTATTAACCCACACAGTTAATTCGCCAACACCAGTTGTACCGCTAAGATTGCGACGTTCCATTTCAAATGAAATATCGTAAGCACCTTTTTTGTCAGCAGCAATAGCAATTGGTTGAGTAACAAGAAGAGCTGTTTCACCTTCTTCAATATAAGCACCGCGCATAAAAGCAAATATGCGATTGCCAGATTGATTAATAGACCAAACTTCTTCTTTATTTTGCATCCAACATTCAGGAATTACAGAATTAGAGAAATTTTCATCTAAATAAACATTTTGAGCAACACCACAAAGAGTTGTTACAAACACAGAGTCGGTCATTTCGCTATAACCTACGCTTCCTTCACCTTCGCCACAAGAATTACATGCAGCAACAATTGTAACAGCATAATCAGTACTTGCAGTAAGACCAGAAATAGTTGCTGTGTTACCCTCAACTTCTGCAGTCTTATAAACAACATTATTGCCTTTTTCGTAAACATTTACAGTAAATTTAGTAGCAACACCACTCCAAGAAACATTAATAGAAGCAGAGTCGATAGGAGCAACAGCTACACTAAGAGGTTTTGGACAACACGGTTTTTTACGAATTGTAATTGCATGAATATTAGGTTCGTCATTATCGAATTTAAGAACAATAAATTGTTCACGTTGTGTATTCTGAGAAGTTGCAGTGTTGAAAATAACAATACCACTCTCATCTTTCATATCAATATGACCAAGAACTTCGAAATTAGAAATATCAGCAGAAGTTGCTACACCATAAGTAACACCTGATGCATAATATGATGAATATTCAAACTCAACCTCTATATCATTTGCAGCATGGCTAATAGCTGGAGAAATCAAATAGAGATATTCATCAGAAGAACTCCAATCAAGAGCTAAATTATTATAAGAAGGACTAGTCGAATAATTTGTAAAGACACCATTAGTTGCCCAACAAGGGAAGAACGGATTTATTGTCCATTCCGACAAATCGAGATTCAAACGAGAATCTGTGATTTCATAAGGATCACAAAGAGTGAAGAATGTAGAACTTTTAACAACAGCAGCTTTTTCATCTAAGCCACATATACCTTGTACAGTGAAATAATGAGCAGTACCAGGATTAAGTTCATAATCTTCTTCAAGAGTATATGAATATACTCCATCTGTAGAAGGAGAAACAGAAGCACTAACAGTTGCAACACATGAATCATTTGCTGCTTCATAAACCTTAACTTCATAGGTAGATGCTGGAGCACCTTGACCACTAACAAGAGACCAATTGAAAGTTGCAGTATATTGATATATACCAGTGATAGTAAGGTCTTTTGCTTTTGCACAAGATGGAGCAGGAGCAATTTCAAAATTATCTATAATATGACGACCATACCAGCCTCCAACATTATTGAAAACAATACACAAATTATCCTTACCAGCATAATCAGCCAAAGAGATTTCTACTTCTTGCCAATCTGCAGAATAAGATATATTTTGCAACACAGTTTCATAAGAAGAACCACCATCTGTTGAAATACAAATTTTACAAGATGCTTTTGAACCAGTATCGGTCATTTTGCACGCAACTTTTAACATTTGTACTTTTGTTACGTCTTTTAAACTAAAAACAGGCGACTTTAAAATAGCAGTAGCACCATTATCTGCATAATAAGAGTTAAACCACAATCCTTTAGTATCATTATACCCAGGATAAGAAGAACCTGTTACTTGCCAGTTATAACTACTACCAGCATTACCTTCGACAACCCAACCAGTAGGTACTCCAGAGTCGAGATTATCAAAATTTTCACTCAATACTTGAGCATTTAATTGCCAAGGAATTAGCAGCATTGCTACTAATAAGGCAGAAAGAAAATGTAATTTCTTTTTCATAGATAATAAATTAAGTTTAACAATATATTGATTAAAAAATTATACAAACATTTGAGAGGACAAATATACAAAAAAATAATGATATTCCAAAAAAATAAAAATATGTTTTACAACATAAAAAGAGCAGTTATTTTCTTCTCGAAAATAACTGCTCGCACATATGGTTATCATACGATGCACCTATGGTAAACCTATAGTGAACCTATGGTGAACTCAGGATACAAAAACGATTATTGGACTATGAGTTTTCCAACATAAGATTCGCCTTTTCCGGTAATTATACGAATATAATAGATACCACATACATCAATACGACTAAGCATAATAGGATAAGTTGTTGGAGTATCAACAAAGATGACTTGACCTACAGAATTAATAACTTCAACTTTTAAGCCTTGTTGTTCGTCGAAAGTAAATGTATGATCAATAATAGGCATTTGTCCAAGATGTATTGGATTTGGCGCTATTATAAGCGGAAGCGAATGAATGTTATCAAGAGCTGTTTTATATTCAAGTGTGAGATTTATCACTGAATCACACCCTTCGGCTGTGATAAATGTTTCGGTATATTTACCTGGTTTTGTCAATGTTTGTTCGCCAAAATCATAGTAGTCACCTTCAGAAATAAATACCGTAGTATCAATAACAGCCATTGGAATATAAGCTACGTTTACTTGAATTATTGAATCGCAACCATCAATATTTTTAACAACTCTAGACAATGTTGTATCACCTTTTATGTCGGATGCATTCAAACGGAAACCAAAACCTACATATTCGTAACCTTCGCAAACATAGTCATCAAATATGCCTCGAGTTGGCTCAGAAACTGAAAGTGTGAGTTTAACGATCGAGTCACAACCAAGCACATTGATTAAAGAGTCGGAATAGACGCCTGCTTCAGTAAGTTCTCTTGCTCCCAACAAATAGCTTGTACCTTGACAAATTGTAGCATTCAACTCAACAAATTTAGGCAATACAGTAAAGTTGATATAATCGAAACATTCGCAACCTTCGTCATTTTTATAACGATGAACATAGCGACCTGATGTTGTAAGTATTGTATCATTCCAAGTGAATAGTTCGCCTTCACAAATTGTGTAGCTTGTTTCAGTTGTGGTTGGCACTACAACAAGTGTAAGAATCTTGATTGAATCGCATGAACCTGGATTTGGTATTGTATCAACATAAATACCTGTTTCGAAATAATCTACTCCACCAAAACGATAAGTCTCGCCTTCGCAAATACGAGCAGATATATTTTCGCGCAAATCAAGGACTTCAAGGTGAAGATATGCTACAGAGTCGCAACCTTTACTAGACATTCCACGATACCAAACTTCATAATTATTTGTTTCGACACATGGTATATCGCCCCACATATAGATATCGCCACGGCAAATTGTATCATAAGTGTGACTTGATGCCACAGGATATACGGTCAACTCAAGATGTTTAATTGTATCGCTTTGATTAGATGTAATAAATTGACTGAATTGGTTGACTCCAACAAACAATTGACTGCTTGAAATATAGAAACCATGACCAGCATAGTCGCCACCTTGACATATAGATGCATACTCAGTAACTTCGCCGGCATAATTAGCAACTCGGAAATCATCAACAGAAATTAATGCTCCATCTTTGTTAGCTTTAGCTTCTACGGTAAATGCTACTTGAATTGTATCACCTTTATATGCTGCTAAATCAAATGTTTTTTGTTGCCAGCCTGAGTGGCCTCCTTCAAGAATAACATCGCTAAATACGCGTGTACCTGCACCTCGAATTTCAACTTTGAGAACATCTGTATGCGAAAGATTGCGATAGCGATAAGAAAGTATATTGTTGCCTTCCACATGAATCATTGGAGACAAAGCCACTGCTGTACCATAAATCTCAGTTGTATTCAACGTTAATGACTTATTGCTACTTTCAGAACGGACTAACCAATTCTTAGTATAGTCGGCAAGTAACGACAAAGATTCGTTGTCCCAACACATTGGAATATAGCCCAATTGAATTTGTTCGAAATCTTGATTATGCGTGATTTGAGCCACATCACATTCAGTAGTAAATGCAATAGTTGACCAATTTGATTGAGTATTATTGCTTTCTACTACAGCACAAACACCAAGACTATAAGAAGTTGCAGGAGAGAGATTAGAAAGCACATAACTCATATCATGCGTTATTGTATCTAATACCAATTCCGAACCAGAATAAAGTTCAATTTTATAATAATCGGCTACACCATACCATGTCGCTTTTGCAGTAGTTGTTGACAAATCAGTAATTGTAAGTTGGCTTGGTGCACCAAATTGCAACTCTTCGACCCTGAAATTGTCGATACTTGTATAGCTAACAGACGAACCAACACGCAAATCAAAACCTAAATCATAAATGCCAGTTTCAGAAGGAACAAATACGGCTTTCACTTCTGTGTAACCTTCATAGCCGACAACGTGTTCTGCTAATGTCGTTTGAGTATTAAAATTAACCAATTTAAATGTTGTGTTAGAATTATCAATTGGCGATATAACAACCCAAGCAGAAATAGAATAGAAACGTCCAGCTCGCAAATAGAATTGACGAGAAGCAAAAACCTCCTTATTTCCACCTGAGAGAGTGAGATATTTTTCACCTTCTTGAGAATAATGATTATAAGAAAGATTCATGTCTGAAGTAACATACAACGACTTATCATTATCCATTGATTGACCATTGAGTTTTTTGTAATAATATGTCCAACAATTGTCAAGATATGCATTATCGCGATAATCTTCAAAACTTTCATAGTAAGATTTTGAAGAAATAATCTCAATAGGTGCACATTCTGTTGTGAAAGAAAGTGATGTCCATTCAGAATATAAATTATCAGCACATTGAGCACGAAGGAAAACAAAATACTTAGTTTCTGGAGTCAAATTCTCGAAAAGACAAATAGAATCAGAATTAAGTGTAATTGTTTCAAATGCCAAATCAACATTATTTGAAGTCGAAATAGCACAAATCGTTGGAGTTTCGTTATAATTTGCAAACGATACTGATACAGAATTGTGATTTAGCGAAACAATTTCTACATTTTTTATTTCAGCGCAATTGGTTTTGTCAATAACTATGTTGTCAATCCAAAGAGGTTGAGTAGATGTATATGTTCCTTTATTATACCATTGAGCAACAAGTTTATATGTGCCAGATTGCTCGATAAAGAATGTATTGTCAGCATGTTCTGAAATAGAATTATTCAATATGCCTCCATCAACAGGGATACACTCTTCAGGTAAATAAACTGCTTTAGTCACAGAATTTACACTACCAATTTGTTTGCCAGCTTCAATTGGATATGATGTAGGCACAATAAACAAACGACCATAGTCGGCACTTGAACCTACTGACTTCCAATCGAACGATGCCATATATTGACCTTTTTCAAGATTAACAAGTCTATAAGCATATACAGCAGAACCTATTTCACTATCATAGCCATAAACTGGATTTGTAGCATTTGTTTGATATGAAATGTACAATGCCTCTAATGAACTATTGCCTAAAACAAAACCATTTTTTTGTGTGCCATTTACAATTACCCATTTTGAATTTTCGTCAGACGAAGCAAAATCATTAGAATATGGTATTGTAGCTGCAGCATTTTCAGTTTTAAATTTAATTGACTGATAGCCGGATGTTTCATCTACGCCACATTGAGCAGAAACAAATAGATAGTAGTCGGTTGCAGGAGAAAGATTTTCAATAGCAAATGATTTATCAACAGAGACACCAGAAGATATAAACTCCTCAACATTATTTGTCAATGACAAACGATATGAATAAGAATCAGCATCAACCACTGTATTTACTTTTACATGAGCTTTACAATCTTCGACATAAAGCATTTCTATACTTTGTGGCATCGGACATGCTATTTTCTCGATACTGATATCATCAATTGCAAACGGAGTTTGAGAACCTCCCATCGCATTGTTATACCACTCTACTACTAAGTTATATTTAACAGCTTCAGTGAAGACTACATCTACCACAACATCATTCCAACGAGAAGATACGTTTAATCCTTTAGCACCATCAAGCATAACACAATCTTTAGTGTCACCCATGAATGAACTTGTTCTTCTTCCCGCAACAATATCTTTTGTAACTGGAGATAAATAAACGCGACCATAATCGGCAGTATAAGCATCTGTATACTCACCATTACATTTCCAAGAATAAGAGAAACGATATTGTCCTGGTTCAAAACTCAAAATTCTATAAGCATAAGCCGACGATGTTGCTCCAATATTATATTGATTCAATTCACCATCATTAGTAATATAAAGAGCCTTTGAGCCTGACTTCACACCTAATCTATCAGACCCAACAACAAAATAATTGGTTTGTCCTTCGTTGCAAAGAATCCAATTAAGGTGTTCTTCATCTTCGAAATTAACCGAATAAGGCATTTCTGGAGCTAAAGCCAATGTACGAACATTAAGTTTTGCCCAATCAGAATATTTATCATCAGAACATTTGCAACGCACTTGGAATTGATAGTTCATGGCTGGCTCTAAAGCTGTCAATTCTACATTATTCGCCACAATACTACCTTCTCGAATAACAGCATTATTATTTAATAACTGATATTCATATTCTTGTAATACACTATTTGGAGAGCTCCAACTTAAAGAGATTGAAGATTCAGTGAAACCAACAACGCTCAAATTTTCAACAGGATAGCAATAATCATGAGGCACAATCATTATATTATCAATACCCGCCCATACTCCATTTTTAGTTTCAGGACTCGTATTATACTTAAATACAATGAATTTGTCAGTTAAATCAATTTTAGCATCGGCTTCGGCAAATGAATATACATAAGAATCAAAATTATCCTCCAATGTAGAAGTATAAGGTAGAAGCACTAATCGACTATAAGACTCTTCAATATTGAGATTATCCATAACACCCAACTCTAATTGTGTTGCAATAGTTGGATATCCAGCATCGTATTCATTACGATAGTCAAACGATATTTTCAAATCTCTAAGCGGAGTTGCAAAAAGAGGTAAAGCAAAATATAGACAATGAGTTTCAGAAGAACTAAGTTGCAAACCTTGAACCCCAGCACTAACATAAGTTTTTGTATTGAGCGAAGCAGAAGGCCAAGTGGCTTCTGTAGAATTAAATCTAAATATAGAGAAACAGTTATTTTCAAGCGAAGTAATACCTTCAAAGCCTTCATAATAAGGGAATTCTACATTCAATGGGCATGTAGTTTGAATCTCTATCGGACCTCTCCAATAACTATGCTCATTTGAACCGCATTTTGTACGAACATATACTTCATAATTTGTACGAGGGGTCAAATTTTCAATAGTAAAGGTTTTATTTGTAATATCTACCGCTTGAACTTTATTTGGATCAAAACCTACAGAACCAACTGCATATTGCCAACGAGTATTGTAAGTTGTTGTATCCTCAATCAACAATCGAGCAGAAGTATCATAAACGAAATCAACCGACAAAGAAATAGGACGAACACATGCTGTTATTTGTTCTACACTGAAATTATCAATAAATAGATATGAATTTGCTTTTCCAGATGACGACGCTTCGATACCAACAACCACAACTTTGCCGATATACGGAGTCAAATCGCATTGCATGCTAAATTTACCATTAATTACTGCACGAACAAAAGCAAGTTCATTATCAAAATTTACACCTCCATCTTCAGATAATAATACCTTTAAAGTACCTGCATTAAAAAAAGTATAATCAAATGTTAATGTGGCTTTATCAACTCCAACAAGATTAAATTTAGGAGAAACTAACATTGATGTAGATCCAGAAATATTTTTCTCTGTTTCTTCATCATAATGTTGATTATAGCGATATGTTCCATCTTTATGTATCCAATAATTAGCTGATACATTAGGATAAGCCAAACCTTGCGACCAACATTTTGGTTGCGCCAATCCATCAAATGTATTATCATAAGGCAATGAATATACATCACACAATGTAGTTATAATACCAGCTTGCGACCACCAACTTTGATCCACATCAGAACATATTGCACTAATTTCTAATCTATATTCTGATGCAGGATTAAGACCTGATATAACCGCAGGATTTGTTGTTACAATTGTATCGACTAACAATTCATTTTTATAGTAACCTCTAACTTGCCATTTTGTAGCATTTCCATTTTCGTACCATCCTATTTTACAACTATTTTCTGTTAGCTCGGACAAAACTATTTCAGTTGGAGAAAGACACGTTGGAATTTCTATAACTTCGAGATTGTCAACATAGAATTCTGTACCATTAGATACTACCATCGCTATATATTGAGCATTAGCAAATTCAGCAAAATCTGGTTTTGAAAGATCTGATAAATATGCTACGAACTCTTGCCACTCATAATCTTTACGAATAATAACGTCTGCAACAGGTTCAAATGTTTCAATAGGATTATTTATATCACCAACAACACCCACTGAAATATGAGCATTAGCATCTGTTGCAAGAGCATAACCACGTACAAGATAATTAGACAATGATGAAACATTAAATTTTGGTAAAATAGTCATCGATTCATACATTTTGAATGCTACTTTACCTTCGTAAGTTTCCACTGCCGAAACTTCTGATTTACTTGTATATTCGTTATTGAGATAAGAATTCCAACATAGAATATTATTTAATTCAGGATCTTCAAAATCTTCATAATATGGCAATTCAAAGGTAGAACAAATTGTTCGGAATGATTTTACGTGTGACCACTCACTTGTTTCAGCACATAATGAACGTAATGAAAAATAATAATCCTTATTTGTTTGTAATCCTTTTATCTCATAATGCTGATTGCGTATAGTGTCATCAACAATATCAGCAACACCATATTCAGGGTCAAAATTAACACTTGCTACTTTTATCTCCCATACATCAGCAATAGAATGGAAATCTACTTCAGCCGATTGTGATGTAATTTTTGCTATTTTAACTTGTACTGGAGGAGCACATTCTATCTCTTTTACAGAGAAATTATCAATAACAGAATAATATTGTTGATATGAAATTCCCCAAGTATCGATATTTATACCTATATAATAAACACCATCCTCAGGCGCATTTATCCAACCTTTATATTCATGCCATTCACTATTAAGTTCGGCTGTAACCATTGTATCAATCAATGTTGAAATATTCGGCTCTGTACAGTATGCAATAGAAGCATTCATACCAAAATCACAATCTTGACGTGCCCAAAATGACACCTCATAATTGCTATTAGCCTTAAGTTGGAACGGACGGAATAACCATGTATCAGTACTATTATAAGGTACAGCTGCTAACATTACCCCTTCATAAGGTTTCAATGTTTCTTCACCATTGTCATTGCGAGTTGAATTTGCTGTGAAAAATTGTTTTTCTTCAAATCCATATATTTGTTGATAACATCCATACAACAACTCATCTGCAATATATCCTTCAAATCCATCAAAGAATGGATTGTCAAAATCGACAACAATTGGAGCACATTGAGTTGCAAATTTATAAACAAATTCACTCCATGGTCCATACGTTCCATCATCACATTTGCGACGAACATATAATTCATAATCGGTGTTAGCTTGTAGATCTTGAACAATATAATTTTTACCATTCACATTTGATATTGTTCCTGTATTTGGGTTAAAACCAGGAAGTCCAACACTAATTTGCCACTCACCAACGTTATCTTCCAATACTGTTACACGTGCGATTGTTGTTTTTATTGAATCGACAACAACATTGATGTAAGAACATGATGTTTTCTCACGAATAACAACATTATCAATGAAAATATCCATTGTTCCTTGGTGCTGACCCTCAAAGATAATATATTGTTCGCCTGATGTAGATATATTAAACTCATACTGATAAAAACCATCTACTTCAACTTTTGGAGCGAATTGACTTCCTATATTAACATAACCAAGTTTTGTAGCTCCTTTTACATTAGGATTAGAATTAGCCCATATATTAAGACCTTCATTGTCAACAGTAGGCGTACTTTCATTGGCTTTAGATATACGATACATCCAGAAAGAAACAACATACTCTTTGCCAGCTTCAAAATTAAATTTTGGAGAAACTAATGCAGAACGTATACCAGAACTTGATGTTTGTAATTTTGCCGAAGCTGCACCTGCCTTAATAAATTCAGGATTCCATATTTTGTCATCATTACGCACCCAAGCCTCATCGCCCCAATCAGTAACAAACAAATCATTAGGATTGCCATAAGCCTGACTTTGATGCTGACTCCAACAATGCGGAGGAAATTTATTACCATCAAATGTTTGAATGTATGGGAAAGCATTTATAACATCACAGTCTGTTTCAAATGTTTGAGCAAATGAAACTGCCTCAGTTACGTCTCCAGAACCACAATCAGCTGCGATATTTATTTTTAACGAATATTGAGAACCTGCAATAAGATTTTCAATTTTTAACTCTGGCGCACCTTCAACAACAACACTATTAGAAATCTCATTTTGCCCTGTTATCAACGTATAAGACACATTCCATTTTGATTCATTCAACCCTTTACGCCAAGTGACCTTAAAATCATGATTGCTAATTTCAGAAATAGCAATTTCCGACACTTTACGACACAAAGGTGCTAATTTCACTTCTATATCATCAACATACATATTATATCCACCTTCACTAACACCCTCCAAAATAATATAAACATTACCACTAATTGGTATATTGTACTCATATTTATGAAAACCTTCCGTCTGCTCTATTGGAAAATTTGATATAACACTACTAACAAAACCCAATTTGGTAGCATTAATCGTGTCAGGACGATTATTAACCCAAATATTAAGACCTTCATTTTTAGGTGTTTTATCAGAAACCGCATTACGATATATCCAAAGCGACAAATCGTAATGGTATGGAAGATCGACTTCTATAGGTTGAGCAACAAAAATTGCACGGTTACCAACAGTTGATGTTTGCCATGTGGCAGAATAATTACCTATGTATTTAGACCATAATTCTTCATTACCAATACGCCATGTTTGATCTCCTGGATCATAATGCATTGATGAATATTTTTTAGTTTGAAGAGTAAACCAACAATCTGGAGGGAATATTCCACTTTCAAAATCTTCGAAAAATATTGTTTCAGCTCTAACACCACAAGTTGTGTGAATATCAACAGTATTACTCCATGCAGAAGAATCTGCTTCACTGCACCAAGCTCGAACTGAAATACTGTAATATTTATTTTTCTCAAGACTATCTATCACACATGGGTGCCCTGTCACAAAATAAGTTTTTGTAAAGGCTTCTTCTTTGCTCGATGAAACTTTTTCTTGTACAAACACTTCATATTTTTGTGCTTGTACATAGTCTTCCCAATCAATTTGTGTAAATGTAGAATCTGTAATAACCTCTCTCAATTTATTTACAGAAGGACATTTTGGTGCATTTTCAAAATATAAATTATCAACATATAAAGTAGAATTACTACCACCATCTACTGATATAACAAAAGATAAATTTTTGTCTGCAAAATCAAATATACTTGTATTATATGTTACTCTATACCACTTATTATCAAACAAAACCTCTTCATCTTTCCACAAAACAATAGCCTCTGCCAAATTGATTGGGTCGGGAGTGAGATAAAGTGAATATTTTGTACCAACTTTGCCATAAATATCCATAGATATTTGCATTTTATTTGCCTCTTTATTTAATTGGCGAGTTATAAAATATGCCGATTTATCAGTCGAAGTTGATAATTTCAATGCCGATCCATCACTATTTGTTCCTGTTTTTATAGCACCTTGCACAGAAGCACCGGTTTCTGACATAAAAGAACAATCAGGGAATGAAAAGCCATTGAAATCAAGCTTATAAGCCAATCTTTGAGAAGAACACAATGTAGTAAAATAAATTTTTGCTACTTCTGATTGACCTTGCGCTGTAGAACTACAATCTGTTGTCAAAGAGACTTCATAATCTACATTTGCTTTCAAGCCTGTTATGTCATAAAACATATCAGGTGCAATTATATCTTGTTTTGTTACAGAATTATCCTTTAAATTTTTAATTTCTAAATGATATTTTTCAGAATAAGCGCCTACATTATCCAACGACCACATAATTTGTGCAGTTTTTGATGAAAGCGCAGACAATACAAGATTTTTTGGTCGCGCACAAGCTGGTTTATTGGCAACTTTCACATTATCCAAGAAAAACCATGACGACTCATTCGTAGATGTACCTCCACATTCTAATTTGAAATAAAGTTGAGCATACTTACCCGAATAAGCAGATAAATCATATTCTTCAAGTTCCCAAGATGAAGAATTTAAATTGTTGAAAAGAGTTATTGTACTATTTTCAACAACCATAAAAACAGATAACTTGCCAACTTTTGAAGATGTTGCTTTATGCACAAAAGACAATTGACAATCTACAGGCAACATAATTGTTGGAGTTTTCAAAACAGAATAAGCTAAAGTAGATACATCAATTGCCTTACATGCCATAGCTGCACCATCATAACCAGATGCATCCCACAACCAAGCTGTAAGGTTAACATTATCATAATCTGAATTATCCCAACCATTTGGAATTCCAGAAGTTATCCCATTAAATGTTTCATTTAATTGAGCATTTATATTAGTCATTGAAGACAATATGACTAATAGGACTAAAATAATTAATGATTTTGTTTTTAACATAGTAGATATAGATTTTATTATTATTTCTTATTTCACTTTATCGCACAATAAATCAATTTGCAAAGTAATAAAAAATTTTTTAATCTGCAAAATTTAATTACACTTTTTTCAAAAAAAATAATGCTAACAATATTCTAATTGTCAGCACTATCTGTACACTCAAGCATAGGATGAAATAATTTCAAGAAAATTGTGAAATTAATAGAAATCCCCTTAACATGTAAAGTACCATTCTTTTATTTGTCAGTCTTCTTCGATGAAGGTTGCTTGAAGATTGCTATTTGGTAAATAGTAGTTTAGAGTTATTAGTGAACAATAGTAGCTCTTGTATAATTTAATATTGAACCTATTTAACAGTAAATTATCTTCGTATTAAACTCAAAATTAGATGGTTATAA
Source organism: Paludibacteraceae bacterium (assembly GCA_017559505.1). Lineage (GTDB taxonomy): Bacteria > Bacteroidota > Bacteroidia > Bacteroidales > Paludibacteraceae > Aphodosoma. Next base: position 96,026 of record JAFYSF010000025.1, on the reverse strand, counting down.
AGATAAAAAAGAGACAAACCATTAAAAATAACGATTTGTCTCTTTCGGTACCCGGAGCGGGACTTGAACCCGCACAGCCGCAATGGCCAAAGGATTTTAAGTCCTTCGTGTCTACCATTCCACCATCCGGGCGGTAAACAATATTAACCTTTATACAGAAAAATCGGGTATTTCCCGATTTTTAATCTGTGAGCGGAAAACGGGACTCGAACCCGCGACCCCAACCTTGGCAAGGTTGTGCTCTACCAACTGAGCTATTTCCGCAAAATTTTCCAAATTTTGCGAGATTTTTGCTACGCTCGGCATAAAAATTTTCTTTTCAAAAACAAATTTCATTTGTTTTACATCTTTTGATTTTAATTGTCAAATTAAAGTAAACTTTATTTGCCAATTTAATCAAAAGCTTTGAAAATTTTTCTGCACTCACTTATCGCAAAAATTCCGCATAGTACAATTGCAAAGAGTTTATCTCTCATTTGCGACTGCAAAGTTACGACTTTTTTTTTATACAGCAAAATAAAATATTACTTTTTTTATAAAAATCTAATATCTTATTGATAATCAGCGATTGGAAAATAATATTTTTACTCTCTTATATTAGTTGATTCGTATAAAATAAGAAAATAATACTAATGTTTTAATGCTTTTTTGGCTGAATTGTGGGGTTTTTATCTCTCGGATTTTTATTTCTCACTGATTTTTTATTCTCCCACAGATTACACAGATTCTTTGGATTTTTACCTCAGGATTTAACAATTCGCTCGTTTTAGGCTTGCCTAAAACTTTGCTCTACGGATTTACACAGATTTTTATCGCTACGCGATGTGTTTTTGTGAGAACCACTATTTTCGTCCGAAGTCGGCGGGGATTTCGCCCCAATTAGGGGTGTCCCATTTTATGATTTTTGTTGTATAATGATTGTCTTCGAGCCAATGTTCGGCACGGGCAATGAGATTGAAGACCTCGATGTTTTTTTCGGTACGGGCTAATTTTGTACGACATTTTTTTGCTCGAACCCATGCTATTGCATTCACGCTATCGGAATAAATGGGCATTGTTTTGTTGTACTGTTTGAGCAATGCTAAACCATGGACTAATGCTAAAAATTCACCTATATTATTAGTGGCATGCTCGAATGGTCCCATGCGGAAAATTTCGCGCCCTGTGGCTGTATCGACACCTCGATACTCCATTACTCCGGGATTGCCACTGCAAGCGGCATCAACTGAGAGCGAAGGAACGATAATTGAATGAGAAATGAGGAATGAGGAATTAGAAACGTCTCTACTCCCTCCTTCTGGTTTAACTGCTTGCCAATAGTTGAGCTTGTGGGCGGCTTCGGCTAATTCGCGAGTTGGATAGCCTTTGAATTGCGCTCCTTCGAATCCATCGATCTGCTGCTGGCACTCTTCCCATGATTCGAAAATGCCAGTGAGTCGCCCTCGCCAAACTACATAATATTTGTTTTTTTTTGCCATTTTGAGTTAACTAATTTTCTCCCACTAAATACACGTAATTTTATTTTTTATCTCCCTCAGATGTTCGTATATCCTTCGTATATGTTTCGTATATCCCCCGTAAAAGGTATGGTAAACCTATGGTTATCCTATGAAGAGGTATAGGAGGGGTTAAGGAAATTGGTGGTGCATAGAAAACACGAGATGCAAGACTTTTGGTCTTAAATCTCGTGTTTGTTCTATTGTGTTTGTCGTTTTATTTACGATGGATATTTGTTGCGTTTGCTTGTGCTGTTGGCGTAACTACAAGGTCGTTGATGCAGACGTGAGGTGGCAATGTAACGGCAAAACGGATAAGATTTGCGATATCGTCGCCATTGAGCGGTGTGTAGCCTTCGTATGTTTTGTCAGCACGTTCTTTGTCGTCTTTGAAACGCACGATAGAGAATTCAGTTTCTACTGCACCTGGACAAATATTTGTTACTTTAATGCCATATTTGAGCATGTCGATACGCATTCCTTTGCTGATGGCATCAACGGCGTGTTTTGTGGCGCAATATACGTTGCCATTAGGATAAACCTCTTTGCCTGCTGTTGAGCATATATTAATGATATGGCCCACTCCTCTTTCGCACATCAATGGGGCTATTTCGCGTGTCATATATAAAAGACCTTTGATGTTAGTGTCAATCATGCGTTCCCAGTCTTCGAGTAAGCCTTCTTGAATAGGATTAAGACCAACGGCTAAGCCTGCATTGTTGACTAAAACATCGATTTTGCGCCATACTGCAGGTATTGAAGCTACCGCTTTTGCAACCTCTTCTGGATTGCGAACATCGAAATTAAGAACTAACGCATCAGCCTTGTATGTGATGCCAACTAACTCTTTTAATTCGTCAAGACGCTCTTTTCTACGCCCTGTAAGGATCAAATTGTAACCTTCATCTGCCAAAGCAATAGCTGTTGCACGACCAATTCCTGATGTAGCACCTGTAATTAAAGCAATTTTTTTCATATATCTTTCTTTTTTGTAAAGATGCTGTATTTTGCATCTTATTCCGTTTATATTTTATTTCTATTTACTTAATAATCAATGATATTCTACAGAGACATTGCCTCTTAAATCCACCCTCAAAGTTACTACTTTTTTTATTAACACTAAAGCTCTAATAGTTAAAAAATATTAAAAATTCATCAAACTATTGTGCATGTGAAATATTTGTTGTAATTTTGCACCGAAATCAAAAATGTAATCATTACAAAAATGAAACAAGATTACAAAACTAAAAAAATAAATAAAAGTAAAGAAAACAATGACAGAAGCGATAGACATACTAAATAGCCACAATATCCGCCCATCAGTGCAACGCATTGCGATATTGAAATATCTGCTTGAGCATCGCATTCACCCAACGGTAGATGATATATACTTGGCACTAAATCCGACAATGCCTACACTTAGTAAAACTACGGTATATAATGTTTTACGTAATTTAGTGGAGAATGGCGCGGTTCTTGCATTGACAATAGATGAAAAAAATGTGCGCTACGACGCTGACATAAGTTTGCATGCCCACTTCCGCTGTCAATCGTGCGGTGAACTCTATGATCTGAAACAACCAAGCATGTCGGACGAGAACATTCCAGGGTTTGAAATCGAAAATGTACATGTGTATTATTGGGGGAAATGTCCTAAATGTATGAACAAAAAATAATAACCAAACAAAATCTATATTATGAAAAAGTATGTATGCACAGTGTGTGGTTTTACCCACTACGGAGAACAGCCACCATCAGTTTGCCCAATCTGCAAACAACCAGCCTCAAAATTCAAAGAGGTGACGGACAAAAAAGAGAGTACTTCGTGGCTCGAAAAAATAAAAAATTGGTTTAAATAATTAACAACTAAAATAATTAAATTCAAATATTAACTTTTTAAAAAAAAACTAAAACAACTATGAAAAAATTTTCTTGCACAATCTGCGGTTATGTACACGAAGGCGATTCAGCGCCAGCAACTTGTCCACAATGTAAACAACCTGCTGAAAAGTTTAAAGAACTTGTAGCAACAGATAAACTTCAATTTGTAACAGAACACGAACTCGGCGTAGCAAAAGGCACAGGCGAAGATATGATTCGCGACCTCAATGCTCACTTTATGGGTGAAGCTACAGAAGTAGGTATGTACCTCGCTATGAGCCGTCAAGCAGACCGCGAAGGTTATCCTGAAATTGCAGAAGCATTCAAACGCTATGCATGGGAAGAAGCTGAACATGCTGCAAAATTTGCTGAACTTCTCGGTGATGTAGTATGGGATACTAAAACTAACCTCGAAAAACGTATGAATGCTGAATCAGGCGCTTGTGAAGACAAAATGCGTATCGCTCGCATCGCTAAAGAACGTAATCTTGACGCTATTCACGATACTGTTCACGAAATGGCTAAAGACGAAGCTCGCCACGGTAAAGGTTTCGAAGGCCTATACAACCGCTACTTCAAAAAATAATAGTTTATAGAGATAAAAGCCATAATTACAAACAAAATCGAAAAATCAACAAAGAGCGGACATCTAATAATGGATGTCCGCTCTTAAATTTGCTTAATTCAAAAAAAAGTAGTACCTTTGCGTGTTGTATTAAGGGGACTTCTATAAATTGACCGTTTTACTAAATTTATATTAAACCCTAAAAACTCTTGTATAAAATTTGTTTTTTAGTAGCACCTTATTAGCTTTTTATTCAGCCAAATAGCTCGCTATTAGTCTAAATAAAAAACTAATAATCTACTCACTAAAAAATCAAATTTTATTAACAAGGCAATTTATAGAAGTCCCCTTATGCCTAATCTTTAAATTTAACATATTATGGAAAAAGAACAACTAATTGCGGAAATTAACCGCTTGCGTAAGGAAAAAAATGCTGTAATTCTTGCGCACTACTATCAAGTTGGTGAAATACAAGATGTAGCAGATGTTGTAGGTGATAGCCTTGCATTAGCGCAATGGGCAGAGAAATCGGATGCTGATATTTTGGTTGTTTGCGGTGTACACTTTATGGGTGAAACTGCTAAAATTCTTTCTCCTCAGAAAAAAGTTTTAGTGCCTGATTTAGCTGCAGGTTGCTCATTGGCAGATAGTTGTAACGCTGATGAATTCGGTAAATTTGTAACAGAACATCCTGATTATACAGTAATTTCGTATGTAAATACAACAGCAGCAGTAAAAGCTCACACTGATGTGGTAGTTACATCGACTAATGCACGCAAGATTGTGGACCAATTCCCTAAAGATGCGAAACTTATATTTGGTCCTGATCGCAATCTTGGCGGATATATCAATGCTGTTACTGGCAGAAATATGTTGTTGTGGAATGGTGCTTGCCACGTACATGAACAATTTTCACTCGAAAAATTGGTTGAATTGAAAAAACAATATCCAGAAGCAAAGGTATTGGTGCACCCAGAATGTAAGAAAGAGATTGCGGATTTGGCAGATGTTGTGGGATCTACTCAAGCATTGTTGAATTATGCTGTAGATGGCGAATTTACCCAATTCTTGGTTTGCACTGAATCTGGCATTTTGCACGAAATGCAAAAACGTTGCCCTCATAAGGAATTCATACCTGTGCCTCCTGCTGGTCGTGCTTGTGCCAATAATGAGTGTGACTATATGCGCATGAATACACTCGAAAAATTGTATCTCTGCTTGCGCGATGAACAACCTGCAATTGAAGTAGATGAAACAATAAGAGAACGTGCAGTGCGCCCAATTCATCGTATGTTAGAAATGAGCAAATGAGTAATTTTATTGTAACAAATAAAATTGAAAAAGAACTAGCGACTGTAATTAAGTCGTTGGCAGCAGATAGGGTGTTTGTGCTTGTGGATGAAAATACAGCAGAACATTGTTTGCCTATCGTTATGCCTGAACTGCAAGATGCAATTATCATTAAAATCAAAGCAGGAGATGAAACAAAATCTATAGATACGGCTGTAGATATTTGGGAAATTTTAGTTGACAAGGGAGCAACACGATCGTCGCTACTAATAAATTTGGGAGGAGGCGTTGTTACGGATTTAGGTGGATTTGTGGCAGCTACATTCAAGCGAGGGATGCATTTTGTGAATATACCAACTACATTGCTCGGTGTGGTAGATGCCGCTACTGGCGGAAAAACAGGGGTTAATTTCAAAGGATTGAAAAATGAAATTGGAGCCTTTGCTACTGCCGAAAAAGTATTGATAGATACGCGTTTTTTTAAAACTCTTGATTTTAAGAATCGCTTATCTGGATACGCCGAAATGGTGAAACATGCTTTAATTGCCGACTCTATCTTATTAGAACAGACATTGAACTACGATTTGGACTCGTTTGATATGACAAGATTGGCTACCCTACTAAAACAAAATCTTCAAATAAAAGAGAATATTGTAGAGGTAGATTTGCATGAGTCAGGACTACGTAAAGCATTAAATTTTGGTCATACAGTGGGTCATGCGTTCGAATCATTGTCGTACGAAATGGGTAATCCAATGCTACACGGATTTGCTGTGATGTGGGGTATAATAGCAGAACTTTATCTGTCACTAATAAAATTGAAATTCGACAAAAAGATTGTTTCTCAAATATTGGCTTTTACAAAAGAGTATTACGGTGCATTCCCATATACATGCAAACAATATGATAGATTGTATGAATTGATGCTACACGACAAAAAAAATAGTAATGGTCAAATAAACTTTACCCTATTGGCCAGTGTGGGTGATGTGCGTATAAATCAAAAAGTTACTAAAGAAGAAGTGTTTGAAGCATTGGATTATTTAAGAGAAAATTGATATGAAAATAGCATTAATAGGATATGGAAAAATGGGGCATATCATTGAACGTATTGCCCTTGAAAGAGGACATGAGATAGTGTCGAAAATTGATGTTGACAATCAAGAAGAGTTTAATTCAGAAGCTTTTGCTTCGGCTGATGTAGCTATTGAATTCACAATACCAACTAAGGCTATCGAAAATTATCGCAAAGCATGGGCTGCAGGTGTGCCTATTGTGTCAGGTACTACTGGCTGGAATGCCATATTACCTGAATTAAAAAAGGAGATTGCCGAAAATGACTATACCCTATTTTGGGCATCAAATTTTTCATTAGGTGTCAATTTATTTTTTGAATTGAATAAACGCTTGGCTGCAATGATGAATCGCTATACCAACTACGATGTAACTATGACTGAGATTCATCACACAGAAAAGAAAGATGCTCCAAGTGGTACGGCTATAACTCTTGCGGAAGGTATTCTAGAAAATATTGAAAGAAAATCGGAATGGGTGTTGAGCAATGCAAAATGCAAGATGCAAAATGCACAATTGGCGATTGAGGCGTTAAGAGAGGGCAAAGTGCCTGGAACGCATATTATAACGTATGATTCAGAAGTGGATTCGATAACTATCAAACATGAAGCCAAGTCTCGTGAAGGTTTTGCTTTAGGTGCTGTGGTGGCTGCTGAATTTCTCGTAGGTAAACCTGCAGGATTTTATTCTATGTCGGATTTAATGAAATAATAAAAAAAATGATAAAATCTCGTTTTAAAAGACCTATTGGGTCATGGATTAAGTTGGCGATATGGTCGTTGATTTATGTTTTGTTTATTGTTTGGGTGGGTAATTTTTGGTGGATGTTGTTATATCCATTTATTTTCGACATTTTTATCACTAAATTTATACCTTGGACTTGGTGGAAAAAATATGAAACCACAAACAAAATGCTATACACTATCTTTTCGTGGATAGATGCTATAGCGTTCGCTTTAATAGCTGTTTATTTCATCAATCTTTACTTGTTCCAAAACTATCAAATACCATCTTCTTCATTGGAACAAACATTGAAAGTAGGTGATTTCCTTGCTGTAAGCAAATGTAGTTATGGTCCGCGTATTCCAAATACTCCTTTATCATTCCCACTTGTACAACATACATTCCCTTGGGGTAGTAAATCTTATATCGAAAAACCACAATGGGAGTATCGTCGCCTAAAAGGTTGGGACAATGTGGAATTAGGCGATATTGTAGTGTTTAACTTCCCTGCAGGCGATACAGTGCCTCAATTGTGTGCTAATCCCGACTATTATACGCTCTGTTTTCAAGCTGCACAACAAACTATTGCGTTCCGTACATTTGAATTTGATAGCGTGATTCCATACAATAATCTTACGGAACGTATGGCTGTAGGAGCAAAAAAAATACGTCAACAAGAGGCTCAATTAGGCAAATTAGTCGTTCGTCCTGTCGATCGTCGTGAAAACTATGTAAAACGCTGTGTGGGCTTACCTGGTCAAACTATTGAATTAAAGGAGAATGCTCTATATATCGATGGTGAAGAGTTTGAAAATCCTAAAGGTGTACAACATAACTATTTTGTACAAACAAATGGCACCACATTCACAGCAGATGCACTACACAAATTAGGCGTCAGTGTTACAGAAACATCAGTATTGAACGGAGCCGATTATACTCCATATTTGACGCGCATAGGTATGGAGCCTAAAAATAATGGTGCGTGGGGACCTATTTATGTAATGGCTATGACAGAAGATGTGCTTGAAAAAGTAAAATCATTGCCTATGGTAGTGCAAGTCGCCATAGAAAAAATATTGCCAGAGATGCATACTCCGATTTATCCTTTGGCATATACATATAAATGGAATCGTGATAATTATGGCCCACTATGGATTCCTGCTAAAGGCGAAACTATTGAGTTGACAGAAGATAATATCCTCCGTTATCGTCAATGTATAGTCAATTACGAACGTAATACGCTCGATTATCGTAATGGTGTGGCTTATCTTAATGGAGAACCAGCTACAGATTATACATTCAAAATGGACTATTATTGGATGATGGGCGATAATCGACATAATTCGGCCGACTCGCGCATGTGGGGATTCGTTCCTGAAGACCATATTGTTGGACGTCCAATGTTTGTTTGGCTATCATTAGACAGAGATATCGACTGGTTTAAAGGCAAAATACGTTGGAACCGATTCGGTCTTGATGCCTCTAAATAATATGTAATAACGAAAAATAAGCAACGAGTAACGAGATAAATATCTTGTTACTCGTTGCTTATTAACAATAATCTAATTATATGCAAGAAGAAATTTTTCCAATAGTCAACCAAGAGGGTGAAGTTATAGGCTCTGCTACACGCGAAGAATGCCATGCACAAACGTTTGTATTACATCCTGTGGTACATTTACACATATTCAATTCTGCAGGTGAATTATATCTACAAAAACGCGTAATAACAAAAAAAATACAACCGGGAAAATGGGATACTGCTGTAGGCGGACATGTCGATTATGGCGAACAAATAGAAGAAGCTCTATTACGTGAAACCCGCGAAGAATTGGGAGTAACTAATTTTACACCCAAATTTCTTATGAAATATATATTCCGTTCGTCTGTCGAGTCTGAATTAGTATATGTTTATCAGTGTACTTATGATGGACCTTTCAGCCCTGATCCTTCTGAAGTAGAAACAGGTCGTTTTTGGACTTTAAATGAAATAAAAAGTAATATAGGCAAAAATATATTTACTCCAAATTTTGAGTCAGAAATTGAAAAATTAGGTTGGTTAAAATAAAAAAAGATATGGATTTTTGGTCAGCACTTCACAGCGACTTGCAAAAATCCATAACTACAAACAAAATCTATTATCTAAAATCAATCTCTTATTATGAAAACTCAAAAACTATTGTTCATAAAAATGTTTTATTATTATCTGCTAACAAAGGTATGCAAAATAATTTATTTTCCAAATAAAAAAATAAAAAAATTACGTATAAGTGGAAAAAATATCGGATTACACATTATAAATTGGTATAACATCAACTAAAAATGTATATAAAAATATTAAAAGTCGCAATTTTATTGTTAAAATTGCGACTTTTAATATTAAAAACTACAACAAAATGTTATTTTTTATCCAAAAAATTCTACATTTCAATAAAATATACACATATATAGTTTGGAAATCGTACAAATCTATATCTTTATATATATCTTCTTCAAGTACAACGGCAAAGCCATTAGCCAACAAAAGCAAATAAACATCAAAGCAAATACCAAAGAGCCTAATGTATCTCCAAACATAGGCGATAAAACATCAGCATATAAATAGCCTTTCAAACTAACCCATTTACCTGCGGCTGTAGTAAATCCTATATTCGAAATCAAATTAGCAAATAAACCTGCAAAAACGAATATCGCCATTGGGTTAACACCAAAGGTCTCAAAAAAGCGAGTCCATGCCTTATAGCCTTTCACATCTATCAACCATATCAACACAGCCAATAAAAGCGAAGCTAATCCGCATGTTACCAACACGTATGACGACGACCACAATGTCTTATTTATTGGCATTGCATAATCCCAAAGGAATCCAAGCATCAATATCACTGCGCCCAACAGTCCTAAACGCTCAATGCGCAAATGATTGTCTTTTGCTCCCATAATCAACGCCCCTGCCATCACACCTATCAACACGTGCGCTATACATGGAATCGTCGAAATCCAACCCTCTGGATCGAGTGCTATACCCGAAATATGGTACATATGACTATCGCCCAAAATGGCTAAATCCACGCGTGCTGCCAAGTTCTCAACACTCAATTCAAGGCTATTAGTTGTCATCATCAACGCTGAATATCCAATCAAAATCACACCTATCAACCAAGGTATCAACTTCTGATTAAATATCAGCAACACAAGCGATCCCCCAAAGCTAACCAATGCCAAGCGTTGCAATACTCCCATAATGCGCCATTTCTCTAAATGAAGGAATCCTGCATCCCACAAACGCAAAAACCAATTCATATCCGCATCGCGCAAGGCCGACATACCACGGCATGTCAGTCCAAACCAATTGAGGAACAGCCCTATAGCGAACAACACTAATGAACGTCGCAACAATTTCGTGAATGTACTGCCTGAAAACTTAAAACCAAATTTGCTATAACTAATATACATACTCACACCCATAATGAACATGAAAAACGGAAACACCAAATCTGTTGGTGTCAACCCATTCCACGCAGCATGTTTCAGTGGAGCATAAATCGATCCCCACGACCCAGGGTTATTCACCATTATCATTCCTGCAATGGTGATACCCCTTAGTATGTCGAGAGATAAAAGGCGTTTATTTTGCATCTGGCAATACAAACATTAAGATTAAATAGATCCAAGCCAAAGCCGAACCTGTCAAGATTGTTGCAATAATATACGCAATACGCACCATTGACACATCAAAACCAAAATGTTCAGCAAGACCAGCACATACGCCAGCAATTTTTTTGTTTTTTGATTTAGTTAAAGCCATAATAACTTATTTTTAATAGTTAAACGTTTTATTTATAGTAAATCCAACAGTCGAAATGAGACATATTCATTCCCCATTCCTCATTCCTTATTCCTCATTAAAAAACTATCCCACCGAACAACCAGGTTTCACCTCACGACTTGGACGACAAAGCACTAATTTACCATCAGCATCCACTGCGCTAAGAATCATACCTTCCGATACTATGCCTTTCAATTTGCGAGGTTCGAAGTTAGCAATAAACAACACTTGTGTGCCTACCAACTCTTCTGGGTTTGGATAGCTTTGTGCTATACCCGACACGATTGTACGACCACCCATACCATCATCCAATTTGAATTGCAACAATTTATCTGCTTTAGGCACTTTTGTGCATTCCAACACCGTAGCCACACGAATATCAGTCTTTTCCCATTCGTCGAATGCCACATTTGGTTTCACCTCTGCTGGTTTATATGCTGCCAATTCGTTAGCTTTTTTCGTATCAAGCAATTTTTGCACTTGTGCTTCTACTACCGAATCCTCAATTTTGTCAAACAAAAGTTGTGTTTCGCCAAGTTTTGCACCCTCTTTCAAGAGTTCGATGCTACCAAGATCGTTCCATGCAAACGACTCCATACCCAACATATCACGCAATTTTTTAGCCGAGAATGGCAAGAATGGCTCGAATGCAATAGCCAAGTTAGCCGCAATTTGCAATCCAATATGCAAGATAGTAGCCGTACGCTCCATATCTGTTTTAGCCAACTTCCAAGGCTCTGTATCAGCAAGATATTTATTACCAATACGTGCCAAGTTCATAGCCTCTTTCTGTGCATCGCGGAAACGGAAGTTATCAAGGTACGACTCTACATCAGCTTTAACATCAGCAAACTCTTTCAATGTTTCGCGGTCATAGTCAGTCAATTCGCCCAAAGCAGGCACCACACCGTCAAAATATTTGTGAGTCAACACCAAAGCGCGATTGATAAAGTTACCAAAGATAGCCACCAACTCGCTATTATTTCTTGTTTGGAAATCTTTCCATGTGAAGTCATTATCCTTAGTCTCAGGCGCATTAGCTGTCAACACATAGCGCAACACATCCTGTTTACCTGGGAATTCCACCAAATATTCGTGCAACCAAACAGCCCAGTTACGTGAAGTAGAAATCTTGTCACCTTCAAGGTTAAGGAACTCATTTGCAGGCACATTGTCTGGCAAAATATAAGAACCATCAGCTTTCAACATCGCTGGGAACACAATGCAGTGGAACACAATATTATCTTTACCAATAAAGTGAAGCATACGAGTAGATTGATCTTTCCACCATTTTTCCCAATCGTTTGGCAACAACTCCTTAGTATTTGATATATAACCAATTGGCGCATCACACCACACATACAACACCTTACCATCAGCTCCCTCCACTGGCACTGGCACACCCCAATCCAAGTCACGACTCACCGCACGTGGTTGCAAGCCCATGTCAATCCACGACTTACATTGACCATACACATTAGTCTTCCACTCCTTGTGGTCTTCCAAAATCCACTGACGAAGCCACTCTTCATGTTTATCCAATGGCAAATACCAGTGTTTTGTTTCACGCAACACAGGTTTCGAACCCGAAATAGCCGATTTTGGATCAATCAAATCAAGCGGACTCAAGCTCGTACCGCAAGCCTCACATTGGTCACCGTATGCATTAGGATTCTTACAATGAGGGCAAGTACCTGTAATATAGCGGTCTGCCAAGAATTGACCAGCCTCTTCATCATAATATTGTTCCGAAGTTTTCTCCACAAACTCACCTTTCTCATACAAATTCTTGAAATATTCAGCCGCAGTCTCATAGTGAATCTTCGAAGTAGTACGAGAATAAATATCAAACGAAATACCCAACTCCTCAAACGATTTTTTAATAATACCATGATAACGGTCAACAATATCTTGAGGCGTAACACCCTCTTTCTTAGCCTTGATTGTGATAGGCACCCCGTGCTCATCCGAACCACCAATAAACAACACCTCTTCACCCTTCAATCGCAAATATCTAACATAAATATCTGCTGGGACATACACACCTGCCAAGTGACCAATATGCACCGGACCATTTGCATACGGCAATGCCGTAGTAACCAACGTACGTTTAAAATCTTTCATATCTTTTTATTTGTTTTCTGATTATTTTTCTATCAAACTGCAAAGTTACTAAAAAATTACAACTCTTACAATAAAACAACAAAAAAACAAATTTATAAAATCCATTTCCATTACAAATCCCTCAACTCTCACTTCAACTCCCTGCTCCCTACTCCTTATTTCCTACTCCCTGCTCCCTAACCTCTCCTTACCTTCAATATACTATAAATATACCATAAATATAGGATAAATATACTATAAACATACTATAAATATACTATAACCTTATCTGCAAAAAATAAACACACACACTCGCCCCTATATTACAAATTTTTATTATCTTTGCATTCCAAACAATTGAACGAATAATTAACACACAATTAAACAAATAAAATCTATGAAAACACTCAGACAACTATTCACATTAGCAATTCTAACTGCTATTTTCGTAGGATGCAATCCCGAAATTCCTAACGACAAATGTTACACACGCGAAAGCACTCGCCCAGCATGGTACAACGAACACCCCATGGCTGGCACCGAAGCTGATTTCTCTGTCAAAACCGATGCCGTACGCCTCCATTTCTACGGCTGGGGACTCGACGAAGACTCTGTAATCACTGTCAAATTCCCTGAAACCACCGACCAATACAACCGCGCTATCCTCACATATCGCATGGGAGGTTGGAACGAAGGACCTGCTGATTGGGATATGACCACAATGATTATGCTCAAAAACCCACACACAGGCGAATTCTACGAACTCGTACGCGCATTCACCCCTTACGGTGGCTATTTCGACATCAATTGGGAAAAACTCTACTACATGGACATCACCGAATACCTCCCAATGCTCAATGGCGAAGTAGAATTCCACATCTACTACGGTGGCTGGGATGCAACTGACAAAAAAGCACACACCGTCACACTCACATTCGACTTCTACGAAGGCAAAAAAGACAAAGAAACAATATTCTACAAAAAAATCTACGACTCACGCGCATCAAGCAACATTGGCTATCGCTCATGGGCGTATGGCGTATCTCCCGACTCACTCGGTAGCAACGACATCGAAGACATCGAACGCTTAGGCATTCGTAACGTACAACTACCTCAAGAAGTTAAATCACTTCTCATGAAAGTCAGCATCAGCGGACACGGTGCCGACCGTGGCGTATTCCCTGACCGTGGCACAACAGGCAAAGGCAAACGCGCAAACAACGCAGCAGAATTCGACGAAAACTTCTACCGCGTAATCCTCAATGGCAAACAAACCTATGAAGGCTACATCTTCTACGAAAACGATAGCACCTACAAACAAGCCGGCACCTACAAATACGACCGTGCCAACTGGGGACCAGGCCTACCTCTCAAAGTAGATTGGCTCGAAATCCACAATCTCCCTAAAGACGGCAACCTCACTATCGACTTCGACCTCGACCGTTTCAACTCTAAAGTCAACGACCTTCACGGCGAAGGCGTAGCCAACTACATCATCGAAGTAGACATCTTCGGATATAACAAATAAAAAAAAGAGGCTCATAAGCCTCTTTTTTTTATACCATTTTTATACAATTAAGAAATAGATCCCCAATTAATATTTCCTTTCTGCAATCTACTCAACTGCCTCAACAACACACTATGTTCCGGTAAATTCAATTCCGGATCACGCTCCAACAACTCCTTAACCACCGAACGAGCCGTCTGCAACAAACGCCCATCAGTAGCCAAATTAGCTATTTTCAAATCAAACGGCAAACCACTCTGTTGCAAACCATCAATATCACCCGGCCCACGAAGATTCAAATCTGCTTCAGCAATCACAAAACCATCGGTGGAATCGCACATTATTTGCAATCGCTTACGCGTATCATTAGCCAATTCATATTTCGACATCAAGATGCAATAACTCTGATCTGCACCACGACCAACTCGCCCGCGCAACTGATGCAACTGACTAAGTCCAAACCTCTCAGCACTCTCTATCACCATAACACTCGCATTAGGCACATTCACCCCCACCTCAATCACCGTAGTAGCCACCATTATTTGCGCCTCACCCGATGCAAACCTTTGCATAGCAGCATCTTTATACGCAGGTTTCATCTTCCCATGCACCATCACTATATTGTATTTAGGAAAAGTCTCCACCATCGCCTGATACCCCTGCTCCAAATCCTTCAAATCCAACTTCTCACTCTCTTGAATTAAAGGATACACAACATACACTTGACGCCCCTTTTCTATCTCACGCGCCAAAAATCCATTCAATGCAGCGCGCTTATTATCAAAATAATGATACGTAGCAATAGGTTTTCTTCCTGGAGGCAATTGGTCTATAACACTAACCTCCAAATCGCCATATATAGTCATTGCCAACGTACGCGGTATAGGCGTAGCAGTCATAACCAACACATGAGGCGGACGTATATTCTTTGTCCACAACTTAGCCCTCTGCGCTACTCCAAATCTATGTTGCTCATCTATAACTACATAACCAAGATTCTTAAATTGCACACTATCTTCAATCAATGCATGTGTGCCAATCACTATCTGCAACGTACCATCTCGCAACCCCTCATCAATCTCTTCACGCTCTTTCTTACGCGTACTACCCGTCAACAATCTCACACTAACACCCAACGACTTCACCTGTTCTGATATACTCTGATAATGTTGCGTTGCCAAAATCTCTGTTGGAGCCATTATACATGCCTGATAACCATTATCTAATGCTATCAACGAAGTCATCAACGCCACCATAGTCTTTCCACTACCCACATCACCCTGCAACAAACGATTCATCTGCCTACCTGTATTCATATCAGTGCGTATCTCACGTATCACTCGTTTTTGTGCATCAGTCAATTCAAATGGCAAACATTCTCGATAAAATCGATTAAAATACTCCCCTACTTTATCAAATACAAACCCTTGATACTTCATTTCACGCAACTTACTCTGTCGCATAATAGAAAGTTGAATATAAAACAACTCTTCAAATTTCAATCGAGCTTGAGCACGGCGCAACAAATCAAAATTCTGTGGAAAATGTGCCTGACGCATAGCATCACTACGCGACATTAAACCAAAATTTTTAACGATTTCATCGGGTAAATTCTCAGGTATATAAAATTCTCTATCACTAAAAACAGTGTACATCAATTTACGTATCCCAGCCGAATTAAGAAATCGTGTTTTCATCTTCTCAGATGTATTATAATGCCCTTGAAGACCACTGTTTTTTTCTAAATTCTTTTCACTATATTCCTCTATTTCTGGATGAGCAATATTCAATCTCTCACCAAATTTTGATGGCTTACCAAAAATAATATAATCAACATTTACACGCAATTTCTCCTCCACATATTTCCAACCCTTAAACCAAACTAACTCTATAAACCCCGTTCCATCGGCAAAAGTAGCTGTCAACCTCCTCGCACGACCTTCTCCTTTCATCTCAAATTGCAATATTCTACCCTTCAATTGCACGTATGCCAAATCTTCTGTACACTCTCTAACAGTATAAAATTTACTTCTATCTATGTATTTATAAGGATAATGCGTAACCAAATCCTCGACACAACGAATGCCAAGTTCAACTATCAAAGTATCAGCCCGTTTAGGACCAACACCCAATAGATATTCTATAGGAGTATCAAGAGTTAACATAACAGTGCAAATTTACTAAAAAATTAGCATATAACAATCTCATATAAAAAAAATATATTATCTTTGCTTTTCATTTATAGCTTCTATAAGAACATATATCATGCAATTTTCAACTCTCAATTCTCAACTTTCAATTATAATTGCTTGTCGCAATGAAATAAGCAATCTTACTAACTTGCTTGAATCTATAAAAAACCAAACATTCAAGCCAGATGAAGTTATATTTGTTGATGACAATTCTACCGATGAAACCTACAATTTTTTAATAAATTATTCAAAAAAATATAATAAAATAAAGGTAATTAAAAATAGTGGTAAAGGTAAAAAATCAGCACTAATAGAAGCAGCTAAAATAGCAACATCTAAATATCTAATATTTACCGATGCCGATTGTTGCTTAAATAATAATCATTGTGAATTAGCACTACAATATCTCAATAAAAATAATAGTGATATGCTACTTGGCGCTGTAGATATTATTGATGAAAAAGGTATTTTTAATATAATAGAAAAAATAGAATTTTCTTCTCTTCAAGCAATTACTGCTTACACAGCCCTACTCAATAATCCTATTATGTGTAATGGTGCTAATTTAATTATAAAGCGCAATATATATATCCAGTATATAGACAAAATAAACAAAAATATTGCTTCAGGTGATGATATGTTTATGTTACATGCACTCAAAAAAAGCAAGGCAAAAATAAATTATCTATATGATAGCAACTATATAATTAAAACTAAAGGCACAAATTCATTTAAAAAATTCATCATCCAACGCACTCGTTGGGCATCTAAATCAATAAATTATAAAGATTTTACAACAATATTAGTTGCTTTTTCAGTTGCAATCATCAATATTTTATTACTAATATTCATATTTCTCATTCCTCATTTTATACTTCCTATATTTTTAATAATTTTCATTATTGAAAATATAATAATGTTGCCTTATCTATTTAAATATAAACAACATAAAATATTAAAATACTATCCAATATTCTTCCCTTTAATGTCATTATTCTATCCTCTATACATATTAACAATAATAATATCAATATTATTTTACAAAAAAAATAATCCACATTGGAAATAAAAAAAGGTTGACTTAAAAAAGTCAACCTTTTTTATTTAATTTATTTTTTATTATTTACGTACATTTACAAATTCAACATCTGTTTTAGCACGTTCAGCAAGTTTTGCACATTTAGAAGCTTCAGCAATATTTGCTTCATATTCAGCTGCATTGTTAGTACGAGCAGCAACAATAGCTTTCAAATAAGCAGTAATAGCATTTGGAGTAGCAACATTTTCCAATGCTTTACGAGCAGCACCATTATTTTTGTTAAGGATATTTGCAAGAGCAGCATTGTTAGTTGCAGCAGCACCAAACAATTCAGCAGCTTTTTTATAGTTACCTTTCAAAATAGCAATTGCACCATTTGCATAATCAAGATCTTTACCTACACCACCTGCTTTACCGAAGAATTCTTCAGCTTTAGCTACATCATTTTTAGAAAGAGCTATAAGACCATTATTATAGTTTACGCTAGGACAGTTAGGAGCCATTTCTAATGCTTTAGCAAAGCAACGAGCTGCTTCTTCAGATTTACCTTGTGCATAAAGAACCATACCAAGGTTATTGAATGAACGATAATCATTAGCATAAATTTCAGTTGCTTTAGTATAAATTTCAGCTTTAGCTGCATTATCAGCTACCAATGTAGCAGCATAAAGAAGTTCTTCTACATTAAGTTGTGCTGGATTTTCTTTTACAAGAGCACTGATTTCTTCATCTGATTTACCAATTACATTAACTGTCAAAGTCATTTTTGAACGACGAAGTTCTGGAAGAATTTCTTCAGAAATTGCTTTATAAGCTACAGCAATATTTTTAATTTCTTGTTCACGTTGTTGTGGATCAGTGTACATAGAAAGAACACGAAGAATAACTGCTTTATCTTCAATAGAAGAAGCTTCAACTAATTTTTGGAAACCATCCCAGTCTTCAGCTGTAAATTTAGAATCAATATTTACAGAAGCTTTCAATTTTTTCAACTCACGGTTGATATATTTTGAAGAAGCTTCACCACGACGGTTAGAAAGTTTCTCATTCCAATCAAGTTCACCTTCTGGAGAAGCATATGAACTAATTTCAATTGATTTTAATTCTTTATTTTCAGCTTTTTTAGCTTCTTTAATAGCTTTTGTCAAATTAACAATAGCTTCTGTTTTCTTTTCAGAACCACGAATATTTGATTGGTTAACCAAGAATTTAATTTGAGCATCTGTAGTTTCTTCGATAATACGTTGGAATTTATCAGCTGCAATTGCAGGTTTCAAATCCTCAGTACCAGCTTTTACAGTTACCAAAAGAGGTGTAATATTAACACCTTCAATAACTTTAATTGGATCAAGTGTATACTCTTTTTTACCATATTTACCTGAAGCTTCAAGAGTGATAACACCTGTTTCCATACCTTCTACATAATCCCATACAGCAGTTTGTGTATATTTACCACCAACTTTGTATTTAATTACATCGTTATTGTCTTTAATTTTTTCACCTTGATAATTTGCAGGTTCAGCTTTATAAACTTTACCATCAGCAGTTGTTAATACAGGAACAACTTGCATTGTCATTTTTTTACCAAAGTATTTATTAGGAAAATTACCTTCAAATACTACTTCAATTTTACCACCTTTATACTCCGCTGGATTTGGAGTAGCTTTAATACTGTCAATAAATTCTTTTGGAGGTTTACAACCAAAGAAAGTAAGCACAACGAGTGCTAAAGTCAAAATTAATGATTGCTTTTTCATAATTAAATAATATTAAATAATTGATTATTATCTGATTTTAAGATATTTAAGTACATAGATATCCAAACTTATAATTCCTTGCAAATATACAAATAAAAATTAAAATATTATTACTAAATTTGCAACAAAAATTATATAATATCTTTATTTTTTATTAAACTATTGATATTTAAATATTTAACATAATATTTTTAATGTGTTTTTTTATGAAATATTTTTGTAAAATTAACATTTATAAATTTTATAACTTTTTTAATAACATAATAGCATTCTTATTATCGCGTATAACTAAAAAAGTATATGTATATGGTAAACCATCTTTTGCTTCTTTTGAATTATCTTCACGCTGTAATCTTAATTGTCCACAATGTGACGTCGGTAATAATTTAACTAATCGTAAAAATAATTTTCTTAACTATGATGAATATTGTAAAATTATAAATGAAATAGGTACTACAATGCTTGATGCAATATTTTATTTTCAAGGTGAACCTTTTTTAAATAAAAATTTTACAAATTACATATTTTATGCTAAACAATATAATATTTATACAATTACATCTACAAATGCCCAAATTATAAATAAAAATATTGCCATTGAAATTGTAAAATCAGGTCTTGATAGAATAATTATATCAATAGATGGAACTACTCAAGAAATATATGAAAAATATCGTAAAGGTGGATTATTATCAAAAGCTATTGAAACTATAAAATTTTTGAAAGAAGCAAAAACAGAACTTAATAGTAAAACACCTTGCATAGAAGCTCAATTTATAGTTTTTAAATTTAACGAACATCAAATAGATGAATTTAAACAATTAGCACCAATATGGGGTGCTGATAAAATTTCGATTAAATCAGCACAAATTCATTCTCCAAATAAAAATTCAGAAATTATACCTACCATAAATAAATATAGTAGATATCATAAAATAAATAATGAATGGAAAATTAAAAAAGATTTTTCAAAAGCATGTTTTCGTGCCTGGTATGGAATAGTAGTTTCAGCTGACGGAAATATTTTACCTTGTTGTTTTGATAAACAAGAAAAATATATTTATGGAAACATAAAAGAAAATAAAATTGAAAAAATATGGAAAAGTGAAAAAGCATATGATTTTCGTAATACTCTTTTAAGTAATCGTAAATCATTTGATATATGTAGAAATTGTAACGAATAGTAGAATTACACATTTCCTCTCAAACTATTATTTAGATTTAATTTTTTCTTTTTAATAAAATAAAAAATGATAATAATTATATGGTGTGGAAAATGTTAGTAATTATATTTATATTATTGTTTTTTAATAATTTAGCTATGTTAGTTTTATGTTGAAAAAATAGATAATAAATTTATAACTGTTGTGCATTGTTATTAAAAAACTTTTTTCATATATTTTTATTTTTTACAATTACAATACCATTTTCAAAATATTTGTTATTATTTTTCCACAACTAATTCACATATTTGTTAATAACTATTGTTAATAAAATAAAAGTAAAAAACTTTCAATTTTCAAATTTTACATTTCAACTTTTTTTTGTACCTTTGTATTATGAATTTTCAATATGATGTTATTGTTATAGGAGCAGGACACGCAGGCTGCGAAGCAGCTTGTGCTTCAGCAAATATGGGTAGTAAGACTTTACTTATTACCATGGATATGAATAAGATAGCTCAAATGAGCTGTAATCCTGCTGTTGGTGGAATTGCCAAAGGTCAAATTGTTCGTGAAATTGATGCACTTGGTGGTTATATGGGTATTGTTACTGATATGACTGCTATTCAATTCCGTATGTTGAATAGAAGTAAAGGTCCAGCTATGTGGAGTCCACGTAGTCAATCTGATCGTATGCATTTTATTATGAAATGGCGTGAGATATTGGATACTACTCCTAATCTTGATATTTGGCAAGATACTGTTACTGAATTAATAATAGAAAATAATGTAGTAAAAGGTGTAAAAACAACGTTAGGTGTTGATTTTCAAGCTAATAGTGTTGTTCTTACTGCAGGTACTTTCCTTAATGGTTTGATGCATATTGGGCGTACTCAAATTGTTGGAGGTCGAATATCTGAACCTTCATCTTTTGGTGTTACTGAGCAATTAAAATCTTTAGGGTTTACAACTGATCGTATGAAGACAGGTACTCCTGTTCGTATTAATGGTAATTCAATAGATTTCAATAAGTTGCAACGTCAAGATGGAGAAAACGACTTTCATAAATTTTCTTTTCTTGACTTCAAACCACGTCCTCTTCCACAGCAACCTTGTTGGATAACATATACTTCTACTGAAACTCATGATATACTTCGTAGTGGATTAAAAGATTCACCTCTATATAATGGTCAAATACAAAGTATAGGTCCACGTTATTGTCCAAGTATTGAAACTAAAATTGTAACTTTTGCTGATAAAGATCAACATCAATTATTTATAGAACCTGAGGGATATAATACACAAGAGTATTATATCAATGGTTTTTCATCATCTCTTCCTATGGACGTGCAATTTGCTGCTTTGCGTACTGTACCAGGTCTTGAGAATATGAAAGCTTATCGTCCAGGTTATGCTATTGAATACGATTTCTTCGATCCTACTCAACTTTATCATACACTTGAAACAAAACTTGTAAAAAATCTTTTCTTTGCTGGACAAGTTAATGGTACAACTGGTTATGAAGAAGCAGCTGGTCAAGGTTTAATTGCAGGTGTAAATGCACATATAAATTGTCATGGTGGCGAACCATTTATTCTTCGTCGTGATGAAGCATATATAGGTGTATTGATAGATGATTTAGTAACTAAAGGTGTTGACGAACCATATCGTATGTTTACATCGCGTGCAGAATATCGTATTCTTCTTCGTCAAGATGATGCTGATATGCGATTAACTGAAAAAGCATATAAACTTGGATTAGCTAAAAAAGATAGATACGATTTAATGATTTCAAAACGTGAAGCTATATCTAATTTTATAGAATTCACTCGCAACTATTCGGTACGACAAGATATGATAAATGATTTTCTTGTTTCTGTTGGTTCTACTCCAGCACGTCAAACTATGCGACTTTTCGATTTCTTGTTACGTCCACAATTAACCATAAATAATCTTTTAGATATAATACCAGAGCTTCGTCGTCAAACTGATTTTATAGAAGAATCGCGTCGTGAAGAAATTCTTGAAGCAGCCGAAATTCTTATTAAATATTCTGGTTATATTGATCGTGAACGTATGGTTGCTGATAAACTTCAGCGTTTAGATTATATTAATATTTCTGATAAATTCGACTACTCTATTATTCAATCTTTATCAACTGAAGCACGTCAAAAGTTAAATAAAATAAAACCACAAACTATAGGACAAGCAAGTCGTATTCCGGGTATATCTCCAAATGATATAAATGTATTACTTGTTATGTTAGGTAGATAAAAATATTTATGTTCCACGTGGAACTTTTGTAGTTGCAAAAATCTTGAGTGTAACGAAAAACTATTTATAAAAAAATAATATATTATGACAATTGAAGAAGTAAAAGCTAATATTCGTGATATAATAGATTTTCCTATTTCGGGAATCGTGTTTAAGGATTTAACAACAGCTTTTAAAAATCCTGATTGTATGAAATTTTTTGAAGATGAATTATATCGTCTTTATAAGGATAAAGGTATTACTAAAGTTGTAGGTATTGAATCACGTGGATTTATTATGGCTCCTGTGCTTGGTAATAAACTTGGAGTTGGATTTGTGCCTATTCGTAAAAAAGGTAAACTTCCTGCCGATGTTATAGAAATTTCTTATGGTAAGGAATATGGTGAAGATATTATACAAATTCATGCTGATTCTCTCGATGAAAACGATGTAGTTCTTATTCATGATGATCTTCTTGCAACAGGTGGAACTATGAAAGCAGCTTGTGATTTGGTTAAAAAATTTGGTATAAAAAAAATCTATGTTAACTTCCTTGTTGAATTAGATTTTCTTGAGGGTCGTAAAGTTTTCGATTCTGAAATAGAGGTTGAATCTTTAATACATTTTTAATGATAAAAAATGAGACGCACTTTTTTGCGTTTCTACCTTTTATATGACTACTATAAAAGATAATTTAAAACAGATTATTTCTGTGATGCCTTCTACGCCTGGAGTATATCAATACTTTAATTCAGAAGGTAAAATTATCTATGTAGGTAAAGCAAAAAATCTAAAACGTCGGGTTTCATCGTATTTTAATAAACAACATGATTCAGCTAAAACTAATATATTAGTAAGTAATATTGCTGATATAAAATACATATGTGTAAATACCGAAGCTGATGCTCTACTTTTAGAAAATAATCTTATAAAAAAATATCAACCACGATATAATATTTTACTTAAAGATGGTAAAACATATCCTTGGTTGTGTATTACAAAAGAACCATTTCCTCGAGTTTTTAAAACTCGCAATGTAGTGCGTGGTGCCGATTATTTCGGACCATATCCAAGTAGTTGGACTCTCGATTTATTACTCGAATTGATACGAGAGCTTTACCCTATCCGCACTTGTAAGCATCCATTATCAGAACAAGGTATCGCATCTCACAAGTATGATGTATGTTTACAATATCATATAAAAAATTGTTTGGCTCCATGTGTTGGTCGTCAATCGCAGGAAGAATATAGAAAATTTATTGATGAAATTCGTGAAATAGCCAAAGGACGCTCTCATATTATTACTGATTATCTTATGCAGCAGATGCAACAATTAGCTGCTGAATATAAATTTGAAGAGGCTCAAAAAATTAAAGAAAAGTATGATTTAATCGTAAAATATCAATTAAAAACTGTTATCACTACTACGAGTGATAATGACATAGATGTTTTTGGTTACGACGAAGATGAAAGTTCAGCTTATATCAATATATTGCGTATAGCTGGTGGCTCAGTAGTTCAAGGATTCACAATTGAATATAAAAAAACACTTGATGAACCTAAAGAAGAAATATTATCATTAGCTATTGTCGAGTTACGCGAGCGTTTTAAGAGTATTTCTCGTGAGGTTATTGTACCTTTTATGCCTGATATTGAGTTAGATAAGGTTAATTTCATTATACCTCAAAAGGGAGATAAGAAAAAACTCTTAGATCTTAGTATTCAGAATGTTAAGCAATATCGTGTAGATAAATATAAGCAAAGTGAGAAGTTGAATCCAGAGCAACGTCAAGTACGCTTGTTAAAAGAAATACAAGAACGATTATATCTCGAAAAATTACCTCAACATATCGAGTGTTTCGATAATTCTAATATTTCTGGTAGCGATGCCGTAGCAGCATGTGTTGTTTATAAAATGGCGAAACCATCGAAAAAAGATTATCGAAAATATATTATAAAAACGGTAGAAGGTCCTGATGACTATGCCTCAATGGCAGAGGTTGTGCATCGTCGTTATAGTCGTATGATTGAAGAAGGCACTACCCTACCCGATCTGATTTTGACCGATGGGGGTAAAGGTCAGATGGAGGTAGTACGTCGAGTTGTTGAAGACGAGTTAGGTCTAAATATTGCAATTGCAGGTTTAGCTAAAAATGATAAACACCATACGTCTGAAGTATTGGTTGGTTTTCCACCGCGTTCAGTTGGATTGAAACCAACCGACGTGTTATTCAAATTTCTTGCCTCTGTGCAAGACGAGGTGCACCGATTTGCTATTACATTTCATCGCGACAAGCGTAGTAAGAGTCAAACACAGTCCGAGCTCGATAAAATTGTTGGTGTGGGCGAAAAAACAAAAAATTTGCTCTTAAAGCACTTTAAATCGGTAAAACGAATCTCTTTGGCTTCTGAAATCGAAATTTCCGAAGTTATAGGAAAATCAAGAGCATCAGTAGTTTACACTCATTTTCATCCAAAAATAGAGCCTTGAGAATCGAATATTTTTCTAATGCTTAGTATCTGTGCTTGATTTTTAGTGTAG
The DNA here is from genome assembly GCA_017559505.1 of Paludibacteraceae bacterium. Taxonomy (GTDB): domain Bacteria; phylum Bacteroidota; class Bacteroidia; order Bacteroidales; family Paludibacteraceae; genus Aphodosoma. The sequence continues at coordinate 70,615 of JAFYSF010000025.1, read as the reverse complement.
ATTTAATAGTTTTTCTAAAAAAAATTGTTTTCTGACTACCCATTCACAGTGTATATTCAAAATCCAAATATCTTCCTACCCTCTCAAGCAACCTTCAAGCAAACTTCACCGAAGAAGACTGACACCCACTCACTGTGTGTATTTATTCTTGATAAAAATAAAAAAATCTATTATATGGAACAACAAACTCAAAAATTAAAATTTTCAGCTGCTTTCTGGACAGCCAATGTTGCCGAGATGCTCGAGCGTACGGCTTATTATGCGCTTTTTATAGCCATTACTTTTTATTTGTCGAATATTCTTGGATTTAGCGATATTGAGGCAGGGTTCATTTCTGGTGGATTTTCTGCGTTGATGTATTTGCTACCAATTTTCACAGGTGCCTATGCCGACAAAATTGGTTATCGCAAAGCTATGATTATTGCCTTCACTATGATGCCTATTGGCTATCTCTTGTTGGGTGTATTGCCATTTATGCTCGAAGGTCTTGGATTAGTTCATTATGCCGATGCACCTGAAGGTGCAAAAGCACTCGTAGCAAATGTTATTACCGAAAACCAATATTTTGGATTGCACGAAAGTCCACTCAAATGGTTAGTTATACCAATTATGTTGATTATGGTCGTAGGTGGTAGTTTCATTCGTAGTCTTATTCGTGCTTCTGTTGCACGTGAAACAACTACTGAAACACGCGCTCGAGGCTACTCTATTTTCTACACTTTAGTCAATATTGGTGCTTTCAGTGGTAAAACAGTTATAGACCCACTACGTTCTTGGATTGGCGAGCGTGCTTATATCTATGTCAATTTCTTCTCTACAGCATTGTGTCTCATTGCTTTGTTGTTAATTATATTTATGTATCATTCGGTGAATACCGAAGGTGAGAATAAAACAATGCGTGAAGTATGGCAAGGTTTGTGGAAAGGTTTGACTAACAAACGTTTATTGATTTTTATTTTTATTGCCTCTGGTTTCTGGATGTGTCAGCAACAGTTGTATGCTACTATGCCTAAATATGTTATCCGTATGGCAGGCGAGGCAGCTAAACCTGGTTGGATTGCCAACGTCAACCCATTGGTTGTAGTCTTGATGGTTAATTTAATTACTAAATGGATGTCGCGCTACACTGCCCTAACCTCTATGGTTGTAGGTATGATTTTAGTACCAGTAGCGGCATTGGTTATGTCAACAGGCAATCTTCTTGGTAGTGAGCCTATTATTGGAATGCACCCTATCACACTTATGTTGGTCGTAGGTATTATGTTACAAGGTTTGTGTGAGTGTTTCATCACTCCGCGCTATTTAGAGTATTTCTCTCTTCAAGCACCTAAAGGTGAAGAGGGTATGTATCTTGGTTTTAGTCAGTTAGATTCATTCTTCTCATCTATCATAGGTTTTGGTTTGTCAGGCGTATTGTTGCAAAAATATTGTCCAGACCCAAAATTGTTTGAAACTCGTGAGGCTTGGCTTGAAGCATCTGCCAATGCACATTACATTTGGTATTATTTTGCTGCCATTGGTGTTGCTGCTGCTATTGGACTCATTCTTTATGAGATAATTACAAAACGTATTGATGCTAAAAAATAATGAGTAAAGTAGCTACTATTGGATTTTTCGATGGTGTACACTTAGGGCATAACTATTTGTTGGAGCAATTAAAAACAGAAGCACAACAAAGAGGTATGCAATCTGTAGTTGTTACATTTGCCAATCATCCACGATTGTTTTTCGACCCTAATTGTGCATTGAAGCAGTTGACTCTATCAGACGAGAAAGTTGATTTACTTAAACAAAAAGGTGTTGATGAGGTAGTTATGTTGCAATTTGATGATAAGTTATCAAAACTTACATCGCGTGAATTTATGCAATTACTTGTTGAGAATTATGGAGTTAAAGTGTTGTTGATGGGGTATGACCATCGATTTGGCAGCGATAGAAGTACATCTTTCGACGAGTATATTGCGTATGGCAAGCAATTAGGTTTAGAGATTAAACGCTGCGATGGTTTTAGTGAGAGTGAAGTGATGGTGAGTAGTTCAAAAGTGCGTCGTGCGTTAGAATTATGGGATATACCTTTGGCTAATAAGTTTTTAGGTTATAAATATTTTGTTAAAGGTAGGGTAGTAGAAGGTCAAAAAATAGGTCGTCAAATAGGATTTCCTACAGCAAACTTGCAGGTTGATTCGTTTAAATTGATACCATCTGATGGAGTTTATGTTGTAGAAGTTGTTGTGAGAGGTAAAGAATATAGGGGTGTATTGAATATAGGTACACGACCTACTGTTTCTGGCGATAAGCGCACTATAGAAGTTCATATTATAGGATATGAAGGTGTAGAGTTATATGGTGAGGAGTTAGAGTTGCGTTTTTTGCGTTTTTTGCGCCATGAGCAACGTTTTTCTTCTCTTGAGAACCTTCGTGAGCAAATAAGAAAAGACTTCAATAGAGCTAACGTATGAGCTTTATAATGGGTATTAAAATAAAAAGAGGTGCAAATTATATTGCACCTCTTTTGTTTATTGTTCTAAAGCTTCTTTTATTAGGAGTGGTATTTTTGTATTTTCCATAATACCAGTAAATTTGTCGGCTTGAGGTCCAAAAGAGTAGATTGGGACCATTGTGCTTGTGTGACCTCCTGTGTTGAATTGGGCTTCTATTGTTTTGTCGGAATATGAGCCATTCATGATGGTCATACCGCCAGTTTCGTGGTCGGCAGTGATTACTACAAGGGTTTCGCCGTTGCGTTCAGCAAAGTCGAGAGCTACTTTGATGGCACTATCAAAGTCTAATGTTTCATTGATAACGCCTTCTGTATTATTGCCATGACCTTGATAATCGATTTGTGAGCCTTCTACCATAAGGAAGAAGCCATCGCCGCGCGCATCTAATGATTTTATAGCTAAATCTACTGCTTGTGGAAGAAAATCTCCACGTTCGTGTGCTTGTGGCATATCTACATCGGCACAAAGGGCTCCAAAAGGTAATAAAACTGGAGCTTCGACTGAGTCAATTGAATAGACTATGTTGTAATTAGCATTGCGGAGAGAGTCGGAATAGTTGAGTGAATCTTTGCGATTTTCGAAATTGTTGCGCCCTCCTCCAATAAAGAAATCTACGCCAGAGGTAAGCATTTCGGTAGCAATTTCTTCGTACATCCCACGATTGATTTGGTGAGCATAGAATGATGCAGGTGTGGCATGTGTAATGCGAACTGTTGCAATGAGACCTGTAGCCATACCTTTTTCTTCGGCTAATTCTAATATTGATTTTACTGCTGCGGAATCGGCGTTCATACCAATCATGCCATTGTTGGTTTTAGAGCCTGTGGCAAGGGCTGTGCCTCCTGCGGCTGAATCAGTTATATAGGAATTGGCAGAGTAGGTTTTTGATAGGCCAGTGTATGTGCAACGTTCGATATTGAGTGTTCCTCCATTGGCTGTCATGGCTGCATATACTTGGTTTAGACCCATACCATCACCAATCATATAGATGATATTTTTTGGTTTACGAGGTTTAGAAGATGAAGTTTGCTCGGTTTTTGGGGTACAACCTACTAATATGGCGAGCGAGAAAAATAAGAATAATGCTTTTTTCATATAGCGTTGAATTTGTTTTGAAGGTAGGGTTATCCTATGAAGAAGGTATGGAGAAGTAAGGTAAAAGTTAGTCAACTATAGTTTCGGAAGCGAGGGCTTCATGTTCGTTTAGTTCGAGGCGTATTGCCATTAGTTCTTTGCGTACTGTCTTTAGAGTTTCTATTACTTTTATGCGTTTTTCATCTACTTCGCGGTGATTGGATAAACGCTCATTGACACCTGCAAGGGTTAGATGTTGTTCTTCTACTAAGAACTTAATTTGCTGTAAAAGGTCTATATCTTTTTGTATATAGCGACGTGTGCCTCCTTTTGATTTGTTTGGTTCAAGAATATCTATTTCTTTTTCCCAAAATCGTAAAGTGGATTGAGGCAAATTGAGCATTTCAGATACTTCTTTTATAGAATAATATTTTTTTTCATTCATACGATTATAACTTCAAAAAGTTTTCTTAATCTAACTTATAATTAACAAATATTATACCATCTAATAAATATTTACTTATAAATTCGAAGTTTTTGTCCTATATGTATTGTTGTGGAGCTAAGTTTATTCCATTTTTGGAGATTTTTGACTGAAACTTTATATTTTTTTGCAATGCCACCGAGAGTATCTCCACTTTTTACTTTATAGTAAACGACCTCACCTTCAGATGGTTCGAATTTTATTTCACGTTTAGCTAATTCAGGTTTGTGTGCTAAAATGCTATCGCGATTGAGGGCATACGAGTTGATATGTTCGAAAGGTACGACAAGGGGGTATGGCTTAATGTTGCCAGGAATGATGTCGTAGCGATATTGAGGATTGAGGAATTTTAGTTCGTCTAATGGAATGTTTACTTTTTCGGCAATTTGCTGAAGGTGAACACGATCTGAAATCATCACTGTGTCTGTCGCATAATTGAAAAGTGGTGTGGCTGGGCACATATTATGATGTTCGTAGAAGTTCATGATGTAGTTGGCTGCGATGAATAGTGGTACATAGCTACGTGTTTCGCGAGGGAGATATGGGTAAATTTCCCAGAAATTGCGTTTGCCATTAGATATGCGAATTGCTTTAGCAACATTGCCTGGGCCACAATTATATGCTGCAATAACAAGATGCCAGTCGCCATAAAGTTTGTATAAATCAGCGAGAAAACGAGCTGCTGCATCGGAAGCTTTACGAGGGTCGCGACGTTCGTCGACCATGCTATTCACTTCAAGACCATAGATTTTGCCTGTACCAACCATGAATTGCCACAAGCCCATAGCTCCTACGGGTGATTTTGCTTTTGCATTGAGGGCACTCTCGATGACAGGAAGATATTTGAGTTCGAGGGGTAGATTATGACGCTCTAAAGCCTCTTCAAACAATGGGAAGTAATAGGTATTGCCTATGCCGAGCATGTAGCCTACATCTTTAGGGCAACGAGCATATCGTTCGATACATGACTTAACTATTTTATTATAAGTCATTTCTATGACATGAGGTAGTGATTGTAGACGTGCTATATACACTGAGTCGGAATAATATACAGCTCCACTATCAGTGCGTTCGCAATTTATTTGAAAGGCTTTTTCGATGAAATAGTCGTGAAGTATAGTATCTAATGGCAGAGGGGTAATATATTGTGCATTTAATTGAAAATCAATAGTTGTGTCTATTTGATAGAGGAGAGTTGAATCTGAAATAGCGAGAATAGAATCCGATTCAATGAAGAGAGAATCTTGTGCTATAGCATTGATAGACAAGAGGGAAGAGAGTATTATATATAAGATTTTTTTCATCATAAAAATTTGTGTTAGTTAAAAATAAATTTGCATTTGACAAGCAGCTGTTGGAGTGCCTGTATGTTGTTCTACATCTAATTTAGGGCGTACTTTCATAGATAAGTCTGTACTAATGTCAAAATCAGCTAATTGGGCATCGACATAGGCATCTATCACAGATAAGGCATATACTGCTACGCCAACTACAATGAATATATCTCGATAACGTCGATATGAGTTTACACGATTTTTTACATAATTTCCAGCACTTGACTCGGGATAGCCTTGAGGTATTAATTGAAGATGATAATTTGTATTAGGGTCAGAATCTAAATAATCGCGATATCCTTTCATATAGTCGTTGTAATGCCCACCATAATAGGAAACCGCATATGCTACGCCCATTGCACCACCATATATTATCGGTAGTTTCCAATATTTACGATTATAAATTTGACCAGCACCAGGAAAAGTTAGTCCTAACCAAAGGCTCTTGTTTGGGTCGGGTTTGAAATTAGCTTGAGCTAATGCTCGTTGCTCTCGACGCATTTGTTTAGCTAAACGAAGAGAATCTTTTTGTAGTGATTCTACATTTTGTATCTCTAACTGTGAATTTAGGGTTGAGAATTGAGAGTTAGAGATTAATGTTGATTGAGTAGAAAACAGTGTCGTGTCGGATAATAGTTGTGAATTGTCGGACTGTGCTTGTAGCAAACCTGCTACAAACACAAAAAATAGTAATATATACAATTTGCAACAATTCAGCATTTTAAGTCTTATATTTTGTCGAACAATGACATTAGGCGCATCAAATCGTCGTCAGAATCGAAAGGAATTGTTACTTTGCCTTTGCCTTTTTCGTTGTACGAAAGTTTTACTTTAGCATTGAATTTATCGTTTAATTCTTTGCAAAGTGCTTCATATTCTTCTGGGATGAAAGTGTGTTGTTTTTCTTTTTTGAGGGGTTTTTCTACAATTTCGTTAGTTGATGCCAAACGTACTAACTCTTCGGTGCGACGCACAGATGCACCTTCGGCAAGCACTTGAGCATAGATATTTAGCAATACCTCAGGATTTTCGACACTGACAAGCGCACGCGCATGACCCATATCTATCTTTTTGTTTTTCAATCCCATTTGAATTTCTGCAGGGAGTTTGAGAAGACGAAGATAGTTGGTAATAGTTGCACGTTTTTTGCCAACACGCTCTGCCAATGCTTCTTGTGTGAGATTGAGTGTAGCCACAAGACTGTTGTAGCTCAACGCAATTTCTATTGCATTTAAGTCTTCGCGTTGGATGTTTTCGATAAGAGCCATTTCCATGACTTGACCATCATCAACATCACGAATATAAGCTGGAATTTTATCTAATCCCACCATTTTAGATGCACGATAACGACGTTCACCAGCTATAATTTGGTAGTTGTCATCAGAAATTTTACGTAAAGTAATAGGGCTAATGATGCCATTTGCTCGAATCGATGTAGCTAATTCCTCTAAAGCGTCGTCATCAAAATCAGTACGAGGCTGATTAGGATTTGGATATATTTTGCTGATTTCTATTTCATTAAATATAGTAGAACCCACTGCTGCCACTGGCTCTGTTTCAATCAAAGCACTGAGTCCACGACCTAAAACTTGTTTTTTCATATAATAGACATTTAGTTGCGAGTAGCGATAGATATACTGCTCGCTCTTAATATTTTATTTACCATCCTTTATCCCCACAAATAAATTATAAATTTGTGAATATTTGTGTTATTTGTAGGAAATATTTAATTCTTGTTAATCAATTCTTTAGCAAGTTCAATGTGATTTTGTGCGCCACGCGAATCAGGGTCATACACAATCGCAGGCTGACCATACGATGTTGCTTCTGACAATTTCACATTACGTTGAATAGAGGTTTTGAATACCATATCGCCGAAGTGTTTACGCACCTCTTCAGCTACTTGATTAGCATAGCGAAGACGAGCATCGAACATAGTGAGCAAGAAGCCTTCTATGTTAAGTGCAGGATTGAGTCCGCTTTTGATAATTTTAATGGTATTCAACAACTTACCAATACCCTCAAGTGCAAAATATTCGCATTGCACAGGTATGATAACCGAATCGGCAGCTGTAAGGGCATTTACTGTAATAAGCCCCAACGATGGCGAGCAGTCAATAATGATATAATCATATTTGCTTTTTTCTGTCACCAACATATTACGCATACATTTCTCACGATTGTCGAGATTAAGCATCTCTATTTCAGCACCTACAAGGTCGATATGCGAAGGTACAATTTTTAGCCCCTCGATTTCAGTGTCAAAAGTGGCATCAGCCACTTTCACTTCGCCAATCATACACTCGTAAACCGTTGTTTTCAAATCTTTCACGTCAACACCCAAACCCGATGAAGCATTTGCCTGAGGGTCAGCATCAATGAGCAACACAGTTTTGCCTTCACGAGCCAACGATGCCGAAAGATTTATACTTGTGGTTGTCTTACCTACACCACCTTTTTGATTTGCTATTGCTATAATTTTTCCCATAATTCTTATTTCAATGCACAATGCTAAATGCACAATGCATAATCTTAATTATCTTTTTATTATTAATTAAACAAATACCGAATGGCAATTGTGCATTATGCATTGTGCATTATGCATTGATTAATTATTTCTATTATTTTGCTTGAATGGAGACTTTCGAGGCAACGATAGTCGCCATATTTACATTTCTTGTCGGAATGAGCCGTACAAGGTCGGCACGAAAAATCTACTCCTACGCAATTATCCACAGACTGTTTCCATCCAAGAAATCCCGAATAAGGATGCGTTGCGCCCCAAACACTCACCACAGGTACAGCCATCAACGACGCTAAGTGCATATTAGCCGAGTCCATACACAACATAACATCCAAAAAATTCATCAATATCAATTCATCGTCAAGTTTCAAATTTGTATGCACCGCATAAACATTGTTGTAGAGCGATTGCCAATCAGAGAGCAACTCGTTCTCCATTTCTCCTGCGCCGAACAAGAAAATTTTTGTATTTGGTTGCTTGTCAAAATGAGCAATAACATTCTTCATCTTGCGGAGTGGCAATGTTTTACCTCTTGCAATCGAGAATGGAGCAATGCCAATCCAATGTCCAAGTTTCTCCCCATACAATTCTTTGATTTTTGCCACTTGCTCCATGTTTGGGTCATAGAGTTTATGGAAATCATCGTTTACTTTCAGCCCTATTTTAGCATATAAACGTGCTTGGCGGTCGAATATTGTAGGAATTGGGTGATACTTGTTTGCTCCTTGTTTAATCAAATGTTTTTGTTCGCTTCGAGCAAATCCAATTTGTAAAGTTTTAGTACCTAACAATGTAAAAAGGCGAGTTATCAACTTCGTGCGCCACGAGCGTTGCATGTCTAATACAACATCTGGCCTCATAGCCTTTAATTGTTTGAATAACTGATATACCCCAACGATTGTTTTATGCTCGCCACGAATGTCAGCACCGACAAAAGTCACACGTGGCAATTTGTCGAACAATGGCTTCAAAAAACTACGGCTTAGCACAACAAATTCGTGCTGAGGATAGTCATTCACAAGTCCATAAAGCTGTGGAACAATTGCAGCAACATTGCTAATAGACGAAAAACAAGTTATCAACACTCTCATAATTACTCATTTAGTATTTACATAGAACCCCATGCAAATAAAATACAAAAGTAGCATTTTTTTTCGAATGTTCCACGCTGTTTTTTATTAAAAATATTAACAAGATATTAACATAAGATTTTTTGCTTATAAGGAGTTGCAAAGTTTACAAAGTTTATAAAATTAAGACAACACGGTGGTATTCTTTGAGTTACATGCTAAATATTTATTAGGATTGATTACAATGCAAAGAGGCTTTAGCTTTAATAATCAGAACTTTAGATTAACTTTGCAACTTTGCAATTGCAAAGTTCGTCTATTTATTTAGGAAAAAAGTAGAAAAATTGTCTATTTTTTAGGAAAATAAACTTGGTCAAGTGGATTTTATTTGTTTTGCAGACTTTGTAAATGTAGGGTGTAAAGATGGCTGTTTTCTTGCTTAAAGGTTGCTTGTACTTTGCTGATGGATAAGATAAAACCTTTCCTTATCTGTAAGCAACCTTCAAGCAACCTTCATCGAAGAAGACTGACACATAGCAACGATGGTATTTATATAGGGTTAAAATTACATTGCAACTTTGTATGTTTTATTATCCACATTGAGCAGAAACTACCAATTAGTAAACTCTTTTAAATCTACTTTTACATTTTTTATAAACTCATGAAGTTCTTTGTTAGTCCAACAGTCATATAAATAATAATCACCGTCTTTTAGTTCTATTTTGGTTTCATAACTATCATTACCTTCTACTTTGTTAGCTGGTTCATACGACATTTCGTCTTCACTCATTTCGATACAAGGGAATAAAGAACTAAATTTCGCATAATCCATATTTTCTCCATTGTTAGCTTCATAATCAGAAAGAACCTCGTTTACAATATCATATACAAGATCTTCTTCTGAAGTATAATATTTACATTGGAAATAATATACATCAGCTCTAGATAATAAATCATTCCATGTTTTTAATCCATCCAAATTTGGAGATCCTTTTACATAATTAAGCCATTCTTTTTGTAAATCAAGATTAACCCCATGATATTTAGAACGTACAACATCACTAAAATCCCAATATTCTAAATCTACCATCAATACACCGAGTGCATATTCTGCAGGTTGTGATTGCATAAATATTTTAGCATAATCATAGAAATCTTGGTCAGCATATTCTTTTATTATTCTAAGGGCTATAGCATTTGCCATTGATTCTTCACGCCATCTACCAAATTCAGTATGATAAGACACTTTTTCATCCCAAACATCCATAGTAGCATGAGCCAACTCGTGTATTAAAACTTTTGTGAATAACCATTTAAAATGTTCATCATTTTTAGCCTCATCATCAATGTTAGACAAATACAACTCAATGTACGCACTATCACTTTTTCGGTTAGAAAAATATGCACCCAATGGGTCAATAATAGCATTATCATCACGGCTTCGAGATGCTGAATCACGAAGAAAAATCGGCATTGTATGTAACAGAATTGCTATGCTTTCATAAGCATTAAAATGACATGAGTGATAGTGATGATAATGAGATAATGGGTAGCTATGACGAGAAAAATGTTCGTAATAACAACACTCTAATGGTCGAACTACATCAAGAATAAAATCATAAATTCTGTTGTGTTCAATTTTTTTTAAAAGATGCTTAGGTGCATCAACATTAATGATTTTCATAACTAAATTAGATTTAAAAATTAGTATTTCTGAACGCAAAGGTATAAAAAAATCTCCATTCGGCAATAATAATGCGAATGGAGATTTTTTTGAATTATTTATTTTTTGTTTTTAAGAAAACGCTTAAGCAAAAAGGTCAAAGAGTAAGGAAAAGTATAAAATTTACCATTAAAACCTATATTGTTATTACAAAGTTTTATGCCATAGCGAATGTCAGAATATTTATTTGCATCACTATCAATTAAGCGATTAAGTGAAACTGTTGCATTATTATTTGCTTTAACTTCAATAGGTATAAGCGAATTAGTATCTCTCACAAAAAAATCCATTTCTAAACTTGGAGAATTGTTGTTATAATAATACAAATCATAACCCTGCTTGACCAACATATCAGCGACTATATTTTCATAAATTGCGCCCTTATATGTTCCAAAGTTATTATTCGAACGTAAATCATCTTGTGCTTCATCGTCAAGCGAAGCAATCAACAATCCAGTATCACCATAATAAAGTTTATATTGTTTTGGGTCGTAATTACCTTTCAGAGGTAATTCTAATGTAGCTATGCAATAGCAAACATTTACAATCCCTGCATTAGACAACCACTCTACCGCTCCCATATATTCGCGATTACGAGCTCCACGTGCAATCTTGGTTACCTGAAATTTTTTATTCTCTTGTGCAAGAAATGTAGATATATGACGATAAACTGCTAATACTTTTGCTTTATCAAATCCAGATGCATACTTTGTTATATCCTCTTCATAATCTCGTAAAAGTTGTTGCTGTAATTGAAGTGTTCCTGAAAATTGTTTAGTTTCAGCATAACGATTAACCACCTCAGGCATACCTCCAATAATCATATAATCACGAAAAATCGAACTCAAAACATCAAATGTAATTGATGATAGAGGTTGTAGATTAATCATACTATCATATAGTTCATCAATAAAATCATCTCCATAACCACTAGCCCACAAAAATTCCTCGAAATCAAGAGAATACATTTCATAATCTTCTTTATAACCTACACTATTAGATTCTATTTGTTGATAATAAAGTCCCATCAACGAGCCAGAACATATGACATCATAACGACCATCCAATTTAAACGACTTCAAACTTGTAGCGCAATTTGGACAATCTTGTAACTCATCAAAAAATAATAATGTTTCGCCGGGAGAAAAAACTAAAGATGGATCTATTCTCGAAATATTCTTAAGTATTATATCAACTTCAAAACCATCATCAAAAATACGCTTGAACTTTGGTTGTAATGCAAAGTTTATTTCTACAATATGGACATAATTATTTTTAGCAAAATGTTCAATAGACGCAGTTTTGCCTATTTGACGAGCTCCTTTTACTATAAGAGGTTTTTTATCCTTTTTTTGCTTCCATTCTGCCAAAAAGTTGTCAATCTTACGTTTAAGCATAAAAATCACATTTTTAGTTGTCTTTTGTTTGAAAAAATCACATTTTTAGATGTTTTTATGTGTAAAAAATCACATTTTCGATGCAAAGATATAAAAAAATCTCCATTCACCAATAATGCGAATGAAGATTTTTTTAATTATTCTTATTTATTTAGTTCAGAAATAATATTATCTACTATATATTGGTCACTCATTAAATATAACTTTGTTTTTGCATCGGATAATTGACGAGCTGTTTCTGTTGAATAATACAAATCCAAAGCTCTATCAACGTCTATACTAAGCCTTTTTGCGAGCAAAATAACAATAAAACTTTGTTTGCGCCATAATACAGAATCACGCATATCACTTCTCCTCCACAATATATGATTTAACAAAAGTCAAATATGCATCTATAACTTTCTGATTAAGAATACAAATTTGATGGTTCACCTTCTTATATTGCAATTGACCTAATGCTTGCTCTGCTGTAATAATCCCTTTTTCATAATCTTCAACAGTATCAATAACATTGTCATTTGCAACACCTCCTTCAATAACATCATACTTTGATGCAAAATCTTTTCCTTTTCGACAATTAACAACAAAATCTAACCACTCGATATCATACACATTAAATATTTTAAACCGAAATCCATCTTTAACCGCTTGCTCTTTTTCAAAACTAAACTCTGAGATAACACCGACACTATTACGACCTTTGCGACTAGCGATAACTGTCGCCCAATCCTCTGCTTGACGTTTTATTTTAGTCAAGTAAAAACCTTGACCAAAATCTAAATTCTTACGTCCTACCCTTGCAAAAGGAGCAACAACTTCAATATTTGAACCATGATAGAGTGTAATCATATAACTATTAATTTTCTGATTCCCAGTTATGAAGAGTTTCTATTGTATCATCAACCACCCAATCAAGACTTTGAGTGTGTAATGTTTCATAATGGCGAGACAGACGAAGACGTATTAAATCTTGTTGTTTTAGACGACGATACATCTCACGGCTTTCAATATTTTGCTTTCTTGCGCTCGCTTCAATCACCATAATAGCAAAATGTAATTTCCGATACTCTTTTTCTTTTGATGTCATACTGTTAATTTTTAATATGCACTGCAAAAATAATGCTTTTATTCCAATTATGCAAATAAAATTAAGTTAAAAAACAAAAAACTCTCCATTCGGCATATACCTAATGGAGAGTTTATAATTAAATTTACGAATCAAAATGCACTAATAATAGCGCAGAAATCGTCAGCTTTGAGTGATGCACCACCGATAAGACCACCATCAATATCTGGGTTGGCGAATAGACCTACTGCATTTTTAGCATTGCAGCTACCGCCATAGAGGATTGATGTGTTATCAGCCACTTCGTTGCCATATTTTTCAGCGATAAGGCTACGGATATAAGCGTGGATTTCTTGTGCTTGTTCTGGTGTAGCAGTAAGACCTGTGCCGATAGCCCAAACTGGCTCGTAAGCAATAACGAGTTTGCCAAATTCTTCAGCCGAAAGGTTGAATACCGAACCTTCGAGTTGTGCTTTAACAACTTCGTTTTGGCGGTTTGCTTCACGTTCTTCTTTCACTTCGCCGATGCAGAAGATTGGGCGAAGGTTGTTAGCCAATGCCAATTGCACTTTTTCGCGAAGGATTTCGTATGTTTCGCCATAGTATGTACGACGTTCTGAGTGACCAATAATGCAGTAAGTTGCGCCTGTCGAAGCTACCATTTCGGCAGAAACTTCGCCTGTGTATGCGCCAGATGTGTGGTCGGCACAGTTTTCAGCAGCAACAGCGATTGGTGAATCTTTGAGCAATTCAGCCACAGTTGCAAGGTGAATAAATGGAGTGCCTATTATCACATCACAATTTGGATTAGATACTTTTTCTTTCAATTCAGCAGCCAAAGCTACGCCTTCTTGCAGGTTTTTATTCATTTTCCAGTTGCCTGCTACAATGTTTTTTCTCATATTTTCAGATATTTAGTTATATTAATTTTAGAAAAGAGGTGTTTATTTTTCTTTATTAGCATTGAATTTATCGATAACCTTAGCCCCTTCAAGAATTACGATTCCCGGATTGGCGCGCACCATAGTTTTCAATTGTATTGGGTCGGTGAGAGCAAATTGATAAGGCAAGTTATGCTCTTGTTTGAACGAATCAATCATATCAGACGATGAGGTAAGTACCAAAAATTCAGCATCTTCGGCCTGTGATTGTTCATAGACTTTACGTATATTATCGAGATGTTTCACCTTTGACTTATGCAAATCGTACATTACACACAAGTAGGTGCGCCCTTCGCTATAAAGAATATCGTAAGTCAAATCATCGCCTTCTGGCGTAACTATAGAGAAATCGTGGATTGGAGGCTCTTCGCCTTTGGCTATCAATTCAGTGCGTTGTTCAACGAAAGTCCAAGTGGAGTCGTTGTATGGTGCATTTTGCAATTCGAATTCTTGTTTTACACCATCTCGACTATAAACAAACGTTGTGCGATATTGGTCGCGTTGCGCACCTTCTGGCAATTCCATGCCTTCAAGAATATCGTTGCCTATTTTATAAGGTCTGAAATCTATAAATGGCAGATTGTTAAGCGAATGTATGCCTATACCTATCGTGATGAGTGAAAAGGTAATGGTCATTGTCCAAGAAGGGAATGGGGTTAGCCAAGGACGATACACTCGACGTTGCAATAACCATATTGCAAGAATCAACAGGTCAAGTATAATATTCTTCCAAAATGTAGCCCAATTCGAAAGGATTATTGCATCGCCAAAGCAACCACAATCGGTAACAGGATTTTCAATTGCAATCCACAATGTGAGTGGCGTCATTGCCACCATCAATAGCGTTGAAAGCCAAAGTCCTAATTTGGAATTGATGTTTGTAATAAGCAATGCTCCAGCCAAAAATTCAGCTGTAATAAGGGCGAACGAAGCAACCAAAGCCAATTCGTTGAACCAAGCCAAGCCCATCACTTCAAGATAGTCTTGAATCTTATAAGTCGTGCCAAGTGGGTCAATTGCTTTAACGAATCCCGAAAAAAGAAATGTCAAACCGACCACAAGTCGCGATATCAAGTATAAAATGCGAAATGCGAGGCAATTATGCATTGTAATTATGAATTATGGATTAAACTTGCTGAATCATATAGAATACAGCATAATTGAGCATGTCGAAATAGTTAGCATCCACACCTTCTGAAATAAGGGTTTTTCCATTATTGTCTTCGATTTGTTTGGTGCGATGTATCTTCATGAGAATAAGGTCAGTATATGATTGTGTACGCATCTGACGCCAAGCCTCATCATAATCATGATTTTTAGCAATCATCAAATTCTTAGCCTCAAGCATATATCTATCATACATCTCAAGCGCACGCTCAACAGGGAGGTCATCAGTCTCTGCATAACCCAACTCCAACTGTATCAATGCGATAATGCAGTAATTGATAATCCCAATCAATTCAGGACGAATTCCCTCATTCACCATCGACGTGCCTTTGATTTCCAACGAGCGAATACGATTAGCCTTAATAAATATTTGGTCTGTAAGACTTGCAGGGCGCATGATTCGCCATGCAGCCCCGTAGTCTTTCAATTTTTTTTCGTATATCGAACGGCATTCTGCCGCTGATTTGTCGAATTGTTGTTCTGTAAGTGTCATAGTTTTTGGTATTTAACGTCAGTTCGATATAAGTATTCCGCGCATTTTATCGCTACGTTCAAAGCCCTTTGGTTCCGTGAGAGCAAAATTATATCGAACTCAGGTTATTCATTCAGCTGTTGGATGTAGTTTTGAGTCAGCTACAGCCTCAACCACATTCACGATATAATCGCCCATTTTCTCGCATTCAACGATTGTGTCCATATATGTAGTTGCCACAGGGTAATTATAATAGCCCTCATTCACAGCAATAACATTTTGTAGTTTAAGTTGATTGCGATAGTTATTGATTTCGTTTTCAATATTTTGCGCCGAATTTACGTACGATTGATCTATATGTTCCTCGCAGAGCACATTACACATATTTTGCAAACCGCTTTCGATGAGGTTAAACATCAATTCGATATTGCCATTAATATCTTCTGGGAATTTTTCAGGTTGTTGGAAACGACGTTGCAACGTACGAGCAAGATTGTAACATGAATCGGCAACACTCTCAATTTCAGAGATAACACGAAGCTTCATCTGCACTTGGTGTTTACTTTCATCCGAAAGACGACCTGCCGAAACCTTTGTCAAATACTCAGCAATCTCCATCTCCATGCGGTCAGAAATATTCTCATACTTCTGAATACGAGAGTATTTGCTTGTAAATTCCTTGTCATCTGTTTCGTGGAACAAATCACGCACAAGGCCAAACATACGTTGTGTACGTTCGCCATAGAGTTGGATTTCTTTACGCGCTTGTAGTATAGAAAGCTCCGATGTAGAGAGCATACCCGCTGTGATAAATTTAAGGTGCGATTCACCCTCTTCTTCAGTAGGTTTGCTTGGAATAAGTTTCGTTACTATTTTCACATACAAGCCTGTAAGCCAAATCATAACGCAGATATTGATTGCATTAAAGAGCGTATGGAATATCGACAATCCAAACGACACGTATGCCTGATTAGCCGTAAATGTAGTAGCAAGTTGTTGATTTACTGGGTCAGCCAAATCAAGCGTTCCTTCGTTCAATGCATTGATAATAGTAGGGTCTGTGTTATTCACAAAAGAGAGCAACGCCGTTGGATCGCCTTGACCGAGAGTCGACAACCAAATCACCAATTTCATAAACGGATAATATAGAGCCAACACCCAAACAGAGCCTAAAACATTGAACAACAAGTGTCCCATAGCCGAACGCTTAGCCCAAATATTACCCGAAGCCGATGCAATGATAGGCGTAATACAAGTACCAATATTGCTACCAAGCACCAATGCCGCTGCCATCTCAAACGAAATCCAACCCTTGCTACAAATTACAAGAGTAATAGCAAAAGTCACGCTCGATGATTGTACCACAATCGTAATAATCATACCGATAAAGGCAAACAACACCACAGAAATCCACCCCATATCAGCATAATTTTGTATAGCAGCAAAAAGTTCAGGATTCGAGCGCAAATCAGGCACCGAGTGGTTCAACAAGTCCAAGCCCATAAACAAGAAGGCAAAACCCAATAAAACTTCACCCCAGCTTTTCCATGAATTCTTTTGCGAAAACATCATAGGCAACGTGAAAGCAACAATAGGAATAGCTGCTGCCGCAAGATTTACTTTGAAACCACCTAAATAAAGAATCCATGCCGTAGCAGTAGTACCAACGTTAGCACCCATAATCACAGCCATAGATTGTCCCAAAGACAACAATCCGGCATTAACGAAACTAACAATCATCACAGTAGTTGCCGACGAACTCTGTATGAGCGCAGTAACAAGAATACCGGTCAAAGCTCCGACCAAACGATTGTTTGTCATCCAAGCCAAAATGTTACGCAAACGGTCACCCGCAGCCTTCTGCAAACCCTCACTCATCAACTTCATACCGTACAAGAAAAGTCCGATAGAACCAATGAGGGTCAATAAATCAATTAAACCAAAATCCATAAATTAAACGTTAAAATTTTCCGACTACAAAGTTAATAAAAAATTATCTTTTTTTTATCAATTTTTCATGCAATTTTACAATAAAATACACCATCGCCTCAAATCCAACAAAAATCAACCTAAAAATCAATAAATTAAACCCAAAACAATAATCACACCCAACACATTACACCCTCCACCCCCACCACCCCATAAATACACACACAATCCCCCCTCCCCTCACCCTATCCTCTTCATACCTTCAATATACTATAAATATACCATAAATATACTATAAATATAGGATAAATATACTATAAACATACTATAATCTAATCTGCACATATATTTCAAAATCAAAAAAAAATTACTACCTTTGCATCTACAAAATCCAAAAACGCATGTATAAAAAAATATTAAAGGAAAACTGGGGCTACGACGAATTCCGACCATTGCAATTAGATATTATCGAAAGCATTGGCTCGGGACATGACACCCTTGCCATATTACCAACGGGGGGAGGTAAATCCATCACCTATCAAGTGCCTGCTCTTGCAATGGAAGGTATGGCTCTCATTATTTCGCCTTTAATTGCTTTGATGACTGACCAAATTCAAAATCTACGAAAGCGAGGCATCCGCGCCGAAGTGATTCATGCTGGAATGAATCGCGACAAGGTGTTCAGCATACTCGAACAAGCCCAATATGGCGCATTCAAAATGCTCTATGTCGCTCCCGAACGCCTACAGTCAGATCTCTTTCTCAAACGGTTACAATTCCTACAACTCAGTTTCATTGCTGTCGATGAAGCTCACTGTATATCAGAATGGGGCTACGATTTCCGCCCTTCTTACCTGAAAATTGCCGAATTACGCACGATGTATCCCGATGTGCCGATTATGGCGCTGACTGCATCTGCCACTCCCGATGTTGTTACTGACATAAAAGACAAACTCGCTTTCCGTGTGCCAAGCAATATGTTTCAGGCGAGTGTCGAACGTCAAAATCTACACTATGTTGTGCGCATGTCAGATAATAAAGATGCGCAACTATTCAAAATACTCAATGCCGTAAATGGTTCCACTATTGTCTATACTCGCACTCGCGATGGAGCCGAGAAGGTAGCCAAAATGCTACAATCAATGGACCTATCTGCAGATTATTATCATGCAGGTTTAGAGGCAAATGTGCGTAAAGAACGTCAAAATAGTTGGATGTCAGGTGATACACGAATACTATGTGCTACAAATGCTTTCGGCATGGGTATTGACAAGTCGGATGTGCGATTAGTAATTCACTACGACATACCCGATGCTCTCGAGCAATATTATCAAGAGGCTGGGCGTGCCGGTCGCGATGGGCAGAAGTCGTATGCTGTATTGCTCACAACTCCAAGTTCGGTTGAACAATTAGTGCGTCGTCACGAAAAAGTATTCCCTCCTAAAGAGTACGTCCGCTCTATATACCAGCATCTTGCCAATTACTATATTATTGGAGAAGGTTCAGGCAATGGTTCTGTTTATCCATTCAAGTTGGAGGAATTTTGTCATGTTTGTCGCCTCTCCTATTCTCAAACGATGGGGGCGCTCAACATCTTGCAATGGGCAGGCTATATCACCTTAACTGAAGAAATGGAGAGTCCAAGTAAACTGAAAGTTGTTATGCATCCATCGAAACTCTATGAATGGCGTATGGAGCATCCCGAAAAAGACGAAATACTTGAGACCATATTACGTACTTACACTGGGATATTTACTGATGCAAAACATATAAACGAAGATAAAATAGCCATTTTAGCGCATACCACGCGCGAGGTAGTATATGCCTATCTTATTTGGCTTCACCGTGTTGGAGTAGTTACTTATGTGCCATTTAAACGTACACCCCTACTCATTTATAACACCGATCGTCTCGATGCCGAAACTCTCTATATACCTCCTGTGGCATATGAGAATAGAATAGACCGAATGTACGCACGGCTTGTTTCTATATATGATTATTCAACTAAAAATACATGTCGCTCAGTGCAACTCGCACGTTATTTCGGACAATCCGATGCTCAACCATGTGGCCGATGTGATGTTTGTATAGCAAATAAAAAAAGATGTTGATTGTCAATCAACATCTTTTTTGTTATGCATATTCTTCAACATCTTGAGCTGTAATTGTATTATCACAAAGAATAATAAGCCGTTCCACAATGTTGCGCAACTCGCGAATATTGCCTCGCCATCGCAATTGCTGGAGTTTTTCAATAGCCTCTTTCGAAAAAGTTTTGATAGATCTACCTTGTGCTTCACAGATAATTTGCGTGAAATATTCCACAAGCAAAGGAATATCTTCTATTCGTTTTGAAAGTGGGTCAATATGGATAGGAACAACGTTTAAGCGATGGAAAAGGTCTTCACGGAAATTACCATTTTCAATTTCTTGTTCTAAATTTTTATTAGTAGCTGCTATTACGCGTACATTGATTTTTATCAATTTATCACTACCAACTGGCGAAATCACATTCTCTTGTAGGCAACGTAATACCTTTGCCTGTGCTGAAAGACTCATATCGCCAATTTCGTCAAGAAATATCGTGCCACCATCTGCTTGTTCGAATTTGCCTATACGCTGTTTTACTGCAGAAGTAAAAGCACCTTTCTCATGACCGAAAAGCTCACTTTCAATTAGTTCTGATGGAATGGCAGCACAGTTAACCTCTATGAATGGTTTATCTGCACGTGGTGAATTTTGATATATTTGTCTAGCAACAACTTCTTTACCAGTGCCATTATCGCCAGTAATCAATACTCTAGTATCTGTCTGAGAAATCAACTCAATTAAATGGCGTAATTTTTTGACACAAGGCGACTCTCCAATCATTTCATAGTTACGTTGTATTTTCTTTTTAAGAGTTTTGGTCTCTTTCACCAATTTGTTTTTATCAAGGGCATTACGGGTCGATACAAGTAAACGATTTAAATCTAATGGTTTTTCAAGAAAATCGAATGCTCCTTTTTTGATACATTCAACGGCTATTTCTATATTACCATGAGCCGACATAATCATGATTGGCGATTCAAACCCATCTTCTTTAAGTTTTTCAAGAAGAACAATACCACTAATACCTGGCATTACTATATCAGTAAGAATTAAATCGTAGTGTTTAGTTTTTGCCTTTTCAAAAGCTTGAGTTGCATCTTCTGCTATATCCACTATATATTTTTCATGTTCAAGAATATCTTTGATGGTGTTACGTATAAAACGTTCATCATCTACTACTAATATACGTGCCATAAAAGTTAGTTATTAATGATTAGTTATTAGTGTTTTCTCTTTTTTAATTTTACTTTTTTATTACTTATTCCCTGCTTTTTTCAATTCTTTTGGTTTTTGTTCGAGAATAGGCAATTCATAAACATTCCAAACTTCTTCAACATCCCAAAAAGCGCGAAGTTCTATATCGTATGGATAATAATATATTTTTTCTGCCTGACGTTTTTCTTTATAATTACCTGTATCCCATTTGCCATTACCATTCTCATCAATAAATAATCGTGCATAGTAGGTGTCAGGTTTCATATATTCAAATTTCACTTTTTCTTCTGTGGCAATTTGTTGCTTTACAACTTTATCATCTTTGTTTAATATTTGAATAACCTCTTTCCCTGTATAGTTTGTTAACTCAAATATTAAAACAGCGTATTCTTCAAGCGATTTTGTTTTAAAACTAAATATCTCTTCTTGGGTTGCTAAACCAACAAAAGAGGTGAATAGTGCTGAATCTACAATTAGCTGATAGTCAGTTGCAGCTTTCCAACTATATTCTATTTGATATTTTAATCCGATGCTATCACCTTTAATCAATTTGGCATCCAAATCAATCCAATTTGTATCAACTTTTTCTTGTAATCTATACCATGTCGTATCGTTTGGTGTAATTGTTGTAGGTACATCAAAAGTTAGAATAAATGGGACATATATATCAAATGATGTTGATTTATTTGAGTTTATTGGATGATATTTAATTTCTTGCTCAATTTCATTATTTTTCTTTTTATTGGTTTTTGGAGCGCGATACAAAAATGTGATTGTATCTGTTTGCCAATAAGTTGAGTCATCGCGTTTTTGATAAGTTGTTTCTATCTGTAATGTGTCTTGTTGCCATACAATAGTATTTGTAAGCCAATAAGTTAAAGTGTCTCTATTGGCTGATTCTTGTAGCATATATGTGAAGATACTATCGGCAAAATTTAGTGGCTTAAGAATTGGCAAAGAGTCACATGGATTGCCAAATTCTAATGTTAGTTTATGTCGTTCTGTGCGTGTTGATTTTGATAAATATTGGCGATTATTTTTTTCAGTAAAAGCAAATAATATTACATCATCAGGGGTGTATGTATGATTGTATTTTGTTATTACCGAGTCAATAATGAGTTGTGTAGAGTCAATTATATTGTTTATTGAATCAATGATAGCATAATGAGATATTGTATCGTAGATAGTTTCTGTTGTGCAGATAGGTGTGTAAATGCTATCATCAAAAGCAATTTGCTCCGTAGGAATATCAAAATAATAATTGCTACCAATATCAGAAAGAGCAAAAACATGGTATTGACCTTCTCTTATATTGTTTATGGTAAACTTACCTTCATTATTTGTTTTTGTAATACGTTCAAAAGGTATAGATGTGAAGGCTGTATCGTTGAGATTACTATGAATACCGACGATAAGATTAGGTATTGGGTTTAATGTTTCGGAATCAATAATCGTGCCAGACAGCTTCAATGTATCAATAAAATCACCTGTTGCGAAACTAAATGTGAATCCATCGAGTTCATTGCGCTCATTATTATCGATAATAGAGTTTGTAAAATCAATTGTATATGTAGTATTTGACTTGAGGGAATCTTGCAAATTTACATTTACTTTATGCCCAGAAGTTTTGATAATAGGAATATTGGTTTGAGGTGGTGAAATAATAACTTTTTCAAATGTACTTTGTACGAGTACAATTTCGTCGAATGTTAGTTGTATTTTATTTGTTGATACATTTGTAGCTCCATTTTCTGGTGTGCATTTTAATAATTTTGGCGGTGTAGTATCTTTAGGCCCTCCTTGAGGTCCACTGCCTCTACTAGCGCAACCAAGAATGGTAAATACACAAAATGCAATTAGTGATAATATTTTAATTCTTTGTTTCATATATTGTTGAATGCGATTTTTCAATTTTCAATTCTCAGTTTTAAAGTATAAACATCTCCGGGTAGTTGGTCTATTAGTTCATCAAAAACCATTTCAGTAAGTAAAGCCGATGTTTTTTGTATTGATAAATCAAGGTTTGTACTTATTACATTAATGTGTTGAGGTCCTGTTTTTAGCAAATCTACTACCGATTGTTGTTCGGGTGTTAAGTTGTTAAACAGTGTTTGTTGCACTGCATTTTTTTGAGGGGCATTCCATCCCATTAGATTTATTAAATCTTCTGCTGAAGTAATAATTTCAGCTTTGTGTTGGCGTATCAATTTGTTGCAACCTTCCGATGTTTTATCTCCTATGCGTCCTGGGAATGCCATCACATCTCGATTGTAATCATTTGCTATATTAGCAGTTATAAGTGATCCACCCTTAATTGCAGATTCAACAATAACCACTACATCACTCATTCCTGCCACTATACGATTGCGTTGTACAAAATTTTGAGGGTCGGGGTTGGTTTTTGAGAGATATTCTGTTATTATAGCTCCTCCCGATTGTATCATTTGCGATGCATATTGTCGGTGTACATGGGGATAAATTCGGTCAAGTCCATGAGCAACAACTCCTATTGTCGGCAGTCCATATTCAAGGGCTGCTTTATGTGCTGCTATGTCTATGCCATAAGCCAATCCGCTGATAATAACAGTGTCTGGGTTTGATGTTGCAAGAGTTCTTACCAATTCATTTGTCAAGTCTCGCCCATATTTTGTGGCATTACGAGTGCCTACTATGGCAACAAATTTTTGAGTATTCAAATCGCAATTGCCATATTGATATAATATCTGTGGTGCATCTCCACATTGAGCAAGTTTAGTAGGGTAGTCATCTGAACCCCAAGGAATAGCTTTAATTTTATTCTTTGTAATAAATTCTATTTCTTCTGTTGCTCTACGCAATGCCTCTTGTCTATATCCATCATCCGAAATATATGCTCCAACTCCACCAATGGTTCGCAATACCTCTGCCGATTCTTTGAACACTGCTTCTGCCGATCCAAGATGTTCTGTCAATGTTCTAGCAGTACGAGGTCCAACCATAAATAATTGTGTGAGAGCAATATCGTATAATAAATTATTGTTCATATTTAGGATTATAATAGTGAGAAACAATGAGCATAATGATAATAGCGATTATGGTTCCAAACGCATTAGCAATTAAATCATATATCGAACCAGATCGCCAAGGCAAAAAATACTGTATTATCTCCATCAAAATGCCAAAACCCACAGAAAACAGAAAGGCAAAATATAATTGAACTTTTGTTATCTGATTGCGAAAATACGATGTTTGATTTAGCATTAGCATTCCAGTTATGCCAAAATACATAATCGCATGTACAATTTTATCAGCACTTGGCACGTCTGTTTTAGGCAATACCCCTATGTTGATAACCGAAAGTATCAACACAAAGGTACATACCAATATGGTTGGGAGATATTTTATCATAAAAGTGGTAAGCAACAAATTGCAAACAGTAAAAATAACTTGCTTAATTAGAAGTATTTCACTTCTGTGCCATAAATGCTTGTTAATAAATTGTTAGCCAAACGGCTAGCTCCGAAGCGGAATAACTCATTGCTAATCCATTCTTCTCCAAGCACTGTGCGTACGATAGTATAATATTCCACAGCTTCTTTAGTTGTAGATATACCTCCTGCAGGTTTAAATCCTACTTTAATGCCTGTCTTTTCGTGATATTCTTTAATTGCCTGACACATAACGTATGCACCTTCCAATGTAGCCGAACGTTCTGTTTTTCCTGTCGATGTTTTTATGAAGTCTGCTCCTGCAGCCATAGCCAATAGCGAAGCTTGTTTAATCTCTTTTGTGTTACGTAGAAGTCCGCTTTCGAGTATAACTTTCAAGTGTGCGCCGTGGCAAGCATCTTTGATTTCTTGCAATTCTTCATACACTTCAGTGTGGAATCCACTGAAAAATTTGCCTACTGAAATAACAACATCTATTTCATTAGCTCCAGCTACTGCTGTCAATGCCACTTCTGCAATTTTTGCTTCAATAAATGTTTGCGACGAAGGAAAACCTGCTGATACAGCGGCAATATTTACGCCCTCTGCTTCAAGCGTAGCCTTTGCAACAGGCACCAATGCTGGATATACGCACACAGCAGCCACATTAGGCATCTCAGGATATTTTTCCTTGAATTCATTTACTTGCTCCATCATACCACCGATTTTATCTTCTGTATCAGTGCTATTTAGTGATGTGAGGTCTATTTGATTAAAACATTGTTTCCACACCTCAACGTTATTATATTTGTCGAAGTTTTTTGCAAGAATTTCTTTTACTGCTTCAGCCACACTATCATCTGTAAAGTTGAAGTCATACTCGTTGTAAAGTTGTTTTAATTTTTCCATAATATTTATTCTCTTTTTTGTGAATCAATCAATATTGTAACGGGTCCGTCATTGAGCAATTCCACTTTCATATCTGCTCCAAATTGTCCAGTACCAACCTCTTTGCCCAACAATTCCGACACTTTTGTGCAGAATTTCTCATACATAGGTATTGCAAAATCAGGTTTCGATGCGCGTATATAACTTGGGCGATTACCCTTAGCCGTCATTGCGTGTAGCGTAAATTGGCTGACTATCAATATTTCTCCATCTACATCCACCACCGAACGATTCATCACTCCATTCTCGTCGTCGAAAATCCTCAAATTCACCACTTTCTGTGCCAACCAATTTATGTCAGTATCCGTGTCAGCATCTTCAATGCCAACCAAAATCAACAAGCCATTGCCTATTTTCGATTTCAACACACCCTCAATCGTCACCGAGGCATGCGTAACCCTTTGTATAACAAGTCTCATAGTTCTAAAAGTCTTTTACCAACAATCTCTGCTGCCAAATAAATCAACTCTCCACAAGGACGTTTTTTATAATATTCCTGTGTGCGAGCCGATGGTGTAGGCTCTTCTTTTTGGCAAGTCAAACCTAATAACTCACGACATATAATTGACCCATTTTCTTGTCTAAAATCTTCAGCAACAGCTTGTACGAGTGCGTAATTAGCCTTTTTAGCCTCTGCGTCTTTATTATCTGCTGGTATAGCCATCGATGCCACCATAAACATACCGGTACATGCGCCACACACCTCGCGCAATCTACCCATACCACCACCGAAACTTGATGCAAATTTCGATGCCAATTCTACATCCAAATCAAACAAATCAGCGTATGCCATAAACACCGATTGCGAGCAGTTATATCCATCTTGAAAATAAGCCTTAGCCTTTTCTGCTCTCTCTTTTATATCAAAATTTTTCATATCAAAAAAATTAAAAAATCTCTATTATACTTTTCTTTACCCAATAGCAACCTTCAAGCAACCTTCATCGAAGAAGACTGACACCATACAAAGAAATTAAGATTCCCTTTACACCAACTCAAAATCCAACTGTTTTTTCACAAGGTCAGTTTTTGCAATTCTCACAGTCAATTCATCGCCCAATTGGTATCTTTTGCCAGTGTGGCGGCCCACTATGCAATAGTTTTTTTCATCAAATTCATAGTAATCATCATCCAAGCATCGAATAGGAATCATACCCTCACATTTATTTTCATTCAATTCAACATAAATACCCCAATCCGTAACGCCCGAAATCACACCATCATACACCTGACCCAATCGTTCGCTCATATATTCCACCTGTTTATATTTTATCGAAGCGCGTTCCGCCGATGCAGCCAACTGCTCCATATCCGACGAGTGTTCGCAATACTCCTCATACTCATTTTTATTTACCGAGTGTCCCTCTTCAAACAAATATCGAGTCAACAATCTGTGAGCCATCATGTCTGGGTATCGGCGAATAGGCGACGTAAAGTGCGAATAATAATCAAACGCCAATCCATAGTGTCCAATATTTTCGGTCGTATAAGTAGCCTTAGCCATTGATCTAACTGCAAGTGTTTCAATCAAATTTTGTTCACGTTTGCCTACCACTTGGTCGAGCAAATTATTGATAGCCGACGACACCTCTTGGTTCTTACCCGTAGTTTTCAATTTATACCCAAATCGTTTGATAAACGTACTGAAATTCTCCAATTTATCAGGATTAGGCACATCATGCACGCGATACACGAATGTCTTAGGCTTCGCTTTCGCTCCTTTCACGCCTTTCGGTTTACCTATGTGTGAGGCTACTGTCTTATTAGCCAGCAACATAAATTCTTCAATCAATTTGTTAGCCTCTTTTGCTTCTTTGAAATATACGCTCAGTGGCTTGCCTTTTTCGTCAATTTCAAATCTCACTTCCACTCGGTCAAACGCAATAGCCCCTTTCGCAAATCTCTTAACTCTCAATATCTTCGCCAACTCATTCAATTTCAATAATTCAGTAGCATAATCGCCTTCGCCAGATTCAATTATTGCTTGTGCCTCTTCGTATGTAAATCGTCTATTCGAATTTATCACAGTGCGACAAATCTCATAACTTTTCACTTCTGCAAACTCATCTAATTGAAATACAACTGAATAAGCCAATTTATCCTCATTTGGTCTTAATGAACAAATATTATTACACAATCGTTCAGGCAACATCGGTATCGTTCTATCCACCAAATATACCGAAGTTGCACGTTTATAGGCTTCTTTGTCAATAATAGAATTTGGTGTTACATAGTGAGTTACGTCTGCAATATGCACGCCAACTTCCCACAATCCACTCTCTAATTTTCTGATTGACAATGCATCATCAAAGTCTTTTGCATCGCGAGGGTCAATAGTGAAAGTAAGCACCTCTCGCATATCTTTGCGGCGAGCAATTTCTTCTGCATCAATGACATCCGAAATCTCGTTAGCAGCATCTTCTACCTCTTGTGGGTACGAATATGGCAATCCAAATTCAGCTAATATGGCATGCATTTCAGCATCGTTGTTGCCCACATCGCCCAGCACGGCAACA
Source organism: Paludibacteraceae bacterium (assembly GCA_017559505.1). GTDB lineage: Bacteria > Bacteroidota > Bacteroidia > Bacteroidales > Paludibacteraceae > Aphodosoma. The sequence continues at coordinate 42,756 of JAFYSF010000025.1, read as the reverse complement.
ATTTCACCAATAGGGTTTTTCTCTTTGCTCGACCACTCAACAATACGACCCACACATCGTTGACCATCTTTCCCTCCATTCAATTTTTCGAGAGGAATAAACATGTCGTGTGTCAATAACTTTTTGTCAATATTGAGAAATGCAAAAGTAGGCTTAACTTCCAATATACCGACAAATTCAGTCTTTTTGCGTTCAAGTACATTCACCACCTCTCCTTCTTGCTCCTTACCTTTACGACGAGGAAATAATACAACTTCTACTTTGTCGCCATTTAGTGCGCACCCCATCGAACGTTCTGCAATCCACACACGTTCTCCTCCATCATCGGGTATAAGATAGGTCTTTTTAGCCACCGACTCGCGGTCAAGTACACCCGTCACTGTTTGTCGGCGCATATTAGCTTTATATTTACCTGCGCTTATACGTTGAATTTTACCAGCAGATTCAAGGTCAAACATAGCATCAACTACACGCTCTTTCATTACCGACTTCTTCAAACCTAAAGCCGCCGACACTTGTTTGTAATTGAATGGCTTAGTCGAATTTTCGTTAAAAAAATTCAACACATCTTTTGTAATTGCTTCTTTTGTAAAACGACGTTTTTCTGGTTTTTTCTCTTTTTCTGTTTTCATAGTTTTCTCTTTTTTTATGGTTCAATTTGTAGATATTTCTCTTTTTCTGTTATTATAATATCAATAAATCCAATTTCCGGATGTGCAATTTCATATGGGTTGAATGTATATACAATTGATGAACTCATAATTGCAAAATTACCATTAGGTCGCACTCTATCTAAGTAAATGTCAATCTCATTTTGCGTAGCCATCTCTTTCGCTTGTTTGACGAGTAATTTTCGCATTGAATTCATTGCTTGTTGTGAGAATAGATCTTTTTCTTGTAGATGTCTTCCTGTTTTCGCATCGAATACATAGTAATTACATGTAGTCATCAATCCTTGGCTTTCAGGTGCAATATTTGTTGACATAATGCGTCTGAAAGTTATGTAATTTTCATTGGCATATACAATTTCGCCATCTATTTTTGTGTATAATGACATACCTATTAGAGTCGAATCTGTTGTTTCAACAAATGTTTTCAGTGAGGCTTTTGCATATTTTTTGAGAACTTTGCTGTTGCTATATTTTGTAAAATCACGGCCTAATACAGTAGTTATGATGCTGTCACGTAACAATTTATTTATTTGCTTATTTGATAAATCTAGATTTCCATCAAACGTGAGAGTCGTTTCGTGTTTCTTGTCTATTAATATGTAATTGAGAGTTATAATACTGTTTTTGGTAGAACATGCAATCATTATCATTAGCAATAATGCAAGCAATATTTTTTTCATAGTATCAAGTATTATGATTATATTAAACTCTTTATATTTTGTTTATTTTTATAGTTTGCTTGTTTTTTGTTGTTTCTATTACAAGTAGATAGACTCCATTTTCAAAATATTGAACATCAATGGTTGCTATGTTTGAATTTGGTTTGATTGATGCTATTTTCATGCCTGTTACACTATATATTGTAACATTTTTTATTTCATCTTCTGCTGTTATATTGATAAAATCCTTTGCATGTGAAGGGAAAGCGATTATTCCTGTTTCTTTTGTGTTTTCAATAGCATTTGGTTCGTCATCAGAAATTGTGAATGCTAATAGATTTCTGGTAGTTGGCGTTAGCATTTTCCATTTTTGAGTTCCGTCAAATGGGTCGTAGTATTGTAGGTTGAGATAATGTTTACCATTATTCAATTCTAGGAAATCACAAACAAAAGAAAGTTCTGTACTTTCATCTTTATCTAACATTACTTTTTTTGTAGCAAAAGAATAAAGAGGTTTTTTGTCTTTGTCTAATATAACCGCGGCTACATTTATTTGTGCATATCCTCCTTTATTTGATATAGTTGTTGTTATTATTGGAGTCTCTTTATTATTAAAAATGTTTGTAGTGGTGTTTTTGAATGAAAGCCCTTTTGCAAGAGTTAATTGAGGCTCTTCTGTTGGCGGAGCAATGACGGAGAAGTTTATATCTGGACTATTATAGTAGTCGCCATATAGTGTAGTCCAACGTCCATCATATGCATCATAAACGATATAGCAATAGTAATCTCCTAATGATACGTTTACATTTTCAATATGAATTTCATATTCTGCTTCTTCACCACTTTTTAGTGTTACAGGAAAATCTTCTGATATGATTTTTTCATTTTCTTTGTTGATATTAGCCATGTAAACTGCGATAGGTCCATAATATTCTAACGAGCTTATGTTTTTCACTTTTGCAGTGAAACGAGCAGTGCGTTGTTGGTAGACATTACCTATCGGTTTCAATGATATTACTTGTAATTGTGATTTTTCAAATTGCTCTAAGTTTTTAAAGATTACATTTGAATTTTCATCGTAATCAACAATTAAAGATGTTGGTGTGTTTGGTCCTCCGGGTATAAGTTGCCATTCTTCTTTATTGTTTTCTTTGTACATTGGCATGATGCGATAGCCTTTTTGGTGTGAAATTATTTTTGAACCATTAGTTTTATATATTTTAGTTCGTAAAATACCTAATGTTACTTGTTCTTTTGTTTCTTCGCAAATACCTATGTAATTATTATTTTCGTCATATAGTCCTAATGCAATTTCTCCGTTAAATGATTTTAGCCCATAATTACAACATTCGAAACTTATTTCGTCTAATTGTTCATTATAGAAAAGTCCATCTTTTAGTTCTATTTGATGTTGAAGTTCTTTTGGGCTGTTTTCTTTTGCTGGTTGAATACCGATAATCATATTTTGGCGTAGGGCATAGCCTGAATGTAAGTTTTCAGGGTTTGTTATATCGGCATCCAATAGACGTAGGCTATAGTATCCGTTGCAATATCCACCCCAACCCCAATTTATGTGGAACATATTATTTTCATCGTATCCATCGCAGTTGAATGCATGTCCTCCTGTTGTTGCACTGATGCCGCTATATACGATAGGTCTATTTTCGTTTAGTTCTTTTTTAATTAGTTTTTCCCATTCGGTTTGTGTGTAAAGTATACGATTTTCCAATCTTATCCCTTTGTCATAGCCAAAGTAGCTTGTTAAAGCTATCATTGCGTATGTGTTGTTGCTACCACTAAAACCTACTCCATAATCCATGTTAGTTGCTACTCCGCAATGGAAAAGTAATTTTGCTACTTCATTGGCTTGTTCTTCTGTGTATGATCCTTTTCTATAGGTTGGTAGGATGTTGTCCCAATTATATGTAGCTTCTGCGAAGTTTACACTTAATTTTATTTTGTTTGATGATGTTGTGTAAGAATTATAACCTGTTCCTTCTGTTGGGTATTTGTAGTATGTCATTATTTGACCAATTGATATAGCAACACATCCAACTACGGTGTTTACTCCGTTTTGTTCTGGACATTGATTGTTGTATGGGCTTGATTGTGTAAAACATATATCCCCTAACAATGGAGCGATATAAGGCGCAAACGTATTTTCTGTTTCGTTTTCATCTTCTTCTGCTTGTTCGATTTTTTTGTTATTGTTGATGTCTAATTCTATTTTTTTATTGCAACATTCGAGGTATGCTTTGAAGTTATCTGGTAGATTATTTATATCGAATTTGCCATTGTCTGAATAGCCTATGATTGGCTCTATTTGGTCGTTACCTGCAACAATAACAAATCCTTCCTCAGCTTGACTGAAAATGTAGTATAGAGGGGTGTTGTTTGTAGAGTGAAATTTAGTGTATTCCAGTGTTAATGATTTGTTTGGTGCAAGTTTTTTTTGCGATTTATATTTTTGTTTACTTAGAAACTGATAAGCGACAGTTTGTGCTTCTTGTTCTGTTATTTCTTTAGCAGATAGATTGATGCTAACAATGAGCAATAGCGATATCATTGTTAGCGAGAATAGATTTTTTTTCATAGTTATTATATTTAGTTATTATTTTTATTGATTTTTTAGTAACTAAGGTAATAGTTAGGTTTATGAGTAGTTATCTCTTGTATTACTATGTTTCTTTCGATTTGCAAAGATACTCATTTTAGTTGATAATACAAAATCTATGTAATATTGTTTTATTTTGTTTTATTTGATAGATTCGATATCAAAAAGCAACTTTTAAATTACTACAAATTTATAAAAAAAGTTTATATGGTTTTTGAAAATTAATAGATATTCTGGATTGTTCATTGATATTATATTTAATTAGTATTAATTGTTTTTTAGACATTAACTTAAAAGATTGGTTTTTAGTGATATATTGTCTATTGTTGTATATTGGAATTTGCTTTTAAGATAATTTTAGATTTGTTTTGCTTAAGTTGTTTTATGCTAAAGTTTTTACATTTTTTTGCTATTCTGTTGGTTATTAGAAAATAAAGTTGTAAATTTGCCAAGTTGAAATTTATACTACACAAGTAGTATTGAATGTTAAATAAATACAATATAACAGGCTGAAAATCACTTTATTTACACATCAGTAACGTATAGATTATTGGTGGGTAAGTTGTGTGTATTCGAGCCATAAATACGTCCAAAATATAACAAAAATATAACAAATTATTATATTAACTTTTAGTTATATGACAACAATCAAATTAAAAAAAGGTTTAAACATCAAAATTTCAGGCGATGCTGAAGCTAAAGTAGCTGGCAAAGTTATCTCGCAAGAGGTAGGTATCGTTCCTGATTATTTTGAAGGTATGACACCTAAGGTGGCTGTCAAAGAAGGTGACGAAGTAAAAGTCGGTACACCTATCTTGTTTGACAAAAATCACCCAGAGGTGAAGGTTGTATCTCCCGTTTGTGGTACAATCAAGCAAGTAGCACGCGGCGAACGCCGTAAACTACTCTACGTGCTCATCGAACAAAACGGTAAAACAGAGCAAGCTGAGCTTCCTACAATGGATCTTAAAGCAGGCAAAGAGTCTATTCTCGCTGCTATGTTGGCTGCTGGTTTCGGTGCTATGTTGCGTCAACGTCCTTACGATGTAGTTGCTAACCCTAAAGTTGCTCCAAAAGCAATCTTCGTATCTGCTTTTGATTCTGCTCCTTTGGCTGCTGACTACAATTTCGTATTGAAAGGCGAAGAGGCTAATGTACAAGCAGGTTTGAATGTTTTGGCTGCTATTGCTAAAACTTACTATTCAGTATCTCCTGCAACATCGGCAGAATTGCGTAACATGAAAGGCGTTGAAATCAACGAATTCATCGGTGCTCACCCAGCTGGTAACGTAGGTGTGCAAATCAACCACCTCAATCCAGTGAACAAAGAAGAAGCAGTTTGGACAATGAACATTATGGACGTAGCAATGCTTGGCCGTTATGTAAACACAGGTAAACTCGACTTTGCTCGTAAAGTAGCAGTTGCTGGTCCAAAAGTAAAACACCCTGTTTATGTTGAAACAATCAGTGGTACAGTTGTCAACAACATCACAGAAGGTAACCTTAACCTCGATGAACACATTCGTGTAATCAACGGTAACGTTCTTACAGGTTTGAAAACTGATGAAAAATCGTTCCTTTCACCATTTGCAAATGTAGTAACTGTTATTGCAGAAGGTGATGAAGCTGACGAACTTCTCGGTTGGGCAATGCCACGTTTCAACAAATTCTCTAATTCATGCCTCTTCCTTACAAAATTGCAACGCATGCTTTGTCCTAAAAAACAATTCGATTTCGATGCTCGTATCCTTGGTGGAGAACGTGCATTCATCGTAAGTGGTGAATACGACCGTGTATTCCCAATGGACATTATGCCAGAACAATTGGTTAAAGCTATGATTGCTCGTAACCTTGAGAAAATGGAACAACTCGGTGCATACGAAGTGGCTCCTGAAGATTTTGCCCTCTGCGAATTCGTTTGTACTTCAAAAATTGAAACACAACGTATCGTACGCGAAGCCCTCAACTATATGAGAAAAGAACTTGAATAAAATGTCTAAAGTCTACAGTCTAAAGTTTACAGTCTATTTGACTATCGACCGTTGACCGTTGACTGTTGACATAATCAATAAAAGAAATATGAAATTTTTAAAAAACATCGTAGACAAAGTTGAACCTACTTTCTCTGAAGGTGGTAAACTTCATATGTTTCACTCGGTGTTCGATGGATTCAAAACATTCTTGTTTGTGCCTAACGATACAGCAAAACATGGTGTTCACATCCACGACGTTACTGACTCGAAACGTACAATGATTATGGTGGTACTTGCTCTCGTTCCTGCTCTCCTTTTTGGTATGTGGAACGTTGGTTACCAACACTTCTTGGCTATTGGTCAAGATGCTACTTTCTGGCAACAATTCATTTTCGGTCTTTTGGCTGTATTGCCTATCCTTCTTGTTTCTTACATCGTAGGTCTTGGCATCGAATTTACTGTTGCTCAATTCAAAGGTCATGAAATTCAAGAAGGTTTCCTTGTATCAGGTATCCTTATTCCTATGATTGTGCCAGTTGACACTCCACTTTGGATGGTTGCTATCGCTACTGCTTTTGCAGTTATCTTCGCTAAAGAAGTATTCGGTGGTACTGGTTACAACGTATTCAACGTGGCTTTGGTTACACGTGCATTCCTTTTCTTTGCATATCCTACAGCAATGTCGGGCGACCAAGTATGGGTACGTACACGCGACGCATTCTGGTATGGTGCAGGTGAAAAAATCGACGGTTTCTCTGGTGCAACTCCTCTTGGTCAAGTAGCAGTAGCTTCTGAATATACTGATCCAGTTTCATTTATGGATGCATTCCTTGGTTTCATCCCTGGTTCAGTAGGTGAAGTTTCTACATTGGCTATCCTTATCGGTGCTGTTATTCTTCTTGTTACTCGTGTTGCAAGCTGGAAAACTATGTTATCTGTATTTGTAGGTGGTGCGTTCACTGCATTCTTGTTCAACCAATTTGGTCCTGATACAGCAGTTGCTAATATGCCTTGGTATATGCACCTCGTACTCGGAGGTTTTGCTTTTGGTGCTGTGTTTATGGCTACTGACCCTGTTACTTCTGCTCGCACAGAGTGTGGTAAATGGATCTATGGTTTCTTGATTGGTGTTGTAGCAATTGTAGTTCGCGTTCTTAACCCTGGTTATCCAGAAGGTATGATGCTTGCTATCTTGCTTATGAACATCTTCGCAAACTTGATCGACTACTACGTAGTTCAAGCTAATATCAACAAACGTCTCAAACGTGCAAAATAAATAATGGTTAAAGGTTAGAGGTTAAAGGTTAGATATTCTATATGACCTAACTTTCAGCTTTCAACTTTCAACTTTCAACTGAATTAATTATGAATACAAATAAAAATAGTTATACGTTAATATATATGGTGGTAATCATTACCATCGTATCGTTGCTATTGTCGATTACTTCGGGGTCTCTTCGTTCTTTCCAAGAAGACAACGTGCGTCTCGACACTAAAAAGCAAATCCTTAATTCGTTGCCAGGCATCGAATTGGGCGAAGATGCAGCAGCTACTTATGCAGCAACTATCAAAGAGTATAACATGCTCGATGCTGAAGGTAACGTAGTGAAAACTCTCGACCCTGTGGCTGATTTCGACGTCAAAGCTGAAGAGGGACAATTCCCTATGTATGTAGCTGAAATTGATGGCGAAACTAAATATATCCTTCCTATGAATGGTGCTGGTCTTTGGGGTGCCATCTGGGGTTATATGGCTCTCAACGACGACCGCAATACTGTATTTGGTGTGTTCTTTAACCACGCAGGTGAAACTCCAGGTCTTGGTGCTGAAATCGTTACTGAAAAATTCCGTAACCCATTCATCGGTAAAGAACTCTTGAAAAATGGCAAATTCGCTTCTATCGCTATCGAAAAAGCTGGTACTAAAGTAGAAGGTCGCGACCAAGTTGACGCTATCTCTGGTGGTACTATTACTTCTAAAGGTGTTGAAGCTATGCTTTCTTCAAGTCTTGTAAATTACGAAAATTTCCTCACTGCCCCTGCTGCTATCGTAGTAGAAGAAGTAGCCGACAGTGTTATTGTTGAACCTGTAATCGAAGGAGGCAACTAATATGAAAGAAGAATTGAAAAATGCGCTACTTGGCCCTCTTAACAAGAACAACCCTGTAGCTATCCAAGTACTTGGTATTTGTTCAGCTTTAGCTGTAACAGTACAATTGAAACCTGCTATCGTTATGGGTATTTCGGTTACTATCATCGTGGCTATGGCTAACGTTGTAGTATCTCTTATCCGCAACACTATTCCTAACAGTGTACGTATCATCGTGCAATTGGTTGTTGTTGCTGCTCTCGTAACTGTAGTGTCAGAAGTTTTGAAAGCTTTCATGTACGACCTTAGCGTGCAACTTTCGGTTTATATCGGTTTGATTATTACTAACTGTATTCTTATGGGCCGTCTTGAAGCATTTGCTATGGCAAACAAACCTTGGCCTTCGTTCCTCGATGGTATCGGTAACGGTCTTGGTTATGCATGGGTTTTAATCGTTGTAGCGTTCTTCCGTGAATTGCTCGGTTCAGGTACACTCTTTGGTTTCCGTGTAATTCCTGCTTCGTTCTACGAAATGGGTTATGTAAACAATGGTATGATGATGATGCCTGCTATGGCGCTTATCATCGTGGCTTGTATCATTTGGGTTCACCGTTCAATCAACAAAGACCTTCAAGAAAAATAATAAAATGTCGAAAGTCTACAGTCTACAGACAACAGTCTAATGACTATCAGCTGTTGACCGTTGACCGTTGACAAAAATATTTGAAATATGGAACACGCATTAAGTTTATTTATGAGTTCGATTTTTTCGGACAATATGATATTCGCATACTTCCTTGGTATGTGTTCATACCTTGCAGTATCGAAAAATGTGAAGACCTCTGTTGGTCTTGGTATTGCTGTAACAGCAGTGCTTCTCATCACCCTTCCTGTTAACTATTACCTTTATACTGGTATCCTCCAAAAAGGTGCTTTATCATGGTTGGGCGAAGGCTTTGCTGATTTGGACCTCAGCTATCTCAGCTTGATTCTTTTCATCGCTGTAATTGCTGCTATCGTACAATTGGTTGAGATGATTGTCGAAAAATTCTCGCCTTCTTTGTATGCGTCATTGGGTATTTTCTTGCCTCTTATCGCTGTAAACTGTGCTATCATGGGTGGCTCGTTGTTCATGCAACAACGCGTAATTCTCGAAGGTACTGACCCTAAAGCTCTTACTGGTATTGTTGACGTAGTATTCTATGCTCTCGGTTCTGGTATTGGTTGGCTTTTGGCTATCGTTGGTCTTGCTGCTATCCGCGAACGTATGGAGTATTCTGATGTGCCTGCACCATTGAAAGGCCTTGGTATTACTTTCATCATCGTAGGTCTTATGGCAATGGCATTCATGTGCTTCTCAGGCTTGAAAATCTAATTAATGTATAGTGTGTAAAGTATAGTGTATAGAGATTCACTATATATTTACTTTACATAAAACCAATTAACTATTAACTATTCGAGTTAAGACTTATGAGTTATAGACAATTTTCACTCTAAACTCTAAACTCTAAACTCTAAACTTTTTAAAGAATTATGTTATTAGAAATCAATACAGTGGCGACTCTTACAAGTTTGGCAGTATTCCTTTTGGTGATTATCCTTCTTGTAATTGTGTTGCTTATCGCTAAACGCTACTTAGTAGCATCAGGTAATGTAAAAATTACCCTTAATGGCGAAAAAGAGGTAGAGGCTGCAGCAGGTGGCTCACTCCTCAATGCTATGGCTAATGCAGGTGTATTCCTTCCATCAGCTTGTGGTGGTAAAGGTTCTTGCGGTCAATGCCGTTGCCAAGTGACTGAAGGTGGTGGCGAAATTCTCCCTACTGAAACAGTTCACTTCTCACGTAAACAAGTTAAAGACCACTGGCGTCTTGGTTGTCAAGTAAAAGTTAAGGGTGATATGGCTCTTAAAGTTGACGAATCAGTTCTTGGCGTTAAAGAGTGGGAATGCGAAGTTATCTCTAACAAAAACGTTGCTACGTTTATCAAAGAGTTTATTGTTGCATTGCCTCCAGGCGAACACATGGACTTCATCCCAGGTTCGTATGCTCAAATCAAAATCCCTAAATTCAAAATGGATTATGATAAAGACATCGACAAATCTCTCATCGGCGAGGGTTATCTCGATGCTTGGAAAAACTTCGGTCTCTTTGGCTTGAAATGCGAAAATACTGAAGAAACTATCCGTGCTTACTCTATGGCTAACTACCCAGCTGAGGGCGACCGTATCATGCTTACAGTGCGTATTGCTACTCCTCCTTTCAAACCAAAAGAACAAGGTGGTGGCTTTATGGATGTAATGCCTGGTATTGCTTCTTCTTACATCTTTACACTCAAACCAGGTGATAAAGTTATCATGTCAGGTCCTTACGGTGATTTCCACCCAATCTTCGACTCAAAAGCTGAGATGATGTGGGTAGGTGGTGGTGCTGGTATGGCTCCTCTCCGTGCTCAAATCATGCACTTGACTAAGACATTGAAAACTACTGACCGCGAAATGCACTACTTCTATGGTGCACGTGCGTTGAATGAAGTGTTCTATTTGGAAGATTTCATGGCTATTGAGAAAGAGTTCCCTAACTTCCACTTCCACTTGGCACTCGACCGTCCAGACCCTGCTGCTGATGCTGCAGGTGTTAAATATACTCCTGGATTCGTACACAACGTGATCTACGAAACATACCTCAAAGACCACGATGCTCCAGAAGATATCGAATACTACATGTGTGGTCCTGGCCCAATGAGTAAAGCAGTTGAAAATATGCTCTATTCACTTGGTGTTCCACGCGAAAACCTTATGTTCGACAACTTTGGTGCTTAATGAGAGTAGAGTTAAATTTATTTAAACTCTACCGAGTGTAACCAAAGTCATGAACTTTAGTGAATAACTTTGGTGCTTAATAATAAATTGCATATTTATTATAATAAAACATCCTTTGACTCTTTTGGGTCGGAGGATGTTTTTTTATTTGCCCTCCTTCAATTTTTTGCAAAGATACAACATCTTGAAAGTGCGTTGGAGGTTTAAGTTGGAAATGTAGGTTTACTCTCTTGAATTTCGTAAAATTTGAATTTTGCGAATAGCAAGTTTAAGAATAGAGCCAAGATAGTGAGCCATAGCTGCTCCTTATGTGTGCCTAAGTAGAGTGACATCCCAAGAGTGTTCTCGTATGTACAAAGTGGGAGTGATGTTACCATATTATTTATACCTTCAAGCAAGGTGTAAGCAAGAAAACCTACAAAATAATGCACGATGTGAGTATGTTGAAAAGCAATAAGAGGCGCAATATTTGCGCCTCTTATTTGTTAATTTATATCCGTAAGAAATTTTAATAAGCTTGTTTTTCGTTTATTAGGCTAAATGTTTTTAGAAGTTTTCGGGCCAGAGGTAGGTGCCATCGTAGATGGCGTAGCCATAGTTTTGATAGAATTCATCGAGAATTAGGAGTTGGCAACCTGTGGATAATCGCATATTGATTTCTTGGTGTAGGTGGCCCATGACGATATAGTCGGTGTCGGGGTGTTGTGTGGTGAATTGTTTTGCCCATTCTACTTGGAAGGCATTGGAATCGGAGGTGTGAGCCTCATAGTAGTTGTGGTGGCGGTTGGTGTTTGTGATGGAATCGTGCTTTTTGCGATTGCGCGCACTCCATCGATAGCCAAAGGCGTAGCCAAGGTGGGGTATCATTAAATGGCGGAAAAGCCATTGGGTTATTGAGTTTTCGAATATGCGATTCAGAATGAGAGTTGAGCGACGTTTTTCGCCAAGACCATGTCCGTGGGCGAGATAGAAGCGTTTGCCTTCGATGTCGATGAAATCGCCTTTTTTGTGAATGATGAGTCCACAATAGTTGTGGAGGTGGCCATAGGTCCATTGGTCGTGATTGCCACAGAAGAAATGGATGCGGGTGCCTTGCTCTGTTTTTTGGCGGAGAGTATTGAGTAAGAGGTCGAATCCGGGAGGAATGGCGTGGGCAAATTCGAACCAAAAGTCGAAAATGTCGCCGAGGAGATATATTTCGGATTCTTCGGCAGTAGCCATACTGAGCCATTCGATGAAATGGGCGATTTTTGCGTCATTGTCATCAAATAGGCGTGAGCCAAGATGGGCATCTGCTACGAAATAGTGTTTCATAATAATCCGAGTTCGAGTTGGGCTTCTTCGGACATCATTGAGCGATCCCATTCGGGTTCGAATACGAGATTGACTGTTACTGATTTTACGCCTTCGACTGATTCGATTTTCATTTTGACGTCTTCCATAATGAATTCGGCAGCAGGGCAGTTGGGCGCAGTGAGGGTCATGTCGAGAATGACGTTGCCATCGTTGGCGTCAATGCGATAGATGAGTCCGAGGTCGTAGATGTTGACAGGGATTTCTGGGTCGAAAACGGTTTTGAGCATTGCAACAATGCGTTCTTCAAGTTCGAGAAATTCGTTCATAGTTTAATGAGGAATTAGGAGTGAGGAGTGAGGAATGCTTGAATTTTTAATTCTTAATTCTCAATTCTCAATTTTTTTGTGCAAAGATACGAATTTTTTTTGTAATTTTGTACCTTTAAAAGTAAAAGTTGGAAAAGGTATGAAAATAGGTAATGTAGAGTTTGGTAAAGAGCCTTTGTTTTTGGCTCCGATGGAGGATGTGACGGATCCGGCATTCAGATTGTTGTGTAAACGATTTGGAGCGGATATGGTTTATACAGAGTTTGTTAGTGCTGATGCTTTGATACGTAATGTGAAACGTACGGAGCAGAAGTTGACTATACATGATGAGGAGAGACCTGTGGCGATACAGATTTATGGTAAGGATGTGGATACGATGGTGGAGGCTGCAAAGATTGTGGAAGAAGCGAAACCTGATATTTTGGACTTGAATTTTGGGTGCCCAGTGAAGAAGGTTGCTGGTAAGGGGGCAGGTTCGGGTATGTTGCGTGATGTGCCTAAGTTGTTGGCTATCACGAAGGCTGTGGTTGAGGCAGTGAAGATACCTGTTACGGTGAAGACGCGTTTGGGTTGGGATGATCAATCGAAAATTATTGTTGATTTGGCAGAGGCTATACAGGATTGTGGAGCTCAGGCGTTGGCGATTCATGGGCGTACGAGAGCGCAAATGTATACTGGTGAGGCTGATTGGACATTGATTGGTGAGGTGAAGAATAATCCGAGAATGAGAATTCCGATTATTGGAAATGGTGATGTTACAACTCCAGAGAGGGCGAGAGAGTGTTTTGATAAGTATGGTGTTGATGCTGTGATGATTGGGCGTGGGTCGATTGGTAGGCCTTGGATTTTTGAGGAGGTGAAACATTACTTGCAAACGGGAGAATATGTGACTCCGTATGAGATGCAATGGCAAATTGATATTATAAAAGAGCATGTGTTGAGATCGATTGAGTGGTTGGGTGATGAGAGGAAGGGGATTGTGCATAGTAGAAGACATTTGGCGGTTACGCCAGTGTTTAAGGGTATAGATCATTTTAAGCCGACGAGGATTGCGATGTTGAGAGCTGAGACGTTGGATGAGTTGTTTGGTATAATTGATTCGGTGCCGGGAATGGTTGGAATGAGGAATGAGGAGTGAGGAATTTTTAATGCGAGTACACAATGAGAGTGTGTGTCAGTCTTCTTCGGTGAAGGTTGCTTGAAGGTTGCTTGAGGGTAAGGAGAGATTTGTGATTTTGATACACACTGTAAATGGGTGTTTGTAACAAGGGAACTTCTATAAATTGCCCGTTTTTTAATTTTATTTACAAGGTAATTTATAGAAGTCCCATAAGAAAATATTATGAATTTATTTTGGATTGTATGGTCGCCCAATCCGGTGATTTTTTCGGTTGGGAGCTTCACTTTGTTGTGGTACGGGGTGTTGTTTGCTTTGGGTTTGGTATTGGCGGGATGGTATGTGTGGGGTAGATTTAAGGAGTTTGGAATTGAGCAGGGGGTGTTTGAGAATTTGATAATTTGGTCGTTTTTTGGAATATTTTTGGGTGCGAGATTGGGGCATTGTTTATTCTATGAAGCAGATTATTTTTTGTCGCATCCGATAGAGATGTTTTTGCCTGTGGGTGTCGATGAAATGGGGAATTATTACTTTAGTGGATACCATGGTTTGGCAAGTCATGGTGCTGTGATGGGGTTGATGTTGGCATTGATGTTGTTTAGATGGAGGTCGAAGTTGGCGATATTGCCGATAATGGATTGGATGGCTATAGCGACGGCATTGGCTGGGGCTTTTATAAGATTGGGTAATTTGATGAATTCGGAGATTGTTGGTGCATCGACGGATGTGGTGTGGGCATTTGTTTTCCCTGAAATAGATGATTTGCCTCGTCATCCAGCTCAGTTGTATGAGTCGTTGTTCTTTTTTATGCTGTTTGGAGTGGGAGTTTGGTTGTTTAAGCGATTGAAATATGAGAGTGTTAAGCCGGGATTTTATTTGTCGTTGCAATTGATGGTGATAGCTGGGTTTAGATTTTGTGTGGAGTTTGTGAAGGAGATTCAGGTTGGTTTTGAGCATGATATGGTGTTGAATATGGGGCAGTGGTTGAGCGTGCCATTGTTTCTTTTAGGTGTGGTTTTGATGATTTGCACTCAAAAATATGGTGAAAATAGCGTGAAATCGGAAAATAATAATTAACTTTGCAGTTTGGTATAATAATATAATAGAAAGAATTTATGAGAAAGAGTATTTATATTTTAGGAATGATGTTTTTGATGTTGTGTGCAACGTCGTGCTTGGATAGTGGAGGAACGACATCTACGACGATTTCGGATGAGGCAAAAATCACTTCGTTTTATCTTTATAGTGATAGTATTGAGGGGATTGATGATTATGTGTTTACTATCGACGATGATAGTATGTTGATTTATAATTATGATTCGATTGATTATGGCACTCGAATTGATTCGTTGTCGTTTGTTATAAATCCGAGATTTTCGTCGGTTTATATCAATGATACGCTTGATTATTATAATTTGACAGAGGTGTATTTGGATTTTACGAATGGTGTGAAATTCACGGTAGTTGCGTCGGATGAGAAGACTTCGGCGGATTATTTTGTGAAGGTTAATGTTCATACTGTTGACCCTGACACGTTCATCTGGCAAGGAATAAAGAGCGAGGTGTTTGGAGGTTATGCCATGACAGAAAAGGTGTTGTGGATCAATGATAGATTGCTTTATTTTGCTATAGTAGATAATGATTTGCTTGTGAATGAGAGTGTTGATGGCGAGAAATGGGAGGCATTAGAAGTTTCGGGTTTGGATATTGATTTTTCGGATATAGATTTGAATTATTTGGTTGGATATGAAGACTTTGTTTGTCTGTATTATGATGGAGAGTTGTATAAAAGTGCGGATGGGGCAACATGGACATCTGAAGTTATTACAGGTATAGCGGTGGAATATCTATTGTTTTCGATGGAGGGCAAGGTGTATGGCGTTACAGCAGATCATGGTTTGGCACGTTTGGATGGTACAGATTGGGTAGATTTGGGTAGATTGCCTTCGGACTTTCCTGTAGAAGGAGCCGCTGTTTTGGTGGCAAAGGCACCTTCGGGAAAAGAGAGGGTTTTTGTTGTTGGTGGTATAGATGCCAATGGTAGATTTTTGTCGACAGTGTGGAGTAGTGAAACAGGAGGATATTGGAGCGAATTGAGCGGTGGAATCGAACGTTTTTCGCCACGAGCATATGCTGCTTTGGCTCAATATGGAGGTGGATTGATGTTGTTTGGTGGTATGTCGCAGGTTGCAGATTCGGAATCTGAAAGTGTGGTGGTGAAAGATGCTCAAGTGTTTTCTAAAGATTTTGGATTGACTTGGGGCGCGCCTAAATCGAAATCAGAAATAGGTGATTTGTATGTGCCACGATATGGTCATTCAGCAGTGGTTGTTCCTAACGGATATATTTATTTGATAGGCGGAAAGAGTTCGGCGGTTCGTTCGAATAATGATGTGTGGCGTGGTTTGAATTATGCGTCATTGCCAGGATTTAGGAGATAATTCATAATGCACAATATTCGCTTAAAGGCTCATGACCTACGGTTCACAATTCACAATTCATAATGCAGGAGAAGGTAAGTTCTCAATTGGTTTGCCTTTGTCGAAAAGTGTGAGGGCAAGGGAGTTGGTGTTAGATGCTTTGAATGGAATAGAAGTGGGGGTTGAAGATGAGAATGATGATATATTTGTGTTGTCGAGGGCGTTGAAACAGTGCACAATGCACAATGCACAATGCACAATTACGAATTTAGATTTGCATCATTCGGGGACAGCTTTGCGGTTTATGACAGCTTATTGTGCTGTGAGTGAGGGGGAATTTGTGTTGACTGGGTCGAAAAGATTGTGTGAGCGACCAATAAAGCCATTGGTTGATGTTTTGCTTGCAATGGGGGCAGATATTTCTTATGTAGATAAAGAGGGATTTGCTCCATTGAAAATAAAAGGTAAGGCATTGAGGGGCGGACGAGTGAGATTAGATGCGTCGTTGAGTAGTCAGTTTGCATCGGCATTGATGTTGATTGCAGACAGAGTGGAGGGTGGAATTGAGATAGAATATGAGGGAGATGTGGCCTCGAAATCGTATATTAGATTGACAAATAGTGTGATAGAAAGATATAGAAGAGGTGTAGGATATAGTGGAGAGAAAGATTGGTCGTCGGCAACGGTGTGGTATGCTATGATGGCGGTATTGAAAAGAGGGGAGTTTAGATTTTTGGGATTGAGTTTAGATAGCGTTCAGCCTGATAGAGCGGTGGTGGAGGTGTTTGCACGATTAGGGGTTGAAACTAAAGAGATAGAAGGTGGTGTTGCAATAGAGTGGAGTGGATGCAAGGTGAATAAATTAGAGCTGAATTGTGAAAATATGCCAGACGCTGTGATGTATATAGTAGTGGTGGCATGTTTGTTGGGAGTAGAATTTGAGATAAGTGGTGTGAAAACGTTGAGAGTGAAGGAGAGTGATAGAATAGGGGCGATGATGACGGAAATGCGTAAGTGTGGATATGCGTTGAAATATGATGAAAAGGGTAAAATTTGTTGGTTGGGAGAGAGAGGTGAAGGCGAAAAAGTGCCATATATAAATGCGTATAATGACCATCGTATAGCAATGTCGATGTCGATTGTAGGGTTAATGAGAGAGATTGAAATAGAGAACCCAGAGGTGGTAAATAAGTCGTATCCGAATTTTTGGGATGAATTTGATAGAATTAAAAAATAATTGTTGTAATCAGAAATAAAAAATAGTATTTGAAATATATGAAAACATTAGAAGAAAAAGAGATTGAATTACTTGAGGAATTTGAGGTTTATGAGGATTGGATGGATCGTTACCAATATCTTGTGGATTTGGGAGGAGAATTAGAAGGTTTGTCGGCAGAAGAAAAGAATGATGATACACTGATAAAAGGCTGTCAGAGTCAGGTGTGGTTGGTGTGTGATGAGCAAGATGGTAGATTGTATTTTAGAGGAGAAAGTGATGCGATAATAGTAAAGGGTATTGTTGCGCTCTTGATAAATATGATGTCGGGTTGTACGGCAGAAGAGGTTGTAAAATATAATTTTGGATTCCTCGATAAAATAGGTTTGAAAGAACATTTGTCGCCAACACGTAGTAATGGACTTGTGTCGATGGTTGAAAAGATGAAGGCATATGCACTTTTAAAGTTGAAAGTTTAAAGTTGAAATGTGAAAGTTTCAAGTTTTTTGTTTTGTTTGTGCTCGGTATTGTTTAGATTGAGTTTACTTTACCGAATTGTGATTTTCAAATTTTAATTTTAAAAAATGTCTAGGTTATATTATTTTAATCCAGATCATGATTTGGCTTTGGCAAATGGGAATGCTCATTTTCAAGCACCAGAATCGGCAGTTGCTTTTGCTGAGGATTTGTCGTTGCTACCATGTTGGTTTGCGGAAGAGGTTGCTTCAGAGGTGTTGAGCGATCAGGAATTTACGGACGATTTGAATGTGTTGGGTTTAGATGTTGCGACTATTCCATTGTTTTCAAAAGATAAAATAGAAGAGTTTAAGGTTGAGCCTTGGGGGTGGGATATGGCTGTGCGTAAGTTTTTTTTGAATAATGGAGTTGCAGAAAAATTGTTGCCTACATTAGAAAGGATAGATGAATATAAGCAATTGGCTCACCGTAGGTTGACTATTGAAGCGATGGATTATTTGAGAGAGAGAGTAGTTAATCCTAATTTGTTGCCTAAATCGGCAGAAGAGTTAGTTGCGATGGCCGATGTTAATGCTTTTGCTGCGAAATATGAAGAGGTGGTTTTTAAGGCTCCTTGGAGCGGTAGTGGTAAGGGTGTTTTTTGGTCTTCAGGACAGTTGACTCCGAGTCTTTCGGGGTGGTGTAAGCGTGTTATAGATAAGCAGGGTTCTGTAATGGGAGAGGTGGCTTATAATAGGGTACAAGATTTTGCAATGGAGTTTAAGGTGGGTCGTGGAGATGTTACATTTGCAGGGTACTCGTTGTTTTTTACTGAGGGTAGTGGAATTTATCGCGGAAATTATTTGTTGTCGAATGAAGATATCGAGGCAGAGTTGTCGAAGTGGGTGTCTGTTGATTATTTGAATTGGATACGTGAAACATTAACTGACTTTTTGCGTGAGAAAGTGGCAAAAAATTATGCTGGATTTGTGGGAGTGGATATGTTTGTTTATTCGGATACACAAGATGATGTAAATTATAAGATAAATCCAGTGGTAGAATTTAATTTAAGGATGACTATGGGTATGGTGGCGAGAGTGGTTTATGATCGTTGTGTGTGTAAAGGAGCTAAAGGGATGTTTATGATAGATCATTGTCCTCCAGGGGAATTGTTGCGTGATCATTATATGCAAACAGAGGAAAATCCGATTGAAATAGAGGGTGGAAGATTTAAAAAAGGATATTTTTCATTGTGCCCTGTGACGGAAAATACAGTGTATAGGGCAAGTATAATGCTAAAATAGGCCGTTTGATTCATTTTTTTTTTATTTTTGTAGTAAGATTAAAAAAAATATATTACCTTTGCAGTCTGATTATTAATTTTCAATCTTTTATCTAATAACTTAAAAAAATTAGTTTTATGAACTTAAAAAATTTGTTTAAAGCATTATTTGCTTTGTTGTTAGTTGTAGCATTTGCTGCTTGTGATGATCATATTACACAAGGCGGTGATATGTCTTATACTATCAAGTATAATGGTAAAACAGTTAAATCTAATGATGTTATTGTAGTTACAATGGATGATTATGACGATGCATCAAAAGAAATGTCGGCTGAAATAGAAATCATTAATGGTGAAGTGAAAAATAACTTTGATATTTATGAAACTCGTAAATTTAATGTTAATAAGTTTACTTCATCTGTTGTAGTTGGTGATGTATTATTGGCTGAGTCTAATTCAGCATCGGAACAAATTTGGGAATTAGGAGAAGTGGCTCCAAAAGAAACTCGTGATGTTTCATTCCGTTTGAAAGCATTGAATGACAATGTAAGAACGGTTTGTGAAACAGAGTATATGGTAACAAATGGACGAGATTCGTTGGATGTTACATTTACAGTGAAATTTGTTTATAAACAAAGCAAACAACTTGAAGATGGTGACAAAGAGATGGTGAAACTTTTAGGTAACTGTAAATCATCAGGTATGGATGATGCGTTGGTTTTTGGCTATGGTGATGGTAAAACACATACATTCGGGGGAGCTACATTGTTGAGCGTAGAAAATTTGATTAATGCGGGTTGCTATGTTGCAGGTATTCGTGTTTATGTTGGAAATGAAGTAAAAACTGGTAAAGTGTTTATTGGTACAGATTATCAAAAACCAGAAATTGAAAAAACATTTACATATATAAAAGGAGGTTGGCAATATATCATGTTTGATGAATTGTATGATTTCAAACAAGATACATATATTGGTTATATTGCAACAGGTACAACGGACTTTATGGCTTGCGAAAAATCAAGCAAAACATCTAAAACAGAGATGATTTATGTAGAAAGCGGATGGGACCTTGTATCTAATCAATTGGGTAAATATGTGTGGTCAATTCAAGCGATTATGGTTGGTGGAGATTATTCTAAAGAACGTCAACACGATGTGCTTCTTGAAAGAGGTGCTATTTCGCAAACTCTTAAAGTAGGCGATCCTGTTGTTGTATCGTGTGAGTTGCGTAATGCAGGTATTACTCCAGCAGAAAATGTAGTGGTTAAATGTACTCTTGGAGGTGAAGAAAAAACAGTTACAGTTTCAGATAGATTATTGAATGGACAATCTTATATGGTTAACATTGATGGTTTTTCTGCTCCAGCTATTGAGGGTGCATTTAAAGAAGTAGCGGTTGAAATAGTTGCTGAATATGCAGATGACGTTGTGTCTACAAATAATGATGAAGATCTTATTTTTACAGTATTTTCTGCGGATGCGTTTGAACGTCAAAGTGTATATATAGAGCAGTTTACAGGTCAAGGTTGTCCTAACTGTCCAAATGGAACAAAAACGATGGCTGCAGCAATTGCAGGCATGAAAGATCCAAGTAAAGCAGTGTGGGTTGCGCACCATACATATGGTACAGATGCATTTACATTGAATGAAAGTTTGTATATTGCAGATTATCTTGGTGTTAATGCTGCGCCTATGTGTAATATTAATCGTATGGCTTGTGATTATGGCGCAGGTCAATCAGTGCTTATTTGGCACCCGGGTTATGCTACATCAGCAATCCTTGAAAAAAACCTTTTGACTCCAGCTCTTTCTACTATCGAACTTAATCGTACATTTAATGTAGAAGATTCTACATTGACAGTGGAAGTTAAAGGAAATTCTATAGTAGATGAAGTTTATGTTACTGTAATAGTGACACAAAGTGGTTTGAGTGCAAGTCAAAGTGGGGTAACAGGAACATATACTCATAACAATGCACCACGTAAGTTCTTAACTTCTCAAATTGGAGAACTTATGACACTTGATGGAGGTAGCTATTCTAAATCATATACATATAAAGTTCCTGCTAAGATTGGTGGTTCTAAAGGTACTTTTGATTGTGTGTTTGAAAATATGGAAATTGTTGCTGTTGTGCATGGTAAGATAACAAATACAACTAATCGCATGGTTCATGACGCAGTTAAACTTCCTTTGTTGGAAACTCAAACACAAAATGTGATGCGTGCAGTATCTTTGTATCGCACAGAGTCAAATTATGAACTTCGCAGTTTAGCAGAGCAAATTTGTTACTAATTTTAGTAGATAAAAAAAAGAGGCACCGAGATAAAATTCGGTGCTTCTTTTTTTTGTGATTTTTTTTGTTATATCGAAAAGTATTAGTAACTTTGCAAGATGTTATAGAATTAAGAATTAACAATTAATAATTAATAATTTGGAGGTTGATTTGGGTGGAAAAACCTAATTTTTAGCTCCTAACTTTACACTATTATGAAACTTCTTCAAGAAATCAAAGAACGCGCACAACAAAATCCACAGCGCATTGTTTTGCCAGAAGGTACTGAACCTCGTACGCTTGAGGCTGCAAACTCAGTATTGCGTGACAAAGTTGCTAAACTTATCCTTATTGGTAACCCTGCAGAAATCAATCGTATTGCAGAAGAGAAAGGATATACTTACATTAAAGAGGCCACAATTGTTGACCCAGAAAACAATCCTAACCTTGAAAAATATGCTACTTTGCTTGCAGAACTTCGCAAAAGCAAAGGTATGACTATTGAAGAGGCTACACGTTTGGCTAAAGATCCGTTGTATCTTGCTTGTTTGATGATTAAATCGGGCGATGCAGATGGTGAATTGGCCGGTGCATTGAATACTACAGGTAATGTGCTTCGTCCAGCATTGCAAATTGTGAAAACTAAACCTGGTATGACTTGTGTGTCTGGTGCGATGATGTTGTTTACAAAAACTCCTCAATACGGTGAAGATGGCTTGTTGATGGTTGCTGACGTGGCAGTTATGCCAAATCCAACAGCAGAAGAGTTGGCTCAAATCGCGGTTGCAACAGGCGAAACTATGCGTGCTATTGCCAACAAAGAACCACGTATTGCTATGCTTTCTTTCTCAACTAAAGGTAGTGCAAAACACGAAATGGTTGACAAAGTAGTTGCTGCTACAAAAATGGCACAAGAAAAAGCCCCTGATATGATGATTGAGGGTGAACTTCAAGCTGATGCTGCTTTGGTTGAATCAGTTGGTCAATTGAAAGCTCCAGGTAGCAAAGTTGCAGGTCATGCTAATACATTTGTATTCCCATCTCTTGAAGTTGGTAATATTAGCTATAAAATGGTACAACGTCTTGGTGGTGCAGAAGCTATCGGTCCAGTACTTCAAGGTATGGCAGCTCCAATTAATGACCTCAGCCGTGGTTGCTCGGTTGCTGATATTGAACAAATGATTGCTATTACTGCAAATCAAGCTATTGCAGCGAAAAAGAATTAATACAGTCAACAGATAATAGTCGACGGTCGACAGTTGACAGATGAAAGTTGATGATATCTTATTAATAAGCAGAGCGAGTAAGTTAAGTTGCTCGCTACTAAAAATCTAAATAAAATGAAAGTTTTAGTTCTCAATTGTGGTAGTTCGTCTATCAAATATAAATTGTATGATATGACCACTAAAGAGGTGATGGCTCAGGGTGGTATTGAAAAACTTGGTTTACCAGATTCATTCCTTAAGTTTACTTTGGCAGATGGATCTAAAAAGGTCATTGAAAAAAATATGCCAGAGCATACAGTAGGGGTAGAACTTATTCTTGAAGTGCTTACTAATGCAGAATATGGTTGCATTAAGTCACTTGAAGAGATTGATGCAGTGGGTCATCGTCTTGTGCATGGTGGTGAAAAATTCAATACTTCAGTAGTAATTACTCCAGAGGTTATTAAACAAATGGAAGCTTGTACTGAACTTGCTCCACTTCATAATCCAGCTAACCTTAAAGGTGTGGCTGCAATTACTAAGATTTTGCCTAATGTGCCTCAAGTAGGTGTATTTGATACTGCATTCCACCAAACAATGCCTGCTCATGCATATATGTATGCTCTTCCTTATGAGTATTATGAAAAATATGGTGTGCGTCGTTATGGTTTCCACGGAACATCGCATCGCTATGTGTCACGTCGTGCTTGTGAATTCCTTGGTTTGGACTATGA
Source organism: Paludibacteraceae bacterium (assembly GCA_017559505.1). Taxonomy (GTDB): domain Bacteria; phylum Bacteroidota; class Bacteroidia; order Bacteroidales; family Paludibacteraceae; genus Aphodosoma. Next base: position 19,607 of record JAFYSF010000025.1, on the reverse strand, counting down.
AAATACAAAAGTTATCACTGCTCACATTGGTGGTGGCGGTTCAATTACTGCTGTGAAAAATGGTAAATCAATAGATACTTCAATGGGTCTTACTCCAGTGGAAGGTTTGGTGATGGGTACTCGTTGTGGTGATGTTGACCTTGGTGCAATCACATTCTTGATGGAAAAAGAAGGTCTTGACGCTGCTGGTGTTAATGCTGTTATCAACAAAAAATCAGGTGTTATGGGCGTTTCGGGCGTATCTAGTGATATGCGTGATATTGAAGCTGCGATTGCTGCAGGTAATGAACGCGCTAAACTTGCTCTTGATATGTTTGAGTATCGTTTGTTGAAATATATCGGTGCTTATACAGCAGCTTTGAATGGCGTTGATGTATTGGTGTTCACTGGTGGTATTGGTGAAAATCAAATGCAAACTCGCGATTTTATTTGTCGTGGTCTTGAGTATCTTGGAGTTAAATATAATGCAGAATTGAATGCAAAATCACGTGGTGAAGAGATTGAAATATCTACTCCAGACTCAAAAGTTCGCGTAGTGGTTATTCCAACAGATGAAGAACTTACTATCGCATCAGATACAATGGCGTTAATTAACAATTAAGAATTTAAAAAATAATAAAGAGAGTTGAGGGTTAGATCACTCTCAATTCTCAACTTTTAACTTTAATACTATGGCTTACAAAGTAATGACAGCCGAAGAAGCTGCCTCTTTTATCAATCACGGTGACATTATTGGCTTCAGTGGTTTTACACCAGCTGGTTGCCCAAAAGAAGTTCCTACTGCTATTGCGGCTCGTGCTGCTGCAGCTCATGCAGAAGGTAAAGAGTTTAAAATTGGTATGTATACAGGTGCATCTACAGGTGCTAGCCTTGATGGTGAATTAGCTAAAGCTAATGCTATTCTTTTCCGTACTCCATACCAATCAAGCAAAGATCTTCGCACTCGTTTGAATGCACAAGAAGCTCATTATTTCGATATGCACCTTAGTCATTTGGCTCAAGAGTTGCGTTATGGCTTCATGCCAAAACCAAAATTTGCTATCGTTGAGGCTTGTTCTTTGTCAGAAGATGGTAAAATTGTACCTACTTCAGGCGTAGGTATCCTTCCTACTATTTGCCGTTTGGCTGACCACATCATCGTTGAGCTCAATGCTGCTCACCCAGCTGAAATCTGTGGTATGCACGATATTTATGAGCCACTTGACCCTCCTTGTCGTGAGGCTATCCCAGTATATAAACCATCGGATCGTTGCGGTCAACCATACGTGCAAGTAGATCCAGCAAAAATCATTGCTGTGGTTAATACTAACCGTCCTAACGAAGTAGGTGGTTTCTCTCCAGTTGACGAAGTAACAGCTAAAATTGGTGAAAATGTGGCTAACTTCCTTGCTGCTGAAATCAAAGCAGGTCGCATTCCTGCATCATTCCTCCCTATTCAATCGGGTGTAGGTAATATTGCAAATGCTGTGCTTGGTTCGCTTGGTGCTAACCCTGATATTCCACCATTTGAAATGTATACTGAAGTAATTCAAGATGCAGTTATTGGCTTGATGAAAGAAGGTAACTGTAAGTTTGCTTCTGGTTGCTCATTGACTGTTTCTAATCCAGTTCTTGACGAAATCTATAACGATCTTGAGTTTTTCAAAGATAAACTCGTTCTTCGTCCACAAGAAATTTCGAACAACCCAGAGGTTGCTCGTCGTCTTGGTCTTATCACTATTAACACAGCTCTTGAAGCTGACATCTTCGGTAACGTAAACTCTACTCACGTTACTGGTACTAAGATGATGAATGGTATTGGTGGTTCTTGCGACTTTACACGTAATGCTTATATTTCAATTTTCACTACTCCTTCAACTGCTAAAGATGGTAAGATTTCGGCTATCGTACCTTACGTATCGCACATTGACCAATCTGAGCACTCAGTGAAAATCCTTATTACAGAGCATGGTGTGGCTGACCTTCGTGGTAAATCGCCAATCCAACGTGCTAATTGCATCATCGACAATTGTGTTGACCCAGAATATCGCGAAATGCTTCGTGATTATCTTGCAAAAGCACCATTGGCACATACTCCACTTAACCTTGATAACTGCTTTGCTATGCACAAAGCATTGGTTGAAACTGGCGATATGAAAAATGCTAAGTTCTAATTTGAGTTAGAAATCCTTATTAATAGAAAATCTCCATTTGGTATGATACCGAATGGAGATTTTTTTTATCGTGGGATTTCGATTACTTCGAGGTTTTTGATTTCGCCTGACTCGATGTCGAAGCGAAGGAGGGTGCGGACTTGATGGAAGCCTTGTAGGCCGGCTGCTCCGGGATTCATGACGAGCATGTTATGGTGTTGGTCGTACATTACACGGAGGATGTGGCTATGTCCGCAAATGAATAGTTTGGGTTTTATTTCGAATATTTTTTTGAGGGCACGGGTGTCGTATTTGCCTGGGAAACCACCGATGTGGGTCATTAGTACTTTGATGCCATCAATGTCGAATTCGAGAAATTCGGGAAAGTCGTATCGAATGTCTTGACCGTCGATGTTGCCATGTACGGCGCGGAGAGGGGCATAGGTGCGTAGGCGGTTGATTACGTCGAGTGAGCCTATGTCGCCAGCATGCCATATTTCGTCGCAGTTGGTTAGATATTTTTCTATTTTCTTGTCGCACCAAGCGTGGGTGTCGGATAGTAATACAACTTTCATATTTGGGTTTGTCTATTGAGCGGACACACGAGCCGTGCGTCCCTACAGCCTTCGGTTATAGTGAAAAAAATCCTTATTCTTGGGGTTTGGCGAGCATGCCGTCGAATAGGGTTTTTATTATAATGTGGCGGTGATCGCGGATGTAGGTACCGATATTATTCTTTAGATATGGGGCTTCGAGGCCTTTGAGGGAGTACATCATCATCATGGCCGCCCATTGGGTGCTATGGATTTGGAATATGCCGAGTCGCATGCCTTCGTCCATGATTTGCTTGATCATGCGTATTTCTTTGATGTCGATAGATCGGCGAGCTTTTTCTACCTCGTAGATGTTGCGGAAGAAGTCGGCGCGGAGAGAGCCATTGCGTTCGATTGCTTCTTTGACGGCATCGAATCGGGTGAAAATATACTCTTCGAGTTTTTTGTCGGGCGATAGGTCTTTGTTCATCACTACCTGAAGGCGTTCGATTAGGTGGTCTAATTCGTTTTCGATTACGGCGAGATATACTTCGTCTTTGTTGCTGAAGTAGGTGTATATGGTGCGTCGGCCTTTGTTGGATGCTACTGCGATGTCGTTCATTGTTACGTTGTCTTTGCCATACATGGCGAATTGGCGACGTGCGACATCGACTATGAGTTTTCGGGTTTTGGATTGTTTTTTGTCTTTCATTGGGTGTTTGATTTGATGTGCAAAATTAAACTTTTATTGGGAATAAACCAAATTTTCGGGCAAGAAAATGACACAAAAGAGGTGATTTGTGCAAAAAAAGAGGTGTGTGGTTTTTTGTGGGATAAGCGAAGGTGTTACTATAGTATATTTATAGTATGTTTATAGTATATTTATCCTATATTTATGATATATTTATAGTATATTAAGGGTAAGTAGAGGGTAGGGAGCATGGAGTAGGGAGCATGGAGTAAGGAGCAGGGGGGAGGGAGCGAGGAGGAATTAAGAATTGGTTCATTGTTAGTTAAGGGTGTAAGTTGTGTGGTATTTATTTGTTTGTCTGAAAAAAAAGAGTTATATTTGCACGTGATTTTAAATTGCGGAAAGTATAAACTTTAAATAACGTGAGTTCGATATAATTTTATCTCTCACGGAATACACGGAATACACGGAATTTTTATTATAAAAAAACCTAAAATTTACCACATTATATTATAAGAATTCGCTTTTTTGCTATGCAAAAATCGCTCTACGGATAGCACGGAATTCTTATATCGAACTGACGTTAAAGTAAGAAAATATAAACTTTAAATAACATAATATCTATGACAACATTGATTGAAAATATTGGACGTTTGGTGCAAGTTGAGCGCGAAATTCGTCCATTTGTGGCAGGTGATGCGATGAGCATTTTGCCTGAGATTGAGAATGCTTATCTTTTGGTGGAAGATGATGTGATTAAGGCGTTTGGTCCGATGTCGGAGGCTCCTGAGACTGCTGATCAGGTGGTTGATGCTGAGGGTCGTTTTGTGTTGCCTGCATTTTGTGATGGTCATACTCATATTGTTTATGCTGGTAGTCGTGAGCATGAATTTATTGATAAAATTAATGGTTTGAGTTATGAGGAGATTGCTAAGCGTGGTGGTGGTATTTTGAATTCGGCTAAGCGTTTGCATGATACTTCGGAGGATGGATTGTATGAACAGGCACTTGAGCGTGTGTATGAGATGATTGGATTTGGTACGGGTGCGGCTGATATTAAGAGTGGTTATGGTTTGTCGACTGAGGATGAACTCAAGATGTTGCGTGTGATTCGTAGATTGAAGGAGACGACTCCATTGACTATTCGTGCTAATTTCTTGGGTGCGCATGCTGTGCCAGCGGCATATAAGGGTCGCCAAGGGGAATATGTGGATTTGATTTGTAATGAGATGATTCCGGCTGTGGCAGAAGAGGGTTTGGCTGATTTTATTGATGTGTTCTGCGATAAGGGTTTCTTTACGGTGGAAGAGACTGCGCGTATGCTTGAAGTGGGTGCGAAATATGGTATGCGTCCGAAGATACATGCTAATGAGTTGGATGTGTCGGGTGGTGTGCAAGTGGGTGTGAAATATAATGCGCTTTCGGTGGACCATTTGGAACGTACTACTGCGGTTGAGATTGAGTGTTTGCGTAATTCGAATACTATCCCTACGATATTGCCGGGTACTTCGTTCTTCCTTGGTTTGCCATACGGTAATGCTAAGGATATGATTGCTGCTGGTTTGCCTGTGGCTTTGGCTTCGGACTATAATCCGGGTTCTACACCATCGGGTAATATGAAATTTGTGATGTCGTTGGCTTGTATCAATATGAAATTGACACCTGCTCAGGCTATCAACGCTACTACTATCAATGGTGCGGCGGCTCTTGGTTTGGCTCAATCGCATGGTTCGATTGCTGTGGGCAAAAAGGCTAACTTGTTTATTACTAAAAAGATTCCTTCTATTGACTTCATTCCATACGCATATACGACTGATATTGTTGAGGCTGTGATGTTGAATGGGGAGTTTGTTATTTAAGGAGTAGGGAATAGTGAGTAAGGAGTAGGTGTTTATGAATTTTGATTTGAAAAAAGTTCCGTCGTTGGCGTTGGGGTTGTTGATGACGTCGGAGTTTATTTTTGCGCAAGTGATTGATGGTGCGTGGGGTGTGTTTTTTGTTTGGGTTACATTCTTGTTGTGGGAGATATGGTATTTGAAGGTGTTGGATAGTGTACGCGTAAAAGCTGAAAAATATTATAATGAGATTGTAGGGCGGTTTAAGTTGACAGTAGGGGTTGTGATGGCAATTGAAACTATATTTTCGGTGATGCGTGTAATGACTATTTTAGGATTTAATCTTTTCTCTGGTACAGCATTAGGTGTGTTCCATTCGGCGAGATTTTTGGCTCATTCGGTGTTGTTTATATGGCAAATTACGATGTTGCTTAATGCTTACGCGGCATCGATGTCGGCAGAAGATTACAAAAATGAACGAGGCAGATTGTTGTTGTCTCTTATATTTGCCCCACTTGGAGCGATGTTTTTTAAGGAGGAGTGAGTTTTAGGCATGAAGACATGAGAATATGATATTTGGTGCTTTTGTTAAAAAAAGATAATGATTATGACTATACAAAATCAAGTAAATGAGCTTTTTGACCAACAATTGTCGGTGTGGGAGATGGCTCGCAATAATTTTGAAGGTTTGAAAACTGTGCAAATTCGAGAGTTTGATTTCGACGGATTTGCTGTGAAGGTGCAATTTAATCCTGCGCGTATGGTGTCGTCGGGTGCAAAGGTTGATGCTAAGACTATTGCAGAGCGTAAATGTTTCCTCTGTGCAGCTAATAGACCTGAAGTGCAACGTGGTATAGAATGGCGTGATTATGATATACTTATCAATCCATTTCCAATTTTCACACGCCATTTGACTATTCCTCGTCGAGAACATGTGGACCAACGCATTGTGCCATATATCTCTGATATGTTTGATTTGGCGCGTGAATTGACCGATTTTGTAGTGTTCTATAATGGTCCGAAATGTGGTGCTTCGGCTCCTGATCATATGCACTTCCAAGCAGGGAATGCTGATTTCTTACCTTTGGTGAGTGATTATTTTGCTTTAAAAGCAAAAGGTCAATGCACAATGCACAATTCGCAATTCACAATTGATGAAGTGGATGTTTATACTATTGATAATTATTTGCGTGTGGTTTATTGCCTTGAGGCTACTGATGCAGAGGCTTTGAAAGCGGCTTTTATGAAACTATATAATTCGTGGGTTGTGGATGAGAATGTTGAGCCTATGATGAATGTGGTTTGCCTTTATAAAAAGTCAACAGTCGACGGTCAACAGTCAACAGAAGATGGTAAGTGGTATTTGTTTGTGATTCCACGTGGTGCTTTCCGCCCTTGGCAATATACTGCAGAAGGAGATGAGCAATTGCTTGTTTCGCCTGCGACAGTGGAGGTTAGCGGTTTGTTTATTACTCCTGTGAAAGAGCATTTTGAGCGAATTAGAAAAGAGGATGTTGTTGATATTTTGACTCAATGCACAATCAAATGAGGAATTAGGAGTTAGGAATGAGGAATTAATTTTTAAGTTGTTTTTGTAAATGGGTATTGAACGTAGAAAAAAGGAGTGGATTGAGTCGGTTGATCCGATGAAAATGTATATTCCTAAGGAATTTGGGGCTGAGCAAGACCCTCCAAAAATGGAACAAGCAGATATGGAACAAATGCCTAAATTGATGCAAGAACCGATAATTACGGTTGGTATAATGCATGCCGAGCGAATAGGTTTCTTTTTTGATTCGCCATTTCGTTGTGCTGAATTTCCGAATATTACCTTTGATGGTGAGTATGAGGTATTTCTCTCAGAAGATGGGCGAGTAAGTTTCTTTGAACAACAATTTGATTCGTTGCATTTTACGCCTATTGAAGAGCAAGATTATACGTCGGAAGATGGTTATTTTGAACTCGAAGATGTGGTGATTGGAATCAATTTTCACTGGGAACGTAAAGAGAATCAGCGTTTCAAGGGCGGGCTTACCTTTATGATTGAGAATGGTAAGTTGGTTGCAATTAATGAAATACCTACTGAAGCATATATTTTCTCGGTGATTTCGAGTGAGATGAGCGCAACGGCAAGTCTTGAATTGTTGAAAGCTCATGCTGTGATTTCGCGTTCGTGGTTGTTGAAACCAATTATCCATAACGAACATAATGCGACGGCAGTGCTTGAGCATCGTACTGATGATGAGTTGATTAAGTGGTATGAACGCGATTCGCATGAGTTGTATAATGTGTGTGCAGATGATCATTGTCAGCGTTATCAGGGCATTACGCGAGCACGTACGGAGAATGTGCGTTTGGCGATTGAGGCTACACGTGGATTGGTGCTTACGTCGCACGGACAGATTTGTGATGCTCGATTCTCAAAATCGTGTGGCGGAGTCAGTGAATTGTTTGAAAATTGTTGGGCAGATGAGCATTATTCTTATCTTGAGAGAGTGGTGGATACTAAGTCTGCCGAGTCGGTGATGATTACGCCAGATTTGACAATAGAGGCTAATGCAGAGGCATGGATTCGTGGTGAGTATGATTCGTTTTGCAATACACATGACAAAGAGATACTCTCGCAAGTGTTGAATAACTATGACCAAGAGACTACTGATTTCTATCGCTGGAAGGTGGAATATACAACCGAGCAGTTGTCGGAATTAGTGGCTCGCCGTTCAGGTATTGATTTTGGTACTATTGTGGCTCTTGAGCCAGTTGAACGTGGTGTGTCGGGTAGATTGACTCGACTTCGTATCGTGGGTACTAAGCGTACTATGGTAGTGGGTAAGGAGTTGGAAATACGCCGTTGGTTGTCAGAATCACACCTCTATAGTTCGGCATTCGTGGTGGATAAGACTGAAAATGGATTCAAATTGACAGGTGCAGGTTGGGGTCATGGAGTAGGATTGTGTCAGATAGGAGCTGCTGTGATGGGCGCAAAAGGGTATAAATATGATGAGATATTGCGTCATTATTTTGTGAATTCGGAGTTGAATGTGTTATATAAGTAAAAAAATACTATGGAAATTAAAAAACGTTCACCGTGGGCTTGGATTCCCACATTGTATTTTGCGCAAGGTATTCCTTACGTTGTTGCAATGACAGTTGCTGTGATTATGTATAAGCGACTTGGTATTTCAAATACAGAGATTGCTTTGTATACATCGTGGTTGTACTTACCTTGGGTTATAAAACCATTTTGGTCTCCATTTGTAGATTTAGTGAAAACTAAACGTTGGTGGATTGTTACTATGCAAACATTAGTTGGTGCAGGTTTGGCTGCAGTTGCTTTTTTAATACCCGCTTCGTTTTATTTTCAAGCAACATTAGCTATATTATGGCTAATTGCCTTTAGCTCGGCTACACATGATATAGCTGCTGATGGTTTTTATATGCTTGCATTAAACTCAGGAGAACAAGCTTATTTTGTTGGTATTCGTAGCACTTTTTATCGTTTCGCTACAATTTTTGGTCAGGGTTTACTGATAATGTTGGCTGGATTTTTGGAAAGTTCAACAGGTCTTGAGCCTATTGAATTTCAGGTAAAAGCAGATCCTTCTATTGTTTCTACAGAATTAGTAGCAGAAAAAGATATGCTTGTTAATTTAGATGGAGAAATGATAATTCAAGCTTTTCCTGAAGCTTTGAATATAAAGGTAGGGACAATTTCTTTAGATTCTTTAGAGTCAATAAAGTCATATGTTCATAATTTGAATGTGCAGAATGGTTTTGAAAAAGAGATAAAAAATTTAGGTGGTGATATAAAAACAAATGATGAAAGTTGGTGGACCGTTAATGTTTCAGAACCTTTGAAAAAATCTTTGCAAACAGCTTTTGGTGTTAAAACAGAGACAGAACAATTATCTGGTAATGCAGGTATTGTTGCTTTTAAGATTAACAAATGTCCAAAAGAAGGAGATGAAGTAGTTTTGAATGTAACATTCAAAGATGGGGATAAAGATATTTCTCTTGTTTCAGCGGATCGTTTGGTCTTTACATCTGAAAATTGGGATAAACCTGCTTATGCGGCATTTGCTCATGATTATAAACTGCAAAAAGAAGCAAATGCTGAATTTGAAGGTCTTTCTGGTAATATACCTTTAGCTTGGTCTATAACTTTCTTTATTTTAGCTGGTTTGTTTATAGCATTTTTCTTATATCATCGTTTTATACTTCCTTATCCAAGTGCGGATAAATCATCTACTCATACATCAGCACGTTTTATTATGGCTGAATTTATTGATACATTTGTTTCGTTTTTTAAGAAACCGGGTATTGGTATTGCGTTGTGTTTTATGTTATTGTATCGTTTAGGTGAGGCTATGTTGGTAAAAATGTCTTCTCCGTTTTTACTTGATGCTCGCGAAATAGGTGGTATGGGATTAACTACTGGAGAGGTTGGACTTGTTTATGGTACAGTTGGTGTTATATGTCTTACTTTAGGTGGTATTCTTGGAGGTTTAGTGGTATCAAAACGAGGGCTGAAGTTTTGGATATGGCCTATGGCTTTATGTATTACTTTACCTCATTTAGCTTATTTATTCTTGACGTTTGTAGAAAATCCAAATTTTATAACGATAAATATAGCTGTTGCTATTGAACAATTTGGTTATGGCTTTGGTTTTACGGCTTATATGTTGTATTTGATTTTAGTTAGTGAGGGTGAGCATAAAACAGCACATTATGCATTGTGTACTGGTTTTATGGCTTTGGGTATGATGTTACCAGGTATGATTGCTGGTTGGTTACAAGAGGCAATTGGGTATCAAAATTTCTTTATATTTGTGATGATTTGTGCTATACCTACATTAGCGGTAATACCATTCCTCAAAATTCCTAAAGAATTTGGTCGTAAATAGTAATAAAAAATCCTGCTCTTTGGTTTGAGCAGGATTTTTTGTTTTTATAAGTATGGGGCTGTTGGGCTTATGGCGAGGGTTTTGATTTGTTCGGGGGTGCCGGCAGCAACGATTTCGCCACCACGTTTGCCAGCTTCGGGGCCGAGGTCGATGAGATGGTCGGCTTGGCGGAGTACGTCGAGATTGTGTTCGATGACGATGACAGTGTTGCCACGTGCAACGAGTCGTTGGAGCACGTTCATGAGTACTTTGATGTCTTCGAAATGGAGGCCTGTGGTTGGCTCATCGAGAATATATAGGGTGTGGCCTGTGTCGCGTTTAGCGAGTTCGGTGGCGAGTTTGATGCGTTGGCTTTCTCCGCCTGAGAGGGTAGTGGAACTTTGTCCGAGTTTGACATAGCCGAGTCCTACGTCTTGTAGGGTTTGGAGTTTGTGGACAAAAGTAGGCATATTTTCGAAGAACTCTACTGCTTGATTGATGGTCATATTGAGTACATCGGCAATAGATTTGCCTTTGAAGCGGACTTCGAGAGTTTCTCGATTGTAGCGTTTGCCACCGCAGGCTTCGCAAGGGATGTAGACATCGGGGAGAAAGTTCATTTCGATTTTCTTCATACCATTGCCAGCGCAGACCTCGCAACGACCACCTTTGGCATTGAAAGAGAATCGACCAGGTTTGTAGCCACGAATTTTTGCTTCTGGGAGTCCAGCGAATAGGGTGCGGATGTCGTTGAAAATGCCTGTGTAGGTAACTGGGTTTGAGCGTGGTGTGCGTCCAATAGGCTCTTGGTCGACGGTAACGATTTTGTCGATATATTCGACACCTTCGATAGATTCGTAAGGTAGAGGCTCTTCTTTGCTACGATAGAAGTGGCGGGTGAGTATAGGGCGTAGTGTGCCATTGATGAGAGAAGACTTGCCACTGCCTGATACGCCAGCAACGCAGGTGAGAGTGCCGAGAGGGATGTCGAGAGTTACGTTTTTGAGGTTGTTGCCTTGTGCGCCTTTGAGAATTAGGTGTTTGCCATTGCCTGAGCGACGCTCGGTAGGTATGTCAATGGAGTTTTTGCCAGAGAGGTATTTGGCTGTTAGCGTATTGGCTTTGAGCATTTCTTTGAATGTGCCTTGGAATACAACTTCACCACCGAGGCGACCAGCACCTGGTCCCATATCGACTATATAGTCGGCAGCTCGCATCATATCTTCGTCGTGTTCTACTACGATGACAGAGTTACCAACATCGCGGAGTTCTTTAAGAGAGTTGATGAGGCGGATGTTGTCGCGCTGATGAAGACCAATACTTGGCTCGTCGAGGATATATAGTACGTTGACGAGTTGGCTACCAATTTGTGTGGCAAGACGTATACGTTGGCTTTCGCCACCAGATAGTGTGGCTGATGAGCGAGATAGTGAGAGATAGCCAAGCCCTACGTCGAGGAGGAACTTGAGGCGAGTGCGTATTTCTTTTACGATTTCGGTAGCGATTTGGCGTTGGCGTTTGTCCATTTGAGTTTCGGCAGTATTGAGCCAATCGTAGAGGTCGTCGAGTTGCATATTGGCAAGTTCAGCGATGTTTTTGTCGGCAATGCGGAAACTAAGCGCCTCTTTGTTTAGTCGTGTGCCATTGCAATGAGGACAAATGACAGGAGTGTAGAACGAGTCTGCCCAGCGTTGCTCGGTGGATGTGCCATCTTCTTGTTGTAGAGAGATGTAATGGATAAGTCCTTCGTAGCGAGTGCGATAATTGGTGTCGTTGCCAATGGCTGAATTGGAGATTAGGAGTTCTTCGGTAGAGCCATTGAGGATTTCGTCGAGACCCTCTTCAGGAATTTCGTTAATAGGGGTTTTGGTTGTGAAACCATATTTTTCGCCAATGGCATTTATTTGCCAAAATATCATTGAACTTTTTTCTTTGCCGAGAGGCACGATGCCACCAGCGGCAATTGATAGTTGTTTGTCGGGGATGATTTTGTCGAAATCAATTTGATTTATAGTGCCGAGACCTTTGCAATGAGGGCATGCGCCTTTTGGAGTGTTGAAAGAGAAATTGTGAGGCGCAGGTTCGTTGTAGGCAAGTCCTGTGGCGGGGTCCATGAGATGGCGAGAGAGGAAACGAGACTGTTCGGCATCGCGAGTTAGTATCATCATTACACCTTCGCCCATATCCATAGTTTTTTCAATGCTTTTCTTGATGCGTTGAGTGTCTTTTTCTTTGATGATTAGTTTGTCGACAACGACTTCAACATCGTGGTTGTGGTAGCGGTCGAGTTTCATCCCTGCATATATTTCTTGCATTATTCCATCGACACGGACATTAGGGTAGCCCTTTTTGCGTATGCTTTCGAAGAGCTCTTTGTAGTGACCTTTGCGATTGCGGACGATAGGGGCTAAGAGATATATGGCTTGACCATCGTAGTCGTTGAGTATGAGTTCGAGAATCTGCTCGTCGGAATATTTAATCATAGGTTGTCCGGAAATATAGCTATAGGCTACACCTGCACGGGCATAGAGAAGACGGAGAAAGTCGTAGATTTCGGTAACGGTGCCAACAGTAGAACGAGGGTTTTTGTTCGTGGTTTTTTGCTCGATAGCAATAACCGGGCTTAGACCAGTGATTTCGTCGATGTCGGGGCGTTCGATGTTTCCGATGAAGTGGCGTGCATAGGCAGAAAAAGTTTCGATATAGCGACGTTGGCCTTCGGCATAGATGGTGTCGAAAGCGAGAGAAGATTTGCCACTACCGCTGAGGCCGGTTACGACGGTGAGTGAATTGCGAGGGATTGAGACGTCGATATTTTTTAGATTGTGTACTCGTGCGCCAAGTAGATTTATTGTTTCGTTGTTCATTTTATTTGATTTTAAATAGTATTGCAAAGTTACAAAAAATTGGTGGAAATATGATATAAATCGGAGAAATAAGCTTTAAAATAGAATATTTTTGATGTTTTTTAATCTGTTTTAATGTTGGATGTTTGTTGGTTTTAGTTTTTTTTTGTTTGAATATTTGGGTGTAAAGGGGTGGTGTGGATTGCTTAAAGTTTGAAAAATCAGCGATTTAAATTGTAGGAGAAGTATTGGAGCAAAAAAAATCGGAAAAAGAGTGTGTTATTTGAAAAAAAATGTGTACATTTGCGAAGTTATTCTGCATAAAAATAAACAATAATAATTATGGAAATAAAAAAATCGCCAAAAGCCAATTTGGAAGACAAACGATTGACCTTTGTCTTTATGGGGTTGATTGTAGCGTTGGCTATTTTGTACACCGCTTTTGAGTGGACACAACGTGAAATTACAGTTCACGAAGCAGACAATGAAGATTTCCTTATTGAGGAAGAGATTCAAATTGACCAAACTTTCCAAGAGGAAACACCTCCACCACCTCCAGAACCAGAAGAGGTTCCTGATGTAATCGAAGAAATTAAGATTGTGGAAGACGATGTTAAGACAGAAGAGTTTAATATTTCAACAGAAGATACAAAAGAGGCTGTAGAAATCAAGCAAGTTATCATTGAAGAGCCAGAAGATGAAGAAGATATTGAAGAGGTATTCTTGGTTGTAGAAGAGCAACCTGAGTTCCCAGGAGGTATGGCTAAATTGATGAAGTATTTCTCTGACAACGTTCGTTACCCTGTTGTGGCAGCAGAAAACGGTATTCAAGGTCGTGTAATCTGTCAGTTCACAGTGTGGAGAGATGGTTCTATCCGCGATATCGTAGTTTTGCGTGGTGTGGATAAATCTTTGGATAAAGAGGCAGTTCGTTTGATTGAAAATATGCCTAAATGGAAACCTGGTAAACAACGTGGTAAAGAAGTTTCTTGTAAATTTACTGTGCCAGTATCGTTCCGTTTGCAATAATTTGTTAACACAATATGAGTGAAAAAAAGTAGTAAATCATTGGTTTACTACTTTTTTTGCTTTAGGTATTGTGGGAATGAAAAAAAAGTTGTAACTTTGCAACCGTTATGTGTAGCCGCTGATGAGGAATTGTGAACCTCGTGAATGCTGCATAATTATTTACTCTTAAATCATTCATTGACAATGGATTTTATTAAAATTGCAGAACAAGCTTTTGCAGTAGAGAACAATCTCCCAGCATTCAAAAGTGGAGACACTATTACAGTAGATTACCGTATTAAAGAAGGTAACAAAGAGCGTATTCAACGTTATCGTGGTGTAGTTATCAAAATTACAGGTCACGGTGCAACAAAACGCTTTACAGTTCGTAAAATGTCAGACAACGTAGGTGTAGAACGTATCTTCCCTATGAACTCTCCATTTATCGACAAAATCGAGGTTAACAAAATTGGTAAAGTACGTCGTGCTAAATTGTATTACCTCCGTAACCTTACAGGTAAAGCTGCTCGTATCGCAGAAAAACGTGGTTAATATTTGTGATCACAAAAATAAGGCTATCCAATACTTTTGGATAGCCTTTTTTATTGCGTTTTATGGATTGTATTTTATTCTTTGCGCATGGCTTCGGCTGGGGAGATGCGTGTGACGAAGTAGGATGGGCCTACGAGTATGAGTATGGATGCTGTGGCGAGGCAGATGTTGATGAGTAGCCATGCAGGAAGTGAGAGTGTGACGGGAACGTGGTCGACGTAGTAAGAGGTTGGGTCGAGAGGGATGGCATGAGTGAAATGTTGGATGGCAATTATTGCTAAGCCAATGATATTGCCCCAAAGCATGCCTCGTGAAATAAGATATGCTGATTGTGTGAGGAATATTTTGCGAATAGTCCAATTGTTGGCTCCAAGGGATTTGAGTAGTCCGATGGTGGCAGAGCGTTCGAGAATGAGGATGAGTAGCCCTGAAATGACACAAAAGCCTGATACGGCAAGCATTAGTATGATGATGACGATGGCATTCATGTCGAGCATAGCGAGCCAGTCGAAGATTTGAGGGGTTAGGCTTTCGATAGTTTCGACGCGATAGAGGATGTCGGTATCGTGGGAGTATGTGATTATTCGGCTAAATAGGTCGGCAGAGGTTTGGTTGAGTTGGGTGTAGTCGTTGATGAGGATTTCGAGAGTGGAGAATTGGTCTTCTCCCCACTGATTTAGGCGTTGGATGTGATTGATGTCGGTGATGATATAGAGTTTGTCGTAATCGGCAAATGTGGTTTGATATATGCCTAATACAGTGAATTTTCGTGCGCGGAGTCCATTGTTGGATGCAAAATAGATGGTGTATGAATCGCCTATTTTGAGATTCATAGCTTGCGCGATAGAGGCACTGATGAGTGAAGAGTTGGGAGTTGAGATTTGGGAGTTGAGGGTTGTGCCTTCGAGGAGGTTTTGTGAGAAGAAATCCCAATTGTATGTCGAATCTACGCCTTTGAGGAGTATGCCTTGGAAGGCTTCTTCGGTATGGATTATGCCGGGTTGTGTGGCAATGTGTTGTATGTCAGTGATGTTAGGGGTTGTTTTTAGTAGGCTGTCGAGTTGTGGGGTGAGGGTTACGGGTTCGGTTTGGAGGGAGTTGTAGTTGTTGTAAGACATTATTTGTATGTGGCTACCGAATCCGATTATTTGGTTGCGGACTTCTTGTTTGAAGCCTACGATTACGGCAATGGATATGAGCATTACGGCAAGTCCGAGCGCGATGCCTATTATGGCTATACGCACAGCAGGGCGCGACATCTGTTGGTTGTCACGTTCTTCGCGATTGAAGCGGTTTGCTATGAATAGTTCGAATTTTGCCATTTTTTTTTACTGTTTTTTTCTCGGAATGTTTTTTTCTCACGGAATTCACGGAAACGCCGTGGCTGCGCCGGCGTGCCATTCGGAATTAGTATCTCCCACAAATTTCACAAATTTCACGAATATTTATCGCTGCGCGATGGTTTTATCTCCCACAGATTACACAGATAACACGGATTTTTCCTTTTTTGATTCGCTTTTTTGCTTTGCAAAAATTGCTCTATGGATTTACACAGATTTTATCGCTGCGCGATGGTTTTTCTAGATGTTCTAGAGGAGCTAGGACGCTGCGCTGCTCTAGATTTTGTTATTCGGTGTTTTTTCTCACGGATATCTTTTCTCTCACGGAATTCACGGAACGCACGGAATTTTTTTTATTCTAGAACTCGCTGTTTGACTTTGTCAAATGCGCTCGACGGAATGCACGGAAATTTATCGCTACGCGATGGTTTTTTATTCGAGGAAGGCGCAGTTGCACCAATGGGAGAATGGCATCATGGCGTGGGCGGCTTGGGTGAGGTGGGTGATGAGTTGTTGGGGGTTGTTGAGTAGGGAGTCATCGAAGTGGTGTTCGGTGAGCCATTGTTTCATTTTGAGGAGTTCGATGGCTGGATGGTCGGCTGGATAGCCCATTGGAGGGCGTTTGAGTGATTCGAAACAGGTTAGTTTGTCGCCAAAGTAGTGTTTGAAATCGGGTTGTGCCATGATGTTGAATAGTTCGTCGTATTCGGTGTCGATATATGAACGAAAGTTTTTTATGCCTTGATTGTCGGGACACCAGATGCCTCCTGAGAGCATGCAGTTGCCGGGTTGGAGGTGGATGTAATAGCCTGAGAGTGTGCTGCGATGACCTCCGTTCATGGCAATATAGGTGCCGAAATGGCGTTTGTAGGGCGATTTGTCGAGAGAGAAACGGGTGTCGCGATAGATGCGGAAGAGGCAGTCTTTGGGTTCGAGGTAGCGCACTTGTGGGTCGAATTGTCCGATTTGGTTGATAAGTGTGGCTGTTAGGTCGAGAACGGCTTGACGTGCAATGTTATATCGCTCACGGTTTTCTTGAAACCATGAGCGATTGTTATTTTGTGCTAAGTCAGTTAGAAATGGTAATATTTTACTTAATTCATAATTCATAAATATTCTTTGTTACTTTTGAGACCAAAAGTAACCAAAAGTCTTTTGCTGTGCTTAAAAAGCTAAAAAATTAATAAAAATCCTACTCCGATTGAAACTCGGGCAATCAGGCTACTCTTTCAAAGATTTGCATATGCCCGTAGTTATTATACTTCGCTCATGGTCAGTGTAACCTCGCCAAAAATCTCCGTTTACGGATTTATATCAATTTTTCTTTACGCTTTTTAAGGCAATGCACTTACCATTCGGATTTAACTTTTTATTTTTAACTTACACCTGTTTTTGTATTATTGTATTGCTGGTACGACGAAGCGGGCGGTTACGCGGTTGCGTTGTTCGACGAAGACGAGGCGTTCGCCTACGAGTTTGTCTACGATTTCTTTGGTGTAGTGACGGATGGTGATGAGTTCGACGTCGGTGTTGTAGAGGACTTCGTATTCGTCTTTGAGTTCGTCGATCATGCGTTGGAAGTTGACTTCGTTGTAGTCAACGCAAAGTGAGAAGCTGATTGCAGCTGTTTGTACGAGGCTTGATTTGAGGCGATATGAGGCGAGTACTCCGAATATTTTGCTGAGTCGCTCTTCGGCGATGAATGAGAAGTCGCGAGGAGTGAGAGAGAGGAGCACTTGGTTGCGTTTGTTGATGTAGATTGGTGGGAGGTCGAGTCGTTCGGTGTAGTTAGTGATTACAGAACCTGGTTTGGTTGGGTGGACAAACGATTTCACGTGGAGAGGTATGCGTTTGTTTTGTAATGGTTTAACTGTTTTTGGGTGAATGACTGAAGCTCCGCAGTAGCTGAGTTCGATGGCCTCTTTGTATGAGAGTACGGGTATGATTTGTACGTTTTCGTAGAGTTTAGGGTCGGCATTCATTACGCCTGGAACGTCTTTCCAGATGGTTACGCTTTCGGCGTTGAGTAGGTTGGCGAGGATTGCGGCAGTGTAGTCGGAACCTTCGCGGCCGAGAGTTGTTGTTTGGTTGGTTTTTGTGCCAGCGAGGAAGCCTTGAGTTACGGTGAGTTGTTTGTCGAGGAATGCTTCTTGGCAGAGGTCGAGGCTGACTTCCATGTCGACGTTGGCGTCGCGGTGGTTGGCGTCAGTGATGATGCATTTGCGCACGTCGATCCATTCGGCTGGGAGATTGATGTGGCAGAGATATGTTGCTACGATGGTTGTAGAGATGAGTTCGCCGAAAGAGACAATGCGGTCGTACTCAAAGTCGTAGCTGAGAGATGGGCGTTGGCTGATGATTTCGTCGAGTTGAGAGTAGAGGTCGGCAATGAGGGTGTCGATTGTGTCGCGTTGATCGCCAAAGAGGTCGGCGATGATTGCTTCGTGGTAGTCGACGATTGCTTTGATGTGTTGCTCGACATCGGCTTTGTGGTTGAAGAAACTGTTGACTACTAGCTCGAATGCGTTGGTCATTTTGCCCATTGCGGAGATGACTACGATGAGTTTTTCGTCAGATTGTTTTACTATTTCGCAGAGATTGCGTACGCCGTTGGCATCTTTGACTGATGCGCCTCCAAATTTATATACTTTCATATTTTTTTAATTTTTTATTTTTTTTTCTTACGGAATGGTCGGAATATATGGAATTTTATCTCCCACAGATTACACAGATAACACTGATTTTTTTCTTTTGATTTTTCGCTACGCTTAAGATTTTGTTTTGCTTAGGTAAAAGCCTTACTTATAACAAAATTCGCTCTTTTGCTATGCAAAATCGCTCTGCGGATTTACACAGATTTTTGCCTTGCGGCATTTGTTTTTTTAGACATGAAGACAAGAGAACATGATTTTTTCTCACTGAGATTATTTTCTCCCACAGATAACACAGATAACATGGATTTTTGCCTCCGGATTTAACGATTCGCTCTTTTGCTATGCAAAATCGCTCTACGGATCTGCACAGATTTTATCGCTACGCGATGGTTTTTCTAGATGTTCTAGTGGGACTAGGACGCTGCGCTGCTCTAGATTTTGCTGTTCGTCGTTTTCCTTTCTGATATCTTTTCTCTCACGGAATCCACGGAACGCACGGATTTTTTCGGTCTTTCGACCGAGCGGACGCACGAGCCGTGTGTCCCTACTATTAGGGATGTTGTTGTTTGATTGTGATGTGATTGAATTAACAAGCAAAGTTACGATTTTTTTTTGGATTGTGCAAGGGGGGGTGGGGCGTGGGCGGAGGTTGCTTTATAGTATATTTATGGTATATTTATAGTATGTTTATCCTATATTTATAGTATATTTATCCTATGTTGAGGGTAGGTAGAGGTTAGGGAATAGGGAGCAAGGAGTAGGGGGCAGGGAGAAGGGAATGGGGATACCTTTTCGTTACACCCTACCCTTCGGGACTTTGTTTCAGTAATTCAGCTACGATGACGAGGAATTGGGAGATTGGGGAATATGGTGTTAAATAAAGTTAAAAATGGAGGGGTATTGCATTGTTGAAAAAAATAGATTACCTTTGCAGTGCTATTTATTAATTTGATAAAAAGGAGGTTATTATGAAACGGATTTATTATTTATTGATTAGTACTGATGCGATAAAATCGCATGATTATTAAAAATCATCAAATAAAGATTGCTCTTTGACATTTTGTTTTTGAATAATTGAGTCCTTAGGCTTAGTGATTAGATCTCTTAAATCCACTCTTTCGAGTGCCGAAACT
>JAFYSF010000024.1 GCA_017559505.1 Paludibacteraceae bacterium | reverse complement strand
CAAATACTTTATATCATATTTTTTATTCTTCAAGTTAAGTTTGAATCCTGTAATATTAAGATGTCCATTGATGGTTCTAAATTCAGAGTTTGGAGCAATTATAAGAGATAATAATCTTTCTCTTGCTAACAGATTTTCTGTATTTATATCAATGTTACCTTCATTTCTGAATGGTGCAAGAACGATAGGAGTCTGATATCCATCGTTTTTATGGAATATTCCATTCAACCAATTCTTTTGTTCTATTGTATATCTCTTTTTCTTGCTTTTGCGGATAAGTTCTTCATACCTATCACTATTACATTCGTTTGCAAAATCATTGGTATTATATGCATATGAGCTGAAATTTGAGACAAATGTATAGAAGAAGTGTTTATACAATTCTGCTAAATTGTTTTGAACTTGCCTATTCCTAATTTTTTTAGAACGATATGCTTCAATAGGATATAATTCATTTTCCTCATAAGGATTGACAGATAATTCATTGTTAAATATATCCTCAGTATTATATGGTATATACACTACAATTGGACGATCCACCATTTTCGCTCTTTTTGAATAACTAGATAATGTAACATTCCTATTCTCTATTTTGAGCTTGTAAGGTATGGCGTCAATCATATAATACAGTTCTCCTCTAATGCCATCAATAAAATGAAGGTGTTGTGCACCTGGGTTTACTTCATATTCACCTATTGTAGCAGCCGCAAAATTATTTATTAGTCTGATATAAAATTCAATAACAGAGCTTTTACCTGCTCCGTTCTCTCCGACAATAGCTGACACGCTGATAGTTGGATTTGATTTATTGCCAACAAAATAATCATTATAAAGTCCGTCTTCGTGTAAACGCATTTCCTCTATATGAATATGCCCGTTATCTTGAATTTCAAATCCATTGATAAAGTAATAGAACTTTCCAACTTGTAGTTTTCTTTTTCCTACGCTGTCTGCAGATAAAACTCTAATGGCAATCGGTGTTAACATTTTACTATTATTTTATTAATATGACAAAGATACATATTATTTTTGGATTGTGCAAATGAATGTTGGTAAAAAAGGTTTGTTGATTTTATTTGATGTGAAATGTTGTTTAGATGTGTGTTGTTTTTTATTTGTGGTGTGTGTTGTGTGGATAAATGATATTTGAGAGTTAAAGTTGATAGTGTATATTTGAATTTAATGCTTGTAATTATTTGTTTTTTAGTTTATTGTTGGTTGTTTTGACAATTTTAAAGTTTGACTTTAAATTTTACATATTGTAAATTGTTGCATCTATTAGAGGTAGATTTTTGATTGTTGTCTGTCTTACCTACGGTGCTTGTTTTATGCTAATATCTTATCTGAGGTTTGACTTCGTCTAAATTGCTTATGCTCGGCAATTGAAATGAATTTCATTGTCCTCGCTTACCCGCAATTTTGCCACTCTTGCCTAGGGTATATCGTCCTTACGGGACTTTATATATAATCGTTATTAGGTTTTTTATTCTCTGCTTGTGTTATGTTGTCTCTACGGGGTTGAAAAAATAAGGCTAACCGATTAGGTTAGCCTTATTGTGTGTATGCTATTAAATAAATGGATTATTTGTTAGCAGCTTCGAATTCTTGCATGCAAGCTACGAGAGCTTTAACTGATTCGATTGGACATGCGTTGTAGATAGAAGCACGGAAACCACCTACTGAACGGTGACCTTTGATACCTACCATACCGCGTTCTTTAGCGAATTCCATGAATGCTTTTTCTTTGTCTTCGTGACCTGGAGCCATTACGAAGCAAACGTTCATGATTGAACGGTCTTCTTTAGCTGCAGTACCTACGAACATAGAGTTGCGGTCGATTTCGTTGTAAAGGAGGTCAGCTTTTTCAACGTTGATTTTGTTCATTGCTTCGAGACCACCGAGTTTTTTCACCCATTTCAATGTTTCGTACATAACGAAGATAGGGAACACTGGAGGAGTGTTGAACATAGAGATGTTGCGTTCTTCGTCAGCAGCGTGAGTTTTGTAGCTAACCATTGTTTGGAGTGGGCGGAAGTTGTTTTCAAGAAGGTCGCGACGGATGATAACGAAAGTTACACCAGCAGGGCCTACGTTCTTTTGAGCACCACCATAGATCATAGCATATTTGCTAACGTCAACTGGACGGCTCATGATGTCTGATGACATATCTGCTACCAAGTCGATTGGGCAGTCCATATCGTAACGGATTTCAGTACCGTAGATAGTGTTGTTAGTTGTGATATGGAAATAGTCAGCATCTGTAGGGATTACATAATCTTTTGGGATGTAAGAGTAAGTTTTGTCTTCTGATGAAGCAACAACTTCTACTTCGCCATAGAATTTAGCTTCTTTAGCAGCTTTTTTAGCCCAAACACCTGTTTGAAGGTAAGCGGCTTTTTTGTTCAAAAGGTTAGCAGGAACGTGGAAGAATTGAGTTGAAGCACCACCACCGAGGAACAAGATTTCGTAGTTTTCAGGGATGTTCAACAATTCGCGCCAGAGTTGACGAGTTTCAGCCATTACGCGTTCCCAACCTGGAGTACGGTGAGAAATTTCGAGGATACCGATACCTGTGTTGTCAAAATTTTGGATAGCTGCGATAGCTGCTTCCACTGCTTCACGAGGAAGAACGCAAGGACCTGCGTTGAAATTGTGCATTTGTTTCATAATTAATTTTTTAATATGTTAAAAAACAGTTAGTTGAATATTTTTGTTTGTGTATTTAATTCAAAGGACAAAGGTAAGCATTAAATTGCTTATAAACAAATTTTTGGCAATGATTTTTTACTAAAAAGCGATTTATTTGCTCATTTGTTGTTTTTTGAGCTGTTTATGAGCTCTAAAAGTTTGTTGATTGCCTCTTCTTCGGGGATGTTTTTCATTACGCATTCTTTTCCTTTGTAGAGCGAAACTTTGCCCATACCGGCTCCAATGTAGCCAAAATCGGCATCTGCCATTTCGCCAGGGCCATTGACAATGCAACCCATGACTGCGATTTTTAGTCCGACGAAACCTTGTGTTGCTTCTTTTACTTGGCGTACGACTTTTGGTAGGTCGAATTTGGTGCGGCCACAAGATGGGCAAGAGGTGTATTCGGTTTTGCTTATACGGCAACGAGATGATTGAAGAATTTCAAAAGCGATGTCGTTGACTTGTTCGGCAGAGATGATGTTTGATTGGTTTGAAAGCCAAATGCCGTCGATGAGTCCGTCGATGAGGAGGGGTCCGAAGAATGCTCCTGCTTGGATTTGTAGTGTTTCTAAATCGTTGATAGCAAACGTTTTTTTGAATATTACGGGTTTGTCGGTAGCGAGTAGGGGTGTGAGGTCTTCGAGGGTGTCGATGATTGCTACTGATTGTTTGAGGGTTTCTATTTCGTTGGCTGTGTAGTCGGGTTTGAGTGAGGTGTGGAGTTGGGTGTCGGCAACTACGACTACGGGATTGTCGCCACCTATGTTGTTGATAGGGGCGGTTTTTCTTCTTGAGTAGTCAGTTTTTAATGAGGAATGAGGAATGAGGAATGAGGAATGAGAGCGTTGGGATTCGATGTAGTCGACGAGTTTGCGGGCTACGGGGATTTCGGCTTCGGGGGCTTCGGATAGGGATACGCGGATTGTGTCGCCAATGCCGTCGTGGAGAAGTGTGCCTATGCCTATGGCTGATTTGATGCGGCCTTCGTCGTCGCTACCAGCTTCTGTTACGCCGAGGTGGAGAGGGTAGTTTTTGCCTTTGGCGTCCATCATTTGCACGAGTAGGCGCACGGCATATATCATTACGCGTGTGTTGGATGCTTTGACAGAGAGAATTAGGTTGGTGAAGCCCTCTTGCTCGCAGAGTTCGATGAACTCCATACATGAAGTGGCTAAGCCGAGAGGGGTGTTGCCATAGCGACTCATGATGCGAGGCGAGAGTGAGCCGTGGTTGACTCCGATGCGAATGGCTGTGCCTTTGTCTTTGCAGAGGGAGAGTAGGGTGTGGAGTTTCTCGCGGATGCGACGTAGTTCGTCGTTCCACTCGTCATCGGTGTAGTCGCCTTGTTTGCCTGTGACGAAATTGCCGGGATTGATGCGGACTTTTTCGACTAATTGGGCTGCTACTTCGGCTACGTTGGCATTGAAATGGATGTCGGCAACGAGCGGTAGGTTGATGCCTTCGGCGCGTAGTGCATCTTTGATTTTGCCAAGGTTTTCGGCTTCTTTGGTGCCTTGGGTGGTGTAGCGAAGGAGTTCGGTGCCTGCTTGGAGGCAACGTTTGGCTTGCGCTACGGATGCCTCTATGTCGTTAGTGTCGGTGTTGGCCATGGTTTGTATGCGGATGGGGTTGTTGCCCCCGATGCGTAGGTCGCCAACTTGGATTTCTTTGGATTTTCTGCGTGTATTCATATTGAAATTGTGTCAGTCTTCTTCGGTGAAGGTTGCTTGAAGGTATGGTTATCATACGATGCACCTTGCTTGAGGATAAGGAATGTGTGGGTTATGAGATTTTTAGTGGGTTGTATCGGTCGTTGTCTGTTCCGTCGGTTGCAGTTTGGCGTGGGTATATCAACAAGAAGTTGTTTTCGGCGAAATATTTGTTGAGATAGTATGGTATTTTTTCGAATAGGTTGTTGTAGGACACGGTAGCTTTGCGGGCTGTGATGACAATCAGTGTGTCGCTGTGTTTGATGTCTTTTGAAATTATGAGGAAGTCCTCCCAAGCGGCTAATTCGCGGAATGAGATGTTGAGCGAAGTGTGGATTTTTTGTTGTTTTTTGAGAGCCTCGGTGGTTGTTTTGTTGGCATAGAACACGATAGGTAGGCTGAGTTGTGAGGCTATATTCTTGATGCGGTCGAACCAAAGGTCGAAGCCTATTTCGAGTTCAGCCATCGGGGGTACGGCAACGACAAGGCGTTTTACGGCATTGATAGGTTTTTTAGGACCGTAAATTATAAGGTTTTGGTTTGAAGTGCCATTGATGAGCGAGGTGATTGTGCTGCCGAGGAACGTGTCGACGATGTTGGCTTTGTGGTGTATGCCAACGATGAGGTCGGTGATTTTGTTGGCTTGCACGGTGTCGATTATGCAATTTGGAATGTTCAAATCGCATTTCATGATTTGGACTAACTTGTTGTCGGTTGCAGAAGCGAGTTTTGCTGCACTCTCTAATAATTTAGCTCCAGAGGTGTCGTCGGGGTCGCTATTGATTTTTAGTGCATATAGGGTTTTGTTGTTGCGAGGTTTGATGAGATTGCTTATGTCGAGCAATTGAGGCATAGTTTGTGGGTTTGATATAGGAATGAGTATGCGCTCGGAGCCAAGTTTTTGTCGTTGTTCGTCTTGTTGAGTCTCTTCGATAGCGATTTTGCGGGCAGCGCGTTCGGTTGCTATAGATGAAATAGTGCAAGTGACAAGTATCATTACGATAGTGCCATTGAGGATGTTTTCGTCGAGGAGACCGATGTTGTAGCCAATCATTACAGCGGCAAGGGTGGCGGCAGCTTGTCCGTTGCTGAGACCAAATATGAGGTTGCCTTCTACACGGCTGAGTTTTGAGGTGATTTGTGATAATTTGGCGGCCATCCATTTAGTTGCAGTGGCAACGACAGTCATTACGACGGCAACTTTGATTGATTCTATGCTTGTTATGAGTGCGTGTAGATCGATTTGCATGCCAATGCTGAGTAGGAAAAATGGGATAAAGATGGCATTGCCTACGAACTCGATGCGATTCATAAGTGGAGAAACGCTTGGAATGAGGCGATTGAGTATCAATCCAGCAAAGAAAGCACCAAGGATGCCTTCTAAGCCCGAAGCTTGAGCCAATAGCGACGCAAAGAAGATGATTACCATCACGAAGATGTATTGGGCTACGCTATCGTTGAATCGGCGAAGAAAGTGTTTTGATAGTTTTGGTAATAGCCAAAATACGATGATGCCAAAAATCAGAGTAGAGATGCCAAATTTAATCCAATATGCGCTGTTCATTTCGCCTTTGGTGGTGGCTACGATGACGGCAAGGATGAGCAACGAGGCAGTGACGGTGATGATTGTGCCGGCAATGGTGATGCTGACGGCACGATTTTTAGATATACCCATTTTGCTTACGATAGGGTAGGCAATGAGGGTGTGTGAGGCGTACATACTAGCAAGGAGTGTGGCGCGAGTGAAGTCCATGTCTAATAGCCACATGCCAGTGATGATGCCGAAGAGCATCGGTAAGATGAAGGTGTATATGCCAAATAGAATGCTTTTTGAGCTGTTTTGTTTGAAAGTGTTGAGGTCGATTTCTAGTCCTGCTTGGAACATGATATACAGAATGCCTACTTTGCCAAATAATTCAAAACTGGCATCGTTGGATAGTATGTTTAGTCCGTGAGGGCCGAATAATGTGCCTGCCAAGATTAATCCTATGATGTGTGGGATTTTGAATCGGTTGAGGATAGGGGCGCATAAGATGATTACGATAACCAATAGGAATATGGCAATCGGGTCGGTCAGAGGGAAAGATGGAATTAAATCTTCGATGTATTTCATGAGGTTGAAGTTTAAAGTTGAAAAATTGCGAGTTGTGGTTTTTGCCTTTAATTTTTGAATTTTTTCAACTATTAAGTGCAAAGTTAGCTATTTTTTTTTGAATTACCAATAATTATGCCGTAAACGAGGTGAAAAATGTATTAGATTGGTTAAGAAATGTTTTCTTTAATAGTTAATATTGTTAATAAAATACCATTATAATGTTAAATGTGGGGTTGTTTTGTTAAAGTTGTATTAAAATAATGTTAAATTTATGTTAAATATTAAGATTTTGTTTTGCTATTTAATAAAAAACTTGTATCTTTGTATTGTAAAAATAAGGAAGAGCTTTTAAGTTAGAAGATTTGTTAATTTTTATATATTGACTATTTTTTTTTCATAGATTATAGATTATAAATAATGTAGATAGAAGTCTTGCGTGAGTAAGGCTTCTATTTTTGTTATGAGGGTGAAAAAAATCTCCATTCTGCAATAGCAAAATGGAGATTTCTATTAGAGGAGGTATTTTATTAATAGTATTTGTAACGCATATCCTCGATGTTAGCAGCTTCTTTGAGAGCTTCGATTGCGAGATATTGATTCATATAGCTTTCGCGAGTTTCGAGCATTACCATTTCTTCTTTTTCGTTGTATGGTTTAGCTGCTTCTTCTTTGTTGATTACTTTGAAGATATATGCACCAGTGTTACCTTTGATTGGAGCAGATTCTTTTTCAACTTCAGTATTTGCTACGCGAGCGAAGAGTGAAGGTTCGTTGCCGATAGTTCCAGCATAAGTGCTTGCAAAGTTGATATTGCGAACTGTGTCAACACGGAAACCTTCTGTAGTAAGTTGATCCATTGTTTTGCCATTCATTTCAGCAACAAGGATATCACCTTTTTTCTCTTTGCGGAGTTCAGCCAAAAGTTGAGGGCGTACGCTTTCGATTGAACGATAGCCTTCTTTGTTGTGTTTGTCAACAGCAACAGCAATGATTTGGTTTTCTACTTCAAAGATATCGCTGATAGCACCTTCTTTGTTTTCGAATACCCAACGAACTGCTTCGCGAGCTTTTTTCACATTGTTGATAGCAGAAGCGTTGATGTCGATGTTTTTAGCAGACATGATAACATATCCATTGTTTGCAGCTTCAGCTTCGAGTTTTTCGATTGTGTTGTTGTCAACAATGAATTGTTTCATTTTGTTGTAAAGCTCTGCGTGTGTGCGAGATGTTGCATCTACAGAACGAGCAAGAACTGCAACTTTAGCTTTTGTTGTTTTTTGACCAAGTTCATTTACATAGAAGAGGTTGATGTCGTTACCTTCTTTTACTTGGAACATATTTTTAGCAGGAGTAGAGAATGCTGGAGTAGCAATTTTTTTCTCTAAGCCCATTTCGCTCACCCAACCAATTTCGCCACCATTAGCAGCATTTTGAAGGAGTGAATGAG
This sequence comes from Paludibacteraceae bacterium, assembly GCA_017559505.1. Lineage (GTDB taxonomy): Bacteria > Bacteroidota > Bacteroidia > Bacteroidales > Paludibacteraceae > Aphodosoma. The sequence continues at coordinate 7,220 of JAFYSF010000024.1, read as the reverse complement.
TTTTAGCTAATTCAGCGAAGCTAGCACCTTTTTTCACTGCATCCATAATGCTATCAGCCAATGCTTGAGTAGCTTCGGCAGTTTCGCGACGGAGGTACATATTGCTCAAGTTAACAGAGTCAACAGATGCGATACCAGTTTCAATGATGCGAGCCATTTTGTATGTGTTGTCAACAAAGATTGGACCCATAACGTCGCCAGCTTTGCCTGCGAATGCAAATTCTTGGAAGTCAGCATCAATTTGTTCTTTAACCAAGTTTTCAGCACGATATTGAACATCTGAGTTAGAGTTAACCAAAGCAGCGATATCTTCTGTAGCAGTGAATTCTGCTTTTAATTCATTGATCCATTTTTCAACTTCAGCAAAATCTTCAGCTGATGGTTTGATGTCAACAACTACATATTTAACGTCAGCAGATTGTTTTTGTTTGAATTGTTCTTTTTTCTTGTTGTAAAGAGCTTTGATTTCTGCATCTGTTACGTTGATTGTTGAGTCAGCAATAGCAAAATAGTTTTTCATTGCATAAACAGCATCTGCAGATACTTTTGCATTGTCGTAAGCATATTTAGCTTCCAATGAGTTTACTACCAAAGCAGCATTCAACAAGTTAGTATATTTTTCTTGAAGGCGATTTGCTTTAATAGCATGTTCCCAATAGCGCCAGTAGTTGCGATAGAGACGGAGTTGTTCGTAAGGGATGTTTTGTGTAGCCTCTTCGCTATCAAGCATAGCGATGAATTGTTTTACTACATTAACATCAAATTGACCATTTTCGTTGAAGAACATTTGATTTCCCATCATCATAGGGCTAATGTTGTTACCAACGAGCATATCAGCCAACTCGTTTTTAGTTACAGTCATACCAATATTTTCGCATTCGTCACCGATAACTTTTTCTGTTACTGTGCTTTCCCATACCATTTGACGGATTTGTTCTGTCATTTCATCGTTGATGTTGTTGCCATATTGCAATTTTACTACATCATTGAATTGATCCATTTTTTCAGCATAGTCGCGAATTTTCACTTTATTGCCATTGATAACAGCCACGTTTGCGTTGTTTTCTTGGAAATAAGTTGAACCTGAATTAACTAAGTCTCCTACAATGAAGACTACCAAAGCCAAACCTACTACAATTAAGAGTAAGAGACCTTTACTTCTGATTTTTTCTAATGTTGCCATTTTTTAATTGTATTATTTGTTTTTATTTTGTTCCTTATACTTGTGCTACTTTGTTGTAACACAATATATTATACATAAAATAGGACGCAATAGCATCTTATTTTACATAATAATTTTTCAAAGTGCGAATTTACAAAAAAAGTTTATAAATACGAAATATTTTATAATAAAAATTATAATATCTTTATTATTAAGGTATTAATCTTTGTTATTGGTAATTAGTTTCACTAAATCTATACGATTATTGTGAGCTTGCATTATTTTGAATGTATAGTTTTCTATTTCAATGGTATCGTTTAGTTTAGGAAATTTTTGATAATGGTGTAAAATATACCCTGCTATTGTAACATAATTGTCGGATTCGGGTATGTCGAAGCTAAATTTAGAATTAGCAGTGTCTATTTCCAATCGACCAGATAGAATATATTCGTTGTCAGCCACTTGGCGTGCTACCCATTCGCGATTGTCGTGTTCGTCTTCTATTTCGCCAAATATCTCTTCTATAATATCTTCGAGGGTTACAATACCTGCTGTGCCACCAAATTCGTCAACAACTACAGCTATACTTTTCTTTTCTTGCATAAATATGTCCATCAATTTATTTGCCGCCATTGTTTCAGGCACTATTGGCAATGGACGTATCTGTTTTTTCCAATCTTCTGGGTGTTTGAAAAGGTCATTTGAGTGGAAATAGCCGATGATATTATCAATGCTTTCTCGATAAATAAGTATTTTCGAGTAGCCTGTATTGGTGAACGTATTGCGTAAATCTATCAAGGTTGTGTTTTCTTCGGCCAACGCTGTGATTTCGGTGCGAGGTATAGCACAATCGCGTAGTTTTACCTCCGAAAAATCCAATGCATTTTGAAATATCTTTACATCATGTTCAATTTCTTCTTGGCTATCAGTGCCCTCTAATGATTCGTTAATCAAATAGTCAAGGTCAACTTTGCTCAATTCATGGGTTTCGTGTTGAGGGTTATAGAGTTTGAATAGGCGTAGTATATTTTTCGAAAGGAAAGTAGTGAATATTGTGATTGGGTAGAGTAGTATATATATAATGTACATAAATGGCGAAAAGATATTTAGCCAGATATTTGGGCGACTTTTGAATATCATTTTAGGAATGAACTCACCTGTGAATAAAATTACTATTGTGGCAATGATTGTTTGTATTATCATTATTACGAAGTCCGACGTAACAATATATTGTTTTATAATTCCAGTGAGCAGGTTTGCCATTTGAATACTATATACAACGAGTGCTATATTGTTGCCTACCAGCATCGTAGATATGTATTGTTCGCTATGATGATAGAAAAAATCAATTATTTTGGATGTTAGTGAATTTGATTTTTTGTCTATTTCAAATCTCAGTTTGTTGGATGATACAAAGGCTATCTCCATTCCCGAGAATAGAGCTGAAAATATTAGTGATATGGCTATTGCCCAATAGTTAACCATTTTATGTATAGTGTTTTAGTTTTTTTATTCTTCTATAGGTATTGTGCCTTTTGGTTGGCGTATGCTGTATCGGCTGAAGGTTTGGTTTGATTCAAATCCTACGCCGAGTATTTTTCTCTCTTTTTGAATGATTGTTATGGCAGAATCGCTATACACGCGTTCTCCTTTTTGGTCCCAATATAGTTCATTGGTATAAAATTCTTCTTTGCTGAGGTTGGTAGCTTCAACATTGTCGTTGAGTTTCCATAAGTCTAATTTGCTGTAATATACAGCTCTGTCGCACTCTATTTCTGCATCTACTTTATAGTTTTCATCAAAGCGTTCGAAACGCAATCCATTCGGAAAATCCCAGTATGGGGTATCGGCTTTTTCATAGACGTACCAATCAGGTGCAATAATTCTGTAACGTATAATCCCTGAATCTGATACGATAGTGGTTATTGAGTCGGCATATACTTGTGGCGTACGTTTTATGTCTGTCACCGACGAAGTCATTTCGTGTTTGGTTTGGCACGATGAGAAAAAAACAAGCGTAGCAATCGTAAAAAATACGATTGCCACACTTTTATTTATTGTGAAATAAAATTTATTCAATTATAAATTATGAATTGTTAATTGTGAATTGAATAATTATTTGCTACGAACTGTAGTTGATTCGCTTACCCAACCACCTACGAAGTGCGATTTACCTTCTTCTACGTCAGGGTGCATAAACACCTCTTCTTTTGAAGGGAAATATGCGCTATATGTGCGGATGAGTTTGTTTGCTTGTTCGATCATATCATCTGTAGGCTCAACGCTTTTTGCTTTTGCAAATTGGTCAACTGCTGCCCAATATACTGCTTTTTGGAGAGTTGGGTCGTCTGATACTTTAGCTTGAGCATAAATAACACCAAGCATGATGTGAACTTGACCTTTAGTTGGGTCTTTAGCGATAGACTCTTTGCAATATTTGCGTACGTTAGCATATTCACCTTTTTTGTGATATACTTGAGCGATACGGAACAAGTTATCTGCTACATCCGCATCTTCTGTTGAAAGATTTACTGCTTCTTGATAATATTCGATAGCTTTGCTCAAGTCGCCTTTCACGTATGACATATTACCAAGACCTGTAGCAGCCTCAGCCGATGGCGAGATTTTGTGTGCATATTCTGCTGCTTTGTAGTATGCTTCGTGTTCGATACATTTCAAGCGTTTGAAGAGTTTCATCACGCCTTCAAGGTATTTAAGGTCTGAGTTATTATTTTCTACGTTAGGCAAGAAGATTTCGTTCATTTTTGCACAATCAGCAACGCCTGAAGCTGCAAAGAGCACATCAACTGCCGATTTCACATTTGTGTAATTTTCAGCGTCTTTCAAGTCTGCATTTTGGCTGTTTGCTGTCAAAATTGCATCTGCAAATGTATAGTCGCCAATGAATTGTTCTGCTAATGTGTTGTCTGCTTTGTAGAGGTTAGCTGATGTAAACACAAAGAGTTGCAATTCGTTTGCTGCAGAAGCATTTCCCAATCCGTGGATAGCCTCTTTGATCCATGGATAGATAGTTGCGTTATCATCTGGGAAGTATTTGTTGTATTTTGTTGCTTTATCTGCCAAAATTGCAGGACGAGGAGTTTTTGTATCGTTACCATAGTATTGGATACGGTCGTCATACAATTTCATCAATTGGTCGAATGCGGCTTTATATTCATCTTGAGTTGTTGCTTGTTTGATTTTCCATTCAAGGATTCTCACGCCAAGGCTATAGATGTTTTTTGATGCAGTTGGACATTCTTTGTACACTTTTGCCCATGGCTCGTATGCATCGGCATAGTTTTTCACTTTTGCATACTCTGTGAAAAGCGAAAGATTCACTTTACATTCTTCTGTCATTTGAGCAGCAACACTGCCTACAAACAACAACGCTACAAAAAGAGCTGTTAATTTCAATGATTTCATAATAATTTTTTATTTTTGGTTTATTAAATAATTATCTCTTTTATTACTTTTGATTGTTATTTTACTCAAAGGTTTAAAAAATAATTCCACATTCCACATTCCACATTCCACATTCCACATTCCACATTCCACATTCCACACTCCTCATTCCACACTCCTCATTCCTCATTCCTCATTCCATTATCTCACTTTTGCTTTCACAAACCAAGTCTCGTTGAGTGCAAAGTTAAGTCCGAATTTGAAATAATTTTCTTTCAATGTTGCCATCAATCCGCCTACATTGCCATATTCAAAGTTCACGTTTATAATGGTTTTCGAAGTTCTGAGTGGCAATCCCAAACCGCACGAAATCGAAAAATCACCTGCTTGTTTGCCATTTATTTTTGCGTATGAGCTATTATATTTTGCTCCAAGTCGCCATGCCATGCGGTCAACATATCTTCTGCCGCGAGGGTTGTGTGTATATTCGGCTCCAAGCGATATTTTCATACGGTTTGCCAACGTATCGCGTTTCCCATAGTAGAGGGCTTTGCTATATTCTTGATACATAAAGTCAACACCAATCATCAATTTATCGTCGTATGTATACATCACACCTCCGCCATATAGCGATGGCATTTCAAATAATTCGTCTGAATTCACAACCAAAGTGTCTGTGCCTGTGGTGGTTTGTTCAAATTTGCCATTCATGCCCGAGCGAAATTCGTATATCGCACCGATATTGAATTTATGTTTTTCGCCAATAGTTTCGTGATATTGAAGACCAAAACGAGCGTTGAAGCTGCGGATGTACAAATTGCTGAGCATCACCGTGTTCGTTGTTGTAAGTTTTGATTCGTTGTAGCTCACAGCTCTATAGTGGTTTATATTTCCAAACATATAGTAGCCATTCACACCCAATGCCAAATGGTCGGCAATATCAACCGACAATCCTAAATACGCCTGACTGATACCCCCTGTGCCGTAAAAAGTTTTGTCATACACGTTGTAGTCATCTTCAAATGCTATTTGTATCGAATCAGTGTATTTATAGTTGTAGCCAACGTACGAATAAGGTATCAATCCAGCCGACAAACCCATCCATTTCGTGATAGGCGATTGCAATGAGATGTAGTCAAGATTGCCTGTGAATGAGGTGTTTTGCGCCCCACCGCTTCTGAAATTCGACAATAACCCCGACACCCCCATCTCGAAAATAAAAGAGGTTGAATCTATGCTACTATACGAAGCCGGGTTGATTGAGTTGATCGAATTCTTAGTGCGCATACCAATCGACGTACCGCCCATTGCAGCCGAGCGCGAGAAGCAGTCGTCTTCCAATTGACCATAACCATATCGTGTGTATGGCGAATTGGTGTTATTTTGTGCCATCACCACCACCGACAAAATCAATCCCAATAATATAATCAAATTCTTTTTCATAGTTCCCTATAATAAATTAATATCAGTTCGGTATAAAACACCGAAGGTAATCTGTGTTATCCGTAGAGCGATTTTGCGAAGCAAAAAAGCGAATCGAAATAAAAAAGATAAATCAATAAAAATCTGTGTAATCTGTGGGAGATAAATAATAAAATTCCGTGTTATCCGTGCATTTTATCGCCAAAGGCTCAAAGACTTTCAGTTCCGTGAGAGATAAAAAATTATATCAAACTCACGCTATAATAATTTATAAACACTCTCTCGCTATAACATTCAATCCCTTTGGCACGAGCAGAGGTTCGTGTATCAATTGCGAGTCGTAAGTCGAAAGTTTAGAGATAAAGTCTTCAAAAACAGAGAACAATCCCCCTGTCAATATCACCTTCAAATCATCATATTCTCTTGAATAACGCTCAATATAGCCATTTATTTCGTTTATCATTCCCCAATACGTCCCATTCCACATCGCCTCGTGGGTTGACAATCCCAATTTTGCATTTTGCATTTTGCACTTTGCATTTTCTATAGTGCATTGAGGCAGAGCAGCCGTAAAATGATGCATAGCATCTAATCTCATCTGTATGCCAGGCGCAATATTGCCTCCCACGAAGTGCCCATTCACCAACAAATCATACGTATTGCATGTGCCACAGTCGATTACCAGATAATTTCCCGCGCCATCCACAGCGTATGCACCAGCCAAAGCTGCAATTCTATCCTTGCCCAAAGTCTCAGGCGTGAGGTAATCAATCTCAAAATTCAAAGGCGATTTATACGACAACAAGTGGCATTTTAGCCCCGATTTATCCAATAATTCTGCAACACGTTGCTCTTCTTCGGGGTCAACACTCGAAATAATCGAGTTCTTAAACACCCCAAATCTATCAACCAAATCATCAATGAATTTTTGGTTAACACATTCAACAACAATATGTTCAATCGGCTGTTCTCCATCGAAAACAGCTACTTTTGTCTTAGTATTGCCTATGTCTATAGTCAGTACCATTCGGTTTTACGCATTAGACTACAAAGTTACAAAAAAAAATCATAACAAACTAATGATTGTTTATTAAAAAAACAAAAAATGTAATATCTCAAACTTCGCTCCTCTTTCAACTATAGTGAAAAGTTTCATAAAGTCATCTCAAACTCCTCATCCCACCCTACACCCTGCTCCTTGCCCCTTGCTCCCTGCTCCCTGCTCCCTGCT
>JAFYSF010000023.1 GCA_017559505.1 Paludibacteraceae bacterium | reverse complement strand
GCTGCTGTTGCTGTTGTTGCTGCTTCATGTGCTTAGCATAAGCAAGATTATAACGAGTATCGTGGTCGTTAGGATTATGACGCAACGCCTCTTTATAGGCATCGATAGCCTCATCTATCTTTTGCGCATTCAACAAAGCATTGCCTTTATTGTGATTGGCAGCAGCAATACGCTTAGAATCAGAACCAGCCAACGCCGCAGCACGATTGAACTGCTCGGCTGCATCTTCGTATTTCTCTTGACGATAGAGAGCATTACCAAGATTGAAATTAGCAGAAAAACTCGAGTTGTTTTTCTCTAATCCCTTGCGATACTCTACTTCCGACTCTACAAACTTCTCTTTTACATAGTGTTTGTTACCAGCATTAACATTGCGACTCTCTTTTTGAGCCAATAATGATAACATTGGGAACAATAACAACATCAAAAATATATATCTTCTCATCACTTAAAACCACTTATATTTATTCAATTGTTTATTCTGACGACTTAAAATAAAGAATTCTATAACAAGAATAAAGAATGCTATCCATGCAAAAATATAGAATTTATCGGCATAATCGGCAAAAGCAGTTGTCTGAATTTCGCCTTTTTGGATTTGAGATAGTTGCTTAGAGATGGTGCGAAGCGCAATATTAGAATTGTCGGCACGCACATAGACACCATCACCCGCTTGAGCAATCTGCTGACCCATTTGCTCATTGAGTTTAGAGACTACGACATTGCCCTCTTTGTCTTTCCAGAACGACATGGTGCCCTGCACTGGGATAGGAGCACCTTGAGGCGAACCAAAGCCCACTACATTGACCATAATGCCCTTTTCGCGAGCTAATTTAGCCGCTGCAACAGCATCGTCCTCGTGGTTTTCACCATCGGTGAGCAATATAATAGTGCGCCCTTTATCTTTGTTTTCCTCGCCAAATGATTTAATTGCCAAATCAATAGCCGTACCTACCGCAGTACCCGGATTGGCAACCGACTTGGTAGTTATATTAGAAAGGAACATTTTGGCAGAAACACCATCGGCAGTAATAGGAAGCTGAACAAATGCATCTCCAGCAAAGACTATCAACCCTACCTTATTATCAGGCATTTGGTCGATGAGTTTAGAAAGCATCATCTTGGCATTCTCGAGGCGCGAAGGTGCTACATCGGTAGCCAACATAGAGTTAGAAACGTCGAGTACTATCATCACTTCGATACCTGTAGTTTTCTTTTTCTCTAATTTTGAACCTATCTGAGGACGAGCCAAAGCAAATATCAATAATACCAATGCCACCACAAGCATGTAGAATTTGACCTGTGGACGAATGTATGACACATTAGGCATAAGTTCGCGCAATAGTTGAGGATTGCCAAAACGACGAAGCTTACGGCGTTGAATATATACCCCGTAAACGAATATGGCAATCAAAGCTATCACAACAATAAAAAGCCAAAATATATGTGGATTTGCAAAACGCATAATGTTGAGTTGAAAGTTGAAAGTTGAAAGTTGAAAGTTAAGTATTTATCTTAATCTGTTATCTGTAATCTGTAATCTGTAATCTGTATTTTATGGTAAATGGCGTAGGAGAGTGTTGCGAATTAGTATTTCAAAAATAAGTAACGCCAATGCAGCAAGGAGATAAGGGAAGAACTCTTCATTGCGCTTTTTATATTCACGCACTTGAAGTTTAGTCTTTTCCATTTGGTCGATTTCGCCATAGATAGCACCGAGAGAGGCATTGTCGGTGGCACGGAAAAAACTACCTCCTGTCATCTTAGCAATTTGCTGAAGCACCTCTTCGTCTATCTCAACAGGTACGTTTTGATATCTTATACCCATTGGAGTTTGGAAAGGATAAGGTGCCATGCCATGCTTGCCTACTGCGATAGTATATACTCTGACACCGAACTTTTTAGCTATCTCTGCGGCAGTGAGCGGAGCTATATCGCCACGGTTGTTGGAACCATCGGTGAGAAGAATGATTACTTTAGATTTCGCCTGACTATCCTTGATGCGATTGACAGCATTGGCAAGTCCAAGCCCAATGGCAGTACCATCTTCGATAACGCCAAACTCTACGGCATTGAGCAAATTGATAAGTACGCCATGGTCGGTAGTGAGTGGGCATTGAGTGAAACTTTCGCCAGCAAATACCACTAAACCTATGTTGTCATCAGGGCGGTCGGCAATGAATTTAGTAGCCACCTCCTTAGCTGCCTCTAAACGATTAGGTTTTAAGTCCTCAGCCAACATTGTGCCTGAAATATCAAGAGAAAGCATGATGTCGATACCTTCAGTTGACTCGCTACGAAAACTATTGGTAGATTGAGGACGGGCTATGGCTATGACAAGAAAAGTCAGTGCCAAACAACGAAGTGCAAACACAAGGTGGAAAAGATAGTGTTTGTGGGTTTTAGGCATCTTATTGAATGGCGCAGTGGAAGATACTTGCAAGCTGGCATTGGATTGATATTGTTTGTAGATATACCAACCAATCATCGGCACAAGCACTAATAGCAACCAGAGATATTCGGGATTATTGAAAAGCATAATACGAGTTGAAAGTTGAGAGTTGAGAGTTGAAAGTTATTTACGCTTTCTCACTATTTTCTATTGTTATTTCTTTAGTTTGGTCGATAAACTGAGATACTTGATGGAATGAGCGTTCGCACTCGTCAGGGAGCGGTTGCCATTTGGCAAACTTCACTAAATCGGCTATTTGCAAGACATCAGTCAAGAGTTTTATCTCGTCTTTCTTCTCTTTAAGTTCCTTGTTTTTACGGAATTCAGTTACTATATCGTCGGTAGTTTGCTCCATTGCCTCGATGGCATAGCGATTAGATATGTAACGGCGAAGAATGTCGGTAAGCTCGGTATAATAGACTTTGAATTGCTGAGTTTGCCACAATTGCTTTTGGCGCAAAGCCTCCAATTCTTCATAGGCAATTTCGTGAGCTTTACGAGGGTCGATAGGCTCGGCTTCTGGCTCAGATTCTTCTCTATTGCGAGATTTGAGATATTTGTTGACTACGTATATTATCAGCGATAAGATTAAGATTGCTAATAAGATATAGCCTGCAATGGTTAGATAAAACATCCAGTCGATAGGTGGTTGATAGACGTCCTTAATGTCGGTAATAGCTTGCTGAGTGGTGTCGACAGGCATATCGACTATCTTGATAGTGATAGGATTGGTGAGATAGATGTCTTCGCCTGCTCGCACTTCAAAACCGGGATGATATACTAATGCAGAATCGAATGAAGTAACGATATAACTATTAGTTACTTGCATGCGTTCGTTGTCTAACAAGAGGGTATCAGGCTTGAGGGTGGCAACTAACTCGAGGTTAGAGGCTACGGAGTCTGAAAAGAGGGGGAATTGCAAGACATAGTCGTGAGGCTGAACAGCTTGTATGGTGAGTTTAGCTTGCTCGCCAATGAACATCTGCACAGAATCGATTGATGCTGAGACTGAGATTTGAGATTTTATGTCGATGCACAATGCACAATGCACGATGCAGAATATTACTACAATTAATCTTTTCATAACTTAGATACGCATCTTGAATAGACGCATTAGGGCTTTAACGTAATCTTCGCTTGCCTCCATAGAGACGCTGTCTACACCGGCTTTGCTTATCATTTGTTGGAGTTTAAGTTTGCGCTCATCCCAAATGTTTTTATACATCATACGCACTTTGCGAGAGGATGTGTCGACCCAAAGTCGCTCGCCTGTTTCGGCGTCTTTCATCTTAATGAGACCTACGTCGGGGAGTTCGGCATCGCGTTTGTCGTAGATTTGGAATGCTACGAGGTCGTGTTTGCGATTGGCTATTGTTAGGGCATCTTGCGAGAGATTGTCGTCGATGAAGTCGCTTATGATGAAGGCAGTAGAGCGTTTTTTGATGACATTTGTGAAATAGCGTAGTGCCATTGATATGTCGGTAGTGGTGCTCGCGGGTTGGAAGTCAATCAGTTCGCGGATGATGTAGAGAATGTGTTTACGTCCTTTTTGTGGAGGTATGAATTTTTCGATTTTGTCGCTGAAGAAGATTACGCCGATTTTATCGTTGTTTTGGATTGCAGAGAAGGCAAGTGTGGCTGCAAGTTCGGTGATAACATCTTGTTTCATAGCAGATATTGTACCGAACTGACGCGATGCAGAGACGTCGATGAGGAGCATAACAGTGAGTTCGCGCTCTTCTTCGAAGACCTTTACGAAGGGTTTGCGAAAACGGGCTGTTACGTTCCAATCGATTGTTCGTATCTCATCACCATATTGATATTCTCGCACTTCGGAAAATGTCATACCTTTACCTTTGAAGGCTGTGTGATACTCGCCTGCAAAGATGTTGTTTGACAATCCGCGTGTTTTGATTTCGATACGGCGTACTTTTTTTAATAATTCGCTTGTTTCCAATATTAATCGTTAGTTTTGAACACACAATGAGAGTGTGTATTTTTTTTGACGTTTTTCTTGCTTGCAGTTTGCTTGCACCTTGCTTGAGGTAAGGGTCGGATTTATGCCTCGAATACACAATGAGAGTGTGTATTCGGAGGGGTGAAATTCGACGACTAAGGTACTTCGACTGCGTTGAGGATTTCGTTGATGATTTCTTCTGAAGTCATGTTGTTGGCCTCGGCTTCGTAAGAGAGCCCGATGCGGTGGCGCAATACGTCGTGGCATACGGCGCGGACATCCTCTGGGATTACATAACCGCGGCGTTTGATGAAGGCGTAGGCGCGAGCGGCTAATGCGAGGTTGATAGAGGCACGTGGTGAACCTCCGAATGAAATCATATTTTTCAATTCTTTCAATCCGTACTCTTCAGGGAAGCGTGTAGCATACACTAAATCAACGATGTAGCGTTCGATTTTTTCGTCCATATAGACTTCGCGAACGACTTTGCGAGCTTCGATGATGTCTTCGACTTTGAGGATTGGTTTCACGGGATTGAAGCCTCCTTTGAGGTGAGCTGAGACGATTTGACGCTCTTCTTCGCGTTGTGGGTATGTGATGATGACCTTGAGCATGAAACGGTCGACTTGTGCCTCTGGGAGCGGGTAGGTGCCTTCTTGTTCGATAGGGTTTTGAGTGGCAAGTACGAGGAATGGCTCAGGGAGACGGAATGTTTCTTCGCCGATTGTTACTTGATGCTCTTGCATTGCTTCGAGGAGGGCACTTTGCACTTTGGCTGGGGCACGGTTGATCTCGTCCGCCAATACGAAATTAGCGAATACAGGACCTTTTTTAATGTCGAAATTTTCGTTTTTTTGACTATAAATCATTGTACCAACTACGTCGGCTGGCAAGAGGTCGGGAGTGAATTGGATACGACTATAGTCGGCATCGATAAGTTGAGCTAAGGTTTTAATTGCTAAAGTTTTTGCCAAGCCAGGCACACCTTCGAGCAATACATGTCCGTCAGACAATAAACCTATGAGCAAAGATTCGACAAGGTGTTTTTGTCCGACAATTGTTTGATTCATACCCATAACGAGGGCATCGACAAACGCACTTTGACGCTCTATGCGTTCGTTTAATTCTCTAATATCAACGGTATTAAAACTCATAATATATTTTTATTTAATTTTTTGACATTATATTCAGTTTTCAGTGCAAAATTAACACTTTAGTGGCAAATATAAAGCATGCGGTACGTTAAAAAATGTTTGTTTTAGAATTATTTAACAAGATTTTAAAATTATTATTTTTTCACGTAAACATCATGCAAATATCGTGCATACTCGATAGTTTCGGGATTGGTTGTGTCAATCAACTCAGGGGCAAGTTTAGGAATGCGGAGCTGTGTGCCTATCTTGATAGAGTTTGGATTGTTGATTATATCATGGTTTGCCTCATAAATGTATACCCAATAATCCTTATGGCCATATTGTTTAAGCGAAATCCAAGTGAGACGACTACCTTCATTAAGTGTAACTGTATCAATAAATTCAGTATGTTTGCGCTCGCGATTGAATATATCAGAAAACTGATCAGAGTATATCGGAGAGGTCTTGTCGATTACGATGGTATCTATTGGTTGTTGAGGCTTAATCGCTTCTATTGTATCTATTTCTGCGTTTACAATTAGGAGTGAATCTTCTGGTTGCGAGATGACAACCTCTGGTTCTGGCTCTACATTAACAACAACTAATGTATCTACCTCTGTATCGATTGGTTGTGAGAAAAAATCGAGATTTTGGTAGACCAATAAGCCAATTACACCCAAAAACAGAATAACAGCCACCCAAATCCACGCACTTGAGCGTTTATTGGCAGACTTGTTATCTTCTTGATTTATAGCATTTACAATATCCTTAGCCACAACAGAAGTTGACTCTTGAGGCTTAGGTGATGGCTCGACAATTGGAGTTTCGACAACAGGAGTTTGAGGTGCTTCGTGCTTTGGCTCTTCGTGCTTAGGAGCTTCTTGTGGAGCTACAACAACTTCTTTGGTATCAGGCTCTTGCTCTTCTTTATTAACTTCTGGCTCAACTATGACTTCTTCAGGTTGTGCCTCAAGGATAGTTTCTTCCTCGACTAAATCTTGAGTTGCTAGACCAAAGCCTTGTATATCAGCGAGAATATCTTTAAGTTCGAGAGCTTGTTCGGTTAGCTTTTGCAGTGGATCGTCTTGAGACTGTGGAAGTTCGATAGATTCTGCTTCTTTGATAGGAGAAACTTGCAATTGCTCCACTACAACCTCAGAAGAATCATCGGTAGTGGCATCTAATTCCATAGTTTCGAGATGGGCTAAAGGCTCATTAACCTTGTCCTTTAAAGCAACATCGGGAGTGAAAGTGAGCTTATAATGCCCTGCTATTTCGATTTCTTCGCCAGTATTGACATTCACACTTTTGCGCGATTCGACCGGAATCAGCTTAAACGTACCAAGCCCACTTATTTTCAACATTTTATCTCGCAAAAGAGCTTCCTCGAACGTAGATTGAAATGCCTCGACAAAAGCTACTTCATCGGTTTTAGAGATGCCAAGTTGCTTACGAAATGTTGATAATATATTTGTATTTGTAATTTTCGCCATAATATTCTCCTCTATTTCACTTCTTTACACTTATTTTTCAATGATGATGAGGGTTTGAAATTCAATACCAATTTTGGAGGCACAAGCATACGTTTTTTTGATGATGGATTGACAATAATGCGTTGCTCTTTTTGCTTAACTTCGAATGTACCCATAGACAAGAAAGGCAACTCATCGGCATCAGCCAATTGTTGCACTAATGTATCAATATACCCTTTCATCAATTCGCCAGAACGCTTTTGCGAAACGCCTAAACGTCGAGCCAATTCCGTTTGAAATTCTTTATTATTCATAATACTTCTCCGTAAAGGTCATACATATCGGAGTCGGTAATTTTAACTTGATAGAAATCACCTATCTCCAAATCCTTATTTTTAACAATCAACACCTCACCATCAACATCAGGCGAATCGAACTCGGTGCGCCCTACATAAAAATCATCTTCTTCCCGATCGATTATCACCTTAAGAGTTTGCCCTACTTTCTGTGCATTTATCTCTTCTGATATCTGCGCTTGAAGTTCCATCAAAGCATCAACACGCTGTTGTTTAACCTCTTGAGGAACATCATCGGTATAATTCAAATTAGAATAAGTGCCCTCTTCATCAGAATAAGCAAACGCACCCATACGCTCAAAGCGCATGTCTCGCACAAATTGCATCAACTCATTGAAATCCTCGTCTGTTTCGCCAGGATGACCCACAAGAAGCGTTGTACGCAAATGTATTCCAGGCACTTCTTCTCTCAAACGACGAACAAAAGCATAAGTTTCATCTTTTGTTACATTACGGCGCATAAGAGTCAGAACATTATTGGAAATATGCTGTAACGCTACGTCCATATAGGCACAAACGTTTGAATTATTGCGCATTACATCGAGAAGTTCGTATGGAAATTGATTTGGATAGCCATAATGAAGGCGCAACCATTCCACGCCTTGAATATTAGCAAGAGTTTGAACTAACTCGGCAAGTTTGTTGGTTTTATACAAATCATAGCCATAGAAAGTTAGGTCTTGAGCTATG
>JAFYSF010000022.1 GCA_017559505.1 Paludibacteraceae bacterium | reverse complement strand
GGTCAACGGTCAACGGTCAACAGACTCTCAACTTTCAACTCTCAACTTTCAACTCTCTCATGTCTTCATGTATAAAAAAAAACACTAATAACTAAAAAGACAGGAAGACAAGATGACAAGAAAATTATCTTACGAAATTCTCTCACAATTAATTTATCTCCCACAGATGATTAATTTTTCGTCCCACGAATGACACAAATATTCACAAATATAATTGATTCGTGCAATTCGTGAAAATTTGTGGGCAAAATAAAAATCATGTTCTCATGTCTTCATGTATAAAAAAAAAATTTCAACCCTCAACTCGCTTTATGACTTTTTCTGACAACCAACAACTATCACTACCACCGGTGCTGGAATCTATCAAATCATTGGCAACTTCGCCTGCCGATGCCGACATAATTTTGCTTTCGTCGCTAACTGCTGTATCATCTATTTTGCCTCGCTACAGTGGCATATATGGTGGTCGTCGACACTATGCCAATCTTTTCTTGTTCATCTCAGCCAATGCTTCGGCAGGCAAGGGGCGCATTGATATCGCGCGCCAACTTGTTACTCCTGTGCACCAATCGCTACGCGCTATTAGCCAAGCCAAAAAGCAACAACAAGAGATAGATGCCGAACTGCACGGCTCAACGCCTACACCTATACCCAACCACATGCTCTTTGCTCCAGCCAACTGCACGCCTACAGCTCTATATCAATCGCTTAAGGAGAATGGTTCGCGACTATTCCTCTACGAAACCGAAGCCGACACTCTGTCGCAAACCCTGAAAAACGACACATCGAACTTCTCCGACGGACTACGCAAAGCATTTCATCACGAACCGATTTCGTATCTTCGCAGGACAAACAACGAATATTCCGAAATATCGCAACCTCAGTTGTCGGTGCTACTTGCTGGCACTCCGCAACAAATCGTGCGACTGATACCCGATGTGGAAGACGGACTATTTTCGCGATTTATCATATATCGTGCGCCACTCAACTTGCAGTGGATGAATGTTTTTGCCACACAACTGATGTCGCTACAAGAGAATATCAGTCCGCTGTCGCAGGAGTTGCTGACGCTCTACAATATGTTTCAAACGGCAGATAGCGATGTTAGTTTTTCGCTCAGCGAGAAGCAACAAGAGCGGTTTAACCACTTTTTCGAACAAATCCAACGCGAATATGTCAATAATTATGGCGACAATTTCGTTGCATCAATCCGTCGGATTGGACTCATCACCTTCCGTTTGGCAATGATACTCTCGGCGTTGCGATTGGTGGGTTCGGGCAACCGACTCTACACCTACGACATCACGTGCAATGATGCAGATTTCGACAACGCACTGATAATCACACAGTGTATCATCGAACACACCTCAATCATCTACTCCGAACTGCCCGAACCTGCAACATCATTAACCACTCAATCGCCTTACATAAAGGCTCTGATAGGCAAAATCTACGATTCGCTACCCAACTCGTTCACACAATCAGAAATCAAAAAAGTAGCAACCGAATTCTCAATCTCCGACCGCCAAGCGCGACGATACATCAACCAACTAATAGCAATCAACAAAATCAACAAAAAATCGCATAACAACTATGAGAAAACACAAATCTAATATGACCAAATCGGAGTTTGCTCAACACGCAGGCATCTCGCGCCGAACCCTCGCACGATGGTGCAAAGAACAATCCAACGTGTTGCGAGTACTCCACGTAAAACCCACAGCCAGAGTTCTAAACCCAATAGCAATACTGTTCCTCTGCGACTACTTTTGCGTTGACCGACCCGAATTCCTCAAAAACATAAAACTCTCAATCCGTATATGATTGTAAAGAAATGGCACTCTTATTTCGAGAGTGCTTTTTTTGTAAATTTTTCTCACTAACAATCAACCAAATACACATTATATATAAATAATTTTTTGCCCCCTATCTGTCAAACTGCCAGCGCCCCTCCCAAATGTTGTAACTTTGCACTCGAAATTAATGAGTAATGATTAATGAGTAGTTATTAACGAAAAAATCACCAATCATTAAACATGTTAATAACTAAAAAGACAGGATGACAGGAAGACAAGAAAAATCATGTTCTCATGTCTTCATGTCTAAAAAAACACTAATAACTAATAACTAAACACTAATCACTATGATTATATTGACCGCAGGACACACAGGCGCAAACTCTGGAGCGCAATGCGCTGAAACGCACTTTGATGAGGGTGCTGAAAATATATGGCTTCGAAATCGTATTGCTGAAATATTGACTAATAGATATGGACTCGTGGTGCTGGTGGATGATGATGGGGCTTCGCTCCAACTCCTCACAGAAGAGTTAAAAT
This sequence comes from Paludibacteraceae bacterium, assembly GCA_017559505.1. Taxonomy (GTDB): domain Bacteria; phylum Bacteroidota; class Bacteroidia; order Bacteroidales; family Paludibacteraceae; genus Aphodosoma. Next base: position 5,840 of record JAFYSF010000022.1, on the reverse strand, counting down.
CTCCCACAGATCCCACAGATAACACGGATATTATTTCCCCCTTTCATTCTGATTCGCTCTCTTGCTTGCGCAAGAAACGCTCTACAGATGACACAGATTATGATTTTGTGATTGACTTGCATTTTAATGCTCATACGAATCCGCAGGCGCGAGGGGCGGAGGCGATTGTGAGTGATGATGCTACGACGCTGGAATTGAGGTTTGCATCGCGGTTGGCGCATGTGACGGCTGATGCATTGGGTATTCCGCTACGAAGCATAAAATCGGAAAGCCAAACGCCACACCGTAGGCTGGCTATGTTGCACTTGACTCGGCAGTCGATAATATTGGAGGTGTATTTTTGTACTTCGCCAGAGGATGTGGTGCAATATCGAAAATACCGTGAACAACTCGCTGAAACCCTTGCTCACAACATCGCACTTCTATTAGATAGGAAGACTTTCTTTCAAGACAGGAAGACAAGATGACAGGAAAATCATCTTATGAAATTCTCCCACAGATAACACAGATTTATAAGATTTTTATTATCTCACTCTCTCGATTCGCTCGTTTTAGGCTTTGCCTAAAACATTGCTCGTAGGATTTACACAGATTTATAAATAATGCATCTTATTCTCCCACAAATGACACAAATATTCACAAATATATTCCAAAAAAATATTTATGTATATAATTTTATGTTTCATATTGCTTTCGTGCGTTTCATGTGCCTCTAATCGCCATATTGCGACCGTACACACCGAGCGAATCGAGGAGAGGTTGAAACCTGTGGCTGTTGGAGCTGATACGATTGAAATAGAATATCTCACAGAAAATAATTCTCTCACGGAATGCACGGAACTCACGGAAAACGCCGTGGCTTCGCCGGCTGAAAATAGAATTAAAAATATAAAAGTTGCATCGACACGGGGTGTGAGTGTGAAAACTACTCATACTGACTCAACGCAAACGCTACGGATAACCTTGAAACCTGATACGATTTTCGTGCCGTATGTGCATCATATCCGCTCCGACACAATCATCGCCCCTGACCCAACGATCAAGGCAAAACTGACTACTGCACGGTGGCAAATCGTGGCTCTGATATTGATTATTATCGCGATTATAATTATATTCTTAATTTTGAGACAGAATAACAAAAAGACATAATTTTTATTCTTTCATCATATGCCTCGCTGAAACTAAAGTTTCATCTCAGCAAAAGAATGACAGATTGAATAAATGTAACTCAAATATGTCTTTATAGTCGAAGTTTTTACAGAGTAAAAACAAGACCATTATGAAAGAAAAATATGTTCTTATGTCATTCTGTCTAAAAAAAAAACTTTGCGGACGCACGAGCCGTGCGTCCCTACAATAAACACTAATAACTATTATTAACCCCTTGCGGACGCACGAGCCGTGCGTCCCTACAAACAAAATCTATTATTTATTATGGCAAAATTTAATCTCGCTGCTCCGTTTGAAGGCGTTAGCGGCAAACTCGACAAAGATGACAAACTCGTATTTTCACAACGCTATGGCGAAACTTACGCTTGGGAAGTAGAGCCATCGAAAAAAGCTCCTACTGCAGCTCAGTTGGCGGTGCAAGAACGCTTCGCTACTGCATCGGCTCAAGCCTCTGCCGACATGGCTGACCCTGAGAAAAAGGCTGAATGGAAAGAAGTAGCCGCTAACTCTAACGGCAAGTATAAAACCCCTCGTGGTGCTGCTTTCGCATCGTATTACAACAAAGCCTCTGGCATAGAGTAAGATGAGGGCATAAAAAAATAGGACTGCAAAAAGATTAACTTCTTTTGCAGTCCTTATTATATAAAATTAATAAAAAATTAGTTTGTTTCTTCTAAAATGCGTTGCGCCATTTCAAGAATAGTAGTATCATCCAATTGCACCATACCACCGTCAGGACCTGGTTCGATGTGAACGCCACAGCCAGAACCGTCTTTATAGTTGTGACCACCAAAATAATTACGTACTGTTTCTACAGAAAGTCCTAATTCGTCGGCAATACGTTGCATTGAACCATCTGGCAATGAATCTTTGATACGACGCAATTCGTTAAATGTGATTGTTTTAGTCATAGTGATTAGTATTTAAAAGTTAGTATTTAAGTTTGTTATTTTTGATGGTGTAAATATAGAACTTTTTTTTGAACCCACCAAATTATTTTTCAATTATTTTTCAAAACATGCTATAAAACATAAAACGAGTTGAAAGTTGAAAATTGAAAGTTGAAAATTAACATCTCAATTATAAACAAAAGGTCATTGATATTTAGGTGGAAATTTTTCGAAACGACCTGAAAACACGATAAACGACCAATGCTACCAAAACGCCTAAAATGGCTCCACAAACCACATCGCCTACATAATGCACTCCGAGATAGATGCGAGAATAGGCTGAAAGAACTGCCCACAAGGCAATGGTAAGGGTGTAGTAGCGATTGCGAATGACCAACGAGGTGAACACGGCAAAGGCAAAGGCGTTGGCTGCATGCGAGGAAACAAAGCCATACAGTCCGCCTCGATAGTCACGAACGGTGTGTATCAAATCGGAGATTTCGGGATTGTGGGTTGGTCGCAAACGTGCCACCAAGGGTTTCAACAACGAGGATGACAACTGATCTGCCAACAAAATGCACAACGCAATGCCTGCCACGACATACAACGACTGCACCCCCCACTTGCGCCACATCCACACGAGCAACACAACGAGAACTGGCAACCACGTCCATGTTTGCGTGTAAATATAGAAAAAGTTGTCAAAGAATGGACTATGACAACTGTTTATTGCTAATGTTAACTCCTTATCTAATTCATAATTCATAATTACACACTCCTTATTCCCTGTTCCTTATCTTAAGGGGACTTCTATAAATTCCCCGTTTTATTAATTTTATTTTAAACTTCAAAAACTCTTGCATAAAATTTGTTTTTTATCGGCATCTTATTAGTTTTTTATTCAACCAAATAGCTCGCTATTAGTCTAAATAAAAAACTAATAACCTGCTCGCTAAAAAATCAAATTTTATTCGCAAGGCAATTTATAGAAGTCCCCTTAAATTTTCTCTATAGTAGATGATTGCAACCAACCTATATTGCCATCGGCAAGGCGGACTTCCGACCAAGATGAGAGGGTTGAAAGCACGTTGACTTTGGTGCCTTCGTGGATGACAAACACCTCTGTACCGCTATCGTCGGGACTACTCTTGACCGACACTGTGCCTGCCAAAACTATAGCCTCAGGATTGTTCTCGATATGTCCTTTCACTTGGAAGGCATAAACCATAGTGAACACCGAAAAGAACAAAAGAAAAAATGCAGAGAAGAACGACAACTTACGCATCCACACTTGTTTGCCAAAAAGATAGAGCAACACCAAAAGGAGCATGGCTATGAAGCTGATTATGCTTGCGTATGCCCACTGATTAGAGGTGAACAAACGACCCAACGCCTCGAACCATTCGGTCATGAAAAAGCGTTCGAGCGACTCAATCTTATCGGTTTTCATCTTATTGACAAATTCGAGATTGAACTTGATGTCGTCATTCATGGGGTCGAGGCGCAAAGCACGCTCGTAATTCAAGATTGCCAAACCGAGTTGATTTGACTTATATAGCGCATTGGCATAGTTGTAGTACAACGCTGCCGACTCGCCATACTGAAACATCTCGGCATAAGCATTTGCTGCCTCTACATATTGCTTATCGGCATATAACTGTTCTGCACGTTTCCAATCTGCCTCTTGACTATGCAAAATGCAAAATGCAAAATGCACAATTAATAACAAAAATATCTTTTTCATCGTTTTATTGTAGATTCCAATGTTGATATAAGTTTTTCTGTTGACTCGAACGTATGGCGCATTGCCGACTCTTTGTTGCTAATAGGGGCATAACGCTCGAATTCGCAATCATTAAGTAATTTAAGGAACTCTTGAACTACCGCCTCCTCTACTCCTCGTTGAGACAAACGGAGCGCAATGTTATCTTTATTCAATTCGCTGACTGGAATAGATAATTTGTCAGACAAATAGCCCCACAAGGCTTTGAGTATCTCGTCGTAGAAGGTGTCTTTATTGCCTGCCTTGTATTCACGCTCAGCCACTTTGAGACGGCGACGTGCCACCTTATTTGCTTTCTTATTGCGCATGAGGGCGACATTGGCATTGTCGCGCGCTTGCTTGCGGAAGATGATAATCAAACAAACAATTACGACCAACGAAATGATGTAAAACAACCAGAAGAACATAGTGCCTGCTATGATGCGCTCGGCTGGCTTAATCTTAGGGGCTGATGTGTTGATATAACGAATGTCGGTAGCCAATACCTCTACTTTTTCTTGACCAGTGAAGTTGCTAACCACTGGAGCATTAGATACCGATTGAGCACCTTTGTTGACTCTGATGTTAATCTCATCGGTAGAAAGTGTTTTATATGAATCAGAGGCTACATCGAAATAACTAATTGTCAAGGCTGGGATAACGAAATCGCCATCATGACGAGGAATTACGAGATACTCTATAGTCTTCGACCCCGAAAGCCCTGTGGCTGTAGTCGAGAAATTATTGGTTGCTTTTGGCTCGTATGCCTCAAAGTCTTGAGGGAATTGTAGTGTTGGATTTTTCAACATCTTCAAGTTGCCCGAACCTTGCAATTTGAGCGTGATAGTGATAGGCTGATTTGACTCTACCTCGGTAGCCGAAACTTTGGTTGAGAGTGATAATTTACCTACTACGCCCGAAAAATCGGCTGGTTTAGGCTGTGGCAATGGCTCGACAGTGAGGTTGACCTTCGAGGTGGTTACTGTTTTCGATACCTCTTGATATGTGTCGAAGAAGTCATCGAAAATACTACGAGGGCGTTGATGTGACGAACGCACACGCACTATCACATCGCACGACATAGGCTCGATAGAGATTTGGCCTGTCGATTGTGGGAATAGAAGCACCTTGCGCAAATCGTAAGTGTAATAGTTCACACCTTCGTAGTTGTCAGGTTGCATAGTGCGATCCTGTGGCAAATCAATCTCTTGCACCAAGAATCCCTTGAAATCGGGGAATTTAGGTGATGGAATATTGGTAACATCTACACGAGCATACAATTTATAGGTGAGAACTACTGCCTCTTGCTCCTTGATTTTGGTGCGAGAGATGATAGGTCGGATAAAAAGATTTTCAGACGTAATAGACTGTGTTTGCTTGATTTGACCAGATTGTGCATTACCTCCTTGTTGCGATGCTTTATCTTCGGGCAATACCTTTATGTTTAGCACATTAGAGTAATACTTCTCTTTTTTCACTACAATAGTAGCTGGTTGTATCTGATAATCGCCCTCTTTTTCAGGCAAGAGTGTGTAGGTGATACGCACCTCTTTAGATGAGGTCATTTTGCCATTAACCCACGATGTACTACTACTTGTAGAGTGATATGGACCTGCAATAATCTCAAAACCTTTCACCTCAGGCAAACGCAAATCCTTGCCATTCTCATTAACCGAGAGAACCAATTGGAATGGTTGCCCTACAATCACACGCTGAGGAGCTGAAGCTGTGAATTTTACTTCATCAGCATAAGCAACCAACGAAACAAAAAGTAATATGTATAATAAAAATTGTTTTAATAACTTCATATCTGTTATCTATAATTGTAATCTGTTATCTGTAATCTGTAATCTATTATTACCAGTCTTTTTCAACGCGATAGCGTTTTGCTTTTTGAGCTTGTTGTTCTTTTACCTTTTCTTGTGTTTGCTTTTCATCTTCTTGCAGAGCCTGAAGTATTTGTTCGGCATTCTCTTTCGACATACCTTGCTCTTGCTCTTGTTGTTGTTCTTGTTGCT
>JAFYSF010000021.1 GCA_017559505.1 Paludibacteraceae bacterium | reverse complement strand
GATAACTGTTCAATAGTTCTACCTCGCCTTGTCTGCCAACTAAAGTTTTATTACTCATAACATTAATTTCTAATTTCACGATGCAAAGGTATATATTTTTTCTTAAACAACCAAATTTTTTAGCCTATAAGTTGCTGAAATCACTCTCAAAAACATCGTTTCAGCAGATTATAACCCTATAAGTTGCTGAAATCACTCCCGAAAACATCATTTCAGCAGATTATAACCCTATAAGTTGCTGAAATCACTTCCAAAAACATCATTTACTACCTTTGGTCGTGATTTTTGCTCCACTCGGCATAATGAGTAAAACTCCTTCTGCTCTCACTTATCGCAAAAATCCTGCAGATTATAACCCTATAAGTTGCTGAAATTACTCCCAAAAACATCATTTACTCCCTCTGGTCGTGATTATCCACCCTTAACACCACACTATTGTTTATTTGAAATTTTTTTAGTAACTTTGCAGATGAATGTATAGTGTATAGAGTCCAGAGTATAGAGACCCTCACGGCATTTAACACTAATCACTATACACTATTCACTAATCACTATACTACTATGATTGCAGTACACATTTCTATCGGTCTATTTTTCATCGCAATGGGTTTCATCACCATGAAATCGCCTTGGATGATAAAACAATGGCGCTATGCAAGCGAAGAAAAACGCAAAAATATTGATATCAAAGGCTTACAACTGCTCTACTGCAAATCGATGGTGGGTGGTGGCTTGGCATCGGTGTTGCTCGGCATTGTCAACTATTTCGTTGAAGGCAACTGGAGTTTGTATGCTTTCATTGCTATCATATTCGGTATGACGGGCTACATGATTGCTCGCACTCGCCGATACGACAAAAATCCTAAATCGAAAAAAGAGATGACCATTGCGGCTGCGATAACTGCTTTGAGTTTGTTCTTAATTGTTGGACTATTCATCGGTGGCAAAATGGAGAGCAAGGTTACTATTGACGAAAACGGATTGACTATCAACGGCATGTATGGTTTCACAATTGCGAAAGAGAATATCGACACTATGTACATGGCGATGATGAGCGAATTGCCTAAGGTGAAAATGCGCACTAATGGATACAACGATGGCGAAGTGGCGAAAGGCAACTTCCGCCTTGAAGAGTGGGGCGCATGCAAACTATTCATCCACAACGCCAAGGAGCCAGTGATTGTGATAAAGAGCGAAGGTAAATATACAATTCTAAATCTTTACGAAACGGAAGCAACTAAAAAATTGTACGATGAACTACAAAATTTTTAAGTCTTACGAAGATAGAATGATAGCCTTCTCGACCGAACGAGAGGGCTATTTTGATAATAACACAGAGGGTATGAGTCTTGGGGCGTACGGTCAATTGAACCTCTGCCACTATGTGAACGACGTGCCAGCGCATGTAGAGAAGAACCGAGAGTTGTTTTGCGCCTACCACGGCATTGAACGCAATATGCTGTTCATTCCCCGACAAACGCACTCGTGCAATGTGAAACGTATCGAAATGGGCGTTGACCTTGACGCGACCGATGGCGTGATATGCAACATGGCGGGGGCATGCATTGGGGTGAACACGGCAGACTGTCTGCCTGTGCTAATCTACGGCCCCATCCACCATGCAGCTGCGGCGATACATGCCGGTTGGCGAGGATTGGCAAGCCGAATCGTAACAAAGGGCATCGAGATGATGAAATGCGAGTTTGGTTCATTGGCAAGTGATTTGGTATGTGCCGTAGGTCCAGCCATTTCAGAGGAAATATATGAGGTGGGCGATGAATTAAAAACACAATTTGCCAAAGCAGGTTTCCCTATCGAAGAGATTTTCATCAACCGCACGGATTGGGCTAAATCGCACCTATCGCTACAACAAGCTGTGAGGTGGGAGTTGTTGGAGTGCGGAGTAAAAGAAGAGAATATAGAGATTTCGGAAATATGCACCTACCAAAATTCTGCCAAATACTTCTCAGCACGAAAATTGGGGATAGATTCAGGGCGCATATTCTCGGGGATAATTTTGAAATCATAAAAATATATTTTTGCCCACAAATAAATTCATGCCCCATATCTTCCTCCCAAAAAACAAACTATGCCAAAATGGCACACATATCAACTTTTTTTTGTAACTTTGCATCGTGAAAAAGAGAATTATAATAGATGCTAATATTCCATATATTCGTGGAGCGTTTGACAATGTGGCAGACGTTGAATATCTTGTAGCTAAAGATATTACGCACGACAAAGCGATGAATGCAGATGCTCTGATTGTGAGAACTCGCACTCGTTGCAATGCCGAGTTGTTGGAAGGAACGTGCGTAAAAATTGTGGCTACTGCCACGATTGGCATCGACCATATCGACACAGGCTACTGCGATGCGCACAATATCCGATGGACTAACGCTCCAGGTTGCAATGCCGAATCGGTGGCTCAATGGGTAGGCTCAGCACTGGCTGTGTGGGCTGAGAAACAAGGCTGTTCGCTCGTTGGCAAAACTATCGGCATCGTAGGTCATGGTCATGTAGGCATGCGTGTGGAACGATTGGCTCGACGATTAGGCATGAATGTCTTGCTCAACGATCCCCCAAAGGCACTAACCAATCCGGAAAAGTATGTGGACCTGCTAACTATCGCGAAGGAGTGCGATGTGGTAACATTCCACACTCCGCTGACCAAAGAGGGCGAATTTGCAACATACCACCTTGCGAACGAAAATTTCTTTAACAACATAAAAAAAGAGGCCTTCATAATAAATGCTGCCCGTGGTGGAATCATCGACGAAAATGCACTATTATCCCTGCTCCCTGAATATGCAATAGATTGTTGGGAAGGAGAGCCTGAGACCAATGCAGAGTTGCGCCAACGAGCATTGATTGCTACTCCTCACATTGCAGGCTACTCGGCTGATGGAAAATATAATGCTTCACAACAAGCAATTGCAGCGGTGGCAGAGGCTCTCGACATCACGCCTTGCTCGATAGAAGGGTTGCCTAAATGGGATACTACTGATGCCAAAGAGGATGAACTCTGCAAAGTGTTATTGCAAAACTACGACATCCGCAAAGATAGCGAAGCATTGAAAGCAGAACCGGAAAAATTCGAATGGTTCAGAAGCAACTACCCTGTCCGCAGAGAATTAAGTTTTTTTTAAGACATAACGACATAAAAACATGGAATTAAAAGATATACAAGCTGTTAAGCAAAGATTTGGAATTATTGGTTTGTCGCCTGCGTTGAATCGTGCGATTGACACGGCTGTGCAAGTGGCTAACACCGATTTGTCAGTGTTGATTCAAGGCGAAAGTGGTGTAGGTAAAGAGAATTTTCCTCAAATCATACATCAATACAGCTCACGCAAGCACAATAAATACATCGCGGTGAACTGTGGTGCGATACCTGAAGGCACGATTGATTCTGAATTGTTTGGTCACGAAAAAGGCGCTTTTACAAGTGCTACATCCGACCGTAAAGGCTACTTCGAAGAGGCCGATGGAGGTACAATCTTTCTCGACGAGGTGGGCGAATTGCCTCTATCGACACAAGTAAGATTATTGCGTGTGTTGGAAGCTGGCGAATTTATGCGTGTGGGTTCGTCGAAAGTACAAAAGACCAATGTACGCGTGGTGGCTGCTACCAACGTGGATATGCTCAGAGCCATTGCCGATGGTCGTTTCCGTGAAGACCTCTACTATCGTCTTAACGCTGTGCCTATCCATATTCCGCCTTTACGCGAACGCAAAGAAGATATTCCTTTGTTGTTCCGCCGCTTTGCTTCCGATTTTGCTGATAAATATAAGATGCCTGAGGTGAAACTTACGCCTGAGGCACAAAATACGTTGGTCAACTACTATTGGCGAGGCAATATCCGTCAGTTGAAAAATGTAACTGAACAGATTTCGGTAATCGAACAAGACCGCGAAATCAGCAACTCTACACTACTCAATTATTTGCCACAACAAGAAAAGAGCAACCTGCCTACACTATTCGGTCAGCAACAACACCAAGAGGAACGTTCGTTTACCAATGAACGCGAAATCTTATACCAAGTGCTATTTGACATGAAAAAGGATATGGCTGATATGAAAAAGGTGATAGCTGAACTTATGGCTAATCGCCACACTGACCCTACAACTCAACCTATTCATACAGAACCAGCAATATACACCACCCCTCTACACCAAACACCTGAGGAAGTAAATATTGTGCATGCGCCAACTCACCAACCTCGTATTGTCGATGTTAATACTACAATCGAAGACACAGAAGAATATATAGAAGAATCTCTATCTTTGACTGATGCTGAACGCGATATGATTATTCGTGCGTTGGAAAAATACAATGGTAACCGTCGCCGCGCTGCCGAAGAACTCAACATATCGCAACGCACTCTCTATCGCCGCATCAAAGAATACGGATTGGAATAATAAAAAAGACAGAATGACAGAAAAACACAATTGAGTGAAGCAATCTTGTACTCATATCTTCATTTCTAAAAAAAACAAAAACAATGAAAAGACTCATAACTCTTGCAATATTGACAATCATACTTGCCGCATCATGTACGATTTCGTATAAATTCAATGGTGCAAGTATCGACTATTCAAAAGTTAAAAGCATCACGATTGCCGAATTTCCAAATAACGCCGCATTGGTTTATCCACCACTTACAACGAAATTCAACGATGAATTGAATAATATCTATGCCTCGCAAACTCGTTTAAATATTGTAAGTGCAGGTGGCGACCTTGATATTTCAGGCGCAATCACAGGCTACACTCTCGTACCTCTCTCGGTAGGAGCTAATGCCTTAGCTGCAGAAAACCGTCTGACTCTCACCGTTAAAGTGCATTTTATAAACAATATAACAGGCGAAGAGACCGACAATAGTTACTCAGCCAATCGCACATTCCCAAGTACAAGTACACTAAATGATGTGCAAGATGCGCTCATCGACGAAATGATTGAGGAAATCATTGACCAAATATTTAATGGAACAGTAGCAAATTGGTAAAAAAAATGAATCGCTCAGATATAAATAAATACTTAACAGACCCTAACCTTGTCGATCATACTACAATCGATGACTTGCGCCGTTTGATTGACATCTACCCCTACTGCGAAGCTCTTTATTGGATATATCTCCGATCATTATATATAAAAGATGATGCTATATTCGATGATGAACTGATTAAATATGGATTATATATATCCAACCGCAAACTATTCTACAACTATTTAACCTACGAATCAACAACGCCAAACCCTACAAACGATCAAGACTCGCAACTAGCAATTTTATCGCCAGAGGCTCAACAACCTTCAGTTCTCATCACTCAAATCGCAACGCCTGACTACTTTACTTTAGAACAAAATCAAACTCAAAAACAATCGTTACAACAATTAGCTGAACAGCTGAAAAAAGCTCGTCTCGCACGAAAAAACACTGAAAACAAGGATACATCGATCAATATCGAAACAAAAGAAACTGACCAAACAATAGATACAAACGATAATAAACAACAAGAAACCAACACTTCTAATCTTCCAACAAAACCAAAACATAACACCCAAAAAGCAAATAAGCACACTAAAGAAGAAAAAGACAAACAAACTCCCGACTCTAATTTATCAGAAGAAAATGCAAAAAAACTAATCAAAGAACAAAAATATTTAGAGGCTATTGAAATTTTAAGGGCAATAAGTTTGAATAATCCAAAAAAAAGTGCTAACTTTGCACTTCAAATTAAATTCTTAGAAACAATAATAAATAATCACAATAAAAAACAGTAAAAAATGTACGCACTTCTTACAATTTTAATTGTTATTCTTGCAGTAATTTTGATTCTTATCGTATTGGTACAGAACTCAAAAGGTGGTGGTCTTGCAGCTAATTTTGCTTCATCTAACCAAATCATGGGTGTACGCAAAACAACCGACTTCCTCGAAAAAACAACTTGGACTCTTATCGGTATCATCGTACTTCTTTGCGTAGCAGCTACAGCTTTCCACAAAACTAACGCTCCTACTTCTACATCAGAAATCGCTGACCAAGTAGAAATGCCAGTTCAAGCACCTGCAGGTTTCGACGATGCAGCAGTAGAACTCCCTACTGAAATTGCAACAGAAGAAACTACTGCTACTGAAGAATAATCAATAGCTAAACACATAAAAAAGGATGAACTCAAAAGTTCATCCTTTTTTTTATATCATCTAAAAATAAATCTTATTTCACAAGCATACCCTCTGCTACTGCTTTTGCCACTTCTTCACCTTTAAGGATAGTTACAAGCTGCAAAGCAAATTCAATAGTACAACCTGGTCCACGAGAAGTAACAACATTACCTGACACCATTACGCGCTCTTTCGACACAAATGCCTCTTCCAATTGATCTTCAAATCCAGGATAACAAACGGCTTGCAAATTACGCAAAAGATGCATTTTCCCTAATATCAATGGAGCAGCGCATATAGCTGCAATCCAACGTCCTTTCTTGTTTTGTTCACGGAGCAAATTAGCCAATCCTGCATGCGCCTCAAGATTCAATGTTCCAGGCATACCTCCTGGCAAAATAAGCATATCTGAATTTAAAAATTCTACTTCATCAAACATTTTGTCTGCTTCAATACGCACTCCATGAGCTCCTGCCACCGAACGCTCTCCCATCACCGATACCGTTGTCAGTTCAACTTCTGCACGACGTAAAACATCAATTGTTGCTACGGCTTCTACCTCTTCGAAGCCTGTTCCTAAAAATAAATAAACCATAATATTAGTAAAAGTTAAGAGTCAAAATATAAAACTTAGGCAAACAAACCTAAATTTTATATTTCAATTAATTTAATCTGAAATTATAAGTAATCGTACCAATTGCAACACCGCCTCCTGCCGAGAACTTATTTTTCTTAGCTGCATTTACAGCCGCATTACGCAATGTTTCATTAGTAATTGTTGTTCCTTTTGTAATAGTCGCAGAAACTACAACTCCCGATGCATCCACCCGAATTTCAACAACTATACGTCCTTCTTCATTACCTTGATATGATGGCTGAGCCAATTGTCCAAGCAAATCACGACCACTAAGCGACCAAGAGTGTCCACCTTGTGAACCTTGACCTGCAGGATTACCTTGCTGAGCTTCGCCTTTTGTTTGACCTTGACCTTTACCCATATTTTGGAATGCCGAACCAGCCAAACTACTTGCTTGATTCTTCTTAGCCTCTTGCTCTGCTTTTATACGAGCTTCTTCGGCTGCTTTTTCGCGAGCTATACGCTCTTGTTCGGCTTTCTCACGCGCAACTCGCTCCTCTTCGGCACGACGTTTAGCCTCTTCTTCAGCTTGCTTACGCTTCTTTTCCGCCTCTAATACAACTGAGGGGTCTTCTTGTGTCATCAAATCCTTTTCAGATGGAGACGACACTTCAGGTGCTGCTGGCGGAGGTGTAGGCGTTGGCACTGGTGCTGCCTCTGGTGCTGGTGTTGGATTAGGCATGCTCTCACCAAACCCCTCATCAGCATATCCCAACGAAACCATCACACCCTCATCCATCTCATTTTTGTGTGCTGTCATTCCGCAAAACAACAATATCAACAATATGATGATGCAAATTATGGTTGTGGCAACGCCCGATTGTATTTCTGATTTTTTTAGTTTCATTATTCTTTTACTTTTGTAGCTATCACCAACTTAAGGCGATTTTCATTAGCTATATCAAGTATTTTCACTATTTCACGATAAGGCACCAATTCATCTGCATGCAATGCCACGTATGTAGTAGAATCCGCTGCATGCACAGTCTGCAAATATGGCTCAATCTCCTCAAAATGCACTTGACGTGGTTTTGAACCATTGTCTGCAATGCTATATTCGCCTTCTGCCGTGATACCTATTTTCACAATATTTGCCTTAGTCGCCGTTTTAGCCGAACTTTGAGGCAAATTCACTTTCATATCGTTTGGTGCCGACATCGTTGATGCTATCATAAAGAACAATAGCAACAAGAAGATAATGTCGGTCATTGACGACATCGAAAATGATGCATCTATTTTATTTGATTTCTTTAAAGCCATGATTATTTTCCTGCTGCAGGTTCGTTCAACAAATCAAGAAATTCCATGCTACGCATTTCAAGACGACGCATTACTTCATTCACTCGGCCCACGAGATAGTTATATGCAAAATAAGCACATACACCAACTATAAGACCTGCCACTGTAGTAACCATCGCTGTATAAATACCGCCCGACAACTGGCTAAGATTGATAGTATTACCGCCTGCCTGCTCCATTTCAAAGAAAGCTTTCACCATACCCATAACGGTACCCAAGAAGCCCAACATTGGAGCTCCACCCGAAATTGTAGCCAACAACGAGAGTCCTTTTTCCAATTTAGCAACTTCAATATTACCCACATTTTCAATAGCGACCAACACATCCGACATCGGACGACCAAGACGCGAAATTCCCTTCTCAATCATACGTGCCGATGGCGATTTTGTATCACGACAAAGTTTCAATGCTGCATCCAATTTACCATCATAGATATAATCTTTAATTCTATCCATAAATGAAACATCCTCTTTTGATGCATGTTGTGTCACTATCATACGCTCAATAAAGATATAGATAGCCAAAATAAGCATCAATGCAAGTGGAATCATAATCCAACCACCTTTGAGACACATCTCAAAAAAGTTAAGTTTTGCAGGCTCTTCAACCATTGGAGCCATCGCATTCAACGTGTCGGCAGCCATACCTGCCACCATTTGTGTTTCTTGTAAGAAAAGCATATCAATTAAATTTTTATGAATAACGAAATTTTATCAATTTTATTTTAAACAATCCAAATAACGTTTGATTGTCTCCTCCAATCCAAGATAAAGCGCATCGCAAATCAACGCATGACCAATCGACACCTCATCAAGATAAGGCACACATTCATGGAAATATGCCAAATTATACAAATCAAGGTCATGACCAGCATTGATTCCTAAGCCCAATTCATGAGCAACCACAGCAGCATGCACGTATGGAGCCACTGCAGCCTCTCTATCTTGATGATATTGAGCGGCGTAAGGCTCTGTATAAAGTTCTATACGATCTGCCCCCGTACGAGCTGCAGCCTTAATATTCTCTATATCTGTACCCACAAATATCGACACTCTGATACCTTCCGATTTAAACAAATCCACAAGTCCCTTCAAATGCTCAAAATTCGCAATACAATCCCATCCTGCATTCGAAGTCAACACTCCCGGCGCATCTGGCACCAATGTCACTTGATGTGGTTTCACCGTTTTCACCAAGTTTATAAATCTCTCATCTGGGTTACCCTCTATATTAAATTCTGTTGTCAACGCTGGCTTCAAATCCAACACATCCTGACCCGTAATATGTCGTTCATCAGGTCTTGGATGCACCGTAATTCCCTGAGCACCAAATTTCTCACAATCCAACGCAACCTTTAATACATCAGGGTTATTCCCACCACGAGCATTACGTATAGTCGCTATCTTATTTACATTTACACTTAGTTGTGTCATAGTTTTTATATATCAAATTTTATTTGTAACTTTGCACTTAGAGACACTTTCTCAAATTGACTACAAAAGTACAAAAAAAAATCCATACAACAAAATACAAGACAAACAACTTTCAAATTTCAACTTCCAAATTTCAAATCACACCAAATATGCAAATTCTCGTATTCGGAAATAAGTACAAACTCAAATCCTTCAACTCTATTAAAAACCTGTTTCTCAAGCTGAAACAAAGAGGTGCATCCATAGCTTTCGACAAAGAGTTTGCCGACGAAATAAACAAAACTAATGAATTCGACATTTCCGAATTCAACGTATTCTCCAACGATTTTTCAGGCGACATAGCCATTAGCCTCGGTGGCGATGGCACTCTACTCGCCACTGCCAACCGCATCGGCAACCGACAAATTCCTATTCTCGGCATAAATCTCGGCCGTTTAGGCTTTCTCACCGATGTGCAAGCCCACGAACTCGACAATCTCGACGACATTATTTTCAATAAAAAATACAAAGTCGACGACCGCATGGTGCTCCGTGCCGAAATCAATTTCTCACCCCTCACTCCTAACTCCTCATTAGTCGAATATTCTCTCAACGAAATAGCGGTCCTCAAACAAGACCTCTCATCTATGATTTCCATCGACGTTACCCTCAACGACGAACCACTTCACACCTACCAAGCCGATGGACTTTTAGTCGCTACCCCAACAGGTTCTACAGCCTATTCCCTCAGTGTCGGAGGCCCAATCATGATGCCCGAAAACCACAACCTCATCATCGCTCCCGTGGCATCTCACTCGCTCAATGTCCGACCACTCATCATTCCTGACAATTGGAAAATCGACCTAAAAATATCCTCTCGAAGCCACTCCTACCTCGCTTCTATCGACGGACGAAGCCACACAATGCCCGACACAGCAACAATTTCAATCTCAAAAGCCGACTACACCGTCCGCATCATCCGCCTCGAAGGACACTCATTCCTCAATACTCTCAAAACAAAACTCATGTGGGGAGCCGACGTACGCAGCTAACCACGATACACACTCTCAGTGTGTATCCCCCTCCCAAATATCACCCTACCCTCAAGCAACCTTCAAGCAACCTTCAAGCAAGAAGACTGACACACACTCACAGTGTGTATCCCCTATCCCAATAACCCCAAAACTCAACCAAATAATATGAAAATAATCTACATGGGAACCCCCGACTTTGCAGTCGAACCCCTACGCCGTTTAGTCGATGCTGGCAAAAACATCGTTGCCGTAATCACAATGCCCGACAAACCAGCTGGTCGTGGCCACAAAATCCAATTCTCACCAGTCAAAGAATATGCACTCAGCGTCGGACTACCAATCCTTCAACCCGCCAATCTCAAAGACCCTGAATTTATCGAAGAACTCCGTTCATACCAAGCCGACCTACAAATCGTCGTAGCCTTCCGTATGCTACCCGAAATCGTTTGGAACATGCCACCACTCGGCACATTCAATCTCCACGCCTCACTCCTCCCACAATATCGCGGAGCAGCCCCAATCAATTGGGCAGTCATCAATGGCGAAACCGAAACAGGCATCACCACCTTCTTCCTCCAACACGAAATCGACACCGGCAACATCATCATGCAAGAAAAAATCACCATTGCCCCTGACGACAATGCCGGCATAGTCCACGACAAACTCATGATGCTCGGAGCCGACCTCGTCCTCCAAACTGTTAACCAAATCGAATCCGGCAACCTCACCTCAATCCCTCAAGACTCAATAGTAGGGACGCAGCGTGCTGCGTCCACAACAAGCGAAGCAAACTCTCAACTCTCAACTCTCAACTCTCAACTTAAACCTGCACCAAAAATCTTCAAAGACACCTGTCTTATCAACTTCAACTCCACAGCCGAAGCCGTACGCAACCACGTTCGTGGCCTTGCCCCATACCCAGCAGCATGGATCGAACTCACCGACCCATCAGGCAACACCACAAACATGAAAATCTACGAAGTAAGCAAAGAGCTCTGCACACCAACCCATCCCGCAGGCACCCTCATTTGCGACGGCAAAAAAATCCTCAAAGTTGCAGTCCTCGATGGCTACATCCACCTCGACCAAGTCCAACTCGCAGGCAAAAAACGCATGCCATCCGCCGACCTCATGCGCGGCACCGACCTCACCCAATACACTATAAAATAATATCCCCCTCACCATCTTATCCAACCACAACCAAAAAGCGATGCCACAAGCATCGCTTTTTTATTTCAAAAAAACAATAAAACAAAAATTAAATTCTAAATTATCTTCAAATCTTTTTTTCAACAATACAATCACTTTTACAAAAAAATCTACTCTAAAACCTTGCACAATCAAAAAAATATACCTACCTTTGCCGACAACATATCATACATCCAAGTGGGTCAACCTTGGTGCATTAACTATAGCATTTTTGCTCATTTCTTCTGTTGAAAAAATTTGGCGATTTTAATGACTCAATAGTTCGTTAAAAAATTAGATTTATATTATGCAGTAATTCCCACAAAATCAAAAAGGTCTTTAATTTGCGTTTTATTTAAATGTTTGTTTGGTTTAAAACCAGATGCGCAAAAAAATCTTTGTATTATATATGCACT
>JAFYSF010000020.1 GCA_017559505.1 Paludibacteraceae bacterium | reverse complement strand
CAAAACAACCAAATGGTTTATTTACTCGCATTTGTAATAAAATAACAACCATAACAGTTTTACAATATATTAACTTTATAAATAAAAAACCTATTGGAAGAATAAAACATACTTTAATTTAATTCCGCCAACGGGTTATATTTATAGTATGTTTATAGTATATTTATCCTATATTTATAGTATATTTATGGTATATTTATAGTATTTTGTAGGTAAGTAGAGGGTAGGGAGCAGGGAGTAGGGAGTAGGGAGCAAGGAGTAGGGAGCAGGGAGCAGGGAGTAAGGAGCAAGGAGTAGGGTGTAGGGAGCAGGGAGTAAGGAGCAGGGTGTAGGGTGTAGGGAGCAAGGGGTAGGGAGGAATTGAGGGTGGGGTGGGATATAAAAAAATCCGTTTCTCGTGGGGAGAAACGGATTTTTTTATTGTTTTGCCGGGGATTTCGGATTGACTGGATCGCATTGCTATTCCGGGATTTTCGACTTTTGGGGTGAGTGGACACTGCATGTGTGTCCCTACTTGGCTTGGTCGGACGGGTTGATTAGAGTTCGAGGTCGCCGTCGATTACTTCGTGCCAAGGGAGACCGCTTTCGGCTACTTTTTTGAGGAATGGGTCTGGGTTGAATTCTTCTACGTTGAATACGCCTGCGCCTGTCCATTCGCCTGTGAGGAACATGTAGGCTCCTGTCATTGCTGGTACGCCTGTTGTGTAGCTAACGCCTTGAGTGCCTGTTTCGCGGTAAGCTTCTTGGTGTGAGCAGTTGTTGTAGATGTAGTATGTGCGTGGTTGACCGTCTTTGACGCCACGGATGCGGCAACCGATAGATGTGTAGCCTGTGTAGTTTTCGCCAAGTTCTTCAGGTGCTGGGAGCACGGCTTTGAGGAATTGGAGAGGTACGATTTTTTGACCGTTGTAGTCGATTTCGTCGATACGAGCCATACCGATGTTTTGAATCACGCGGAGGTGAGTGAGGTATTCTTGTCCGAATGTCATCCAGAAACGAGCACGTTTGATAGTTGGGAAGTTTTTAACAAGTGATTCCAACTCTTCGTGGTAGAGGAGATATGATTCGCGAGGACCGATTTCTGGGTATGTGATAGGTTGGTGGAACTCGAGTGGTCCAGTAGTAACCCATTGTCCGTCTTGCCAGTAGCGTCCGTTTTGAGTAATCTCGCGGATGTTGATTTCTGGGTTGAAGTTAGTAGCGAATGCTTTGTGGTGGTCGCCAGCGTTGCAGTCGACGATGTCGAGATAGTGCATTTCGTCGAAGTGGTGTTTAGCGGCGTAGGCAGTGTAAACAGCCGAGCAACCTGGGTCGAAACCGCAACCGAGGATAGCGCAGAGGCCAGCTTCTTTGAAACGGTCGTGGTAAGCCCATTGCCAAGAGTATTCGAAGTGAGCTTCGTCTTTAGGCTCGTAGTTGGCAGTGTCGAGATAGTTGCAACCAGCTTGGAGACAAGCCTCCATGATAGTTAAGTCTTGATAAGGGAGAGCAACGTTGATAACGATTTTTGGGCCGAAGCTTTTGAAGAGAGCTACGAGGTCTTCTACAACGTCGGCATCAACTTGTGCTGTTTGGATTTTAACATTGTAGCGGTTGAAAATGTCTTCGGCAATGCGGTCGCATTTGCTTTTGGTGCGACTTGCCAACATGATTTCAGTGAACACATCGGTGTTTTGAGCAACTTTGTGAGCAACTACGGTGCCAACGCCACCTGCTCCAATAATCAATACTTTTGACATAGTGTATAGTGTTTAGTGTTTAGTGTTTAGTGATTAGTGATTAGTGATTAGTGATTAGTGATTAGTGATTAGTGTATAGTGTATAGTGATTGGGTGATTAGAGAGTGCAAAGTTATAAAAAAAAAATTATATAACAATGTATTGCAGAGTGAAAATATTTTTACTACCTTTGCACTGATTTGACCCTTTGTTGTTGATGTGGCGATAAGGTGTTGATTCTTAAATTATTATTATTATTTTATGGTAGTTGTTATGAAGCGATTATTGGTTATATTGTGTGCTGTGTTTGCCGTAAATAGTTTTGTGACGGCACAATATCGAACTCAGATATACGACAGTAATATAAAAACATTGCAAGTTTTGCTCAATAATGAGCCATTGTTGACGCCTATAATTGAAATGAATACGTCGGATGAGATTGTGATTTCGTTTGATGAATTGAGCTATGAGGCTTCGAATTTTTACTACAAGATAGTGCATTGCGATGCGAGTTGGAATGAATCGGATTTGGTGTCGATGGAGTATTTAGATGGGTTTGATGGTGGAATGATTACGACGTATGACTATTCGGTGAATACTACGGTCAATTATATTCATTATACAGTGCGTTTTCCGAATGAGGATGTGCAGTTGAAATTGTCGGGAAATTATGCTGTGAAGATAGCGCGTGATGGAGATTTTGAGAGAGGCGTGGTGGCTACGGCATGTTTTTCGGTGGTTGAGTCGTTGGTGAATATAGATGTAGAAACAAGCGGATTGACAACTAAGGAGTTGAATGGTAAATATCAGTCATTGACATTGGATGTGATGGTAGAGAGTGTAGGCGCGCTTGATAAGATGCAAGATTTTATTGTGGTGGTGCGTCAGAATGGCAGACGAGATAGTGAGGTGTTTTTGTTGTCGCCTACCTATGTGAATGGTGATAGATTGCGTTATGAGAATAGAGAAGAATTGGAGTTTGAGGGAGGAAATCAGTATCGCAGTATAGACTTTTCGAGTGTACATACCTATGGTGGTGGCATTGACCATATTAGTTTTGAAGATGGTATGTATCAAGTTGTGCTTGAGGAAGATGAGAAGAGAGTTGGCGATAAAGAGGCTTACTCGATGGATGCACACGGGGCGTATTTGATTAATTTGCAGAGAAGCAATAATTCAGAAATAGAGGCCGACTATATGTGGGTGCATTTCTATTATTTGGCAGATGCTCCGTTTTGGGATGCAAAATTGTATATTTTAGGCGATTTGGTATATAACGAAGAGAGCGAAGCGAATGAGATGAGATATGATATGTTGGGTAGATTTTACTCAAAATCGTTGCTATTGAAACAAGGGGGATACAATTATATGTATGCCTTGAAGTCGAAATATGGTAGAGAAATGAGTGTGGTGCAAACAGAGGGTAGTTTTTGGGAAAGTAGAAATAAATATGAGGTGTTGGTTTATTATCGTCCGTTTGGAGCGAGATATGAGAGATTGGTTGGTGTAGCGGTTGTAGATTAAAAAGTATAAATAAAAAAAATAATATTATATGTTTGATTGGTTTAAGTCTATTGAATTTATTACGGTAATTGATTTTATCGGTACGTTTGCGTTTGCAATTTCAGGTATTCGTTTGGCAAGTGCTAAGAAGTTTGACTGGTTTGGTGCTATTGTTGTGGGTATGGTTACAGCAGTAGGTGGAGGTACTTTGCGCGACATTATGTTAGGTACTACACCATTTTGGATGCAAAATGGTTTTTATTTGGTGGTAACTATATTTTCGTTGTTCTTTGTGTTGATATTCAGCAAATATCTTGTGCATTTGAATAACACAATATTTATTTTTGACGCCATTGGTTTAGGATTGTTCACAGTAGTAGGGGTAGAGAAATCTCTTGCATTCGATCAACCAATGTGGGTGGCTATTATTATGGGTTCATTTACAGGTGCAGCGGGAGGTATGTTGCGTGATACATTGATCAATGAGGTGCCACTTGTGTTTAGGTCGGAATTATATGCTATTGCCTGTGTATTAGGAGGATGTATATATTGGATTTGTATGCAATTGGGATTGGAAGCAATACCAACACAGATAATTACAGCAGTGTCGGTGATTGTGATACGTATTATTGCGACTCGTTATCATATTGCGTTGCCTACGTTGCGCGGTGAGCATACAGATGGTGCGGATATAGGACATCACGAAAAATAAAAGGGAACTATGGCAGTAAATGTAAAGATTGGAGATAAGGTGCGTTATCTCAATTCGGTAGGAGGAGGTGTGGTTACACGCTTTCAGTCGAAAGATATAGTGTTGGTAGAGGAGGAAGATGGATTTGAGACTCCTTGTCTTGTGTCGCAAGTGGTTGTAGTGCAGGAGACTAATAAATACAACTTTCCCGTAGAAGACCCTGTGAAAGAGGTGAACGAGAAAAAAGCCTCAAAAGCAGGTGTGAAACCTCAAGTTGAAGAGGAAGAAGAAGAGGAGATAAAAGTGCCAGAATACACATGGAATGAGAGATATGAAACTCCTGATGGCGAGCAATTGTCTGTATATTTGGCTTTTGTACCAAAGGATATTAAGCAGTTGCAAACTACTGATATGGAGTTGTATGTCGTCAACGACAGCAACTATTATCTTCAATTTGCTCTCTATTCGGGCGATGGCAAACAGCGTGTGCGTTGTCATAATCTTGTTGAGCCACAGACTAAACTGTATCTTGAAACTATCAATAAGATAGGGCTTAACGACTTGGAGCATCTTCGCTTTCAGGGATTTGCTTATAAGCAAATTCAATTTGATGCTAAGCCAGCGATGGATATTGAGCTTAAAATCAATCCTACAAAATTTTATAAATTACATTCGTTCCGTGAAAATGACTATTTTGATGAAGATGCAATGCTCGTAACGATTGTGAAAAATGATGTGATGGACCTTGGTATGCTGATAGACCCACAACAGTTGCAAAAGGCCATTTCGGAAAAGAAACATGAGGAGAAGAAACCCGTTTCGAAGCCTCAGAATCAGAAGCCTGCTATTATAGAGGTTGATTTGCATATCAATCAGTTGATAGATAATACAAATGGACTTTCTCGTGCAGATATGTTGAATTATCAGTTAGAGAAATTTAATAAAGTGATGCAGGAGAATTTGAAGCGCAAAGGGCAAAAGATAGTGTTTATTCATGGAAAGGGAGAGGGCGTGTTGCGTGCTGAGATTGAGAAGTTGTTGAAGAAGAAGTATTATAAGTGTACTTATCAAGATGCTTCATTCCAACAATATGGATTTGGGGCTACGCAGGTGACGATTTATTAGAGTACAGATTACAGATTACAGATAACAGATTATAGATTACAGATAACAATTAGAGACGCAAATATTTGCGTCTCTTTTTTATTAGTTTTTGCGTTTTGTTTTTGTGTAGCCGAGGTCGGTGAGTAGGGTGTGTACTTTTTCGCGGAAGTCGCCTTGTATGATGATTTCGCCGTCTTTGGCTGAGCCACCTACGCCACATTTGGTTTTGAGTGTTTTACCGAGTTCTTTTAGGTCGTCGTCGGTGCCGATGAAGCCAGTGATGAGAGTTACGGCCTTGCCTCCACGATTGCGGCGGTCGAGTTCGATGCGGAGGTTTTGTTTGCTCGGTTCGAGAGTATCTACCTCTGGTTCATCTTCTGTTTCGTATTGAAAGTTTGGGTTAGTCGAATAGACTACGTTTAGGCGTGATTTCCAATCAGACATAATGTT
>JAFYSF010000019.1 GCA_017559505.1 Paludibacteraceae bacterium | reverse complement strand
CAAAGTCTACTTTTTTAGGCCAATGACTACATTTTTAGGAATATGACTATAAATTTAGGAAGATGTCTATATTTTTAGGAAATATGTCTATTTATTTAGGAAAATAATTAAAAAACTGTCTACTATTTTTAGGAAAAGACACACTATTTTAGGAAAATATAGACCAACTTTGCAATTGCAAACTTGCAAAGTGGGTTTATTGTGTTGATTATTAGTGAAATAGTGTTATTTGTAGAAGAATGTGTGATTTTAATAATAGTAAGATAATCAATGTGTTAGGTGACTTTGCAACTTTGCAATTGCAAAGTTAGATATTGGATGTGTTTTTCCTGAAAATAGCAGATAATTAGGTGTATAATATAAAAACGACTACAAAAACTGAAGTGTTCATGTAGCCGTTTTTTTATATAAAATTGAGTTTGGAGTCTGAATTAATCAGGGAGGATGAGGAGTGCGTCGCCATAGAATCCGAAGCGATAGCCTTCTTTAAGTGCTGTGTCGTAGGCATTCATCACTGCATCATAGCCACCAAATGCAGCTTGATTCATAAGCATCATGCTATATGGGAGTTGGAAGTTTGAAATCAAACAGTTGGCAGTTGTGAATTGGTAAGGTGGGAATATGAAACGATTGGTCCAACCTTCGAATGGTTTGATTTCGCCGTTAGCAGTTGAAGCAGTTTCGAGGGCACGAAGTGTGGTTGTGCCGACTGCACAAATTTTGCTTTCGCGAGCAGAGGCAGCATTGAATTTTATGCTTGCTTCTTCTGTTACTTCCATTTGTTCTGAGTCTGCTTTATGTTTTGTGAGGTCTTCTACATCAATTTCACGGAACATGCCTAATGATGCGTGAAGAGTGACGTAGGTAAATTCTGCACCACGAATTTCGAGGCGTTTCATGAGTTCGCGTGAGAAGTTAGCACCTGCGGCAGGTAATACTACTGCGCCTTCGTTTTTGGCAAAAATACATTGATAGCGTTCGGCATCATCTGCTTCGGGTGCACGTTTGATGTGTGCAGGAAGTGGGGTGTTGCCAAGAGCGAATAGGTCGCGTTTGAACTCTTCGTGTGTGCCATCGTAGAGGAAACGCACTGTACGTCCACGTGAAGTTGTATTGTCGATAACTTCTGCTACCATAGAGTTGTCTGCTCCAAAGTATAATTTATTACCAACACGAATTTTACGTGCAGGTTCAACAAGGACATCCCACAAGCGATATTGTTGGTTCAATTCACGTAACAAAAACACTTCGATGAGAGCATTTGTTTTTTCTTTGTTGCCATGCATGAGCGCAGGGAACACTTGTGTGTCGTTGAAAACAAAGAGGTCTTTGTCGTCAAAATATTCAATGAGTTCTTTGAATATTTTGTGCTCAATGCGGTTAGATTTTGCATGAAGTACCATAAGACGGCATTCATCGCGGTGAGCATCAAAACCTTCTACGCGTTTCACGATGTTGCCATCAGCATCGCGTTCGTATGCACATGGGTATTGTGCAATTTGCTCTTCAGATAGTTTGAATTTGAATTGAGATAGTTTCATACTATAGATATTTAGTAGAGAGTAGCAGTTTTGCTTTCTCGATTTATTTTTGTAATTTTTGTTGTGTGATTCGCTTTTGCTGGTTAACGGACGCACGAACCGTGCGTCCCTACAATGTCAGTCTTCTTGCTTGAAGGTTGCTTGAGCCTTGCTACGAGTTAAGGAATGCACAATGCACAATGTATAATGCACAATTATTTATTTTTCATTCCTCATTTTATCTCCAAAGTCTTAAAGACCTTCGGTTCAACTTTCGCATTGTTTTATTATGCCGTTTTCGATGCATTTGATGAAGTCTTCTACTTCCATGCAGTCGTTGAGGCGGATGTCGCCAACTTGTGTGCGTTGTAGGGCAGTGAGATGGGCACCTGAGTTGAGTGCTTCGCCTATATCGCGTGCAAGAGCACGGATATATGTGCCTTTGCTACATACGACACGAATGGTGAGTTGCATGTCTTCTTGGTTGAACTCTAACACTTCAATCTCGTCAATGACTAATAGTTTTGGTTTGATTTCCACCTCTTGACCTTTGCGTGCATAGTCAAAGGCACGTTTGCCATCAATTTTTACTGCAGAATAAGCAGGTGGGACTTGCCATATTTCGCCTACGAAGCGTTTGATTGTTTCGTCTATCAATTCGAGAGTGATATGTTCTGTAGGATAGGTTTGGTCGATTGGGTGTTCGAGGTCGAATGATGGGGTAGTGGCACCTAATTGCAATGTTGCAATATATTCTTTTATGCCATATTGCAATTCTTCGATGCGTTTGGTTGCTTTGCCTGTGCAAAGTACCATTACTCCTGTTGCCAAAGGGTCAAGAGTGCCTGCATGTCCTACTTTTAATTTCTTTTGGTCGATAGCACGGCATAATACTCTGCGCACACGATTTACAACATCGAACGAAGTCCAATGCAAAGGTTTGTTAAAATATAATATTTCTCCGTTAATAAAATCCACTTATTATTAATTCATAATGCATAATTCATAATTCATAATTACTCCCGTTGGTCGTGACCTTCGGTTTATAATTGATTTTATGACTATATTATGCGTGTTTAAAAATTATAAAATATTGAAGCCTATAGTTATTGCACCTATGATAGCGCAGTAGATAGCAAAATAGATGAGTTTGCCACGTTTCACGAGGTTAATCATGAATTTGCAAGCAAAGCAACCTGATAAGAATGCTGCTAAGAATCCTGCAATTAAAGGCATAAATCCAATGCCTCCAACGAGTGTTGGGTCTTGAATCATGTCAATGATATTTAGTAGCGTTTCTCCAAGAATTGGAATTAGCACCATAAGGAAAGAGAATTGCGCTACGGATTCTTTTTTGTTTCCAAGAATAAGACCTGTGGCGATGGTAGTGCCTGAGCGAGAAAGACCTGGTAGCACTGCTATTGCTTGTCCTAAACCTATTATAAATGCATCTCGATAAGATATAGTCTCTTTTTGGCGTGGTTTGGCGTAGTAGGCAAATGATAATAGTAGTGCAGTTAATAATAAGCAACAACCTACAATGGTCAATCCACTACCAAAAATACCTTCTACTTCGTCTTTGAAAAACATACCAACGACAAAGACGGGTATCATTGAAAGTAGTATTTTTGCAACGTATGTTTTTTCGCTATTCCATTCTTTAGTGAAGAATGTGCCTTTGAACAGACCTTCTATCTCTTTCCAAAGAATTACGATGGTGCTGAGTACGGTAGCGGCATGTACTGTTACGGTAAACAACAGATTGTCGGCAGATGATGTATTAAGATTTAATAATTCTTGTCCGATGGTGAGATGTCCACTACTACTCACGGGAAGAAATTCGGTGAGTCCTTGCACGAGACCTAATAAAAACGCTTCAATCCAAGACATAATATAGTGTTTAGTGCTTAGAGTTTAGAGTTTAGTGTGGGGATTGTGTTGTACACTATACACTTAACTTTATACTTTAATCTTTCTTTTTTATCATAATTGCTACAATCATACCGAAGAAACCTGTCATGCATACGATTGGAGCAAGGGTGATACGACGGAAACTGAATACGTCAGGGTTGAATTCTATTGCAGTTGAACTGCCTGCCATGAGTGCAAAACCTACGATTATCAACAATACAGATATAGCAATAAGGATGTAGTTGATTTTTGTGAAAGCAAAATTTTTCATAGTTTAAATAAAATATAGTTGTTCTGTGCGCATACGGAGATAGCGATTGACTGCTGCTATGGTTGCGATACAGTTGATTATTATGCTGATAATGAATATTATTATTACAACGGGAACAACAATTTCGGCATGATATAGATTGACTGCTGTGCCTAATTGGATTTGTACTAAATAGATAGAACCTCCTAATAGGAGTAGTGCTAATAATGTAGCAATGAATGAGTTTAGCAAAGAGCGTTTTAGGAAAGGGCGACGAATGAAACTATTCTTTGCTCCTACCAATTGCATTGTGTTTATAATAAAGCGTTTAGAGTATATTGATAAGCGTATAGTGTTGTTTATCAATACGATAGAGATGAATAACATAACTAACGCAATGAGTGATAAGATTAGCGATAGTTTGTTGATATTGTTGTTTAACAACTCAATCATCTCTTTTTGATAGGTGATATTTGTTATGCCATTAAATATCTGTAGGCGAGGTAATATCACGTTATTTATGCTATCTGTGCTTGCGTATTCTGATGAGAGAAAGACCTCTAAAGAGGCATTGAGTGGATTGTATCCTAAAAATTCAGATGGGTCTTCTCCAATGGCAGCAATGTGTTCTTTCAGAGCACTATCACGACTGATATATACAACTTGTTTTGTGTATTCTGTAGCATTCAGATAACGTTCGAGGCGTGATAAGTCAGTCTCGCTAATTGTGTCATTTAAAATTATTGATAGTGATATGTTTTCTTTGCTTTTTACTGTGAAATAGTGTGTAGTAAGATACAATGACACGATGAGTCCAATCATAAACAACACCAACGATATGCTAATCGTTGATGTGAAATGCAAATTAAAGAATGATTCTTTGTATTTTTTAGGGTTTTGTCCTGACATAATTACTTGAGGGGACTTCTATAAATTCCCCGTTTTATTATTTTATTTGGAACTTAAAAAACTCTTGTATAAAATTTGTTTTTTAGCGGTGCCTTATTATCTTTTTATTCAGCCAAATAGCTCGCTATTAGTCTGAATAAAAAACTAATAATTCACTCGCTAAAAATCTAAATTTTATTTACAAGGCAATTTATAGAAGTCCCCTTGAAAGGGTGTATTTAGCGCATTCTATAAAAAACTTTGCAAAGATACTAAAAAATTCACAATTCACAATGCACAATTCATAATTTATTTTGTGCATTGATTTTGCCAACTGCGAGATGAGGCATCAGAAGGCATGCGCCAATCGCCACGAGGAGATAGGCATACTGAACCTACTTTTGGTCCGTCGGGCATGCAACTGCGTTTGAATTGTTGGTTGAAGAAACGTCGACAGAATGTTTTTAACCAATGGTTGATTGTTTCGTCATCGTATTTGTCGGCAAATGTGCGTTGTGCGAGATGTTCGATTTTGGCAGGCGAAAAACCGCATCGCAAGGTGTAGTAGAGGAAGAAGTCGTGTAGTTCGTATGGACCAACTAAATCTTCGGTGATTTGAGCAATGTTGCCGTCTTCTGTTGCAGGCAATAGTTCGGGCGATACAGGTGTGTCTATTACATCGAGGAGGTTGGTGCGTACTGCTTCTTCCATTTGATTTTCGCTTGCGTATTGCACCATGTATCTGATTAAAGTTTTTGGTATAGAGGCGTTCACAGCATACATGCTCATGTGGTCGCCATTGTATGTTGCCCAACCGAGTGCTAATTCTGAGAGGTCGCCTGTGCCTATTACAAGTCCGCCATGCTTGTTTGCCAAGTCCATCAACAGTTGTGTGCGTTCACGTGCTTGTGTGTTTTCGTATGTTACGTCTTTGATTTCAGGGTCGTGACCTAAATCGGCAAAATGTTGCATGCAGGCATCTTTGATGTTTATTTCAACAAATGTGGCACCGAGTTTTTGTATCATTTCTACGGCATTGGTGTAGGTGCGATTGGTTGTTCCAAATCCTGGCATGGTTACTCCGATGATGTTAGAGCGGTCGATACCGAGTTTGTCGCAAGTTTTTGCACATACCAATAGTGCGAGTGTGGAATCTAATCCTCCACTGATGCCTAATACCATAGTTTTTAGTCCTGTGTGGTGTAGGCGTGTTGCCAATCCTGAGATTTGTATGTTGAATATTTCTTCGCAGTTTTCTTCCATTTTGTCGTATGAAGGGACAAATGGTGTAGGGGAGAAACGGCGTGTGAGTTCTGTTTCTATAATAGGGCAGTGGCATGCAATGTATCTTGGTGTGATGTTGCCAAGTGGTGATGTGCCTTGTTTGAATGTGCTGTTTTTTTGACGGTCGGCAGCAATGCGTTCGATGTCTATATCGGCATATACGATTTGACTTTCAGAGATGAAGCGTTGACTTTTGGTTAGTATTGAACCATTTTCGGCAATGATGGCATTGCCTGCATATACTACATCGGTAGATGATTCGCCAAATCCTGCTGAACTATACACGTATCCTGCTATTGTGCGTGCTGATTGTTGTTTGATGAGGTCAACAAGGTAGTTGTGTTTGCCTATGAGTTCGTTTGATGCTGAGAGGTTGAAAATTATTTGTGCTCCTGCTATGGCAAGCAGAGAACTTGGTGGTATTGGTGTCCATAGGTCTTCGCATAGTTCGATGCCGAATGAGAATTGGTCTGCTTGCATCACTATGTTGCGACCGAATGGGATGTCTTTTTGACCTAATAGGTTGATGTGGGTGCGCATTGCGTCTTGACTTGATGCGAACCAACGCATTTCGTAGAATTCGTTGTAGTTTGGGAGATATGTTTTAGGGATTACTGCCAATATTTTTCCTTTGCGGACGATGATTGCACAGTTGAATAGTTGGTTGTCGATGCGTAGTGGTGCACCTAATATTGTGGTTAATTCTACTTCGGTTTTGGTGTATTCTACTACATCGTTTAGTGCTTCGAGTGTTTGGTCGATGAGTAGTTGTGATTGGAATAGGTCGGCACATGTGTAACCTGTGATGCATAATTCGGGAAATACGATTATTGATGCTCCGTTTTGGTCTGCCTCCGACATCATGCTTTCGATGTGAGATATATTCCATTCGCAATCTGCTATTTTCACTTGTGGTATAGCAGAAGCAACTTTGATGAAACCGAAATTTGTTGTCATAAAAGAATTAAGAATTAAGAATTAAAAATTAAGAACTAAGAATTAAGAAATCTCAAATTCCCAAATTCCCAAAATTCCCAAAATTCCCACAACCTTTTTTTGATGCAAGGGTGAGAGATATATATGTAATATTAT
>JAFYSF010000018.1 GCA_017559505.1 Paludibacteraceae bacterium | reverse complement strand
TTTCTAATAGCATTTTTGCAAATTTCAGTATATTGGCTAAGTGAATCTGATATCTTCATAGTATTTTGGTCGATACTATAAAGTTACTAAATATCAGTCATTTAGCCAAATTTTTTATGTTAAATTTTATTAATTAAATTATTAAAAATCAGATGTTTAATTGATTTTTTAACGGAGTGTTGGAATGAATTACATGATATATTTTAATTCTGAAATAATAATTGTATTTATATTTATTATTCTGAAATATTGATTTAATAATATTAAATTCTTCTTTGACGCCTACGCGTGAGTATGCGCGCGAGAGGATTGATTTTGGGACTTATTTTTGTGGGTTTTGTCTCTTGCATAAATCATTTTTTTTTTGTATCTTTGCACTTTATCAATGCACAAAGCATAATGTGCAATGCATAATCATGAATTTAAACTGTAAAATAATATGAAAGAGACTGTTGTAAGTGGTATTCGCCCTACGGGGAATTTGCATTTGGGTAATTATTTTGGAGCTGTGAAGAGTTTTTTGCAGATGCAAAATGACTATAATTGTTACTTTTTTATTGCCGATTGGCATTCGTTGACAACGCGTCCGAAGCCTGAAAATATTGTGAATAGCGCACGCACTATTCTTGCGGAGTATTTGGCGTGTGGTCTTGACCCTGAGAAATCGACTATTTATGTGCAAAGCGATGTGAAAGAGGTGTTGGAATTGTACCTTTTCCTCAATATGAATGCTTATCTTGGCGAGTTGGAGCGTTGCACTACGTTCAAAGAAAAGGCTCGTAAACAACCTGATAATGTGAATGCGGGGTTGTTGACTTATCCGACATTGATGGCAGCTGATATTTTGTTGCATCGTGCGGTGAAGGTGCCAGTGGGTAAGGACCAAGAGCAAAATATGGAGATGGCGCGTAAGTTTGCTCGTCGTTTCAATACGATGTATGGTGTGGATTTCTTCCCAGAGCCACAAAATTTCTCGCTTAGCGAAAAGGCTGTGAAGATTCCTGGATTGGATGGTTCGGGCAAGATGGGTAAGTCGGAAGGAAACTGTATCTACTTGATGGATGATGAGGCTACTATCAAAAAGAAAGTGATGAAAGCGGTGACAGACCAAGGTCCGCAAGAACCTAATAGCCAACGTCCAGAGGTGATTGAAAACTTGTTTACGTTCCTCAGTATTGTTTCTACACCAGATACTTATCAATATTTTGATGAGAAATGGAACGACTGTTCGATTCGTTATGGCGATTTGAAAAAGCAATTGGCGGCGGATATTGCGGCGTTTAATGCTCCGATACGTGAGAGATTGGCTGAATATATGGCTAATACTGAATTGTTGGATAAGATTGCTCGTGAGGGGGCTGAGAAGGCGAGAGAAAGTGCGAGAAAGACTATTGAGGAGATTCGTAGTATCGTTGGGTTCCGTTGATAATTTTAAGACAAGAAGACAGGAGGATAGGAAAAATCATATTATGAAATTCTCCCACAATTAATTTATCTCCCACAGATAACACAGATTTATAAGATTTTTATTATCTCGCTCTCTCGATTCGCTCGTTTTAGTCTTTGCCTAAAACATTGCTCGTCGGATTTACACAGATTTATAAATAATGCATCTTATTCTCCCTCAAATGACACAAATATTCACAAATATGATTAATTTGTGATAATTTATGGGTAAAATAAAAATTATGTTTTTATGTCACTTTTGCTCCGCTCTGCATAGTTCAAGCGAGCTTGACTCTGCTTTCACTTATCGCAAAAATTCATGTCTAAAAATAGTAAAACAATGAAAAATGTGAATTGGTCGGCGTATGTGGGTATAATGATTGCGATGACTGTGTGGTCGTGTTCGTTTTTGTTTACTCAAGAGGCGTTGAAGAGTTTTAATCCGATTACGGTGGTTACGCTTAGAATTGGTTTGGCGACTGCGTTGTTGGGATTGTATGGTTGGGTGGCTGGCAGATTGCAAAAACCACGTAAACAAGATATTTGGTTGTTTTTGTTGGGAGGTGCGTTTCAGCCATTTAGCTATTTTATGTGTGAGACGTACGGATTGTCGATGACGAGCGCAACTGTAACGTCGGTGGTGATGGCTATGATACCATTGTTTGCTCCGTTAGTAGCGTGGGTGCTGTTGCGCGAGAGAGTTACGTGGATGAATATGGCAGGTATTGTGGTGTCGATGGTAGGCGTGATGATGTTGGTTGTGGAGAAGGGAGATGTGAATGTGAGTGCGGTGGGGCTGTTGGTGTTGATGGGTGCGGTGATGTCGGCAGCGATGTATTCGACCATATTGCGTAAGATACCGAGCGAATATACGAATGTGAGTATAGTGTTTTGGGTGCATGCGTCGAGCTTGATATTCTTTATTCCTACATTTTTGATGCTTGACTTGAAGAATTGGGGGGCGCGCCCAGTGTTGCCGATGTCGGTGGTGTCGATTGTGGTGTTGGCTGTATTTGCGTCGGTGGTGAGTTTTGTGTTGTTCTGCTATGTGGTGCGTAGAATAGGGGTGACGAGAGCAAATGCGTTTTGTAATGTGATGCCAGCCATTACGGCTCTTGCTGTGTGGATGATATATGGCGAAGCAATACCTATGGTGAAATGGATTGGGATTGTGGTGGTGATAGTGGGGTTGTTTGTTAGTCAGGGAGTGGGGAATAAGGAGTAGGGAGTAGGGAATAAGGAGTAGGGAGCAAGGAGTAGGGTGTAGTTTTTTTTGGGGGGTGGATGTATGAGTTGTGCGTTTCTACAATAAAAAAAGAGAAAAATAATAATAATCTAATATATGAAAAAACAAACAATTGCGATAGTCGCGTTGGTTATCGCGCAAATCTTTTGGGGGGCATCATATTTGATGTCGGATTTTGCTCTGCAGACCTTCCCAGCAGCTACGCTTGTGACTATGCGTATATCGATAGCAGCAGTGGTGCTTGGGGTGGTAGGTTTGATAGCAGGGCAGTTGCAAAAAATAGAATTAAAGGATTGGAAATATTTTCTATTGGCATCATTTTCAGAGCCATTTGTGTATTTTCTTTGCGAAGCAGAATCGTTAGCTCACGTTAGTCCTACAATCGCATCAGTAATGCTTTCGTTCATTCCATTGTTGACACCTATTTTTGCGTTCTTTTTGTTGCGTGAGAAGGTGACGGTGATGAATATACTCGGTATTGTGATATCTGTGGTAGGTGTGTTGATGATTATTTTGGATGGAGGTAAATTGTCTGCCGATGTGGTGGGTATTTTGCTGTTGTTCATAGCAGTTTTGGCATCAATTGTATATACGCTCGTATTGCGTAAAATTCCAGAAAAATATAATACACTCACAGTAGTGTTCTATATGTTCTGCACATCGCTCTTGTTTTTTGTGCCAACAATGTTGGTGCGTGAAATGAGCTTAGTGAGAGCTATTGATTGGGGTGCAGACACAACATGGAATGCCTTTGGCGCTATTGTGGGATTGGCTTTGTCGGCTTCGTGTATCGCATTCTTGTTCTTCTCATACGGTGTGCGTGCTATTGGTCCTACAAGAGCCAACGTATTCAACAATATTCAACCAGGTGTAACTGCTATTTTGGCTTGGATAATTGGAGCAATCGGATTGTATCAAGCTTCGATGAACTGCGATTTAATTGACAAAACATTTTTCGCTTGTATAGTAGAGGCTATGCCAGAGTGGATTATGTTGCTCGGTATAGTGGTGGTTATCGCAGGTATGTTTATATCGCAAATGAATGTTAAACAACAAATTCTTAAATTCAAAGTTATTATGTTATCTAAAATTATTAAAGAAGATTCTATTGTGCAATCTCGTCGTTTTATCGACAATGCAAACAAAATATTATTGACTGGACATATCTCGCCAGATGGCGACTCGCTTGGTGCTACACTTGGACTATATCACTTGTTGAAACAATTGGGCAAAGATGTAACAGTGATGGTGCCTAACCGCTATCCTTCGTTCTTTAATTGGATGCCAGGTATCGACAAGGTGTTTATCATGGAAGAAAACAAAACAGAGGCGGTGAAAATCATCAAAGAGTCGGATGTTATTTTCTGCATAGATTACAATACACTCGACCGTGTGAATGGCATGAAGCCACTTATCGAACAAAGCAAAGCGAAGAAAGTGATGATTGACCACCACTTAGATCCAAATATCAATTGTGATGTAGTAATCTCTCACCCAGAGATATCATCGGCAAGTGAGTTGGTGTTCCGTTTCATGTGTCGTATGGGATTCTATCAAGAAGTGTCGCTCGAATCGGCTGAATGTATTTATACAGGTATGATGACCGATACAGGTGGTTTTACATATAACTCGAACAATCCTGAAATATATGTTATCATCAAAGCATTGCTCGAAAAAGGTGTTGATAAAGATGCTATATATAATAAGGTGTTCCACACATACTCAGAAGATCGTTTGCGCTTGTTGGGCTATTGCTTGAACAAGATGGAAATCATCCCAGAGTGTAATGCAGCTATCATCGTGTTGACTCAAGAAGAGTTGCACCGCTTCAATTACAAAGTAGGCGACACAGAGGGTATAGTGAATATGCCACTTCAAATAGAAAATGTAAATAAGTCGGTGTTGGTGCGCGAAGACAAAACGCAGATAAAGCTTTCGTTCCGTTCGCAAGGTGATATAGCGGTAAATATTATAGCAGAACAATTTGGTGGCGGTGGTCATAAAAATGCCGCTGGTGGCGAAAGCACCGAATCGATGGAAGCAACATTGGCAAAATTGCGCAAATTGTTGATAGAGGCGTGATGTAGAAAAGACAGGAAGACAAGATGACAGGAAAATCAAGTTCTCGTGTCTTCATGTCTAAATATATTTAAATGTTAATTATTAATTTTTTATTCGATATATTATGATGGAATTATCAGAACAAGAAGTGATTCGTCGTCAATCGTTAGACACATTGCGACAAATGGGTATTGACCCATATCCTGCAGCAGAGTATCCAACTAATGCATATTCAACAGATATAAAAGCAGAATTTAAGGATGAAGATAGTCCTCGTCCTGTGTGCATCGCAGGTCGTATCATGAGTCGTCGTATCATGGGTAAAGCTTCGTTCATTGAATTGCAAGACTCTAAAGGTCGTATCCAAGTGTATGTATCGCGTGATGATATTAACACAGAAGCGCAACCTGAGATGTATAACACAGTGTTCAAAAAATTGTTGGATATAGGCGATATCGTAGGTATCAGAGGTTTTGTGTTCCGCACTCAAATGGGCGAAATCTCGGTACACGCACAAGAACTCACAGTATTGAGCAAATCGTTGCGTCCACTTCCTATCGTGAAATATAAAGACGGTGTAGCATACGATGCTTTTGATGATGAAGAACAACGCTACCGTCAACGCTATGTCGATTTGATTGTGAATGATGGCGTGAAAGATACATTCTTGAAACGTACAACTATCATCAAAACTATGCGTGCTGTGATGGATGAAGCAGGTTATACAGAGGTAGAAACACCAATTCTTCAATCTATTGCAGGTGGTGCTTCGGCTCGTCCATTTATTTCTCACCACAACTCATTGAACATCGACCTCTATATGCGTATCGCTACTGAGTTGTATTTGAAACGTCTTATCGTGGGTGGTTTCGAAGGTGTGTATGAGATTGGTAAAAACTTCCGTAACGAAGGTATGGACCGCACACATAACCCTGAGTTCACTTGTATGGAGCTTTACGTTCAATATAAAGACTACAACTGGATGATGACGTTTACAGAGCAAATGTTGGAACGCATCTGTTTGGCTGTGAATGGTTGCACTGAGACAGAAATTGATGGTAAAACTATCTCTTTCAAAGCTCCTTATCGTAGACTTCCTATCCTCGAAGCTATTAAAGAGTTTACAGGCTATGACCTCGAAGGCAAATCGGAAGACGAAATCCGCGAGGTGTGCAAAAAACTCAATATGGAAATTGACGACACTATGGGTAAAGGTAAACTCATTGATGAAATCTTTGGTGAATTCTGCGAAGGCAACTTCATCCAACCTACTTTCATCACCGACTATCCAGTTGAGATGTCGCCACTTACAAAAATGCACCGCTCTAAACCTGGTTTGACTGAACGTTTCGAGTTGATGGTTAATGGTAAAGAGTTGGCAAATGCTTATTCAGAGCTTAACGACCCAATCGACCAAGAAGAACGCTTCAAAGAACAAATGCGTTTGGCTGACAAAGGCGACGACGAAGCTATGGTTATCGATCAAGACTTCTTGCGTGCACTTCAATATGGTATGCCTCCAACATCAGGTATTGGTATCGGTATCGACCGCCTCGTGATGTTGATGACAGGTAACAGTGCAATTCAAGAGGTACTCTTCTTCCCACAAATGAAACCAGAGAAGAAAGTAGTGAAAGATGGTCCAGAAAAATATGCTGAAATAGGTGTGCCTGCAGAATGGGTTGAGCCATTGCAAAAACTTGGATTTGACATGGTGGCTAAACTTAAAGACGCTAACGTGAACAAACTTCACCAAGACCTTTGTGGCTATAACAAAAAGAACAAACTCGGCCTCACAAACCCAACAAAAGAGGCTGTAGAAATGTGGACAAAATAAATTATTAGATTACAGAGTACAGATTACAGATAACAGATTACAATCTAATATCTGCACTCTGTACTCTGATATTTGTTATCTATGAAATTGACATTCGAAGATATACGTAATAACGAGGAGATTAAGGAATATATCAAACAAGCCGACGCCTCGTTGGTAGCATTAGGTTACACTGAGCATAGTTTTGCTCATGTAACCAAATGTGCTTTTGTAGCAGCAGAGATTTTGTCAACTTTGGGATATGACGAACATACCATCGAGTTGACTAAAATTGCTGCTTATATGCACGATATAGGCAATGTGATTAATCGTACTGACCATGCTCAGAGTGGGGCAGTAATGGCATTCCGTATTCTTGAAAAATTGGGTATGCCAGCAGTCGATATTTCGGCTGTAATTACGGCTATCGGTAATCATGACGAGCATACAGCCTATCCAGTGAATGCTATTGCTGCGGCTTTGATATTGGCCGATAAGTGCGATGTGCGTCGTTCGCGTGTGCGCAATCCTCGCTCTATAGCATTTGATATTCACGACCGTGTGAACTATGCAGTAGAAAGTTCGGAACTCATCACCGATAAGGCAGCTCGCAAATTGATTTTGCGCTTACAAATCAATACCGAGATATGCGCTGTTATTGATTATTTCGAGATATTCATGGAGCGTATGTTGTTGTGTCGTAAGGCTTCTGACTTTTTCAAATTGCACTTTGCCCTTGAAATCAATGGACAAGAGATTATGTAATTCATAATTAATAATTCATAATTTTGAATGTATAACTATTTGAAAATAATACTTCTAATATTGTTTACGGCTACGTTGTTTGTTGGCTGTAATGGCAGTGGCGCAAATGAAGGTGGGGGTGATAATGATTCTACTCAGGTGGTGGAAGATCCACGCACTATTCAGTATGGCGTGGATGTGACTGACTTGGATGAAGTGCAAGGCAAAGTGGCTAATGGTCAAATCATCACATCGCTCTTGCGTAATCTTGGAGCAGATCAAAAAGCTATTACGCAAGCCGCATTCATACCAGAATCGGTGTTTGATGTGCGTCGCATGAAGGCAGGCAACAACTATCTTGCATATTATACTCAAGACACTGTGCCTCAGTTGGTATACTTAGTTTATCAACATTCTGTTACCGACTTTATCGTGTTTCATTTCGAGGATTCGTTGCATGTCGAGCAATTTATAAAACCTACTACACTAAAAACTCGTACAGGCAAATTTGTGGTTGAAACTTCGTTGTGGAATGCTATTGTTGATGCGGATATGAATATGGAGTTGGCATTGCAATTGTCGGATGTATATGCTTGGACTGTCGATTTCTTTGGTTTGCAAAAGGGCGATGGTTTCAAGGTGTATTACGACGAGTTGTTTGTTGACTCGGTGTCGATTGGCATAAGCAAAATACATGCAGCGAGCTATAAGCGTGGCGACAAGGAGTTGTTTGCTGTGTTCTACGAAAACGATGAAGTGAGAGGCTATTGGGATTTAGATGGTAACAATTTGAAAAAAGCATTTCTCAAAGCTCCGCTCAGCTTCTCGCGCATATCAAGTAAATTTTCTTATGCACGTAAACACCCTGTACATAAGATAGTTCGCCCTCATACAGGGGTTGACTATGCAGCACCTATGGGCACACCAGTTATGGCTATTGGCGACGGTGTGGTTACATTCAAAGGCTATAAAGGCGGTGGAGGTCACACCGTGAAGATTCGACATAATTCTACTTATACATCGGCATATCTTCACCTTTCGAAATATGGTAAAGGTGTGGTTGAAGGAGCACGAGTATCTCAAGGTCAAGTGATTGGCTATGTGGGCAGTTCGGGTACATCAACTGGTGCACACCTCGATTTCCGTATTTGGAAAAATGGCACACCTATCGATCCTCTCAAGATGGAGTCGCCACCAACTGAGCCAATACCAGCTAATGCTCGTGCCGAGTTTGATTCGGTAAAAACTGTTATGCTTCAAATGCTTGATAGTATCAAGTGATATGCAGAAGTTGAGTAAACAAGCCATGATTGGCTATCCAGCGGGCATTATTACTGGGGTGACTTATGGACTTAATCCGCTTTTTGCAATGCCCTTGATGGCAGATGGTGCAT
Organism: Paludibacteraceae bacterium; assembly: GCA_017559505.1. Lineage (GTDB taxonomy): Bacteria > Bacteroidota > Bacteroidia > Bacteroidales > Paludibacteraceae > Aphodosoma. The sequence goes on along the minus strand of JAFYSF010000018.1, from coordinate 24,071 downwards.
CGATTGAGACTATTTTGTTTTTTCGTTATGGACTTTCGGTGTTGTTGTTGGGGTTGTTTATTTGGATTACTAAGCAAACATTCAGCATCACACTCAAGCAGATGGGGATTTTGTTGATATTGGGGGTGTTGTACACATGCAGTAGCCTCTTTCTCTTTGAGGCATATAAATATATAGCATCTGGATTGGCAACTACGCTGATATTTCTCTATCCAGTGGTTGTGGCGCTGATAATGGTGTTTTTGCGAGTAGTGCCCTCGTGGCCAGTGTGGTTGTCGATAGTGGCAACCTTCGTAGGTGTGGTGGTGATGACTCGAGGTAGTGGCACTGAGGCTATCAATCCTATAGGTGTGTGGCTTTCGTTGGGTTCGGCGTTGGTATATGCAATGTTTATAGTCATTATTAACAAGAGTAAGACTATTAGTTCAGTATCGAGTACATTGCTTACGTTCTACTCGCTTATGGTAGGTTCTGTGGTGTTTATGACCAAGATATTAGTCGCAGGCATCGATATGAGTGTAGGTCTCGACCATGGTATGGCGTGGCTCAATCTTGTGGGATTGGCTATATTTCCAACCATAGTATCTACTGCATCGTTGGCACTTGCAACGCGCAATATTGGTGCTACTAAAGCCTCGGTTTTGGGTGTATTCGAGCCAATTACGGCCATCCTCGTCGGTACACTGTTTCTTGGTGAAGCTCTCACTACAAACATAGTAGCGGGTATAGTGATTTCGATAGTAGCCGTTACATTTATGATTGTATCAACGAAAAGATAATAAAAAGTCAACAGATATTTAGACTATAGATATTAAAAAAATTATGGCACAAACATATCAAGAGATAAATGCATATCGCGAAAAGAATGAGCGATTTTTCGAAGAGAACATCAATGCACCAGGCGTAGAGGTATTGCCTTCTGGGGTGCAATATAAGGTGATTACTCGCACCAATGGTCCTCGCCCTACAGGCAAAAGTAAGGTGACTGTACACTATTGTGGTAAGTTGCTTAATGGCAAAGAGTTTGACAATTCATTCAAACGCAAAAAGCCAGAAGTATTTCGTGTAGGCGAGTTGATAAAAGGTTTCCAAGATGCACTGAAAGCCATGAGCGTAGGTTCGCGTTGGGTGGTGTGGATTCCTTATAAATTGGGCTATGGCTCGCGCGATTGCGGTAAGGATATTCCTGCTTATTCAACTCTTGTGTTTGAAATTGAACTTATAAATATAAAAAATTAGTTTTTATAAAATAAAAAGAAACTTCATTCGTTACTTTATTAGTAGAATGAAGTTTTTTTGTGTTAATTAGTTTATGAGAAATTTAAAAGTTTTATTTGCTACATTTTTTGTTGTTTTATCTCTAAATTCCTACGCCTCAGGAATCGATGATTTTTGTGTTATAGTCAAAGAGGCTATGCCATTGATTAATCAAGAGAGAGCAAGATTGGGGTTGAAACCATTAGAGTTTAAGAATGTTGTGAATAAAGAAGAGGTGAAATCTTCTGCTTACAGATTTTGGATCTCTTTTTATTCACTAAACTATACAAGTCAAGGTATATTTAAGTCTGTAGAGGATAAACTAAATGATGAAAGATATACTTATGCATTTGTCTATTATTCTGATGGTGCCTATCATCTATGTTTTGCCGAAGATATAATGTTGGCTGATGAGTTCAACCGATATATAGCTTCGTGGTATGACAAAATATTTGAGGATTTAGACTATTCTGATTCTTTCGAGGCTGAGGTATTACGATTGGTCAATATCGAACGCGCCAAGAGAAGAATTGCACCATTGGAGATGGAAGAACATTTGCATATTACTGCACGGATAAAGGCAGGTGAGATGAAGAAATACAACTACTATGGGCATGGCAGTTTTCCTGATTTGCCTGATTATTTAATAAAAAGGTATTATTTTATAGGCGAGAATATTGCAAAGGGACAAACTACACCAGCCGAAGTGGTTAAAGCCTGGATGAATAGTCCCGGTCATAAAGCCAACATTCTGAATCCTGATTATGCGTATATTGGTATAGGCTATTGCAAACGACATTGGGTGCAACAATTTGCATATCAGTCATTCAAACCTTAATTCTTATTTGCTACATACGATTAGCACTTTAGAATTGTCATATAGGGTGGTGGCAAATATATAAGTTGCGCCACCTTCTTTTATTTTGTATTGTGTGCGCAGTTCGCTCACTGCGAGGGGGAAGTTGCGTGTTGTGATATTGGCTTGTTTTAGCGATTTGAAGAGCGATTTCGCACTTTTTTTGTCGAATGGCACCACTTGTTCGACTGCGAAGTGGCGCCCAGGAAACTCGCTATTTAGCTCCATAGAGGTGTATAGATGCGAGTGTTGATGCAACTTTTCAACTCCGTAGGTCTCGGCAATGGTTTTGTATAGTCCGCTTTTGAGGTGAGCGGCGTATGGCTCGTAGATGTATCGTCCCACCTCGCGAGCATAGGCGAGTGAGAGGGCTGATTCGTGGCTGAGATAGCCTGAAAAAAGTTGACCGTTGACCGTCGACTTCAAATTAATTGCGTGTATTTGTGTTTCGGCATTGTAGTTGCGATTGATGAATAGCAACAACTCTTTGCATTCGTTGCCTACCGAGATTACGTATAGGTGCTCGATATGTTCGAGTTCGCTTATAGCGCGTGTGATGTCGAGCATAGGAGAGAGCTTCACCACCACCTTGTCCGTAATTTCAAACATCTGTGGCAATAGAGCCACCACGTCTGGCTGACAGTCGGAGATAGATACCAACTTCTCGCCATGATTGCCTCTGCGCGCAGGATCTAAATAAATGAGGAATGAAGGATTGTTATCTGTACTCTGTACTCTGTTATCTGTAATCTGATTTAAGAATTCCTCCGCTGTGGTGTTGTGTACTCTGATGTTGGGATTTAGGTGTGTGAAGTTGTGTTGCGCAATGTGGCAGAGGTCGGCATTTTGTTCTACATAGTGGCTTGCGTTTGCGTTTTGCGCAATGAAGTAGCAGTCTATCCCCATACCGCCTGTGAGGTCGATATGAGTGAAGCCATCGCCACCCATAAACTCTTTGATTAGTTGGGCTTTGTATTGCGCTGTCAGTTCGCTCGACGATTGCTCAAGCGACAATTTAGGTGGGAATACAAGGTCGTCGCACTCAGCCCACGAAGGTATTTTCTTCTCTATGGTTTGGTATGCCGCTATTTGTTGTAGCGCATGCTGTAGGTCCACCCCCTCAGGCGCTTTGCCCAGTGCGAGTTTATACACATCGTCCTTGCGGTGTAGTTTTATATATTCTTTTGTGGTCATAATTTTTATTTTTTTTTAGACATGAATTACTCCTTTCAGTCGTGTCGAAAGTCGACAGTCTGTTGACCGTTGACTGTTGTCTGTTGACAAATATTCTTGTCTTTTTAAGAGTTAGATGGCAGACTGTAGTCTCTAATAAACATATGGTATCAATCGCCATCGCACTTTTTGGCAGTATTCCGTATAGCCTTTGAGTTCTGTTTCGAGGAGTTGTTCTTCGTCGTTGATGCGATGGATGATTGTGGGGATGTAGGGTAGCATAATGATGAACGAAGGCCACGACCCAAGTACGAGAGGTATGGCAAGGAACATCACTATCGTGGCGGTGTACATCGGGTGGCGCACTATGCCGTAGAGGCCTGTGCTTATGACGGTTTGATTGTCGTGAGTTTCGATAGTGCGTGATAGCCATTGGTTTTCGCGCATCACCTCTGCATAGACGCCATATCCTATTAGGAATAAGATAGATGCTATGTATGCTATATGTGTTGGTAGTGTAGTCCACCCATAGCGGAGGTTGAGTCCTGCCACGATGAATGAGGCTATGAAAGTCAAGCCCGATAGAGCCACTATGCCCTTTTGCGCTTTGCGCTTTTCCTTGGATTTAATGCGTTTTTCGAGTAGTTCTGGGGCAAATATCATCATCATTGCGCCCATCACCAACATAGGTATGAAAAGTATGCCCATCATCAACCACCCATGCGACCAACTTAGTGTGCCAGCAGGTACGAATATCAATGCTCCAAAAAGTACCAAGCCAGCAATGTATTTTGTCAAAGCAGAAATTAGTAGTTTCATAAGTTCCATTTTTCATCGTGCAAAGATAGTTATTTTTGTTTAAATCTATAGTTCTATTTCCGATTTTTTTGTGTAAATTTGCTTTTTATTTTCGACATTGAATGGCACGCGTAGCGTAATTTCGTGCGTTCCGTGTCTTCCGTGTGAGATACAAATAATAACTCCGTGAGTCAAACAATAAACATTATGGAAAATATAACAAAAATAGTAGAATCACAGCGAGCATATTTCCGTTCGGGCTCAACGCTCGACCTACGTTTTCGCAAGCAGATGCTTCGTCGATTTCTCGAGGTATTCGAGCACTGGGAGGGTCGCCTTGCCGATGCCCTTTGGGCAGACCTCCACAAGTCCTACGAAGAGGCATATCTCACCGAAATCAGTATCGTCAAAGCCGAGATAAAAACCCATTTGCGTAAACTTACGCAGTGGAGCAAGAAGCGAAGAGTGCCTACTCCAATCAAACTATTCACTTCGCAAAGCTACATCATCAAAGAACCACTTGGCAATGCGCTGATTATTGCGCCATGGAACTATCCCGTGCAACTCCTGCTCAATCCTCTTGTCGGGGCAATATCCTCTGGGTGCACTGCCGTGCTGAAACCCTCGCCCTACGTGCCAACCGTGTCGGGCGTGATAGCTGAAATGGTGCGTGAGGCATTTGCAGAGGAGTATGTAGCCGTGGTGCAAGGCAATCGCGATGTCAATGCCGCACTGCTCGATGAGCGTTGGGATATCATATTCTTCACAGGCAGTCCCTCGTTGGGTCGTCGAGTCATGTCGGCAGCTGCCAAGCATCTCACTCCCGTAGTGTTGGAGTTGGGTGGCAAGAGTCCGTGCATCATCGACCGCACAGCCAACATCCCCCTTGCCGCGCGTCGCATAGCTTGGGGCAAGACCCTCAACAGCGGTCAGACCTGCATTGCGCCTGATTATATCTTGATTCACGAAGATGTCAAAGACGAGTTTGTGCAAGCATTTGCCAAAGAAGTGAAAGCATTGCATGGCGAGGATTTGAAATCCGATCCACACTATGTGCGCCTTGTCAACGACCGAGCCTTCGAGCGTGTGTCGGGCTATATCAATGGTGCGAAAGTGCTTTGCGGAGGCACAGTCGATGCCTCAGAACGCTATATCGAGCCTACGTTGTTGGACAATCCGCCGTTAGATTCGCCTGTGATGACCGAAGAGATATTCGGTCCCGTCTTTCCAGTCGTAACCCTCCGAGGCGAGTTTCTCGATAGGGTAGTCGAGTTTGTCACCTCGCGCGAGAAACCCCTTGCCCTCTACTATTTTGGGCGCGAGCGTGATGGTTGGGAAGTCGTGCGCTGCACCTCGTCGGGCGGAGGTTGCATCAACGACGTCATCATGCACATAGCCAACGAGCATGTGCCATTTGGCGGAGTAGGCAATTCGGGCATGGGTCGCTATCATGGTCGCGACAGCTTCGACTGCTTCTCCCACACCCGCAGCATTATTGCAACAGCCACATGGATCGATTTGCCCTTCCGCTATATGCCGTATAAATTGTTTGGATGGGTGAAAAAAATGTTGTAATGAGAGAGAAAAAATCTTCGTTCTATGTAGGAGAGCACTGAAAATGTATTTTATGCTTTCAAAATGAAAGTTATATTTAATAAAAAGCTTAATTATACCTTTTAAACATATAAGAAAGCCCTTTAAAATAGATAAAAATTCAGATTTGACTTATATATTGTAAGTAAAATGCTTTCTTGTAAGAAAAAACAAGGACTTTTTCAGTGTTCTCCTATGTAGAGTGGAGATTTTTTTTGTTGTTTATAGAAAAGAATGTGAAATGTACAAATAAATTCTGTATAGTTTTTTGACGGTTTTCTAGGGAGAAGGTATGGTGAAGGTTGCTTGAGGGTAGGAGGGGATTTGTACATTTTGTATTTTGGGTTTAATTTATAATAAAAAGATAAAAAGATTTTATTTAGATTTTTTTGTTATTTATAAAATAATTTGTATCTTTGCGAAATAAATAAGTAAATTAATTAATAATAGTTTATGACAACAGAAGAAATTAAAAATGAATGTATTCGTCGTGGTGAATATACAATAGGAGTATTTGAGTCAGGAAGGGCTAATGCGTTAATATTCGTTTATTTGTTGGGTTTAGCGTTTTTATTTTTATCTTTAATATGGTTTTTTACTCCTAATATTAAAGGTATTTTTGGAGATTCAAAGGTGTTTAATATCATATTATTTGTTTTTGTGATATTGGGTGTTGCAATATTTTTTATGATTAGACAATTAAGAAATTTATTAATACGAAAAAATGATACTGTTACATTTGATAAATGTGGTATATCTTATAATGGCTCAAATGAACGTTTGTCAGAAAGGTTGTTTAATTTAAAATGGAGTGAAATATCAAATATTGATATTGAAGAATTGCAAGGTCACCGTCAGATACTGTTTAATTATGTAATTCACACAGAAACAGAAAAAGAGTATAGAATCAATAATCTTACTGAAGGACGAGATTTTGCTTTAAATGATTTTATGTGGCTGACAAATTATTTTAGTGGTAAAGAGGTTTTTGATGCAGAAAAGATGAATAATTTTTCTAAAGAGGCACAGCCATCAATATCTTTGTTTAGTATCTTATTGTGCTTAATATCATGCTTTTTGAATGGATTTGTAGTGATGTTTAATCTTGAAGAAATGGAAACTATAGTAGTACCTTTTGGAAATAAAGCACATATATTTATCCCATTAGTTTTTATTGGCTCTATTATTCTTTCTGTTTTAGAATTTATAATTAAAAGAAGAAAAGATAGTAGATATAAGTTATTAAGTTTGTGTAGTGGGTTAAGTTTTGTTTTTTGTTTTATCTCTCTATTTTTATTAATCTTTAGTTCTTGTGTGTTATTTTAGTTATTTTTTATGTACCCAGAAGCTAAGTTGAAATTTCTATTTTACAATTTTTCTTGCCAACGGCAAGGTGAAAGTAAACAGACTGAAGAAAATAGTCACTTTTGTGTTTTTCAATTGTAAAGTTGCAAGGTTTACGTAAAAAGTTTTTCTGGTTTGTTGTAGAAGCGGGAGGTATAAGGATTGTATTAAAAAAAGGATAATGAAAGTAAAGGGCTACCTTGTGAAGGTAGCCTTTTTTGTCTTTATATAATTTTTTGTGTGATTTTACTCGAAAATGCATGCTTTTTGTGAATTTTGGGTCTAATTTAGGTTAATAGGCTAATATATTTGTAATAAATATGCATAGATTTTAAAAAAAATGTGCATGTTTTAAGGGTATACTTAGATATGTTTTGTAGGTTGAGTATCAATAAAAAAAGGTGAGAAATAGTGATATTTTTGCAAAAAAAAGTATGATATTTCGGATTTTTTGTGTAAATTTGCAAATCATTCGTCTTTGACGAATGATTTGCGACAAAGTGATTAATAGCAACTATAGGAACAATAGCAACTATAGGAACAATAGTAACTATAGGGGCAATAGTAACTATAGGGGCAATAATAATAGAATTACACCTTATATGTAATTATAATGAAATAACGAGCGATGCGAGAGTATCTCATATCTTGCTATTTGCTACTAAAAGTCTAATAATATGAGTTTAAAAATTGTTGTGCTTGCTAAGCAAGTGCCTGACACACGAAATGTGGGTAAGGATGCGATGAAGGCCGATGGTACGGTCAATCGCGCGGCTTTGCCTGCTATCTACAATCCTGAAGATTTGAATGCGCTGGAACAAGCGCTACGTTTGAAAGAGATACATCCCGGTTCTACGGTTCATGTGCTTACGATGGGGCCTTCGCGCGCTGCTGAGGTGATTCGTGAGAGTATGTTCCGCGGCGCAGATGGTGGCTACTTGTTGAGTGGTCGTGAATTTGCTGGTTCGGATACACTCGCTACGTCATACGCTCTCTCTTGCGCTCTTCGTAAATTGGGCAAAATCGACGTGATCATCTGCGGTCGTCAGGCTATCGACGGCGATACTGCGCAAGTGGGTCCTCAGGTGGCTGAAAAACTTGGTATTCCGCAAATAACTTACGCTGAAGAAATCATCGCTGTTGAGGGAGAAGAAATCACTGTGAAACGCCGTTTGGAACGTGGCGTGGAAGTGGTGAAGGGCCGATTGCCTATGTTGGTAACGGTGAATGGTTCGGCTGCGGCTTGCCGTTCGCGCCACGCTAAGTTGACTTTGAAATATAAATTGGCTAAAACTCAGTCGGAAGTGATTGAGGCAGGGGTTGACTATACTGAAATCTTCGCTAATCGTCCTTACCTCAAAATTGACGAGTGGAGCGTGAATGATATCGAACACGACCCTAAATGGTTGGGTATGAGTGGTTCGCCTACGAAGGTGAAACAAATCGAGAACGTGGTGTTCACTGCTAAAGAGAGCAAACGCCTCGAGCCTACTGATGCCGAAATCGATGGTTTGATGAAAGAACTTATCGCTAACCATACTATCGGATAGTTTGTTTTTAGATTAGACAGGAAGACATGAAAACAAGAATAAAAGAAAAACATGTTCTCCTGTCTTCATGTCAAAGAAAATAAAGTTAGAATATTATGCAAAACGTATTTGTATATCTCGAAATAGAAGATGGTCAAGTGGCTGAGGTGAGTCTTGAACTTTTGACCAAAGGTCGCACTTTGGCTACGCAGTTGGGTTGCCAATTGGAGGCTATCGCAATTGGTTATGGTCTTGATACGGTGGGCGAACAGGTGTTCCCTTATGGCGTTGACCGCTTGACTATTGCCGAAGACCCTCGTTTGAAGTATTATACTACATTGCCTCATACGAGCATTATCGTGAATTTGTTTAAGGAGGAACAACCTCAGATTGCATTGATGGGTGCTACATCGGTGGGTCGCGACTTGGGTCCTCGTGTGTCGTCGTCGCTCTTTAGTGGTTTGACTGCCGACTGCACTATGCTCGAAATTGGCGAGTTTGAAGATAAGAAAAACAATAAGACTTACGAAAACTTGTTGTACCAAATCCGTCCTGCGTTTGGTGGTAATATTGTGGCTACTATTGTAAACCCTGATTGCCGTCCGCAAATGGCGACTGTGCGCGAGGGTGTGATGAAAAAACAGGTGCTCGATGCCAACTATAAAGGCGAAGTGCGCCGCCTCGATGTAGCTAAATATGTGAGCGATGAGGACTTCGTGGTTGAGGTGATTGAACGCCACATGGAGAAATCGAAATTGAACATCAAGGGTGCGCCTATCGTGGTGGCTGGTGGCTACGGTATGGGTAGCGCAGAGGGCTTCAATATGTTGTATGAATTGGCAGCAGTGCTCGGTGGCGAAGTAGGTGCTTCGCGTGCGGCGGTGGATGCTGGTTTCTGCGAACATGAACGTCAAATTGGTCAAACTGGTGTTACCGTACGCCCTAAACTCTATATCGCTTGCGGTATTTCGGGTCAAATCCAACACATCGCTGGTATGCAAGATAGCTCTATCATCATCGCTATCAACAACGACCCTCATGCACCTATCAACACTATTGCCGACTATGTTATCACAGGCAATGTGGAAGATGTTGTGCCAAAATTGATTAAATACTACAAAGCAAACACGAAATAAGATTACAGATAACAGATTACAGATATATTATTTTCCACAGATGACATAGATAACACGGATTTTATTTTAGTTAGGAAACTCTGTTTGTGGAAAATGCATAATATAGTGTAGTTTTATCGTTTTTTTTGATTCGCTCGTTTTTTTCAGAAACATTGCTCTTTGGATTTACACAGATATTTATCGCTTGCGATAAATAAAAAATCTGTGATAATCTGTAGCGCGACCTCGACGAAGTCGAGAGCGCATCGAAAGAAGAATAAATCTTAATAATCTGTGTAATCTGTGGGAGATAAAATAATATTTGGGAGGAAAAAACTTGTTCTCATGTCTTCCTGTCTAAACAAAAATCTAATAAATTATGAATTTGTATAAAGAAAATCCGGCACTTAAATTCCAACTTGGTCATCCTTTGATGGAAAAAATCGTTGAGCTCAAGGAGCAAAACTATGCCGATAAAGATAAATATGATTATGCTCCACAAGATTTTGCAGATGCGATTGACTCGTACGACCGTATCCTCGAAATCGTAGGTGAAATTTGTGGCGAAATCATTGCTCCTAATGCTGAAAGTGTTGACCATGAGGGTCCACAAGTGGTGAACAACCGCGTAATCTATGCGCGTGGCACTCAAGAAAACCACGATGCTTTGGCTAAAGCTGGACTTTATGGTATGTCGTTGCCTCGTCAGTATGGCGGTCTTAACTTCTCGATGGTGCCATACGTGATGGCTGCCGAATTGGTGAGCCGCGCTGATGCTGGTTTTGCTAACATTTGGGGGTTGCAAGACTGCGCTGAAACTATCGCTGAATTTGCTACTGAGGAGATTAAGGCTGAGTTCTTGCCTCGCGTGTGCGCTGGCGAAACTTGCTCGATGGACTTGACAGAACCTGATGCTGGTTCGGACCTTCAAGCTGTGCAACTCAAAGCTACGTTCAACGAAGCGGACCAAACTTGGTATCTCAATGGTGTGAAACGCTTTATCACTAATGGTGATGCGCAAATCAAACTTGTGCTTGCTCGCTCGGAAGAGGGTACTAATGATGGTCGTGGCTTGTCGTACTTCGTTTGCGACAACAAACATGACGACCGCATCAAAGTGCGCCGTATCGAAAATAAATTGGGTATCAAAGGGTCGCCTACTTGCGAATTGGTGTTCACTAATGTGCCTGCTAAATTGGTGGGTACTCGCCGTATGGGCTTAATTAAATATGTGATGTCGTTGATGAACGGCGCACGTCTTGGTGTGGGTGCTCAATCGGTGGGTCTTTCGGCTGCTGCATACGAAGAGGCTTTGGCATACGCTCGCGACCGCCGTCAGTTTGGCAAAGCTATCATCGAATTCCCTGCTGTGTTCGAAATGGTGGCTATGATTAAAGCGAAACTTGATGCTTCGCGCGCTATTCTCTATGAATGCACTCGCTTTGTGGATGTATATAAAGCATACGAGGCTATTGAGGCTACTCGCAAATTGACTCCTGAAGAAAAGGCTGACTACAAAGAATATCAACGCTTGGCTGATGCTTTCACTCCTATGTTGAAGATGTTTGCATCGGAATATGCTAACCAAAATGCTTACGACTGTATTCAAGTGCATGGTGGTTCGGGCTTTATGAAAGATTATGCGTGCGAACGCCTCTATCGTGATGCTCGTATCCTCACTATCTATGAGGGTACTTCGCAATTGCAAACTGTGGCAGCTATTCGCCACGTGACAACAGGAGGTTACCTCAAACAAATTCGCGCATACGAGAATATGGAAATAAATCCACGCTTCAATGCTATTCGCGAGCGCTTGGTGGCTATGACTGCTAAATATGAAACTGTTGTGAATGCAGCGGTTGAGACTAAAAACCAAGAGTATATCGACTTCATTGCACGTCGTATGGTAGAGATGGCTGGTCATATCATCATGACTTACCTCCTCATCATTGATGCAACAAGAGATGAACAATTTGCTACTTCGGCAGAGGTGTATGTCAACTATGCAGAAGCAGAGGTTGAAAAACACTATGCATTCATCAACAACTTCAAAATGGAAGATGTTGAGAAATATAAAGCATAATTTCCCTATAGATAATAGATAGAAAAAGAGGCTGTGTCTTAAAGTTAATTTTGACACAGCCTCTTTTTGTATGGGGTTTTTAGGGTGAATACATAATGGGAGAGTGTGTCAGTCTTCTTAGGAGCAGTTTGCTTGAGCCTTGCTTGAGGGTAAGGTGGATTTTGGGGTTGATGATACACACTGTGAGTGGGGGTTAGGGGGTATATTGATTTTAAAGTGAATAGCAAAAGAAAAAGCATTGTCGTGGGGACAATGCTTTTTTGTATTTCACTTGTTTTCTAATTCGTTCCAGATTTTGCGGTATTTTGGAGTGTCGAACCATCCTTGAATACCAGCAGGTCGAGTATGAATGCTGTTACATTTTGGGCAAGTTATAGGATATATAAGTGCCGTAGCGCGAAACTCTGTTGCCATACCCTCAAACTTATGTCCACAAGTGGTACATTTAAATTGAATAGGTCCTAAAAGCATAATGGTTATAGTTTTGTTTAACGAATGTATTCGGGGTGTTTTGTTAGAAAAGATTTTAAGTCACTCATCATTTCATTGTAATACATTTGCATTGTTGTATCTGACTTTGGATAAGATGGATGATAACTATCAATTACAATCTTTCGAGTAGATGGAGAGTAATAGACCCAAGCATTAGATGAGAACATTTCAAGGTCTTGTAAATAATACTTTTTTACAAAATTTTTGATTGTACTTCGACCGCCACAACAAAGAATAATGTCGGCATTATACATTTCAATCTGCTCTTTGAGGTAATTGGCATATCGTTCTATGTGAGAACTTAATTCATTGTCGCTAATAGATGATTCGCCAATTTGCTTTTTACAATTAACACGTGCAATAGGGGCTGATGTGTAAATTTCGCGAAGGGCATCCCAATTAGGAGTATCATTATATTCAAGAATTTTGCCTCCTTGCACAGCATTTATTAGTGCATATGACCAAAGTGTGAGATTACGATAAAATGTTGCAGAAGCAGTTTCTACATTGTTCCCTACGTGATTTTTACGTGCAGTTTCAATACGAATGTCATCTAAGCCACATTCGTAATATGTATCTTTGGTTAGGATTAACAATCTGCAACGGGCATTGTCCCATAGTTCGGTTTCGTTGCCAGGTTGGCGTTCCCAGCAACCATTAATTAGTTTGTATTCTCCTCGAAAAAGAACCCCATCATAAGCAAAGTCTTCGTTTGGATTTATGCCATCTTGCATTTTACAGGCATTCATCCATTGTTTGAATAGGTTTTCTTCGCGTTCTTTGTATGTCATAGATATTTATTTTTGCTATTATTTTAGGTTATAAGAGTTTATTTATTTTTTCTTCTAATTTGTCTAATTTGTCTTTTATATCGTCGTTATTATCACTTACCATAGCATCAACAAAGACTGAGTTAACTAGTGATATGCCAATTACACCTCCTAATATCAATAAAATGCAAAAATATATTCTAGTTAAACTACTCCATATAGGAGATAATTGTTCTGTTATAGATTCAGGTATTTCGTACCAACCTTCAATTGTAAATAGACGAAAAATTGAATATATAGCATTGGTTGGAGTATTAAAGTATTCTGGTGATATATTTTTAAATATGGCGCAACTAATCATAGCAGAAATAACAACTAACATAAAAAAGCCTATAAAAACAGCTAGTGATTGTTTTATTGCACGGATAAAGCCACGAGAGATTTCTCTATAATGGGGAAAGAAATGTAATATTCTGAAAAGTCTGAAAACTCTTAGTAGTCTGAGTATTAAAAGAAATGATAAATTGATTATTTCTATTTTAAAAAAATATATAAATAAAGAGGGTAAAGATATTAAGACAAGAATACCATCCATTCTGTTCCATTCATTTTGCCAATATTTTTTTAACCCGTCTTCTTTGAGTTTTATAATCATTTCCACTATAAATATAATGGTACATGAAATGTCTATGATATCAACTATTGGTAAATTAATTTCGCACTCTTGTAAAAAAATAATTATAGAGTTTATAAAAATAATAGTTAATATAAATGCGTCATTTTTACTGTAAAATAAATTTTTTATAATTTTGTTCATGGAAAATAGTAACTAAAACCCACTCCCTCCGAATATAGAGGGAGTGGATTAATAAAAGTTTGGTTGTATTATTTGGTATTATTGTTGTTATTATTGTTATTGCCAGTACATTTGTCTGCAACAACAATAGCAAGACTAATAATTCCAACGACAGCAGTAAAACTCATATAATTTCCTCCTTTATTATTAAAAGTGTAGTAATGAAAATATTATACAGTCACTTATAAATCAAAGCTTTTCTTCCATTGATTGTAGTATAATAATTCTTTTTCGTGAAGTTCACCATCTGCATTGATGACTTTTTCAATTAGATTAGATAATTGAGTTAGAATTTGTGCTTTGATTTCTGAATTTAGAGATTCTAATACATTTTTTGTATCTTCGATAATCATTTCGATTGTACATTTTTTGTAGTCGAAATGTTTTACTAATAATTCTAAATCATCAGTTAAGCGATTTTGTTCCTTTAGATGGTTTAGGAACATATCAACATATTGTTTTTCGCTTTCTGAATATTCTCCATCAGCATTTGCAAAAAATACTCCGATTTTAGCACACAAGCGTATTGTGTTTTCTTCTTGATTTAATAACATAATTTTTTGTATTAAAAGGTTAAACTTAGATTTGTAATAGAGTTACCAATTGTTTGATTTATCTATTTCTTTTACTGCTTCAATTGCGGCTTTGATAATTTCAGATAGAATTCCCATAGTGAATAATTTTAATTGTTAATAATTTACTTTTTTCCTTTTGTAGATGCTTTTGCAATGGTTTCTGCTACTGCTGTAGCGGCTGTTGCAATAATTGCAATAGTGGCTATTACTGACATGATATAAAGGTTTTTATTTACTCAATTTTACTATTAGGCTTGAGTGTATTCCTTTGTTTTTGATATATAATATTTTGAGTTATTGTATAAATAGTGTTATTTTTAGATAGTTAAAAATTTTTCACATTAGAATAGTGTATAAAAAAAGCGGGACTGCATTATTGCTGTTCCGCTTCACAGGCTCTGGTATTGCCTTAAACTCCGAACAAGCAATACTGAAGCCCACGCTGATATGTACGAACACACGCTACAGATTTAGTAGCATGTACATGGATATACATATCCCGAGGTCATCAATATGCTGCTATGTCTTGGAGTTAATGAATTTACCAGATTCGTGAAGCCAAGCCAAAGCGTTATATGACGCCTTATTTATAATATGTTGTGTAAACAAAATCCCACCTCTGTGCAGAATAAGTTCTGCTCCCTACGGCGTGGGCTTATTTACATTGCAAAGATATAGATTATTTTTGGATTAAGCAAGTGATTTTGGAAGTTTTTGTGGGGTAATACAAAAAAAGCATAATCTTAGGTGATTATGCTTTTTGTTAATCTATTATTTATTTTCAATAAGATTGAGTTTATAATTCTTCTTTCATAGTATTATTCCCTCGTTAGCAATATTGATTGAAAATGGAGTTTGGTATGGTCTGTTTTGCCATTGTTTTTTTAGCATAACAATTGGGCTAATTAGTACGCCTGTTTTTAGTTCTAATTCGTATAGAGGCTCGGTGATTTTTGCTTCTTGTTCGATTGTCATTTTATCTCCATCTACTAAGATTAGCAAATCTATGTCGCTATCTTCACGCGCATCACCTCTTGCCTCCGACCCATATAGGATTGTTTGGGCTGTAGGTGCTATTTGTCGCATAAGATTGCGAATTTGATTTACTATAATGTTTCGTTTCATAATAGAATGGCTGTTGTTGGTATGTTCAAATTGTATGCAAAGTTATAGATTATTTTTGACTTTTGCAAATATTATAATAAAAAACTCTCAAAATCTGAGACTTTGAGAGTTTTTTATCTTTTATTTCAACCAGCGGTCGAGCCAGTTGAAGAAGCGGCGTTGCCAGAGAACGCTATTTTGTGGTTGGAGCACCCAGTGGTTTTCGTCTGGGAAAATCAATAATTCGGCTGGGATGCCACGGAGTTTGGCTGCGTTGTAGGCACTCATACCTTGTGATGCGAGGATGCGATAGTCGGTTTCGCCATGGATGACCATGATTGGTGTGTCCCATTTATCCACGAAACGATGAGGTGAGTTGGCATAGGTTTCGGCAGTTTTTGGGTCCCAATAAGGACCGCCGAGGTCCCAATTGACGAAGAACATCTCTTCTGTTTCGAGATATTGTTGTTCGAGGTTGAACATACCGTCGTGTGCGATGAAGGCTTTGAAGCGACCTTCGTGGTGACCTGCCATCCAATATACTGAGTAGCCACCGAATGATGCACCTACGCAACCGAGGTGGTCGGTATCTACGAATGGTTCGGCAGCAACGGCGTCGATGGCAGAGAAGTAGTCGCGCATACATTGTCCGCCATAGTCTTTAGAGATGGCTTCGAGCCATTCTTGTCCGAAACCAACGAGTCCGCGACGGTTTGGTGCTACGATGATATAGTCGTTAGATGCCATGATTTGGAAATTCCAACGATAGCTCCAGAATTGGCTTACAGGGCTTTGTGGTCCACCTTGGCAGTAGAGGAGTGTTGGATATTTCTTAGCAGGGTCGAAGTTGGCTGGATAGATTACCCATACGAGCATCTCTTTGTCGTCGGTAGTTTTGATCCAACGTGGTTCAACTTTACCCATATTCACTTGGTCGAGAAGGTGTTTGTTTTCGAAAGTGAGTTGAGTTTGTTCGCCATTTTCGGGGTTGATGCTGTAGATTTCGTTAGGCATTGACATAGAGTGGCGCACACCGATGATTTTGTTGCCACAGAGAGCGATTTGTTCGTAATCGTGTTGACCTTCGGTGAGTTGTTTGATTTCGCGAGTTTCGATGTTGGCTTTGTATGCTTGAGTGCAACCATGCCAGCAGCTGATGAAATAGATGTGTTTGCCTTCGGCATCCCATTGCAAAGAGTTGGCGTTTTGGTCGAAATCGGCAGTGATATATGAGCGAGTGCGAGTGGCGAGGTCTATGACAAAGAGGCGATTTTTGTCGCTTTCGTAGCCATCGTGCTCCATGCTTTCCCATGCGAGTTTAGTGCCATCAGGTGAGAATGTAGGGTTGATGTCGTAACCCATCATATCTTTTGAGAGATTGGCAACTGTTTTGCCTTCAGCTACATCGTAGAGGTAGATGTCGGTGTTGGTAGAGAGGGCATAGGCTTGGCCTGAGAGTTTTTTGCATGTGTAGGCAATGAGTTTACCATCAGGCGAGAAGGCTAATTGCTCAGTGCCACCAAAAGGTTTTGTAGGGCATTCGAAAGGTTCGCCTTCGATGATATCGCGCTCGTTGCTAAGAGTTTTGCCATCGTAGTCGTAGAGGAAAGGGTGAGGCACGGTGGTTACCCATTCGTCCCAATGTTTGTACATAAGGTCTTCGACGATGATACCCGAAGTTTTGTCGAGGTCAGGGTAGCGGTCGGTAGTGCGTTCGCCCCATTTGACGTTAGCGATGAGGATAACTTGTTTGTTGTCGGGAGAATAGAGGAAGTCGTTGATGCCACCTTCGCGGTTAGAGATTTGAGTGCGACCAGTGCCGTCAGGATTCATTTCCCACAACTGCATAGAGCCAGATTGAGCAGAGAGGAATGCTATTTTCTTGCCAGCTTTGACCCAACGAGCGTTAAATTCGCCTTTGAGAGTAGAGGTGATTTGTTGATTGTCAGAGCCATCGGCATTCATGACGAAAAGTTCGCGGTTGCTTTTGTTTTGAGCAACGCTATAGTAACCAACACCATAGAGGATTTTGCTTTGGTCAGGCGAAACTTGTACATCGCCAAGGCGGCCGAATGCCATAAGTACCTCAGGCGATACGCGACCATCGGAGATAGTCATTTGATGACGACCGATATAGTTAGGGTCGTTAGATTCGTCGATGCGAGCATTGTTTGAGCATCCAACGAGAGCAGCAGCAAGTGCCATAATTGATAAAAATTTGATTTTCATAGTATAATGTTTTTTGACATAAAGACATGAGCACATGTTTTTCTTCATAAAGATTTTATGTTGTTCAAAAAGAGAGATAAATCATTGGGATGAGATTCGAGGTGATTGCCTACGACTATTAAATCGGCTCCAGAATCGAAGGCTGAGAGCATTTGTTGAGGAGTTTTTATGCCACCTCCTACAATCAAAGGGATAGAGATAGTTTCCCGTGTTGCTTTGATAATATTTTGCGGGACAGGATGATTAGCTCCACTGCCAGCTTCGAGATATATGATTTTGTGGCCTAATAGTTCGCATGCTAAAGCTGTGTTGGTGATGAGCTGGATGTTGTCGGTAGAGTAGGGAGAGGTGTTGCTAATGCGTTCGACAGCAGTGTGTTTGCCTCCATCAATGAGGATGTAGCCAGTAGATATGCACTCTACGCCTGATTTTTTGATAGTTTGAGCAGCATCTATGTGTTGTTCAATCAAGTATTTAGAGTTGCGCCCAGAAGCCAAAGAGAGAAATAAAAGAGCATCGACATTGTCGGCAAATTGAGATGTGTCGCCAGGGAACATTACAACCGGTATGGATGTGAGGGACTTGATTTTTTCAACAACATCGAATGCTGATTCCCTTAACTGACTCCCTCCTACAAAAATGAATAGTTGGCTATTGACTATTGACTGTTGTCCATCGACTATTGACATTATTTGACGCAACCATTCGTCCGAAGCCTTTTCCGGATCAATTAGCAGGGCGAACATCTTTTTTCCTGCCGCTCTATTTTCTAATATTTGGTTGTAGATGGTCAAATTGCGTGAACGATGACAAATTCAGGGTATACCTTGTATTGTAGTTTATATGTTTTTTTCTCAGTCGAAGCAGTTTCGTGGGCAATGATTTCGCCCTCCATGTATGGCGTGAAAGGCTCGATAGAGATTTGTTCGGTGAACTCAACAGTTTCGACACCCATTACTTTATACATAGCCTCCTTGGCAGCCCAAAGGATTGTGAGGTGAATCTTTTCAGAGCGAGCATCAATAGTTTCTAATTCCGCCTTGCTTAAGAATTTATGACGTACACGACCCACTTTGTCGCCAATACGCTCAATGTCGATGCCCACTTTGTCGGTAGGGTGAGTGGCTACGAGAGCATAGTGGCCCGTGTGAGAAATGCTGATATTTAGAGAATTGTCAGCTAAATAAGGGGCACCATTCTCGTGATAGCAGATGTGTTGTTCATTGCCAGTCAACTCGTTCAAAGCGCAGCGCGAAGCCAAATATTCGAGGCGGCGTTTAGTGCTTGTGAAAGGGATAATTTCTTCAGCAACAACAGCATCGTTGTTGAGCAAATTCATTAATTGCTCTTCAGTCTCAGCGATATCCCATAAGGCAATCGCAAGACCATTATCATAAGTGTGTTTTTCGGTAAGCATAGTATTTCGATTTTTAGTTATTCCAACGTAAAGTTTCTATTAGGTGTATCATATCTTGCAAAACATAATTAGCCGCAGGGGCTATAGAGTCGGCATTAGGAGTATGGTTGAAATATAGCGACCCACGCAAGAAATTGTGTACACTATCAGTAACATAGAACTGAGCAGGCGAAGCGGCATTGCCTTTCATCTCGTATAGAACGCCATATACACGAGTTGTGTCGTTGCCGTAATAGCTTTCTTGGATAGCATCGGCACGAACAGTGTGTTTGTATGCCAAAGAGTGACTCTCTTCCGTAATTTGTTGAAAAGTAGTTTTATCTATTCGCTTGTAGCTTAGGTGTATTTTTGCGTTTAGTGTAGGGTAGAACAAGTTTATCCACTCGTCAGCGGCAGTGGCATGAGTTTTATCGGTTTTGTCGGGTTGGCAATGGAGGCTTTTCTCTATGGTGTATGGTCCTAAATTACTTACTTCGACATATTCATGTTCAGGGATGTCAATTCTGAAGTATCCATAGGGTTTTGGTTGTGCTTTTTTGCCACATGCAGTTAGAAGAACACAAACAGATAATATAGCGATAAGTTTTTTCATGTGCTTAATTGTGAATAATTTCCAATTTGACTTTCAAAATACGTCGTGCATTCATTGCGACAATCTTGAACTTATAGTTTTTATATGTAATTTCCTCGTTTAGTTTAGGGAAATCACCTTTTAATTCCAAAATGAGTCCAGCCAATGTGTCGACCTCCTCTGTAATATCTTCGAAATCTTCAGAATCGATGTCGGTAGCTCGGAAAAAGTCGGTCAACATAATCTTAGCTTCGAAGATATACGAGCCATCGTTTTGTTTGGTATATAATGAGTTATCTACGTCGTATTCGTCGCTGATTTCGCCAACAATCTCTTCGAGTACGTCCTCAAGGGTTACCATACCCGAAGTGCCACCAAACTCATCAACTACTACGGCAATGTGAATTTTATTCTTTTGAAACTCTTGAAGTAGGTCATCCAACTTCATTGTTTCAGGCACGAAATATGGTTGACGAATCAGAGTTTGCCATTTGAAGAAAGGACCTTTGTTTAGGTGAGGAATAAGGTCTTTGGCATATAATACCCCGCGAATATTGTCGATAGAGCCTTGTAGGATAGGAATACGAGAATATTCGTGTTCGACAATGCAATCAATCACTTTATCGAATTGAGCAGTAGAGTCTAACGTAACCATATCTAATCGAGAGGTCATGACACCAGCAGCAGTAAGGTTGCCAAAATTGACAATACCTTTTAGGATGTCAGCATCTTCTTGAATAGCATCAGAGGTTAATTCTAATGCCTGTGATAACTCGTCCATTGATAAGTTATTGCCATGTCGGTGCTTAGCAAGGCGTTTGTTGACTATAGAAGTAGAGCTAACTAAAATCCATACAAATGGTTTCAGTACGCTGCGTAGAGTTTTGAGTGCGCCAGCGCCAAAACGAGCCATGCGTAGTCCGTGTTGTTGAGCGAAAATTTTAGGCATAATTTCGCTAACAAGTAATATGATAAACGTGATGAGAATGGTTTCGAAAATGAAGCCAAGGATAGGGAATGCACTAAAATTCAATGTCTGATTGATGATGTATGAAGACAAAACAATAATCGAGACATTTACTAAGTTGTTTGTAATTAGGATGGTTGCTAATAGATGTTCTGGTTTTTGCAACAATAACTTAATCTTCTCATCTGACGAATGGTCTTCGTTCTCCATTCGCTCGAAATCTTTTGGTGAAAGAGAGAAAAAAGCTACTTCAGATGCTGATACGAATGCCGATACAAATAGACATATTATGGTAGGGATAAATGCAATCAACGCATTGATACTGAATGGCTGAACGATGTCTGCCGATAAAAAGGGGTTAGGGTCCAAGTCGATAAAAATTTAGTTAAACAAAATAAGGTTATACCTTATGGAATATCTTCGCAAAGATATAAAAAAAAATTAGAATAAAAAAGTGATTGGTTTATTTTTTTATATAATTTTTATCTTTCACTGGATGTACGGAACGTATGGAATTTGATGTTAGTTATAGTGAAAAACATTAAATAGGGTTTATAAATATAGTAGAAAAAAAACAGATGGCTCAATTCAAATGAATTTGATTGAGCCATTTATTTTTGTTTTAGTAAGTTTTTTATTCTTCGCCACCGTACTCCATAAGGTATGTTTTGATGAACATGTCGATGTCGCCATCCATAACGGCACCTACGTTAGAGGTTTGGTAGTCGGTGCGGTGGTCTTTCACGCGGCGGTCGTCGAATACATATGAGCGGATTTGTGAGCCCCATTCGATTTTCTTTTTGCCAGCTTCGATTTTGGCAGTCTCTTCGCGGCGTTTTTGAAGTTCGAGTTCGTAGAGTTGTGAACGAAGCAAGCGCATTGCGTTCTCGCGGTTGTCGAGCTGTGAACGGCTTTCGGTGTTTTCGATTACGATTTCGTCTTGTTCGCCAGTCACTGGGTTTTTGAATACGTAGTGGAGGCGTACGCCAGTTTCAACCTTGTTGACGTTCTGTCCACCTGCACCTGATGAGCGGAATGTGTCCCAAGAGATGCCTGCTGGGTTGATTTCGATTTCGATAGTGTCATCGACCAAAGGTACAACGAATACAGAGGTAAATGAAGTCATACGTTTGCCTTGAGCGTTGTATGGGGATACGCGCACGAGGCGGTGAACGCCATTTTCAGACTTGAGGTAGCCATAGGCATAGTCGCCATCGACTTGGATGGTAACAGACTTGATACCAGCTTCGTCGCCTTCGAGAAGGTTGGTGATTTCGGCTTTGTAGCCTTGTTTTTCGCACCAACGGAGATACATACGCATAAGCATTTGTCCCCAGTCTTGAGCCTCAGTACCACCAGCACCAGCAACGATTTTGATTACGGCACCGAGTTTGTCTTCTTCGCGACGGAGCATGTTGCGCATTTCGAGGTCTTCGATGAGAGTGATGGCGTGGTTGTATGCCTCGTCGACTTCGGCTTCGGTCATGGCTTCTTCTTTGTAGAAGTCGTAGGCTATTTGCACTTCGTTGACAGCCGCGTTGACAGCATTGTAGCCTTCGATCCAGAATTTTAGGCCTTTGACGAGTTTCATCTGAGCTTCGGCGCGTTTTTGGTCTTGCCAAAACTCAGGTGCTTGAGTTTTTAGTTCTTCTTCTTCGAGTTGAATTTTCTTTTCTTCAATGTTGAGGTATTTGTAGAGAGCTTCAACTCGGTCGATAGCAGATTTTATTTGATCAGTAGTTATCATAGATTAAAAGTTAAAAGTTGAAAGTTGAAAGTTGAAAAATAATTCATAACATTCAAAATTCAAAAATTATTTTTTTATTTTATTTTTCATTGTTTTTATCGTAGATGTCAACATTGCTATTATTTCTTTTAGGTCGTTATTCAATGAATCATATTCAATTTTATCAATAATATCACTTTCAAACAACAGTTCTAACCAATAGGCTGTTTCATCTGCCTCTTTTAAGGCTATTGATAATTTATGAATAAAATCGATGTCACTTTGGGCGTTTTTACTTTCTCTTACATTTGCTCCAATGCTAGTTCCACTTCTAAATATTTGCTTTGAAATAATATATTCTCTTTTTTCTTCATTCAAAAACTTTGAGAATTTAATTATTCTCACTGCAAATTGTTTTGATTTTACAGCAACTGTAACACCAAGATAGTCCATAACTTTTAAATTTATTCACTTTGTTCATGAATTTTGCTACGCTCAGCATAACTCAAGCAAGCTTGACTCTGCCTTCGCTTATCGCAAAATTTCAAATTTTTTGTGGGTATTTGCGGAACCAACTTGAGATTTTGAGTTTTACGACGCCAAAGAGGGCTTCGGAGAAGATGCCGCCTGACATTTTTGATGTGCCTTCGACGCGGTTGACGAATACGATAGGTACTTCTTTGATAGTGAAGCCACATTTGTAGGCTGTGAATTTCATTTCGATTTGGAATGCGTAGCCTTTGAAGCGGATTTTGTCGAATTCGATTGTTTGTAGCACTTGGCGACGGTAGCATTTGAAACCAGCAGTGGTGTCGGCAACAGGGAGACCTGTGACGATTTGTACGTATTTAGATGCAAAATAACTCATAAGCACGCGACCCATTGGCCAGTTGACTACGTTGACTACGTTGCCTACATAGCGCGAACCGATGGCTACATCGGCACCTTGATTGGCGCAAGCATCGTAGAGTTCGAGGAGTTTTGGCACTGGGTGAGAGAAGTCGGCATCCATTTCGAATGCGTATTCGTAGTTGTGGTCGAGCACCCATTTGAAGCCTGCGATATAGGCTGTACCAAGACCGAGTTTGCCTGTTCGCTCAACGATGTGGAGCTCTTCGGTAAATTCTTTTTGGAGATTTTTTACTATAGCAGCAGTGCCGTCAGGCGAACCATCGTCGATGACAAGGATGTGGAATGACTTAGGGAGTGCGAAGATTGCACGAATGATTTTCTCGATATTTTCCTTTTCGTTGTAGGTAGGAATAATTACTACTGAATCGCTATGCATGATTAGTATAGTGTTTAGTGATTAGTGTTTAGTGATTAATATGCAAATTTACGAATTTAATTTGAGATATACAACTTATTTGTTAAGTTTTTCTTGAGGGTTGCTTTATAGTATATTTATAGTATATTTATCCTATATTTATAGTATATTTATGGTATATTTATAGTATGTTGTAGGTAAGTAGAGGGTAGGGAGCAGGGAGCAAGGAGTAGGGAATAGGGAGGGGTTAGGAATGGGAATTGATTGTAGGATGATAATTTACTTTATTATTTTGTGGGGTGTTGTGTAGTTGAAATGTTTTTTGTAACTTTGTGGTGTGGAATTGTAA
>JAFYSF010000001.1 GCA_017559505.1 Paludibacteraceae bacterium | reverse complement strand
TATAGATGGAGCAACATCTTCGATATATTATTTGTCAGAAGGAATGAATTTGTCTGATGAGTATTCAGTTCTGTTGACTCGTGCTTCGGATGGGGTTTCAGTAATGACTTGTGTGGTTGAGTTGTATGATTATTCAATCGAAGAAGATGATAGAGTTGTTGTGTTCAATACAGATGGTGATGTTGCGGTAGAATCTTCAAGTCGTGCGAGAATGAAAGTTTGGTCATCTCATGGTGTTTTAGTGGATGAGTTGATGATTGAAGATGGTTATAACTTAGTAAGTAAGTATAAATTTAATGGAATATACTTTTTTGAGTTTATTTTTGAGGATGGAACACGTGATATAAGAAAGGTTATATTTTGATAATAATAGGTAATAGATTTCATTTGCGTTGTGCTGTGTAGTGATACACGGCACGCGTTTTTTGTGGTTTCGGGAAAATGTTGTAAATTTGCGGAAATTTAATTTGCTATGGTGAAAGTTCAAGTTACGGAGGATGGTTCGCATACGTTGTTTAGCGAGATGGCTGGGCAGACGTATCATTCGTCGCATGGGGCGGTACAGGAGAGTCGGCATATTTTTATTTCTCAATTGGAGTTAGTTAATGGTCAACAGTCAACGGTCAACAGACAACAGGCAAATGTTGATAGTCAACAGTTAACAGTTGAGGGGGATTTGGCGGTGTTGGAGATTGGGTTTGGAACGGGGTTGAATGCGTTGTTGGCGGCTTGTTGGGCTAAGGAGAATGGTGTGAGGGTGAATTTTTCGACTATTGAGTTGTTTCCGCTTGAGAGTGCTGTTTATGAGGAGTTGAATTATGGGCGTTTGTTGGGCGAAGATGAGTTGTTTTTGGAGTTGCATGAGGCGGAGTGGGATGCTGGATTGCAGGAGATTGTGCCGGAGTTTGCGATTTGTAAATATAAAAAGGATATTGTGGAGTGGTTGAGAAATGCACAATGCACAATGCAGAATCCTTGATTTTATCGTCGGGGGCTCAAGGTGATTTAGAAGTTAATTTTATCGCTAAAGCCTCAAAGGCCTTCGGTTCTCAATTTGATGTGGTGTTTTTTGATGCTTTTTCGCCTGATGCTCAGCCAGAGTTGTGGACTGAGGAGGTGTTTAGGAATGTGTATGGGTTGATGAAGGAGGGTGGTGTGATGACGACGTATTGTGCGAAGGGGGATGTGCGAAGGGCTATGTTGGCGGCTGGATTTAAGGTGGAGAAATTGCAAGGTCCTCCGGGGAAAAGACATATTTTGAGGGCGATGAAATGAGGAATGGGGAATTAGAAATTAGGAATGAGGAGTGGGGAATGAGGAATGGGGATACACATTGTGAGTGGGTATTTTGCAGGTATGGTTATCCTATGATGAGGGTTGCTTGAAGGTTGCTGTTTCTTGTGTTTAGATTTTGGAAAATTAATGATTGAATACACAATGAGAGTGTGTGTTCGGAAAGAGAATTTTTGATATGGAAAAAGAGAAAAATATGACGCGTTATGCGTTGGAGTATGCCTTGAAAAAGGGTTGTCAGCAGGTAAGGGCTTTGTTTTCGGCTGGAGAGGAGAATGAGGTGGAGGTGAGAGATGGTAAGGTGGATAAATTGCATCATTCGGGAGGGTGTCAGTTGTCGTTGAGCTTGTTTGTGGATGGGTCGTATAGTACGATTTCGACTAATCGTCTTGAGAAGGGAGAGTTGGAGCGATTTATTGATAAGGGGATTATTGGTACGCGATTTTTGACAGCGGACCCATATCGGTCGTTGCCCGAAAAGGAGATGTATTATCGAGGTGAGATGGATGATTTTGGATTGTATGACGCTGAATTTAAGAATGTTGATGTGGATGAGAAAATTGCTGTGGCAAAGGCAATTTTTGATGAGGTGGCTGATGAGAGAGTGATTTCGGCTATGGCGGGGATTGCTGATACGGAAACGTATAACTATTTGATTGATAGTAACGGGTTTGAGGGAGAGAAGCGTAGGACATTATATATGGCGACGGCTCAAGTGAGTGTGCAAGGCGAGGGGGATGAGAGACCTGAGGATTATGTTTATGTAAATGCTCAGCATTGGGGGGGCTTGCAGAAAGAGGGGGTTGGTGTGGAGGCATTGAGACGCACGGTGGATAAGATTGGTGCTGATAGGATAGATTCGGGCGTGTATGATGTTGTGGTGGATAGGCGAGTGGCATCGCAGTTGGTTAGTCCGTTGATTTCGGCATTGAGGGGTGAGGCGTTGCATATGAAGTCGAGCTTTTTGCTTGATAAGAAGGGCGAAAAGATTGGTTCGGACAGATTGACAATTGTAGATAATCCGCGACAATTTGGTAAGGCAGGAGCTAAATTGTTTGATAATGATGGAATTGCTGTGGTGGGTATGCCGATTGTGGAAGGTGGGGTGTTGAAGAATTATTATATTTCGCATTATATGAGTAAGAAGATGGGTGTGCCGATGACGCAGGGTAGTTCTACGATTTTGGATTTTAGTTTAGGTGGTGAGGATACTGGCGGTTTGATACGTAATTTGGCACGAGGTTTGTATATAACTGGTTTTAACGGGGGGAATTGTAATGGCACGACAGGTGATTTTTCGTATGGTATTGAGGGGTATTGGGTAGAGAATGGTGTGATAGTGAAGCCAGTGAGTGAGATGTTGATGACGGGGAATATGTTGGAGTTGTGGGAGAATTTTGTGGATTCGTCGAATGATCCGCTGGGTTATACTGCATGGAAGTTGCCGTCGTTGTTGTTTGAGGGAGTGGTGGTGAATTAGAATTAGGAATGAGGAATTAGGAATGAGGAGTGAATAATCAATTCTTAATTTTCAATTCTCAATTTTCAATTCTCAATTTTCAATTCGATTTGCCTATCTCAATTATTTTTTGTAACTTTGCATTTTGTTTGTACAAAGTACAATATGATTAATTAATTATTAACAATATTAATTTTTTTAAGGTATGATTTATTCTCACGAAGTAGAACACATGTGTGTTGTTGCTAAAGGAGCAAATCACGAATCGGCTCCAATTCCACAAGAGGGAAAATGGACACGTGCGAAAGAGATTAAAGACATCAATGGTCTTACTCACGGTATTGGTTGGTGTGCTCCAAAACAAGGTGCTTGTAAATTGACTCTCAACGTAAAAGAGGGTATTATTCAAGAAGCATTGGTTGAAACTATTGGTTGCTCAGGTATGACTCACTCAGCAGCTATGGCTTCAGAAATTCTTCCAGGTAAAACTCTCCTCGAAGCATTGAATACTGACTTGGTTTGTGATGCTATCAACACAGCAATGCGTGAACTTTTCCTTCAAATTGTTTACGGTCGTACACAATCTGCTTTCTCAGAAGGTGGTTTGCCAATCGGCGCTGGTCTTGAAGATTTGGGTAAAGGTCTTCGTTCACAAGTAGGTACTATGTTCGGTACACTTGCAAAAGGTACTCGTTTCCTCGAAATGGCTGAAGGTTATTGTACTCGTATGGCTCTTGATGCTGATAACGAAGTTATCGGTTACGAGTTCATCCACCTTGGTAAATTCATGGATATGGTGAAAAAAGGCGTAGATGCTAACGAAGCTTTGGAAAAAGCAAAAGGTACTTATGGCCGTTTCAAAGATGCAGTTAAATATATTGACCCACGTAACGAATAATATTAGGAGGACAAAATTATGGCAAAACACGAAGTAAAATTTGAATCTCAATCACGCCGTATCGATAATATCCTCAAAGTATTGAACGGCTACGGTATTGCTTCTATCGAAGAAGCAGAAGCAATTTGCGACGCTAAAGGTATTGACCCATATAAAATGTGTGAAGAAACACAACCAATCTGTTTTGAAAATGCAAAATGGGCTTATGTAGTAGGTGCTGCAATCGCAATCAAAAAAGGTTGCACTAATGCTGCTGATGCTGCTGAAGCAATCGGTGAAGGTCTTCAAGCATTCTGTATCGCTGGTTCGGTAGCAGACGATCGTAAAGTAGGTATCGGTCACGGTAACTTGGCTGCACGTCTTCTCCGCGAAGAGACAAAATGTTTCGCATTCTTGGCAGGTCACGAATCATTCGCTGCTGCTGAAGGTGCTATCAAAATCGCTGAAATGGCTAACAAAGTTCGTAAAGAACCTCTCCGCGTTATCCTCAACGGTCTTGGTAAAGATGCTGCTAAAATCATTTCTCGTATCAACGGTTTTACATACGTTCAAACTGAATTCGATTACTATTCAGGCGAACTTAAAATCGTGAACGAAAAACCTTATTCAGAAGGTCTTCGCGCTAAAGTACGTTGCTACGGTGCTGACGATGTACGTGAAGGTGTGGCAGTTATGCGTTCAGAAGGTGTTGACGTATCAATCACTGGTAACTCAACTAACCCAACACGTTTCCAACACCCAGTTGCTGGTACATACAAAAAAGAGTGTATGGAACAAGGCAAAAACTACTTCTCAGTAGCTTCAGGTGGTGGTACAGGTCGTACACTTCACCCAGACAACATGGCAGCAGGTCCTGCTTCATACGGTATGACTGACACTATGGGTCGTATGCACGGTGATGCTCAATTCGCTGGTTCTTCATCAGTTCCTGCTCACGTTGAGATGATGGGCTTCCTCGGTATGGGTAACAACCCAATGGTAGGTGCTACAGTTGCTGTTGCAGTTGCTATTGAAGAGGCTTGCAAATAAGAATTTATACTTATTTAAAATAGAAAAACTCCTATGATCTAAATGATTATGGGAGTTTTTTGATTTTTGTTTCCCACAAATTATCACAAATATTTTATTATTTAACGTGAGTTTGATATAATTTTTTCTCTTACAGAATGCACGGAACACCTGGAACTGAAGGGATTAGAACTCAAGGTTTTGTTTTATTTAGGTATAAAATCTTGTTTATAACAAAATTCGTTTTTTTTGTTGTGCAAAAGGTGTTCTGCGGATTTACACAAATTTTTTCGGTCTTGCGACCGAGCGGACGCACGAGCCGTGCGTCCCTACTGATAGGTTATGTAGATTGCAGTTTTTTCACCATCGGTTTAAAGATCGCTGGTTCGGTGTTTTCTATAGAAATGGCATTAAAAGTGACTTATTTTGTGGATATTTTGGGGTGAAATGGTGAGAAATCTACTTAAGAAATGTTAAAATGGTGGAGTTTTTAGTGGAAAATTGGTTGTTTTATGAGGGGTTTTGTGGTGGGTGTGAATGGTAAGTATTTGATTTATAGTGTTGTATTGTTGTGTGAGAGTTCTGTTTTCGTGAAAATATAAGGACTTGCAAAGTTGCAAAGTTTGCAAAGTTGGGGTAAAGGGTTGATTATATTGTGGTTAGGAGAAAAGTGGTTTTGTTTAGTTTTAGACATAAAAAGTGGTGATATTTTTGAAAATCAGTGGTTTAGTGTGAACTTTGCAACTTTGCAATTGCAAAGTTGGTGTTATGTAGCGAGGTTTTTTTCTAAAAATATAGACATATTCCTGATTTTATTGTCATTGACATAAAGAAGTAAACTTTATTTAAGTGAAGTTGGGCTGCGTCTCGGTATAGCTCAAGCAAGCTTGGCTTTACTCTCGACTTGCACCAACTTTGTAAATTTTGCAAATGGGCGGTGTAAAGATGGCGGTTTACTAAGGAGCAGTTTGCTTGCACCTTGCTAGAGGTAATGAAGAAAATGGGCAAGTTGGAAATTTCAAAAAAAAATATTTTTTGGGAAAAGTCATTTTTTTTGTTTGAAAGAGAAAGTTCGTCAAGATTTTGCAGTTTTTATTGTGTGATTCAAAGAAAATTAGTAGCTTTACGAATTAAATAGAAAAATGTATGAAAGGAGGGATTTATAAAGAGTTAAAAAAGTGGGAGAAAAAGTCGGATGATATTAGAAAACAGCTTATTCTTGAAGGGGCACGTTAGACGGGAAAAACTTGGATTGTGCACGAATTTGGCAAGAATGAGTTTGATGATATTGTGTCAATATGGTAGATATAGGTTTGTTGGGTGCAATGTTGCAGTTAGATGAGGAGACAATGTTGTCGGGCAGTCAGTATTTTGGACAATATAAAGGTGCTTTTACGGAACAGTTTGTATTGCAAGAGATGAAAGCATTGTCGAATGTGCCTATATATTATTGGTCGCCAGAGGCGAGTATAGCTGAAGTTGATTTTGTTGTGCAAAGTAAGGCTCAAGTGATACCGATAGAGGTTAAAGCAGAACGTAATTTGAGGGCAAAGTCGTTGGGTATGTTTGTAAATAAATATTCTTCGAAGACAGCAATTCGAACATCGCTTCAAGCATATGAAGAAGGCAATACAATTGTAGATGTGCCATTATATGGATTTTCATGGTATTTTTTGAGCTTGTTGTAATTGCTATAACACTTTGATATTCGGCGCATTAGAATTTCGCAAACTCTAATTAGCAAACCTGAATACAAAGCAATAGTAGATGTCGGGGGTGGTGGAATATAGTTGGTATTGTATTAAAAATTGGGGAACTACCCTCGCTTGTAACAAAATTCGCTCCTTGACTACGTCAAAATCGCTCTACGGATGACACAGATTACCCTCCGGATTTTTATATCGAACTGACGTTAAAAAAGTAGGTGTGTGATACTTTTTGTAAAGTTGCGGAATAAAAAAGCGAAAAGTTGCGGAATAAAAAAGCGAAAAGTTGCGGAATAAAAAAAGCGAAAAGTTGCGGAATGACTTGTGTAATCCATTGTTTTATTGTAACTTTGTATCGTATTTTAAAAAGACGCTAATATGGCAAATGTTTTGTATAAAAAAAGAATAGCTGATTTGATTATTGAACGCCGTTTGCAGGGTAAAGGTGCTGTTTTAATCGAAGGTCCTAAATGGTGTGGTAAGACAACAACGGCAAAGCAGTATGCTCAAAGTTTATTAGATTTAGGGGATAGTACTATATTATCAAATGCACAAATATCATTACAAGTTAATCCTAAATCATTATTAGTAGGCGATGTTCCTCGTTTGATTGATGAATGGCAAACGATTCCATCATTATGGGATATGATTCGTTCGGAAGTTGATCGACGTCAAGATGTTGGACAATTTATTTTAACTGGGAGTAGCGTGCCTATTGAACAAGAAAAGATTGTTCATAGTGGAACTGGGCGTATTGGTCGCATTACAATGCGTCCAATGAGTCTGTGGGAATCAGGAGAGTCTAACGGGGGTGTTAGTCTAAATGATTTATTTGAAGGTAAAAAGATTGATATTCAAAATAGCGATTTGACATTAGAGGATATTGCTTATTTAATTTGTCGAGGAGGGTGGCCTAAAGCAACATTATTGAATAAGAATATTGCTCTTGATGAAGCATTTGATTATTATGAAGCTATTTATAAAACAGATATTCATCGAGTAGATAATGTTAGACGAAATAGCGAACGAACAAGACTTCTTTTGCGATCTTATGCAAGAAATCAAGGTAGTAGTGTTAGTTTAAATCTTTTAGCGAATGATATAAAAAACAATGACAACGTATCAATTACGTATGAAACCGTATCAGACTATATTGATGCACTAAAAAAATTATTTGTCATTGAAGATATGCCTGCATGGAATCCGAATTTAAGAAGTAAGTCGGCGATTCAAACGTCAGATACTCGATATTTTATTGATCCAAGTATAGCTGTTAACGCATTATCTATTGGTTCGTCTGATTTGATGAACGATTTACAAACATTTGGATTATTTTTTGAATCAATGGCAGTTCGAGACCTCCGTGTTTATGCAGATGCCTTGCAAGGTAATATTTTTCATTTTCGTAATTCTGCAGGATTGGAATGTGATGCAGTTTTGCATCGACGCAATGGGACATATGGTTTAATTGAAATAAAGTTAGGAGGAGCTAATCTTATCGACCAAGGAGCGAAAACGTTGCTTAATTTGGTAAATAAAATAGATGGAGAAAAAATGCCAATGCCATCTTTTCTTATGGTATTAACAGCAATTGGTGATTATTCGTATCAACGTCCTAATGATGGAGTTTGGGTAGTTCCTATAGGATGCTTAAAACCATAAAGATAAGATATCCCACGCAGTGAGTGGAAAAATTTTGTTTTGTAATAGGGAGAAATGTAAATGTTTTTTAGGACGCTTGAGAGCGTCCTTTTTTCATGTTGTAAAACATTGTAAAATTTTTATTGTTAGATTTGATTTTTTAGAAAACTTTTACTACCTTTGCAAGTGCTTTCCCGTATGATTTTAAAAATCAGTTAGGAAAGTACTTTTTTAGTAAAAGGTGTTATTGAAATTATCTTCTTAGATTAAACTTCGCAACTTTAATTCTGGAATGAAGATGATAGCAGTAGCGCCACATTGTTGGTTTGTACAGCCATTATTGGCTTCTTACATATCCTTTGGTGTGGGCTATTGCTTTATCCATTCCAAAGGTAATGCGAAGACCTAATCTAAGGATAAAGCAATAAGTTCCTACACCTTATTTTTTTATCCGCTTTCTTCTGGGAATTGGGGAGCACAAAAATTTTTCTAATATATGGTTTTAAGAAATTTAAGTCGCAACGAAAAGCTCGCAATTCTAAAGTCTTTGGTCACAGTTGCAGGTGTAGATGGACATTTATCGTCTTCAGAAAGTAATTATCTCGGAATGTTTTTAATAAAAATGGGAGAAGAACCATCATTTTTAGGTTATTTATCTTCTATTTCAACTAATGAAGCAATTAGAATACTTAGTAATTTTAATTATGAGGATAAGCAAGATTTGCTATATCTCTGGGTAGAAATAGCTATTAAAAGTAATTGTAATATGACAGGAATGTTTAGAATTAAAGATTTGCATGAGTCTAAGGATATAATTACTACTTTAGCTAAACATTGTAACATAAATATAGACCTTGATAAGCAATATGCGTTTTATTTTTAATAACACTTTAAATAATATAATATGAGTAGTTCGGGAAATGGAGGGTTTATCTCTTTTGTTTTATGGGTAATATTTTCTTTGATAATTGGAGCAATCACAGAAAGTGTGCTGATTGGAATGATTGGTGGAGGAATTGCTATTTTGATTATTGCATATTTATTAACTAAAGATTAGTAGTCATGTTTTTCTTTTCTAGTAATAATTCTGGGCAAAAAAGAGATTTAGCTTTGTTGCATGCATCTCTTTTAATAATAAAAGCGAATCCAAATCCAACCCAATTTGTTAAATTAGGGCAGGATGCATTTATTAGAACTCTATCAGGGGGATTAAGTCGAAGTAATCCATTATTCACTCAAAAGGCAGAAAATATGAGTGATTTGGAAATGGCATCAATATTAAGAAATCTTAGTAACTTTGATAAACGTTCTATTGCTCAAACTTTATCAGCTGCATTCTACGAGACTGGTAGGTCACCAGAATCTAAAAATGTTCTAATAGACATTGCTTATGAATGCGATATACCATTAAATTATTTTAGAATATAGCAAAAATTATATCATTATGTCTGTCACATATAAATTAAATGGAATTTATAAAATAACTCCAGAAGCAAGCATTTTTCTTGCAAATCAAATGTGGTTAGGTAAAGAGCAATATGGAGTTACCCCTGGAACTGTTGTTATTGAGCCTAATCGTATGTTATTTAAAAAACTAGGAATGACTCTTGGAATTCTTAGGTTTGAAGTAACAGATTTATTTTTTAGTAATGGTGTTTTGTACTATATGGGAATGGCAGAGCCACCTCTTTGTAATCAAGCTCGCATATGGGCTTTTGAAATTAGTAATGCTTGATTTATCTAAATTTAATAATTATAAGAAATGGTTTATTTATGAAAAGATTTTTGTTGCTGCTTTTAGCTGTTTTTATTTGTTCTATTAGTTTAATTGCTGAAGAATTTGTGGCAAAACATGCGTCATATGAAAAAGATGGAAAGAAAATAGAAGTTAATGATTTAAGTGCAATACCATCTTTTTATGCGGATTATTATCTTAAAGAAGATGTTGTAAGAATAAAATGTAGTGCAGGAAATCTTGTTTTAACAAAAGGGGTGTTTTTCTATGGTTATAAAGGTGTTCATAAAGGCATAGTTGTAACGGTAAGAGCCTATGTAGAGAATAATAAATTGGAACAAATTGTTTATGAAGAGTTGGATGAGAGAACAAGAATGACAGCAATTGTTAGTTATTATAAAAGATAAAATAAGAATCCTATCATTTTTTGATAGGATTTCTTGTAATGGTGATTTTATGTTTATGATTGCGCAAAAGATATTAAAAATCTAGCAATATTTTGACATATAAATCGTTATTTTATAAAGTAGAATTGTTTTGTTTAACGGATAAAAATGTAGATTATGGAATTAAAGGCTAAAGTTATATTAACAGTTGTTAGTGTTGTGATTTTAATGCTTATAGGATTACCTTCTGTGTTTGGTTTAATGTACTTATTATGTGACCTAAAATATTGTAGTGTTGAGGAAGTTTGTTTAATGTGCATTAGAACTTTGCAAAATATAGCTAATACTACAGGGTATTCTTATGAATTTTGGAATGTGTTATTGTTTATTATTATAGAACCTTTAATTTGTTTTGTTTTGTTGATAACAACTATGTTTAAATCAGATAAAGTAAGATTTGTTTTAGGCTTTATTATTGCTTTATGTTGTGTTTTGCTTTTTAATTACATAAGTGAACATTACGTTTTATTTAGTAAAACTGCAGAAGTCATGATGAATTAAGGCTATATGAAAAAATGGATTAAGCGAATAGCATTAGGATTGCTAACAATATTTTTAATAGGTCTTTTGATACCTCAGAATTTGCAGATGCCTGTGGATGGCGCTGGTAGTGGGGATTATAACCATAAGACGTTTTGGTACCCTTGGGGCGGTAGAGCGAGAGTGCATAAGGGCGTGGATATTTTTGCGCGACGTGGCACAAAGATTCATTCGGCTACGATGGGCGTGGTGGTGTCGACTGGCTATTTGAGTAGTGGTGGGAATTATGTTACGGTGTTGGGTCCTAAGTGGAGAGTGTATTATTATGCTCATTTGGATGAAATTCTTGTGAAAGAGGGCAATATTGTAACGCATAATGCGTTGATAGGTAAAGTGGGAAACACAGGTAGTGCGGCAAAGACGCCTGCTCACTTGCATTTCACGATATTTACTTTTGTACCTTATCCGTGGCGGATTGATACTTCGACGGATGGATGGAAAAAGATGTTTTATTTGAATCCGATTGATTATTTGGAAAAATTATAATTAACTTTTCTCTTTTTTTTAGACATAATGACAGAAGAACATAATTTTTGTTTTACATAAGGTCTCGCTGCGCCGATGGCGCATCTTGACTATAAATGACAAACCTATAGGATATGATATCTTATGAATGTTTATTAATTATAAAAAGCATGAAATAGTTATGAAAAGAAAGATTTTGATTGGTTTTCTTGTTGTTATTCTTTTGGTGGCATCGAATGTGGTGTATTGGGTGACGAGTGATATACAACAAGAGTGTTATCTTCGAGTGAAAAAAGGAGAGGATTTGAATTTATACGAAAAGTGTAGTATTTATTCTATAAATTTGTGTATTTGTGCTTTTGGATGGCCGTTGTCGCCCGAGGCTACGATACAGCAAGTTCTTTGCACTGTGCCAACGAAAGATATGGTTGTGTTGCATAGTAGGTATTTTGCTAGACATGAGAAGATAAAGGGTTTGATGAAGAAGTATCCTAATGCGACTAAAGAAAATCCTGCTTTGATTGCGTGGAAGGCTGATTATAATGAATTTAAGTTGTGGTCGGCATATACGTTTGAAAATGGGCGAATTGCTTTGGCTTTGAATGGGATGTATTTGTACAAAGAGGATGGCGAGTGGGTGATATCGTATAGAAAAGAGTATGCTTTCCCGAAATTGCCAGAGCCAACGATAATTGGTCCGTTGAAATTTCATGAAAGCCTTATTAGATATATGCAGGATATTGGTTGGTTGTATGCGCCGAATTTTAAATGGGTATTGAAGGTTGAAGAATAAAAAAGAATGTATATTATAGCACTTATTTTTGGAGCTTGTTGTGCTCTTATTGAGTTGATAGGAGGACTATTTGGGTGGACATACAAGGAGGCGTGTGTTTATGTGAATTTGTATGCACAATATGCGGTGTTGATATTGTCGTCGCTTTTGATTGTGTATGTTGCGGTGAGGAAGATGATGCAGGGATTCTCGGTAGGTAGATTGGTGGTGCTGGTTGCGACGGTGTTATATAATGTGCCGTTTGTGTGGCTGGGCGTATGGTTGTGGAATAGGTATGGTGTAATAAGTGCTGAGGCTGCGTTTGATTTGTGTGTAGATGATCTTTGGGCGTTGGGCGAGCGACTTAATTTGCCTATTGATGCGGTTTCGTATAGTGCAGGGTGGTCGGAATATCATGTGGTGAATCTTGTTATTTTTATTGTGATTTATTTGCTTGTGC
This sequence comes from Paludibacteraceae bacterium, assembly GCA_017559505.1. Lineage (GTDB taxonomy): Bacteria > Bacteroidota > Bacteroidia > Bacteroidales > Paludibacteraceae > Aphodosoma. The sequence goes on along the minus strand of JAFYSF010000001.1, from coordinate 26,719 downwards.
TGATTTTGAATTGGGGATTGAAGAGGATTATTAAGAAAAGATTATGAAAAAAGCATTTATCATATTAGCTATTATTTTGTGCGTTGTGGGATATCCGTTTCGTATGATATTGGTGGAGGCGGTGACTGCGACATCGGCTCCTATTGAAGATGTGCGAGAGGGGGATGTGATTTTTCAAACATCATTGTCGCAACAGTCGCCACTGATAAAGAAGGGAACACGTTCGACTATTACGCATTGTGGGGTTGTGGTGATGAAAGATGGTAAGCCTTATGTGCTTGAAACGCAAAAGACTTTGGTGCTTACTCCATTGAATAGGTTTATAGCTCGTGGTAAAGATGGGAAATATTGGCATAAACGTCCAAAAATGGATAATGTAAAAATCAAATATGGCGAATATTTGGGTATTCCTTATGATTTAGCGTTTCGGTTTGACAATGGGAAGTTTTATTGCTCGGAGTTGATTTATGATATTTATCTTAAACAGTTAGGAGTAGAGCTATGTAAACCGAAACAAGTGAAGGATTATTTGATATTAGGTTTGCACCGTTTGCCGAAGTTGAGGAGAGCAATGAAAGAAAGAGGTATTGATATGGAGCAGTATGCTGTGGCTCCGGTGGATGTATTTAAATCGAAAGAGTTGAGATTTGTGAGATAATAAAAGTTAGGATAAAAAAGAAGAGGGATTTTCAAAAGAAATCCCTCTTCTTTTTTATTCACCTCCAACGGTGAGGTTGTCGACTAAAACGCTCGGCATACCACAAGTTACGGCGCAACTTTGACCTTCTTTGCCGCATGTCCATGTGCCGTTATCTATTTTAGGGTTATTCCCGACCATTGATATTCCTGCAAGGGCTTCAGGACCGTTGCCAATAATGTTGATGTCTTTTATTGGAGTTGTTAAGCGTCCATTTTCGATTAACCAACCAGATTTGACATAGAAAGTGAAATCGCCAGCACCGATTTGTACTTGTCCGTTTGAAAAAACATCTACATATACACCTTGTTTTACGTTTGCAATCATTTCTTCTTCGGTATGAGGACCAGCTTCCATATATGTGGCTCGCATACGAGGCATTGGAGTGTAGCGGAACGATTCGCGACGACCATTGCCTGTAGGGGCAACGCCATAGTGGCGGGCTGAAATGCGGTCGTGGAGGTAAGAGTTGAGACGGCCTTCGGCAACGATATAAGTCTTTTGACCCTCAATGCCTTCATCGTCGAAATTGATAGAGCCACGATTATGTGGTATAGTTCCATCGTCGACTACATTGATGAGCGGATTGCAAATTATTTTGCCTAATTTGTCGCTGAAAATACTTGTTCCCAATCGGTTGAAGTCAGCCTCAAAGGCATGACCTATCGCCTCATGTAGCAATATGCCAGATCCTCCAGCACCCATGACAACAGGCATTTCTCCGCCTTTAGGTTTTATGGCATCGAAAAGAATGGCTGTGCGCGACACCACTTCTTGAGCTAATTCTTCGATGAGTTCTTGGGTTAAAAATTCGTATCCAATATGAAATGAACGAGAACTTCCTGCTTGTTCTCTGCGACCATTTTCATCTTCCATTACACACGTAGCAGATAGCATTGCGATGGGAATGCGATCGGTGAAGAAAGCCCCTTCCGAATTGAAAAATAGGATATCGCTTGTGCCATCTCCTTGTGTGATAGCAACTTTTTTAACTCGAGGGTCAAGTTCAAATATACGATTATTGAGTTTTTCGAGCCAAGGTTTGCGGTCTAGCAGTGTTTTTTCTTCCCAATGGTGTAGGATAGGATAGCGGTTAGGCGATTTAAGTTCGTGGATATTCACGTTATTATATTTTTCGCCATTCGAGGCAATGCGATTTGCGGTGCGAGCAGCTTTCAGTAAGTCGTCAACAGTCGCAGTTTCGGTATAGGCATAGCCAGTTTGGTCGCCAACAACAACTCGTACGCCGGCTCCATATTCAATATGCGACGAAGCATTGTCGACATTATTGTCAATAAGTCGGATATTATTAGAATATGCATGTTCAAAATATATGTCGGCATAGGTTGCACCACGTTCCATGGCGGTGGCTATTATGCATTGTAAGTCGTTGAGAGTTACATTAAAATTCGAAAATTGGGCGTTTAAATCTAAGGAATACATGTCTTTTTTAATTTTATTTGCAAAATAACAAAAAAAAGTTGAATATATGTGTATTATTTGAAAAAAAAGTTGTAATTTTGCACTCGTTATTGTTTAATATTTTTAATATATCAAAAAATGAAAAAATTAGTATTGTTTTTTGCTGTTGCTACAGCTGTAGCATTCGCATCTTGCGGTAATAAAGAAGCTAAAACTGAAGAAGCTCCAGTAGCAGAAGAAGTAGTTGCAGTTGAAGAAGTTGCAGCTGTAGATACAACTGTTGCTGAAGTTGCTGCTGATACAGTAGTTGCTGAAGTTGTAGAAGAAGTAGTTGCTGAATAATTACGAGTTTTCTAACTTCATTAGGCTATGGAGATTATCTATTCAAATAGATAGTCTCTATTTTTTTTGTTAAAAATATTGTAAAATATTGCAAGGTTCTTTCTTTTTTGTTAACTTTGCAAAATAATCGTTGCTCTTTTTTATCTGAAAGAGTGGCGGTTGGTTATGTCCATAATTATTCATTATAGTAGATGTTACGTATTGCAATACAATCAAGAGGACGCATGAATCAAGAGTCGCTCGAACTGCTTGAATCTGTTGGCGTAAAACTTTCTGTGCGAGAGGCTAATCCAATGCTTGTGCGCTCTTCAAATTTTCCAGCCGAAGTATTATTTATAGAAAAAGATCGTATCCCAGAATTTGTGGCATTGGGTATTGTTGACGTCGGTATTTGTGGTGAATATCTTGCACGTCAAGCAGGAACGCCTGATGATTGTATTATAAAACGTCTTGGATTTAATCGTTCAACTCTATCTCTTGCCATACCGCGTGATGCAAAATATCGTGGTATAGAGTGGTTTACTGGCAAAAGTATAGCTACGCCTTACCCTGAGTTATTATCTCGATTTTTGAAATCTCATGGTGTAAAAGCCACGACTCGCTTGATGCGTGAGCATGTATATATGGCTCCAAAGGTAGGAATTGCTGATGCTATTTGCGATAGAGTGTATTCAGGAACTGCTCTGATGAGCGAGAATCTTAAAGAGGTTGAAACTGTTATGACTTCTGAGGCCATATTGATTGCGACACAGTCGATTTCGCCTCTCAATCGAATGATTCTCGATGAGTTTTTGCTTCGCATCGATGCTATTCAAGCTGCAGTTGGCAAGAAATTTGTAAGAATGAATGTGCCGATTGGCAATTTAGATGAAATCATAGCCATACTTCCATCTGTGCATCGTCCATCTTTGAGCCATTATCAAAACGATGAATTTGTCAGTGTTTCTGTTGTGATGGACGAAAAACGCCTTTGGGACATTCTCGAACGGCTTAAAGAACTTGGCGCAAAAGAAATTCTTATCTCTCCTATTGACAAAATGATACTTTGATAATTAAAAACTGATGTAATTTGTTAATAACTAATAAAATAAACAATAAGATTATGATGACAATTGACAATTTTAATTTTGCTGGTAAAAAAGCATTTGTTCGCGTTGACTTCAACGTGCCAGTTGACGAAAATTTTGTGATTACAGATGATACACGTATTCGTGCGGCTATGCCAACTCTCAAAAAAATATTGGCAGATGGCGGTAGTTTGATTATTGCATCACACATGGGTCGTCCTAAAAAAAATCCAGATCCAAAATACTCTTTGAAACACATTGTTGATCACGTTAGCAAAACTCTTGGCGTAGAGGTTAAATTTGTTGACGATTGCAATGCTGCCGATGAGGCATGTGCAGCCCTCAAACCAGGTGAAGCTCTTCTTCTCGAAAATCTTCGTTTCTATGCTGAAGAAGAAGGCAAACCTCGTGGCTTAGCCGAAGACGCAACCGATGAAGAAAAAGCAGCTGCTAAAAAAGCAGTCAAAGCATCACAAAAAGAGTTTGCAAAACATCTTGCATCATACGCCGATTGCTATGTAAACGATGCGTTTGGTACTGCTCACCGTGCTCACGCATCTACTGCACTTATTGCCGATTATTTCGATGCCGATCACAAAATGTTCGGTTATTTAATGAATAAAGAAGTTACTGCTGTCGAAAAAGTTATGTCTGAAACAGTGCGCCCATTCACTGCAATCATGGGTGGTTCAAAAGTATCTTCTAAAATCGAAATTATCGAGAATCTTCTTACAAAAGTCGACAATCTTATCTTGGCTGGAGGTATGACATATACTTTCATGAAAGCTCAAGGTGGTAAAATTGGTCAATCAATCTGCGAAGATGACAAACTTGATCTTGCACTCGAACTTATGGCAAAAGCCAAAGCAAATGGCGTAAATCTTGTATTGGCAGTCGATGCAAAAGTAGGTGATGGATTCTCTAACGATTGCAACGCTCAATTTGCTGACGTAATGAACATTCCTGAAGGTTGGGAAGGTATGGATATTGGTCCAAAAACAATGGAGAAATTTGCAGACGTTATTAAAGCCTCTAAAACTATTCTCTGGAATGGTCCAACTGGCGTATTTGAATTTGACAATTTCTCTAATGGCTCTCGTGCAGTAGCCGAAGCTATTGTCGAAGCAACAAAAAATGGAGCTTATTCACTCGTAGGTGGTGGCGATTCTGTAGCCTGTGTCAATAAATTTGGCTTGGCTGATCAAGTAAGCTACGTATCAACTGGTGGTGGTGCTCTTCTCGAAGCTATCGAAGGTCGCGTGCTTCCAGGCATTGCAGCTATCAAAGGCTAAAATATTATATTTGCTAATAATACAAACGGCTGTGCTGAAATCATTTTAGCACAGCCGTTTTCATATATAACAACTCTCAACTCTCAACTCTCAACTTTCAACTCTCAACTTTCAACTCTCATTCTTACCCTCTTCTTATCTACAACATATGATAAATATACCATAAATATACTATAAATATAGGATAAACATACTATAAATATACTATAGAGCAAACTGCAAAAAAGATTTATTAAATTTTTCTGAAAATATTTTGCAGTTTCAAAAAAAAATTCTACCTTTGCATCGTTGAACGTAGTCATTCGTTCTCCTATCAATTCTATTATGTGTAAAGTTTAAACAATTAAAATTGTTTTGAAAACTATGTGAACCTTAATTCTTTTTAGCAAGTCATAAAATTCGTCCTCTATGGGAGTGGTGTATCTATTTCTTTGAGGAGTGCATTGTTTATGATTATCCCGTTGCTAAATCAAGGTTTTGTTAAACTTTTACACGGTTTTAGCTTACATTATTTTTATAAACAATTAGAGCATCTGAGCGTAAGATGTTCTGTGGCTTTGTCGTCGTCGCTTCTGTTTTATCGTTGACAAGGTTAGGAATCTTACCCTTTGTTGTTTGCGACAAATTTATTGCCCTTATATGGACGTATTGGGTATAATGGCACGTGTGTCGGTCGCTGATTTCGATCTTTGAATGGCTGTGATTATGAATTTTGTAACTTAAAAAAAGGAGAATTTATGAATTTTTTTAGAAAAGAAATGGCGATTCACGATTATAGCGTGAATTTTCGTCTTGACAGTGGACGCCGCCCTTGGCGTCAAGTTTATCTCGTAACTCGTTGGAGCGAAGGTGAAAAAAAGAAATATGTTTTAGTTGCTTATGACCACAAATTATCTCTCGAAGCAGGAGTCTTGACCAAAGATGCTTTTCCTCGTGAAATTGAAAATAGCTACTTCTACGATGGCGATTATTTTGACGTTAGTGAAGCTCGATGGTATCCATCTGCTGAATTTTTTTACAACGGACGTTTATATCTATATGTCGTTTACGATTATGTGGAAGGCGTTAGGTTAGACAAGTTTATGAAACGTAAGAAACGCGCTAAGTTAGGGGTCGACTTTATGATTGACTTATGTGAAGCTATTAACAACGTGAATGTTGTTACTCGTGGTGGTGGTTTTAATGCCCTTTCGCCTGAGAATGTTATTGTTAAAAATCTTGGCGATGGAAAATATAAACCGTATTTAATTGGTTATGCTAATGTGTATGAGCCGACAAAGCGAAAGAAAATTTGCGATGTAGAGTTGCTTGATCATCGTTTTCGTGCACCTGAAACTTTTGTCGGTGGGTTCTCTAAATATTCCGATATTTATGCTCTCGGAGTTATGTTCTGCTATATTTTAGGCGGAGACGACGTATTGGGATATTCTCTTGATGATTTGCGTGCTATGACTGAAGCTCAGCGTCGCAAATCGATTAAAAAGTTCAGATATACTTCTTTCGAAAACGTTCGTTTTCCTGCAGAAGAATATTATGAAATTGTAAGTAAAGCTCTTGAAGAACGTCCAGAAGACCGATACGAATCGGTTTTGGATATGTTGCATAAATTACAGCATACATCTGACGAGTTGCGGGAAATCGATAAGATGTTTGATAAATTGCAAGAAAAAGAGGTTGCTAACAAAAAATCGCTCTTAGATAATAAGGCAAATAAAAACTCATTCGATTCTGATGATTTTGATAAATTGTTAGATGATTTTATTGCGAGTCAACTTAATGAAGTTCAAGATATGGCTCAGCAAACTTTAGATGAAGAATTATCTAAAGATTTTGATAATGATGACTATGATGATACAAGTTTAAGTTCTTGTGATGATGATGATGCTTTTGATTGGAATAAGCGTGATGATGGGTCGCTCTCCGTTAATGTTTCAATCGCTAAGCGAAAAGGCAATGGTTTTGCCGATGTGGCTGGAATGTTGCAACTCAAGCAACTTCTAAAACGCAATTTCATTGATATCGTCCGTCATCGTGATAAAGCAAAAAAATACAATATTCAACCATCTAATGGTATATTGCTTTATGGACCTCCAGGGTGTGGTAAAACCTACATCGCTGAAAAAATGGCCGAAGAGGCTAATCTTAATTTCGTATTGGTCAAACCCTCCGATTTGGGTTCAACGTATGTGCACGGATCGCAAACAAAAATATCCGATTTGTTCAAAAAAGCCGAAGAAAAAGCTCCGTCGCTATTGTGTTTCGACGAATTTGATGCCTTGGTCCCTGCGCGTACCGAAGATACTTCGCATCACTATTTAACTGAGGTTAATGAGTTTTTGGTTCAACTTAATAACTGTGCATCTCGTGGGGTCTATGTGTTAGCTATGACTAACAATATTAATCTTATCGACAAAGCCGTTTTGCGTAAAGGTCGAATCGATGAAGTTATATATGTCCCAGAACCTGACCTTGAAGCTCGAATCGAGATGTTCAAACTCAACTTGGCAAAATGTGATATGGCTGCCGAAAATATTGATTTGCAACGATTGGCAGATATGACAAAAGGCTATTCGTCAAGTGATATTGCTTATATTATCTTGGAAGCTTCGCGTGTTGCTTTCCGTGAATCAATAGAAATTGACGATTGGGTTGAAGTTACTCAAGAAAATATCGAAGCCGTTATAAAACGAACAGCTTCTTCGATTTCGAGCAGTGATTTAAGACATTACGAAAATATGCGTGATGAATTTGTAACTAAGAAAAAACAAATCGAGATACGTCCTCGTATTGGTTTTGCAGTATAATTGTTTAAAAGAGATGTACTTATTAATAGTGCATCTCTTTTTTTGTCTGATATTTGCAAATATGAAATAAAAATTTTACCTTTGCGCTTACTAAGGATATTTTCATTATGAAAGTATCTTAAACGGGTTAACTATAGTGTCGGATTAGACCTTTTTAATAAATATTATTATGGATAAATATATATTAGAAAATGAATATCTTCGTGTTGAAGCATCTGCCTTTGGTGCTGAATTGCAGTCGATAAAAGATAAAACTACAGATTTTGAGTATCTTTGGCATGGTGATAAAGCATATTGGGCTCGTCGATCGCCTATTTTGTTCCCTATTGTAGGGAAAGTTTGGAATGGTCGTATGCTTTATCAATGTGAAGAGTACCCATTGAGTCAGCATGGTTTTGCGCGTGATTGCGAATTTGAGGCAATAAACGTACTTGACCTTAATAGAAAGTTTAATTATAGATTTTCTTCATTTAGTGCCATGGCTTTTTTGCTTTCTTCAAATGCTGATACTCGTAAAATCTATCCTTTCGATTTTGATTTGTATGTTGTTTATCAGCTTGAGGGACGCTCAGTGAAAGTTCATTGGGTTGTAGATAACAAAACGGATGGAGATATTTATTTTCAAATAGGGGCGCACCCAGCATTTAATTATCGTGATTTTGATGCCGAAGCCGCTATTCAAGGTTATATGAAATTTAATCGTTCTGGACATCTTTCTCTTACTCGTCTTGAATGTGGAGGGTATGCAGCTAAAGAACGTGGTGATTTTTTTGCACAAGAGTTAGGTGTTCCAATTACGAAAGATACATTTGCAGGCGATGCTTTAGTTTTCGAAAACCAATTGAATAGTGTATCTTTGTGCGATAAGCAAGGGGAACCATATATCGAACTCTCTTTTGATGCTCCAGTAGTAGGGCTTTGGTCGCCTGCCAAAGTAGGTTATGCTCCTTTTATGTGTATTGAACCTTGGTATGGTCGTTGCGATGATAGTAATTTTGATGGTAGTTACAATAATAAGCCATATATTAACCATCTTCAAAAAGAAGAGACATTCAAAACAAGTTATGTTATGAATTTTATTAAATAAATCTATTAATTTTTTGATGTGTTTTCGAGCGACTTTGTGTTGTTTTTTACATCAAAAATGCAAAAACTCGAAAAATATGCCAATGAAAACTTGTTTTTAGACTTTATTTTTGAGGAAAATCACTTTTTTTGATGGGTTTTATATTGAAAAGCTCTATTTTTGCTAAAATAAGCAAAATATTTTCAGTTGTTAAATTGCTGATATTTAGTAGTATGTGAATTATATTGAAAAAAGTTGCATTTTTTTTGAAAAAAGTTATTAAAATATTTGGAGATTCCAGAAAAAGGTCGTATCTTTGCATCGCAATTGAGAGAGATACTTAATCGATCGAGAGAGCGACAATGGTGTGGTAGTTCAGCTGGTTAGAATACCTGCCTGTCACGCAGGGGGTCGCGGGTTCGAGTCCCGTCCATACCGCAAAAGAGTTCAACTATTTGGTTGGACTCTTTTTTTTGTGTTTATATTGTGGATATAAAAAAGGCCGATTGAAAATTTCAATCAGCCTTTTTGTGTTTTTATCTAAAATCTATTATGTCATGTATGTGTAATATGCCGATAACATTATTAGAGTTTGGAATATCTGTTACTGCGAGGGAGGTGATATTATTGGCATCCATAATTTCGAGAGCTTGTGTTATCATGGCCTCTTGGTGTATGTGCTTAAATGAATGAGTCATTATATCTGCAGCAGTAAGAGATTTTATATTTTCATGATGTTGTATTGCGCGGCGAATGTCTCCATCGGTAATTATGCCAACACATTTATTTTCGTGGTCATATACTAAAGTCATTCCTTTGCGACCATCGCTAACGGTATAGATAACATCGTTGAATGTTGTGTTGATTATTACGCGAGGAATAGAGGTTGACATTCTATGTTTTACGCGTGATAGTAATTGTCTGCCGAGTGCACCTCCAGGGTGGTATAATGCGAAATTTTCGGCTTTGAATTGGCGTCGCTCCATAAGACAAACCATTAGTGCATCGCCAAGTAGCATAGTGGCTGTGGTGGAAGTTGTAGGGGCAAGATTTAGTGGACAAACTTCGCGTTCGATTGGTACATTTATTGTGATTTTAGCTTCTTGTGCCAAAGGAGAATGAGGATTGCCTGTGATAGCAATGATTTGTGCGCCAATATTTTTAAGGGGTGTACAAATGTTGACAATTTCGGAAGAGGTGCCACTATGTGAGATGAGTAGAGCGATGTCATTTTTTGCTACCATTCCGAGGTCGCCGTGCATTGCTTCTGCGGCATTGACAAATATTGCAGGAGTACCTGTTGAGGCAAGTGATGCTGCAATTTTATGGCCAACAATGCCGGTTTTGCCTATGCCCATGATTACTACTTTGCCTTTGCATGCGTATATCATCTCTATGGCTTGATTGAATTCGTCGCCTATGGAGTTAGCTACTTTTTGAAATTCGGCTATCTCTTGTTCGAATATTTGCTTACTGCGTTCTATCCAGGTCATAGTTTTAGTTGGTAAATTAAAAAAAATACACACTGAGAATGGTTGTCAGTCTTCTTGCTTGAAGGTTGCTTGCACCTTGCTTGAGGGTAAGGTGAGTTTTGGATATTTGATACACACTGAGAGTGTGTATTGATTATTTGGTAGCAGATTTGATTATGTTATCAATTTCGATGGCTTGGCGTAAGATTTTTTCAATTTCTGATAATTTTATTTGATTTGCTGCATCAGAAAATGCTTTATCTGGATTAGGGTGTACTTCGGCAAAAATAGCGTCGACACCTACGGCTAAAGCTGCCCTCATAAGGTGTGGTACCATTTCTCTGTTTCCTCCAGTTGCATTGCCTTGTCCGCCCGGTTTTTGTACGCTGTGTGTGGCGTCAAATACGATAGGGACTCCAAATTGTCGCATTTCGACCAATCCTGTCATATCTACTATGAGGTTGTTGTATCCGAAGGAAGAGCCTCGTTCGCATAGCATAATGCGATTATTGCCAGTAGAGCGTAGTTTTTCTACTATATTGCGCATGTCCCAAGGGGCAAGAAATTGTCCTTTTTTTACGTTGATGGCACGTCCTGTTTCAGCAGCTGCAATGAGTAGGTCGGTTTGTCGACATAGGAAAGCCGGAATTTGTAATATATCGGCTACTTCTGCTACGATTGGGCATTGCCAAGATTCGTGTACGTCGGTTACTATCGGAATGTTTAATTCTGATTTTACGCGTTGTAATATTTGTAGACCTCGTTCGATGCCTACGCCCCGAGGTGAGGTTACTGATGTGCGATTGGCTTTATCGAAAGAAGATTTGAATATAAATGGTATTTCGAGGCGAGAGCAGATGTTTTTTAGTTCAGTTGCTACTTCTATGGTCATTTCTTCCGATTCGATAGCGCATGGACCTGCCAGTAAGGAGAATCTGTTGTTGCCTCCAATGATTATGTTGTCAGTTATTTTAAGCATATTTAATCGAGGGGTTTTAGTTGATAATTTTGTGATTTTAACCATAGAATCACGCTATCTAATATTTTTAATGTTCGAGGGGCGGCTTTGATGGAATCGTGCATTACTATAATTGACCCGGAACGGGTGTTGCTTTTGATAATTTGTAGTACATCGTTAGGCGAATGCTTTTTGTCCCAATCGTAAGAGATAACATCCCATTGTATTATTTTGTAGCCTTTATTGCGGAGTATCCCGTTTTGACGAGGAGTGATAAGCCCATGAGGTGGACGAAAAAGATTATTGCCTATGAGTGCCGCGCATTCGTCAATTTCGTTGATATAGTCGTTGGTGTTCGTGAAAAATCCTTTGGAATGGTGCATAGTGTGGTTGCCCACTTGATGTCCTTCGGATTTTATTTGTGCGAATAATTCGGGATATTTTAGTATATTGTCGCCAACGCAAAAGAATGTAGCTTTGATGTTGTGTTGGCGTAGAATATCTAAAATAATAGGTGTAGAATTAGGACAAGGTCCGTCGTCGAAGGTTAGATATACGTTATGTCCAGCAGTAGATATTTGATATACTGCTGGACATAAAAGTTTTAGTATTTTGTTGGGTTGATACAATTTAAATTTTAGCGATTAACCAAAGGATAATACATTTGCAAGTAATCTTCGAGTTCTGTTGTCAATTCAGAATTGTAATTGCGGGCAGTCATCCACATATTTTGAATTAAGCCTACATTTTGACGAATAGACAATTCTTGAGATATAGCCTTGCTGTGTTTAGGTTTTAATGATTTTACCCATTCGATTTTTGCAACGCAGTCATCGAGTAGAGGACGAACTAAGGCGTCAGCTTTTTCTGTTTGACCAAGTTCGTAGTAATATTCGGCAAGCATTGCAGTGCTGTAATCTGCAGGAACAGAAGTTGTAGGTATTACTTCCATACATTTTTCTATTGCTTTAATAGCTTTTTCGTGTTGACCTTCTTCGATGAGAGCGGCTACGAGTTGACCGAACATCATACGCATTGTGCGAGCCATACGGATATGTTGTTCGTCGAGATAAACATTAGGATCTGCGATGTTGCCCCAAACGAATTTGTTCATCATATTGTCGTACATGGCTTCAGTGTTTACACGTTCTTTACGGCCTTTTACTGGAACAATTCTATAAGCCAAGCCTTCTAATTGCATATATTCTTGTAGAGCAGGGTAGTATTCGCTACCAACAGTTGCCGCTACATAGATTGGGCGTTCCCAATTATTAGTATTAAGCATTTCTAATACCATGAGTTGAGCTTTGCCAATAGATCTACCAAGTTTTATGTTTATTTGATTAACGATTTTAGCAGAATCTTCGATTGCAACTGTACCTGTTTCAATAACTTTTTGTTTGTCAACCGGTAATATCATATTTGAGCTATAGAATGTGCCGATACCATTATCATCAATAGTTTTTGGATTTCGTACAAGGTCAAGGGCTTGACTTAGTTCCATGCCATTTTTGAATTGAGGATGCTCTGATACGCGACATACATCAAGGTGTCCAGATACATAATCTTTTTTATCCCATGAAATAGGGAGAGGCGCAGAAGTATAAGCTTCGCGTTTCATTTGATCGATGTACCAGTCTGTGTTGAGATAAGACAAGTTACATACTCGCATGTCAGTACGATTTTCTTCAACTTCTTGGTTGTACCAAAGAGGGAAAGTGTCATTGTCGCCATTAGAGAAAATAATTGAGTTTGGAGCACAACTATTGAGGTAGTTTAGTCCAAAGTCGCGAGCTACACGACGATTAGAACGATCGTGGTCGTCCCAGTTTTGTTGTGCCATAAGAGCAGGTACACCGAGACAGCAGATTGTTACTATAATTGCTGCTAATGGTTTTGGCATAAATTTCTTAATGAGCGAGTAGAAGAACATAACACCAAGACCAATCCAAATAGAAAATGCGTAGAATGATGCCGCGTATGCGTAGTCACGTTCGCGAGGTTGGTATGGAGTTTGGTTGAGATACATAACGATGGCAAGACCTGTCATAAAGAATAGAACAAATACAAGCCAGAATTGTAGATTACCCTGTTTTTTATTGCACAATTGCCATGCTATACCAAGTAACCCAAGGAGAAGAGGAAGCATGAAATAGCGATTGCGCCCTTTGTTGTTTTTTAGAGAATCAGGCAATGTGTCTTGATTGCCAAGACGAGCATTGTCAAGGAATGATATACCAGAAATCCAGTTTCCTTTATCCAATTCACCATGGCCTTGAAGGTCATTTTGGCGACCTGCAAAGTTCCACATAAAGTAGCGCCAATACATGAAATTTACTTGATATGAGAAGAAGAAACGAAGATTTTCTCCCATTGTAGGCATAACGAGTGTTTCTTGGCGACCACAGCGATCAACAGAGATGCGTTTGCCTTTGATATCCCCCCAAGTTTTGTATGCAGACACATGGTGTCCTTGTCCTGAGTACATACGTGGGAATAGCATTTTGAAGCGAGAATCCATTTCGTAACCAGTTTGGCGTTTACCAAGGTTTTCGTATGAATCTTTTTCGTTGTCAGATGTTTTTACTTTTTGTTGCCATACGGTATTACCATATTTTGCGCGAGGTACACACATGTTGCCTTGTATGTCAAGTATTTCTGGGGCAGAATACATTGCTCCGTAGAACAATGGGCGGTCGCCGTATTGTTCACGATTGAGATAAGATTGCAATGTAAATACATCTTCAGGTGAGTTTTGATCCATAGGTGTATTTGCCATTGAGCGTATTACAATCATTGTATATGACGAATAGCCAATGAGCATAACCATAGCACAAAGGATTATTGTGTTGAGCCATTTGTAGTTCCATTCTTTTTTGATGAAAAGGATAACTGATAAGGCAGCAATAATAAGTAATCCTAAAATCACGCCGCTACCGAGGAATGGAATACCGAGCATAGTGAGAGCTGCAATGAATGAGATACGAGTGCGAATTTCGTTCTTTACAGTTTGAGTTTCATATACAGCCCAAATTAGAATCATCGCGGTAACAATGAGATAGATAATAACACCGCTATTAAATCCTAAACCACAAGCGTTTACGAAGAACAATTCAAACCAAGAAGCCACTTTTACAAAGCCAGGAATCATACCATAGAGTACAGCTCCTAATATAACAACAGCAATGCCAAGTGCAATAAGGGTGTTTTTTGTATTAACTTCGTATTTTTTGAAGTAATATACGAGTACGATAGCAGGTATGGCCAATAAGTTGAGCAAGTGCACACCAATACTTAAGCCCATGAGATATGCGATAAGTATTAACCAACGAGCTGCATGAGGTTCATCTGCAACATCTTCCCATTTGAGAATACACCAAAAAACTACAGCGGTAAATAGCGATGAATAGGCATACACCTCGCCTTCTACAGCAGAAAACCAGAATGTGTCAGAGAATGTATATGCCAATGAGCCAACAAGACCAGCGCCAATGATAGCAATTCCCTTACCAAGAGTCATTGCTTCGTTCTCTTTTACTGTGATTTTGCGGGCAATGTGTGTAATTGTCCAAAATAGGAAAAGAATTGTGAATGCGCTACAAAGAGCAGACATTGCGTTTACCATTGCTGCTACTTGGGTTGGGTCAGAAGCGAATAGCGAGAATAGACGACCTGTCATCATGAAGAATGGAGCTCCAGGTGGGTGTCCTACTTCGAGTTTAAAGGCAGAAGATATAAATTCACCGCAGTCCCAAAATGATGCGGTTGGCTCAATTGTGAGCAAATAGGTGATGGCTGCAATTGCGAATGCTAACCATCCTCCAATGTTGTTGTACAGTTTAAAGTGTTTCATCAAATTTATAATTTTGTTTATTTTTTTGAAATATTGAAATAAAAATCAATAGTGTTAGTTGTTGATTTTTAATTTTCTTCGTTTTTTTCTGGATAATCAATAGTGTAATGCAATCCACGGCTTTCTTTGCGGGCAGTAGCTTGTTTGATGATAAGATATGCTACTGATATGCAGTTGCGAAGTTCGCAAATATCACGACTAACAACCGAACGTTCGAATAGGCTTTCTGTTTCGCGGAATAATATTTCGAGGCGCGACATAGCGCGTTTCAAACGAAGATTAGAGCGTACGATGCCTACGTATGAACTCATTATTTGTTGCACTTCTTTTAGTGATTGAGTGATTAGGATCATCTCTTCAGGCAAACGAGTTCCTTCGTCGTTCCATTGAGGAATAGCTTCATTGATAGTTAATTCGTCGAGTAGAGGTATTGCATGTTGAGCTGCCGCATCGGCATATACAATGGCTTCTATCAACGAGTTTGAAGCTAAACGATTTGCTCCATGTAAGCCTGTGCATGAGCACTCGCCTGTAGCATACAATCTGTGAATGCTAGTTTCGGAGTTGCTATTTACTACAATACCTCCACATAGGTAGTGAGCGGCTGGAGCAACAGGTATATATTGTGATGTTATGTCGATGCCATACGACAAACATTTTTCGTAAATCATAGGGAAATGTTCGCGTGTTTCTTCTGCTGGTTTGTGTGTTACATCAAGAAATACATGTTCAGTCCCTGATTTTTTCATTTCATTATCTATAGCACGGGCAACGATGTCGCGAGGCGCAAGAGAACCTCTTTTGTCGTATTTGTGCATAAATTCTTTTCCTTTGATAGTGCGTAACACAGCCCCATAACCTCTCATTGCTTCTGTTATCAAGAATGAAGGGCGAACACCAGGGTGATAGAATGCAGTAGGGTGGAATTGCACAAATTCCATATCGCGTATCACTCCACGAGCCCTATGCACCATTGCAATACCATCACCTGTTGCTACTAATGGGTTAGTTGTAGTGTTATATACATTGCCAATTCCACCGGTAGAGAGCATTGTGATTTTGCTCAAAAATGTAGTGATTTTATTGCTACGAGTATTTAATGCATATATGCCGTAACACTCAATATCTGGTGTTTTTCGGGTTACTATCTGTCCTAAATGGTGTTGTGTAAGGATATCTATTGCAAAATAATGTTCAAAAACTTCAATGTTTTTGTGCATTTTTATGCGTTTAATGAGTGAACGTTGTATTTCAGCTCCAGTTGAATCTTTATGGTGAAGAATACGGTGTTCTGAGTGCCCTCCTTCGCGATGTAGGTCAAAAGATCCATCAGGAGCTTTATCAAAGTCCACTCCCCATTCGAGTAGTTGTTCTATCTGTTTTGGGGCGTTTTTTACTACTTTTTCAACTGCGGCGAGGTCGCAATTGCCATCGCCAGCAATTAAAGTGTCTTGTATGTGTTTTTCGTAATTGTCTAATACGGGATTAGTTACAGATGAAATTCCGCCTTGGGCGAGAGCCGTGTTAGCCTCGTCGAGGGTGCTCTTGCAGAGGATAGCTACTTTGCCTTTATCGGCTACTTTGAGCGCAAAACTCATTCCTGCTATACCACTACCAACGACCAAAAAATCAAATTTACGAATCATATGGTTAGATATTTAGATTTTTAGTAACGAGTCGCGAGAGCTATTCGCTGTGTTTGTTTTTGTTTGTTGTTTAATATTGAATAGCTTTCGTTGCTCGTTACTATTAAATTTGCAAAGATACAAAAAAATAGCGGTATAAGCATAACCTATACCGCTATTTTTTATTAAATATTGTTATTTTAGATGTTTTCCAATACGTGAGTAATCAATGTCCAGAATTTTTCTGTGTCACCGATGTGGAGACGTTCGTCTGGAGAGTGTACTCCACGCATAGTAGGACCAACGCTTACCATGTCGAGGTGTGGATATTTTTCGAGGAATAAACCGCATTCCAAACCTGCGTGGATAGCTGTGATTTTTGCTTTTTTGCCGAACAATTTTTCGTATGTTTCAGCCACAACGTTTGCGATTGGTGATTTTGGATTTGGTTTCCAACCTGGATAGCCATCACCGTGAGTTGCTTTTGCACCAGCCAATACGAATACGCTTTCTACCATGTAAGCCGCATCTTTTTTGCTTGATTCAGTTGAGCTACGTTGGCTTGTTGTGATAAGGATTTGGTTGTTTTCAATCATTTTCACTGCTGCAAGGTTAGTTGATGTTTCTACCAAACCTGGCATATCGTCGCTCATACGCAATACACCGTGAGGGCAAGCATAGAGAGAGTAAATCAAACGATGAGTTGTGTCAGCATCAATCATTGTAGCAGGACGTTCGCAGCTATCAATAGCTACTTTTACGCCAGCATCAGAGATAGCAAATTCTGCTTCAATTTCAGCTGCAAATGTATTTGCGCGAACTGTCAATTCATGTTTGAAATCTGCAGGAACAGCACATACTGCGCTTGCTTCACGAGCGATAGCATTACGAAGGTTACCGCCTGTGATTGAAGCCACTTTCAAATCTGTAGCTTTAGCAATTTGCCACATGAAGCGGTTCAATATTTTGTTAGCATTACCGCGGTTTGAGTGAATATCACCACCTGAGTGACCGCCTTGGAGACCATTTACTGTGATTGTAAAGTAGAACAAACCTTCTGGCATTGCTTCTTCTTTGTAGTCGAATGTTACTGTTGTGTCGATACCACCAGCGCAACCGATAAAGAATTCACCATCGTCTTCTGAGTCGAGGTTGAGCAACACTTCGCCTTTAAGCAATTGTGGGTCAATAGCAAAAGCACCAGTTAAGCCAGTTTCTTCATCTACTGTGAACAAACATTCAAGTGCAGGGTGTTTCAAGTCGTTGCTTGCAAGGATAGCCAATTCAGTAGCCATACCGATACCGTTGTCTGCTCCGAGAGTTGTGCCTTTAGCTTTCACCCATTCGCCATCAATATAAGGTTGAATTGGGTCTGTGTCAAAGTTGTGTTGTGTATCATTGTTTTTTTCACACACCATGTCCATGTGTGATTGAAGAATCACTTTTTTGCGGTTTTCATAACCAGGAGTTGCAGGTTTGCAAATCAATACGTTACCCGCTGCATCTGTGCGAGTTTCAAGGTTATGACGTTTACCAAATTCTTGCAAATAAGCAATCATTTTTTCCTCTTTTTTCGAT
The DNA here is from genome assembly GCA_017559505.1 of Paludibacteraceae bacterium. GTDB lineage: Bacteria > Bacteroidota > Bacteroidia > Bacteroidales > Paludibacteraceae > Aphodosoma. The sequence continues at coordinate 8,543 of JAFYSF010000001.1, read as the reverse complement.
GGGTGAGGAATTTGACAAATCTCATAGAATTCTTTCCAGAGACGTTCAGGTTGAAGGGTTCTAATGCTCATAATATTAGTTATTTATTGATTAATAATTTTTATTACGTGGTAAAATTTTATAAATTGTTATATCCGATTGATTAGTCCAATCTCCAATATGATGCAAAGATACGAAAAAATCCCGAAACTACAAAATAAAAATCAATACACCATTATATTGTTTAGGTTTACTGCTATTAGTTGCTGTAAATTAACAATAATTATGAATTGTTAGTTATGAATTATGAATTAAATTACTTATCTTTGCACCGAATTTATTATATTGCGTCTAAATTTGTTAAAGTGTTAAAAACTACATTGTTGACATTGGGTGTGTCGTTAGTCATATTGCTCATTGCAGTGATGGCTATGGCGTTTCGTCCCCTTTTTTTGAAGAAAAAATTCCCAAATATACATATAGGTGGTAATAAAGCACTTAAAGATCGCGGAATAACATGCGCTACATCGCAAGATCGAGAAGCGCAGAATCAGGCTAAAAAACATAATTATAAATATAAAATAGAAAATAAATGAAAAAATTTTTACTTTTTTGTGTTGCAGCCATGATGTTGGCATCGTGCAACCAAGCTACAAAACAAGCAGAAACAGATAATGCAGAACAATGCAATGTGAAGATAGAAGAGGGTTGTCGTCTTCCTATCGCAGTTATCAATGTTGATTCACTTCTTCAAAATTATGATTTGAATATTGAAGAGAGCGATCGTCTTATGCGTAAAGGTGAAGATATGCGTCTTGAACTTAATCAACGTGCTACTAGTCTTCAAAACGAAATGATTGATTTTCAAAAGAAACTTGAAAACCAAGCTTTCCTTTCTCGTGAACGTGCTGAAGCTGAGCAACGTCGTTTGGTGAAAAAAGAACAAGACCTTAATATCCTTGCTCAAGAAAAAGAACAAGAACTCATGCTTGAGCAACAACAACTTAGTGTTCGTTTGCTTGATAGTCTTAATAGTGCAATTCGCGCACTCAATGTTGATGGCAAATATCACCTTGTTATTACAACTAGTGCATTGAACAACAATGTTCTTTTTGCTGCTCCTGAATACGACATTACTGCCGAAGCAATCGACATGTTGAACGAACGCTACAATAAAAGCAAATAATTTGAAATACAAATAAATCCAAAGGCTGTGCATAATTCAATGCACAGCCTTTTTTATTTATAATAATTCATTGCTGTCCGATAAAAATAAAAAATAGGACAGCAATAAAAAAACTACATGTCTTTACAAAAACAACTATAGTGTAAGATTTATAAAACAGATTAAAAAAATGATATTTTCCTCGTAAATGGTTGATTGATTTATGATATGCCGTAATTATGTTAAATAACCAAAAGGTTATTTAGCATTTAACTATTTTGCTGTATATTAATTATATTAACAATAAATCTATGTGGTAAAATTAAATATGTCTTATTTTAATTTCGTCAATGGGTTATTAGTATATTTAATTGAATAAGTTTATTCTCTAAACTCTTGACTTTTGAGAAAAAATGTTGTATATTTGCAGAGAAATTGATTTGTTGGAATTTTAGATTATAATTTATATGATAACAGGGGAAATTAAGAATCGTATTGACACGATATGGGATGCTTTTTGGACTGGGGGCATTACTAATTCTATTACTATTTTGGAGCAGATGACGTATTTGTTCTTCATGAAGATGTTGGATGATGCACAAAAGACTAAAGAGGCGAATGCAAGTATAATGGGTGTGGCGGTGAAAGAGCCGACATTCAAGGAGGGGGTGTGGCATAACCCTGATACCGATAAAGATGTGGCATACGAATCGTTGAGATGGAGTGTGTTCAAGAATAAAGAGGCGGAGGAGATGTATCGCATTATTAGTCGTGATGCCTTTGCTTTTATCAAGAATCTCAATACTGGTAAGGAATCGGCATATAGTAGATTTATGGCGAATGCTACGTTCATGGTGCAGAATCCACGTACGTTGGTGAAGATAGTTGAGGGGATTGATGCGTTGGATATGAACAACCGTGATACTATGGGGGATGTGTATGAGTATGTGTTGGGGAAAATGGCATCGTCGGGAAATAATGGGCAATTCCGTACACCACGACATATCATTAAGATGATGGTAGAGTTGATGAAACCAACGTTGAAAGATACAATCTGCGACCCTGCAATGGGTTCAGCAGGGTTTATTGTAGAGAGTGCGAAGTATATACAAGAGAATTTTAAGTCGGAGTTGTTGAAGAAAGAGAATGCTGAGCATTACAAGAACGGACTATTGCATGGGTTTGATACCGATAGTACAATGCTTCGTATTGGGGCAATGAACTTGATGTTGCATGGGGTAGATAATCCTGATGTGGAGTATAAAGATAGTCTTTCAACAGATAATACGGATGAGAATAGATATAGTCTGTGCTTGGCAAATCCACCATTTGCAGGCAGTTTGGACAATGATGCAGTGAGCAAATCGTTGCTCGCTATAACCAAGACAAAGAAGACAGAGTTGTTGTTCATGGCATTGTTTGTGAGAATGTTACAGATGGGAGGTAGATGTGCTTCTATTGTGCCTGATGGGGTGCTGTTTGGTACGAGTACAGGACATACATCAATCCGCAAAGAGATAGTAGATAACCAACGTTTGCAGGCAGTGATTTCGATGCCATCAGGTGTGTTCAAACCATACGCAGGGGTATCGACAGCGATATTGATATTTACCAAGACGAATGCAGGTGGAACGGACAAAGTGTGGTTCTACGATATGAAGGCAGATGGATTCTCGCTTGATGATAAGCGAAATGCAGTGGTAGAGAATGACATACCTGATATTATAGCACGATTCCATAACCTTGAAGGAGAAGCAGAGCGTACACGCAAGGATAAATCATTCCTCGTGCCTGTTGAAGAGATACGTGAGAAAGGATATGACTTGTCAATCAACAAATACAAAGAGATAGAGCGTGAGAAGGTAGAATATGAGGCATCGGATGTGATTCTCAGTCGCATCAAGTCCTTAGAAGAAGAGATAGTGAGTGCTTTGAATGATTTCCAAACTAAATTTATGTAGTATGAAAGAGGGTTGGGAAATAAAGAAATTAGGAGAAATTGCATATATTGGTTTGGGTTTTACTCATACGCCTGAATATGTAGATAAGGGAGTACCTTTTCTTTCTGTTAAGGATATTTCAAGTGGTGAAATTTGTTGGGAAGATGTAAAATATGTAACTCAAGAAGAATTTGATTCTGCTCCCAAAGGTGCTAAACCTCAAAAAGGGGATATTATGTTTTGTCGAGTTGGAACGATGGGTAAACCTGTTATTGTAACAACAGATAAACCTTTTTGTACATTTGTTTCTTTAGGTTATTTGCGTATACTAAAAGATGAAATAAGTAATGTTTATATTAAGTTTTGGATGCAATCAAATGCTTTTGATGTTCAAGTAAAAGCAAATGTTAAGGGGGTTGCAATTAAAAATCTTAATACAGGTTGGTTGAAGGATTTTACATTACCTGTACCGCCACTTGGGGAGCAGGAGAGGATAGTTGGGGAGTTGGATTGTTTGTCGGGGGTGATTGAGAAGAAGAAAGAGCAGTTGAAGGATTTGGATTTGCTTGCTCAGTCTATTTTTTATGAGATGTTTGGGAATCCTGTGGAGAATGATAGGGGATGGGAGGTTGAGAAGTTGGGGGATGTGTGTCAGATTATTTGTGGACAAGATTATAAGTCAGTTAAAGATGATAATGGCAAATATCCGATATATGGGACAGGTGGAATAATGGGATATGCTTCACAATATAGATGTCCTGCCAATAGTGTCATTATAGGAAGAAAAGGTAACATAAATAATCCTTTATTTGTAGATTGTGAATTTTGGAATGTTGATACTGCTTTTGGAGTTGTTCCTGATGTAGTTCAACTTGCACCTATGTATTTTTTCTTTTTTTGTAAGAATTATGATTTTACGATACATGATGTTTCAGTGACGATACCAAGTCTTAGACGTATAGATATATTAAAGATTGATGTAGCATGTCCTCCACTCTCACTTCAACAAGAATTTGCATCAAAGATAGAGGCGATAGAGAAGCAGAAGGAGTTGATACGGAAGTCGATTGGGGAGGTAGAGATGTTGTTTAATAGCAGGATGGACTATTATTTTGGGTGATTTTTCTATATATTCTAGGACGCTTCGTTTTTCTAGTAGTTCTAGATGTTCTAGGGCGCTTCGCTACTCTAGATGAATTGGCGAGAATAGACGGAGTTGATACGGAAGTCGATTGAGGAGATGGAGATGTTGTTCAATAGCAGGATGGACTATTATTTTGGGTGATTTTTCTATATATTCTAGGACGCTTCGCTTTTCTAGTAGTTCTAGATGTTCTAGGGCGTTTCGCTACTCTATATGAATTGGCGAGAATAGACGGAGTTGATAAGGAAGTCGATTGAAGAGGTAGAGACGTTGTTCAATAGCAGGATGGACTATTATTTTGGATGATTTTTCTAGATATTCTAGGACACTTCGCTTTTCTAGTAGTTCTAGATGTTCTAGGGCGCTTCGCTACTCTAGATGAATTGGCGAGAATAGACGGAGTTGATACGGAAGTCGATAGAGGAGGTGGAGATGTTGTTTAATAGCAGGATGGACTATTATTTTGGGTGATTTTTCTAGATATTCTAGGACGCTTCGCTTTTCTAGTAGTTCTAGATGTTCTAGGGCGCTTCGCTACTCTAGATGAATTGGCGAGAATAGACGGAGTTGATACGGAAGTCGATTGAGGAGGAGGAGGAGATGTTGTTTAATAGCAGAATGGACTATTATTTTGGGTGATGGCAGTTAGAAGAAAGAGTAATTAGTAAAGAGTAAAGAGTAATTAGTAATTGTATTTCGATATGAGAAATTTTGATTACATAAAGGACTTGGGATTGAATGATTTGCATAGATTCTGTGCATCGGCAGAAGAGAATCAGGTGAGCAATCCGGACATCAGTGCCATCAATGCACGGAGAGCATTGGAGTATGTGGTGCGTTCGCTATATGAGATGAAGAACATCGAGGTGGCGGAGCGTACTTCGCTGTTTGAGTTGGTGGATGGTGAGCCATTTAGAGAGTTCATTGGAGATGATAGGGTGATGATGGCAGTGCATTATGTAAGAAAAGTGGGAAATAATGGTGCGCATGCAGGGAAAGTGTCGAAGAGAGAGGCGTTTTTCTGCTTGTTGAATATCTATAATATAGTGGCATCGGTGCTGTTGAAATTGAAGGTAGTAGATAGTGTGAAACCATTTGATGAATCGCTGTTGCCACGAGTGCCACAAGTGGCGACAATAGTGCCAATATCGACACCAAAGATAAAGACGGCAGAAGAGATGATAGAGGTGGCGGACAAAGAAGCAGTGGAATCGGTTGTGCCAGTGGCAGTGTTGCCAACAGGAATATCGGAAGCAGAGACAAGAGCATTGTATATAGACTTGATGCTGAAAGAGGCAGGATGGGATGTGATGAAAGAAGATGGAATGATACAACCATCTAAGGCATGTGTAGAAGTGAAATTACAGGGGATGCCAAATGCACATGATGTGGGGTATGCAGACTATGTACTGTTCGGAAGCAATGGGAAACCATTGGCAGTGGTAGAGGCAAAGAAGACAACCGCATCACCAATAAAAGGGAAACATCAGGCAGAACTGTATGCCGATTGTTTGGAGAAGCAGTATGGAGTGCGCCCTGTGATATACTACACCAATGGATTCACCACATATATTATTGATGGGTTAGGTTATCCGCCACGAAAACTATATTCTTTCCATACAGAAGCAGACTTAGAAAGACTGATACAGAAGCGCAATAGAAGGGATATAATAGACTTTACTATCAACGATAACATAACCGATAGACACTATCAGAAAACAGCAATAAAGGCAGTATGTGAGCATTATAATGGCAAGCATAGAAAGGGACTGTTGGTGATGGCAACAGGCACGGGAAAGACACGTGTGTCAATCTCGTTGGTAGATGTATTGAAGAGGAATGATTGGGTGAAAAATGTGTTATTCCTCGCCGATAGAACATCGTTGGTGAAACAGGCACATAAGAACTTTGTGAAGTTGATGCCAAACGAAACAACAACCATATTGAATGAGAGTGGAGAGCGAGATATGACAGCAAGAATCATATTCTCGACATATCAAACAATGATAAATTACATTGATACAGAGGAGAAACCATTCTCGGTGGGTAGATTTGATTTGATAATCATAGATGAGGCACACCGTTCGATATTTGGTAAGTATGGTGCTATATTCAACTACTTCGATGCAATGTTGATTGGATTAACTGCCACACCAAGAAAAGAGGTGGATAAATCGACATACGATATTTTTGAAATGGAACAGGGAGAGCCGAATTATGCATACGAATTGGAAGATGCAGTGGCAGACGGGTATTTGGTGAATTATAGGGGATATAAGAGAGGTACGATGATATTGAAAGAGGGCATCAAATACGACAACCTATCAATAGAAGAGAAAGCACAGATGGAGAAGATATGGGAGTATGAGATGACACGGAAAGCATTGGATTTTATGCCAATGTGGGCGGCAGAAGATGGTGTGTCGTATGGTTGTAGAGTGGTTGAACGAGATATAAGTAAAACAGAGATGTTCCGTTATATATATAATGTAGATACCATAGATGCAGTGTTGCAGGACTTGATGGAGAATGGGTTGAAGGTGCAATGTGGGGAGAGAATAGGAAAAACGATAGTATTTGCATATAATCACCGCCACGCAGAATTGATAGTGGAGAGATTCAATGTGCTATACCCCGAATATGGAGCAGGGTTCTGTGTGTTGATAGACAACTACGTGACATACGCTCAGGATTTGATAGATAAATTCGAAAAGAGAGATGCAGAACCACAGATAGCAGTGTCTGTGGATATGTTGGACACAGGGATTGATGTGCCAGATATTTTGAATCTCGTATTCTTCAAACTCGTGAAGAGTAAGATAAAATTCATGCAGATGATAGGTAGAGGCACGAGATTGTCGCAAGGAGTGTTTGATGATAAAGATAAGGCGGAATTTTATATATTCGATTGGTGTTGTAACTTTGATTACTTCGAGAAAAATCCAGATGGAAGAGAAGCTCCACAAGCGCAATCATTGACAGAGCGATTGTTTGGGTTGAGGGCAAGTATAGCATTCCACCTACAGCATCAGAAATATCAAGAGGATGCTTTTGCGAAGGGATTGCATGATGACATAAAGAGTATGTTGAAGGGATTGGTGAGATTGTTGTCGGATGCTCATATATCAGTACGTGCTAAGTGGGAACAGGTTAGTCGTTTCAAAGAAGAGACAGCATGGGTGTATATATCAGAAGTGGATACACTGACATTGAAGACAGATATTGCGCCATTGTTGCCAAAAAACACATTGGATGAAAATGCCAAGAAATTTGATGTGCTGATGTTGGCAATAGAATTGTCGCTGTTGGATGATGAGGTGAATGCACGTAAAGCAATACAGAATGTACACTTTGTAGCGCAACAATTGGAAGAGAAAGCAACCATTCCGCAGATACAGGCGAAGATGGGAACAATCAAAGAGGTGTTGAATCCTGTATCATGGGAAAATGTGTCATTGCCATGGTTGGAGAAAGTGCGTGAAGATTTGAGGAACTTGACAAAATTCTTGATAGGCGATAAAAAGCAATGGTTTGTGGTGGATATAGACGATGTGTTGTCGTTCGACGGAGAGAGCGCAGGTATAGAGACAAGAGTGTCGTACAAGCAAAAAGTGTTGGACTACCTTGCGCAGAATAGGAACTTGCCTGTGTTGCAGAAGATATATGCAATGGAGCAGTTGAGCATTGAAGATATTAGAGAGTTAGAGCGCATATTGTGGTCGGAACTTGGAGATAAGGAAGATTACGACAAATATACGGTAGGTATGGCATGTGGGGCAAATGTTGCAATCTTTATACGTTCGGTTATTGGAGTAGATAGAAAAGAGGCAATAGAGCGATTTGGACGATTCATTTCAGGTTCGGCATTGAATGCAGAACAGGAAGAGTTCTTGATGACTATTATATCGTATGTTTGTGAAAATGGAGATATAACCAAAGAGATAGTGGTGAATGAATCGCCATTTGACGAGAGATTGTCGGTATTAGGAGCATACTTGCACCCTTTTGCTAAATATATAGATAATATACATGAGGTGGTGATTGCGAGAGCGTAGGAAATAGTAGAAATGCAAAGTTTTTGTCGGTTTTCGCGAAAAAATAGGGTGATAGGGTAGAGAAAATCGCTCATAAATAGCATATTTAGAGCTTAAAATTGCATGTTTTATGTAAAATGTGTTGTAAAACATGTTCTTGAAAAGCCAATAAAATAGGGGGTATGTAAAATTTTTGTAAAAAAAGTACTGAAAATCATTGTCATTTCAGAAAAAAGTCGTAACTTTGCATGCCCAAAAGTGGGAAAAGAAGATAAAAGTTT
>JAFYSF010000017.1 GCA_017559505.1 Paludibacteraceae bacterium | reverse complement strand
GCAGCAGAACAATGCACGTTTGCCTGCATAACTCATACCAAGAGCAGCCTCCATAGCTGTTTTTTCGTTAGCGCACCATTCGCTGCGGATGCCCAACTCTTTAGCCATTTTTGAGTCTTGGATAAACTCTGTGATTTCAGTTGATGGAGTACCAGGATAAGCAAATACTCCCGAAAGACCTGCATCAATTGCAGCCTGAGCGATAGCTTCGTCGCCCAACATCAATAATTTTTCCATTGTTATTAGTTTAATGATTAAAGATTAGTTTATATTTTTGTGTATAAAAGATCAAGATTTGTCATTTGTGTCAAGGTTTTTACACAATAATAAGGTAATGGGTGTTTTTATTGAATAAAAAGATTAGTGTTATTTGTGATATTTGAGGGAGAAAAAATCCTGTTCTCCTGTCTTCTTGTCTAATCTAAAAGTTAATAATTCCTATTCCCAAAAATCGAGCTGCCAATTCTCACGATAGTTGCACCTTCTTCTATAGCGATAGGGTAGTCGCCCGACATGCCCATCGACACTTCGCAGAAATAATCACATCCGTCAAACACTTCATCTCTCAAACGCTCGAATGTTGCCTTTATTGCACGGAATTCAGTGCGAATTTTCGCCTCATCGTCAGTGAACGAAGCCATACCCATCACGCCACAAATGCGGATGTGTGGGTGCATAGCAATGAATTCGTCGCTCAACATCTCTATTGCCTCCTCTGGTGTGAAGCCTTGTTTGCTCTCTTCTTGAGCCACGTGTAGTTCGATGAGTACATCTTGCACCTTATCTATTTTAGCTGCACATTTCTCTACCTCGTCGAACAAACGCTCATTTGCCATACTATGTATTAGCGTTGCATGAGGCACCACCATTTTCACCTTATTAGTCTGCAAATTGCCAATGAAGTGCCATTCGATATCCGAAGGCAATACCTCTACTTTTGCAACTAACTCTTGAGGACGGCTTTCCGCAAAAACACGCTCACCCGCAGCATAAGCCTCTTCAATAGCCTCTGCTGGATGAAATTTCGACACACACGCCAACTCCACATCAGCTGGTATCCCTTTGCGTATTTCGCTCAAATTTTCTTTAATACCCACCTTTTTATTAATTAGTAATTAGTAAATAGTAATTATTGTTTTCCTTGCAGTGTTTTAGTTGTTGCAACTAATAGGCGCATTAACTCTTGACAGTCTTCGTAAATGCTATCAAATTCTTGTTTATTTATATAATCACTTTCGTGTAGAAGTTCTAACCAATATTCAGTTTCAGCGCATTCTTTTTGAGTAATAAATAATTTAGCTATAAAATCAGCTTTTGATTGTGCAAAAACACTTTCTTTTGTGTTTGCACCAATGCTTGTACCACTTCTGAGTAATTGTTTCGATAAGATATATTCTTGCTTATTTTCTTTGAGATATTTGTACAATTTTATAATTCGTAAAGCAAATAATTTACTCTTATTTAATAAAATATTTTCTTTCATATAATTACTCTTTACTCTTTACTAATTACTAATTATTCTTTACTCTTTACTCTTTACTAATTACTCTTTAATTTCAGGTGCTTCGTATTGGTATGCGTCCAAAATTTTAGTTTCAGTAATTGACGCAATTTCATAGTCGCAAAGGCTACCATCCATTCCTTTTACTAATGCGCTTACTGCATCTTGAAAGTCGGCAGCTTGCACCATCATAGTCTGTGCAATGCGTTTTTCCACGCCTTTTTCTTCGTCAACCGACACATAATTCACACGGCAGCGGAACCATTTGTATTCCTCCAAATCATCGTTGAAAAACATCTCTGCAATTTTGCAACGTTTCACTGCCGACACTGTAAATTCACCTGTTGCGTATGCTTGACATTCTTTGCAAATGCGAGACTCTGCCTCTGTAAATGACAATGCATCAACCAAATATGGTTCTGTTACTTTTTTCACCAAACCATCCTCTCCTGTGCGGTCGTATGTCACTTTACATTCAAACCAGTTATTCATAGTTTATAAAATTTTATGCTTATTTTAATCTTTAGTATCTCTTATCTCCATTAAATGTGCAAATATACGATTTTTTTTTTATACAACATACATATTAACTCAAAAAAAAATAGTAATTTTGCATTACATAATTAAACTTTTTCAAAATATTTTGTTCTAACAAAAAAACACTTTTATAAACAGTTTATATTTAACTCACTATGAAAAAGAATCTTATTATTGTAGCCGTTTTGGCTTTAATTTTTTCTTCTTGTGCATCACGTGTAAAAGAACCTGTATTTGCTTTTCAAGGCAAAAATCTTCATCTTGTTGAATTAAATGGTGTTGCTTACGATGCAAAATCTACTTTCGAACCTGTCGTTTTTACATTCTCTGAAGTCGCAGTTGCTGATGGTGTTTATAAAATCAATGGCAATTCTGGTTGCAATCAATTTTTCGGACAATACAAAGCTGCTGATGGTCGTATAAAATTTTCAGAAGTAGGTATGACTCGTCGTATGTGCGATGAAGAATCAAATAAAATAGAGATGCAAATTTCAATTCTTCTCGAAAAAGCCAATGCTTATAGCGTCGAAAAAAATAAAGTAACCATTTATAATGGTAAAACTCCACTTGCCGTTTTCGAAGTGAAATAACCTCTCAACTCTCAACTTTCAACTCTCAATGAACCTATTTTACGCCCCTGACATACTCCAAACTCTCTCTCTTCCTGAGGAAGAGTCGCAACATTGCGCTAAAGTCCTTCGCATGAAGGCAGGAGAGCATATACATATTATAGATGGAGTAGGAGGATTATACGAAGCCGAAATCCTTGAAGCGCATCCAAAGCGCACTCAAGTCAGCATTATTAGCGAGCAACATGAATATGGTCGACGTCCATTTCGCCTACATTTGGCAGTGGCTCCAACCAAAAATATCGACCGTTTTGAATGGTTTGTTGAGAAAGCAACTGAGATAGGTTTCGACGAACTAACACCTCTCTGTTGTCGCTATTCCGAGCGCAAAGTCATTAAACCCGAGCGTATCGAAAAGATTCTCGTATCTGCGGCAAAACAGAGCCTAAAAGCCTATGTGCCACGCCTCAATCCAATGATAACGGCAAAAGAATTTATTGGTAATTCCTCATTCCTCATTCCTCATTCCTCATTGTTTATTGCTCATTGCTACGACCAGCCTAAACAGCATTTGTTTAATGCTTGTCAGCCCGGAGGAGATGTAGTGGTTATGGTCGGTCCTGAAGGAGATTTTTCTGAAGAAGAAGTAGAACTAGCACTTCGTAATTCATTTCAGGCAATCACGCTCGGCGAATCCCGCCTTCGCACCGAAACCGCAGGCGTAGTAGCATGCCATTTGGTAACTGTCGCAAACTTAAAAAAATAATAAAAAACGGATATATAAATTAAGGAAGAACAACCGACAAGTTGTTCTTCTTTTTTTTACTCTCAATTTCAACATACCTCCCTAATCTCAGTTCTTCGTCAACTTAGTAGAAAAGTATCCCCACAAAATTATCTTATACTTCCTCGTTTTTGTACTCATCAGCAAGATACCTCTAAGATAGTGAACCATACTTGCTCCTTACACTTATATATTTGCTCCTTACACTTAATTATCTAGAGTAGCGCAGCATCCTAGTATATCTAGAACATCTAGAATATCTACAAGCGCATATATATCTTTCTTTCAACTAAATTGAAGAAGAACCTATACCAACAGCAACCTTCAACATATGATAAATATACTATAAATATAGGATAAATATACTATAAATATAGGATAAATATACTATAAATATACTATAAATATACTATACAGTAATGTGTGTATAACTTATGTTAAATATGAACTTTTTTAAATTATACGTTCTTCTGATTAAAATAAATAAAATCACAAGCGGAAAATTAATTTTTCTTCGCTGAAATTTGAATTTTTCATTTTTTTTTGTAACTTTGCATTTGATTGTTGACTCTATGTGATTATAATAATCTTTGTAGGTGTCAAGGTTTATTATAAATCTTTGTATTCTTTTGTTTAATAGGAACATAAAAATATTATTAACTTTATTTATTAACAAAAAAACACAAAAATTATGAGGAAAGTTTACGCTTTATTTGTAGCATTAATGGTGTGTGCTGTCTCTTTTGCTGCACTCAATCCTTTTGCTTATGCTTTGTCATCATCGTTGTCAGCTGATGAAGCTACTCTTACAATTAATTATTCGCTCAATGCAGATGCAACAGGAGTGAATGTAGTAATTTTTAATGGCGAAACAGAGGTTAAATCTTTCGCTTCTGTTGGTTTGACTAAGGGTGCTCACACTATGGAAATCCCTACTGCAGATTTGCCTAAATCTGCAAATCTTACATGGAAAGTTAAGGTTACAGGTACTTCAGTAGAAGCTCCTACTCAAGAATCTACTATGTACGGTTTGTATTGCCCTCACGGTTTGGCAATTGATAAAGACCCTAATTCTGATTATTTTGGTCGTATTATTGTTGCTGAGGCAATGGATTTAGTAAAAGAAAAAGAAAAAACTGATTATGTTTCTGGAGGTAAAGGTGCAGGCCTTTATACATTCCGTCCTGATTTTACTACAGATTCTGTTTGTATTAATGGTGGTTTGGATTTTGCTCGCAAACTGGCATCTAGTGGTTATCAACCATGGCGTGTTAAAATTTCTGAAGATGGTCGTATCTTTGTGTCATCATTGGATTTGAATGGTGTAGCTGTTTGGGAAGTTTCTAATGACCTTCAAACTTGGACTCCTCTTATTTATGGCGCCAATAATGCTGACGATTATAATATGTATGACGCAGATGGTAATTTCATTGCTGGTCTTAACTGCTCTATGGATGTTAAAGGTAGTGGTGAAAACTTGAAACTTTTGCTTTATTCAGCAAATAAATCAGGTATTGGAAATTCACAAGCAGGTTATCGTTTGGATGAATATGCTATTGGTACAGCAACAACTTTTGTTGGTAATCCAACTAATATTGCTGCATTTAGCCAAGGTAAATATGCTCTTGTTCATACTAACTGCGAAATTATTTATGATGGTGAAGGTGGTTATTGGTTTGGCGCAAGCCGTTCTGGTGCAAAAGCAGGTGAACCAAATTTAGCGCACGTTAATGCAGAAGGTGTACAAGATTATTATACAGAAGATGCATCTTTCTATGGTGGTGATGGCGTATTGGTTCACAATGGTATGTTGTTTAAAGGAAAAGAACGTTCAAGTTCTACTGTAGGTAATTTCGGTGTTTACACAATTGGTAAAGATGCAGAAGGAAAAGTTACTTTGACAGAAAAATGGGCAGTAAAAGCTGATGGTATTGGTCGTAACTTGAACGAATTTGCAGTGGATTATGCTGAAAACTTGTATGTTGTAGGTAATTCTGGAGAAAAAATTATTGCGTATGCATTGCCATATTCAGGTGAAGTTGCTACTCCAGCTGCTGCGAAATATGCATTCCAATTGGCTGGTGAAAGTACAGAACCTGCAATTAAAGCAACATGGAGCATTGAAAATGGTGGTTCAGTAGAATATTTCACAGATGTAACAGTAACATTTGCTGGAGTAGAAAAAGTTGCTCTTGTAGATTATTATCCTTATTGTTTCTATCGCGTTGCAGAAGATGGAACAGCAACATTGGTAGAAAGCAATTGTGGTATGGATGGTTCAGCAGATGGTATGATGAATAAAAAAATCACAGGAACATCTGTAAACTTGAGACTTGAAGAATATGAAGATGATGGATGCTACACAGGCAAAGTAACAGCAGGCAACTATCGTATTGTTTTAGCTGCAGGTAAAGTTAAATTTGATGGTGAATTAAGTACAGAAGATTATGTTTTGAATTTCACAGTAACAGTAGGTGATATTGTTGTTCCTGAAATTGCAGCTGCTTACACTGTAAATCCTGCAAATTATTCAACAGTTAAAGAGATTAAAGAAATAGTTCTTACTTTCGATGATTATAAAACTATTGAAATAGCAGAACCTGATATGTTGCAAGGTTCAAATGTTCCAATGGTGTACATGGTTGATGATGAATTTGGACGTTCAATACCAGTTGGTTATATTATGTTTGGCGCAGTAGAAGGTAAAGCTAATGCACTTCGTTTGTTTGTATATCCAGACTTTGCAAATGGAGCAGAATCATATGCTTTGGAAGGAGATTATACAATTGTTATCCCTGCAGGTATAGTAACTTTCGCTGAAGGTGTTAATAAAGAAATTGTATTGGATTATACAGTTAAAGCAGAAGTTGGTCCTGGCGTTAATGTAGAAAATGTAATTCTTTCTGACATTTTCGTTCAAGAAGGTACTATCATCGCTGAAGGTGAATTCCAAATCTTCACTATCACTGGTCAAAATGTTACTGATATGAACGGACGTCTTGATAATGGCGTTTATGTAGTTCGTCGTGGTAATGCAACTGCTAAAGTGGTTGTTAAATAAGAGTTATAACTTATACAATAAATTATGAGAGTGTGTCAAAATAAAGACACACTCTTTTTTATAAATTATTGCTATATCAAATATCGTTTGTAACTTTAAGGTGTAAATAATAGATATGTCATTAAAGTTATATTTCTGAGAATATTCACCAGATTAACTAATATTATTTTCTCAGAAAGTAGATGTGCAAATTAAAAGAATACCTAGTTTGCTTAGTTAGTCTTGAAGGTAGTTGTATGTTGTATTCAATGTAGGGTAGGGGGGATTGTATTTTAGATGCTGTTTTTTAGATGTGGATTTTTGTGCTTTCGAGTTAGAGAGAAAAGTCTGATTCAGAGGTAGGAGAATGGGATGAAATTAGAGTTTGTAAGAATGGGTAGGAAAATTATAAAAAAAAACAAAAAAAGATTTGCATGTGTCAAAATTTATTTATACCTTTGCCCTCGTGTTGTTGCTAAACTTTAATCAACTAATATATTTATTAATTACTAACCTAAAAAAAATCGACTTATGAAAAAGATTACTTTTTTCGTAGTAGCAATGTTTGTCGCATTGACTACTTTTGCCGCCGACATCGCTGGTGGTACTAAGTTCTTTTTAGATTTAAGAACTCCTAGTGGGACTATAGGTAAAAATGGTCCTTACAACATTGTGTTTACTAATGGTGAAACTGTTTCTGACACAATTACTTTAGCTCACAATGGCTCTAAACTTTATCGTTTTGCTGCTCCTGCTGGTACATGGACAGGTATCAAAGTTATTCCTGCAGGTTCAACCTCTAAAAATTATTACATGCATCTTACTTATGATGGCACAAATAACTATTTTGCTGCCGCAAAAAATCCAAAAGATGCGTTAACTTTGGTTGATAACCGTATGGTGTATGTTGACACTGATGGTACTTGGAGTAAAATGCCAGTTGTTGACATCGTTGGTGGAACAAAGTTCTATATTGATTTGTCTCAGAATTCAACTTGTAAGGCAAGCAAATATTTCCCAACAACAGTGAAATTTGCTTCGTTTGATGGTGCAACTGTATCAGAAGCTGTTACAATTGAATACAATGCAGAATTGGCTGATGTATATGAAGTTGTAGCTCCAGAAGGTACTTGGTCGAGAATTATTTTCCAACAAAAATCGTTGAATAGACTTGATCTTACTTATGATGGTGTAAATAATTTGTTCACTTTGAATAAAACTACATCTCAAGCTTCTCTTCTTAATATGGATGGCACTTATTCTGTTTATCTTAATAATGAAGGCGTTTGGTCAAAAGCTGCTACTCCATTTGAAGGTGGCCAAGTATTCTATCTTGATCCTACGGCTAACGAAGGTTTCGTTCAAACTTTCGATGCTTATAAAGCTGTATTCAAAAATGCAGAAGGTACATATTCTGCTCCTGTTGAAATGACTAAAGCTGGTAGCAAATATAAAGTTGTTGTTCCTGAAGGTACATGGGTTAGCTTTGATATTGATTGTTATCTTGAAGGTGAAGCTGAAGTTACTATCGCAGGTTTGGCATACGATGGTGAAAATACAATGTTCTCTGTTGATGCTACTGCGACTGCTACTGCAGTTACAGGTACTTGGGGGGCTCCTCGTGGTGCTGTTGAAGCTACTTGGAATATTGCAGAAGGTGACACTCTTGAATTCTTCAAAGAAGTAAGAATTACTTTTGCTGGTTATGATTCAGTTGGTCGTAAATTTGTTGGTGCAACCGCTACTGATATGTTTACAGAAGTGACAAATGTTGTATTGGCAAATGGTTCAACATTGAAAACATTCTTCTCAGTTGATGAAGAAGGAAACACAACTCCAGTTCCTGGTGGTAATGGTGTTTTGTATTCATCTCGCGATGGTTTGACTTGTATTTTCTCTATCAATACTAAAGGTTACGAAGAAAATGAACAAGGTTTCTATGCTAAAGGGAACTATCGTATCGTTCTTCCTGGTTGTTCTTTGCAATGTGCTAAGGCTCGTACTGGTATGCCTAAAGTATACATGGAAGAAGACTATGTATTGAACTTCACAATCGATAACAACTATGTGAAAAAAACTGCAGTAACAGCAGAATATACAGCTCTTCCTGCAAATGAAGAACGTTTGACCAAAATTAATGAAATCGTTCTTACATTCCCACAATATGATTCAGTATTCGTTAATGCAACAGATGCTAAAAACGGATTCAATTGGTTAGGTCTTGAATATCTTCAAGTAATTCCTGGCGATGATGACCTCGGTACACCTGCAACTTCTACTTGGACAACTGCTGCTCCTATGCAATGGGCTGCTGTTGAAGGCGTGAAAAATGCTGTTCGTATCTTCGTTTCTGAAGCTATGTGCCAAAAAACATTTGTTAACGACTTGGGTGAATACAAAATTACAATTCCAGAAGGTATTATTTCTTTTACAAGAACTGATGCTGCTGAAACTTATAACAAAGAGTTCACTTTGAACTATACAGTTGTAGAACCTACATTTATGTTGACAGTTAACGTTAACGATGCAGCTAAAGGTACAGTTGACGTTGCCACTGGCGAACAAAAAGTTGGTGCAGTTGTTACTCTTACAGCTACTCCTGCAGAAGGTTACAAACTTCTTGGATGGAGCGACCGCTCAACAGAAGAAACTTTGACTGTAACAATGGATACAAATAAAGTTGTAACAGCTTACTTCGTTAAAGATTATGAATTTGCTCCACGTTTCACAGTTGAAAAAGTTTGGGAAAATGTAAATGTTCCAGCTTCTACAGGTAATGGCTATCAAGCAGTAGGTTTTGATGGTGTTATCTATATGCAAGATGCTGGTAATTTGAAACTTCACACAGTCACAGCAGATGCAATTACAGAATATGCTGCTTCAGGTGCTGGTCAACAAATTGCTGTTGATAACGCAGGTAACTTGATCGTATTCAACGCTACATTCTATTCAGCTAATCCAAATGCTATCAAAGTGTTCCAAAAAGGTAGCACAGAAGCTAAAGATTTGACATTCACATTGCCTTACCCAGAACGTTGCGACTTCTTGACTGCTTCTGGTGATATTTTCGGCGCAGAAGGTGGTTTTGTATATTTTTATTGTAAAGCACAAACAGTTGTTAACCGCGTACAAATTGCTAATGGCGAAGTTGTTGCTGTTGATGCTGTAGGTGGTGCTCTTGCTGCAGGTAACACTCAAAATAATGTTATGTTGGATATCTGGGGTAACTTGGTTGCTCACTCTCGTTCTACAAGTGTAAGTTCTTATAACTTCACAACTGGCGAATCTAAAGCATTTACTTTGAATGGATTTAAATTGTCAACTCTTGGTGGTTGCTCATTCGAATTAGGTGGTAAAGAACTTTGGGCTTACAATGTTGGTACTACTAACTACAATAGCGAATGGAATATCTATAACTATACAGATGCTAAATTTGTTTCAGAAACTGCATTCTATACTAAAGATGTAACTTCTACTAATACAGCTGCTAACTGGTTGACAGTTCAAGTTGTTGAAGATACAGCTTATATCTATCAATTCTGTCCTAAAGTAGGTGCTGCTCTTTGGAAAGTAACTTTCACTACTGAGCCTATCGAAGTATCTACAATGGAGGAACTCAAAGCAAATGAAGGTGAACTTGTTCTTTATAAAGGTCTTGAACCTGCAGCTATTACAGTAGGTGAAGGTTGGATGTCTTACACTGAATACTTCATGCCAGATAGCGCAACTGCATTGACTTGCGACCTCTATCCAGTTCCTGCTAAAATGGATGTTTATGGTACATTGACAGAAGAAGGTTTCGTAGTTGAAAAAGTTGCTACTGTCCACTCATTCTTCACAATGAACGACCTCATGATGTTCATGGAAAGTGCTACTGACGAACAAAAAATGGCTTCTTACGAAATCAAAGAATCTGTTCTTGTTACATTGGCTGGTCCTATGAGTTTCTATGTTCAATATGAAGAACAAGGTTTCTATGGTGGTTCTACTTGGAAAGGTCTTGCAGCTCAAACTGGTCGCATGACTATGTTGTCATTCCAACCAAAAGCTGGCGACGAAATCACTCTCAAAGGTGCATATAGCGCTGCTATGTATGACGAAGAAACTGGCGCTATGATTCAACCTGCATTCTTCTCTGTTGAAACAGCTAACCTCGTTTCTGAAAACAATAAATTGAACTACGCTTCAGTTGATCTTTCAACTGGTTTAGCTTATATTTCTGACTACTATGCATCTCTCAGCCGTTTGTCTAAAGGTGGTAAAATCGTTCTTAGCGCAGAAGGTAACTATTGCTATGAATTCGATTTCGAAACATGGGTAGAAACAGAAAACGGTTATGAACAACTTGTAGGTAAAGATTCTCTTGTATTGATGGCTGCTGGTCCTGTTGACTTTGAAGAATATCTCAACAAAGACCTTGACAAACTTGTTGTTGGTGTTATTGATTTTGATCTTTATACTCAAGCTCCTATCGTTTACGTTACTGAACTTCAAGAATCTAAACTTTACTACAACACTATCGCTGAATTGATCGCTGCTGGTGCACAATCAGAATACACATTGACAAGCGCATTGCGTAACCCAGTATTGTTGACTTACATCAGCTATAATAAATGGGGTGGCTACACAATCTTCGTACAAGATGAAACTGGTGCTATCGCAGTTAAAGGTTTAGGTGTACTTGACGAAAACGATGAATATACATTCCCTTACGAAGTTGCTGTTGGTGACTCTATCGTAGGTATTGAAGGTTTCACAGCTCTCGAAGCTTCTGCATACATGTGGTCAGGTAACGACTACAACGTAGAACTCAACTTAACTAAAGTAGCTGACGGCGAAATTACTCCACTTGATATCACATTGGCTGACTTCAATGCAGACGTAGCAAATGTTATGGAAGCAATCAACAATGGCGAATTCTTCTTGTCTGAATATGCAAATAAAGTAGTTCGCGTACAAGAACTTTCACGCGTTGACGATCCAGATGACGAAAAATGGCCATGGTTAGTTCAAGGTGAAGACTCAATCAAAGTTTCTACTTACTATTGGGGCGATATCGCAGTAGCTGACTCTATCGTATCTCTTACTGGTATCGCTGACTACACAATCATCAACGGTCAAACAGCTTCTATCCAACCATTGAATCCAGAATCTGTTGTGGTTCCTACTATCGACAATGTAGAATATGTAATTCTTACAGATGTTTATACTGAAAATGGTTTGATCGTAACAGAAGGTGAATTCCAAATCTTCACTATTACAGGTCAAAACGTTACAAATATGAATGGTCGTCTTGTAAGTGGTATCTATGTAGTTCGTACTGCAAATGCAACTGCTAAAGTGTTTGTTAAATAAGAGTTATAACTTATAACAATAAATTATAGGAGCGCAAGGTTTTGCGCTCCTATTTTTTTGTCTATAGAGGGTGTGCGAGGAGTGTTGTATAATTAAAGAAATTTTTGTAACTTTGCACGTTAAATTATTATATTATCACCAAGCTAAAATAACATCATAAAACATAATTTATTAATACCGAAAGGTAGATTATGAATTGTGCATTATGCATTATGCATTAAATAACTATGACATCAAAAGAAATTCGTAAATCATTCCTTGATTTTTTTGCATCAAAAGGACACAAAATCGTCCCTTCTGCACCTATGGTCATCAAAGGTGACCCTACATTGATGTTTACTAATGCTGGTATGAACCAGTTCAAAAACATCATTTTGGGTAACGACCCTATTAAATATCCACGTGTTGCCGATTCGCAAAAATGTTTGCGCGTGAGCGGTAAACACAACGACTTGGAAGAGGTAGGTCACGACACTTACCACCATACTATGTTTGAGATGTTGGGCAACTGGTCGTTTGGCGATTATTTCAAGGCTGAGGCTATCGCTTGGGCTTGGGAATACCTCACTGAAGTGCTCAAACTCGACAAAGATCGCCTTTATGTAACTGTATTCGAAGGCTCGGCTGCCGAAGGTCTCGAACGCGACAACGAAGCTGCTGACATTTGGGCTAAATATATTGCTATTGATCGTATTATCAATGGTAACAAAAAAGATAACTTCTGGGAAATGGGTGACACAGGTCCTTGTGGTCCTTGTTCGGAAATTCATATTGACCTCCGTTCTGATGAAGAACGCGCACAAGTCAATGGTCGCGACCTTGTGAATGGCGATCATCCACAAGTGATTGAGATTTGGAACAATGTGTTCATGCAATACAACCGCAAAGCTGATGGCTCGCTCGAACCGCTTCCAAACAAAGTAATCGACACGGGTATGGGCTTCGAACGTCTTTGCGTGGCTGTACAAGGCAAAACTTCTAACTACGACACCGACGTATTCCAACCACTTTTGAAAGCCGTAGGCGAAATTTGTGGTGCTGAATATGGCAAAGATAACAAAGTAGACGTGGCTATGCGTGTTGTGGCTGACCATATCCGTACTATTGCATTTGCTATCACTGATGGTCAATTGCCATCTAACGCAAAAGCAGGTTATGTGATTCGTCGCATCCTTCGTCGTGCAGTGCGCTATGGTTATACATTCCTTGCTCAACGTCAAGCGTTTATGTATCGTCTTATCCCTGCGCTTATCGACAATATGGGCGAGGCTTATCCTGAGCTTGGCGCACAACAAACTCTCATCGAGAAAGTTATCAAAGAAGAAGAAGATTCATTCCTTCGCACTCTCGAAACAGGTATCCGCCTTCTCGATCGCGTGATGGCTGATACTAAAACTGCTGGCAAAACCGAAATTAGCGGTGTCGATGCCTTCACATTGTATGATACTTACGGATTCCCTCTCGACCTCACTGAGTTGATTCTCAAAGAAAACGATCTTACATTGGATGTAGAGGCTTTTAATGCCGAAATGCAAAAACAAAAAGACCGTGCGCGTAATGCTGCTGCTGTCGAAACTGGCGACTGGGTAGTGGTGCGCGAAGGTGATATCGAGTTTGTGGGTTATGACCAAACACAATGCGATACTCAAATTCTCCGCTATCGTAAACTTGTTCAAAAGAATAAAGAATATTATCAAGTTGTTCTCTCTTGCACTCCTTTCTATGCCGAAATGGGTGGTCAAGTGGGCGACTCTGGTTGGTTGATTACCGAAGATGGCAATGGTGTAGAAATTCGTGATACTAAACGCGAAAACAACCTTCCAGTTCACATTATGAACAAATTACCTGAGGATGTAACATGCAACTTCTTGGCTAAAATCAACACAGAAAAACGTGCTGCTGCCGAAGCTAACCACACAGCTACTCACTTGCTCCACAAAGCATTGCGCGACCTCCTTGGTTCTCACGTAGAGCAAAAAGGTTCGTATGTGTCGCCTGAGGTGTTGCGTTTCGACTTCTCGCACTTCCAAAAAGTTACTCCAGAAGAGATTCGTAAGGTAGAGCATGCCGTAAATAAAATGATTCGCCAAAATATTGCACTCGATGAGCATCGCGATCTTCCTATCGAAGAGGCTAAAGCAATGGGCGCAATGGCTCTCTTTGGCGAAAAATATGGCGATTCTGTTCGTGTAGTTCGTTATGGCGATTCTATCGAACTTTGTGGTGGTACTCATGCTTCTGCTACTGGCAATATCGGTCTTTTCCGCATTGTGTCTGAAAGCTCAATCGCTGCAGGTGTACGTCGTATCGAGGCTGTAACTGCCGAATATGCCGAACTCCTTATCGATGAAATGCAAGACAATCAAACGTCTATAAAAGAGTTGCTTAACAATACACCTGACGTATTGACTGCAATTAAGAAAAATATCGAAGAAAGTGCCGATCTTCGCAAGAAAGTCGAAAACTTCATGCAAGAGCGTGCTATGATGTTGCGCGATTCATTGGTGCAACGTGCCGAAGAGATAGGAGATATTAAAGTCATTCGTCATATCTCTAACGAAAATCCTGATACAAACAAAGTTATTGTACCATTCTTCCGTGGCAAATTTGCAGATGTCAAATTTATGTATGTATCGGGTAACATCTACGAAGGCAAACCTTCGCTTACAATCTTCCTCAGCCAACCAATGGTCGATGCAGGCTTCAATGCTGGCAAACTCGTTCGCGAAGCAGCCAAATTCATCCAAGGTGGCGGTGGTGGCCAACCATTCATGGCTACAGCCGGCGGTAAAAACCCTGATGGCATGGATGAAGCAATCAACTTCCTCATCGAAGCAATCAAATAAACCGCATTTGTAAAACAAAGTAGGGACGCACGACCCGTGCGTCCGCTCAATGCAAGGTAAAAAAGAGACGCAACAAATTGCGTCTCTTTTTTTGTGAGTTTATACTCGGAATGCAGAATAGACAATAAATTTAGATATAACTACCGCATAATTTTTCAGAAAGAATAAGCGGTAGTTTTTTATTTTTTTGTTCTGATAATTTTTGTTTAATTCAAAAATTATCTTTACCTTTGCAACTGCAAATCTATGCCGGGGTTGTATGTATTGTTCGGACGGGTTTGCATACATAATATATTTAAGCGTTTACTTTAACGCTTTGTGCTTGACACCTTGAAATCTCGCAAATTTCAGTCGTTATCAAAGCCAAAGCAACGGTAGATGCCCATAGGGTGTTTATTTTGAATGCCATAATTGTATCTTGTGCAGAATAAGATTTATGTAGTTATAGTATCTTATCTATCAAAATACAGGCATATGCTATAAACATACGGCGTGGGTTCTGCGTTGCTCGTTTCGATAACGATGGGCAATGCGAGAGCCTCAAGGTGTGAGACGAGTAACAAACAGAGTCTCACGCTTTTTTTTGTGTGTCTAATTTTAAGTACATAAATCATATAAAAAATGTGTTTGAAAATTTTAAAAAAACATTCTTTGTTTCAAGATACAGTAGAACGTGTCAATAAATTAGTAATGACAGGTGAATTAGCAACAATGGAGTATACTATTGCTAAAATTGTTAAAGCAGAAGATAATCCAAAATTTTTCTTGGGACAATTTGGTAATAGAAAACTTTTATATTCTTGCAAAATTTATATAAAAGCAGGAATAAATCTTGATAAATATGATTTTTCTCATACAGAAATTAATGAATTTAATAAATCAATAACTCTTATTTTGCCTCATGCCGAAATTTTATCATTTAATATGCCCGCAGAGGAGCAAAAATTAGAATATGAAAAAATAAGTATATTTCGTAAAGATTTTACTCATAAAGAAAAAAATGAATTACTTATTGATGGCGAAATAATTGTACGAGAAGAAGTAGAAAAAAGACTAGGTATTTTAAATAATGCAGAACAAAATATTGCTAATATTTTTAAAGCCTCTCTATTGCAATTAGGTTATAATATTGTTAATGTGAAATTTGAATAATTATGTTTAAATTAAGTTTTATTATTTTAGTGTTAATTGTCATTTTGTTATTCATTTTTATAATAATAAAGAGAAAAAACAAAAAGTATAAAATTGCAAATACAGATGCAGTAATTGTATCAATAAAAAAAATTGCAGAATTTGTCACAATTTGCTTTTTTGAGGAAAAAATAATAATCGAACGTAAACCCAAAAAATATATAAATAATAAATTAGGGGACTATATCACTAAAAATATACAAAAAGAAAATGATTTTATATACGATGAAGTTTGTCTAATAGCAAAAGGCGAGGTTAGAGCTGGATATAATTTAAAAAATATTAAAAATATACGTTTAGATAACAATATATTAGAATTGGAACTTCCAAAACCCGAAATCTTTGATATTATTATTAATCCTAAGGGATGGGATTTTTATGTTGAAGAAGGAAATTGGAGTGAAGAAGAAATTAATGAAATCAAAAGTAAAGTGAAAGAAGAAATAAAGCAAGATGCAATAAATATTAAAATACTAGAACAAGCTGAACAAGGCAAAGAAAAATTAAAAATTTTATTGATGAGTTTTGGTTTTAAACATGTGAATTTTATTTAAAATATTAATCTATTAATTTAAAACAGTATGAGTTTGTTTGATAGTTTATTTGATCAAAAAGAAATTTCCAACAAGATTGGAAAAGTTAGAAAATGTCCTCAATGTGGAACTAATGTGCCTGCATCCAAAGTTATTTGCCCTGAATGTGGATGGGAGTTTGACGAAGATGTAAATGCAAAAGGTATTTTACATAAATTATCTGAAGAGGTAAAAAAAACAAAAGGTTTTTTTTCTATGGAATCTGAAGAAGATGTTATTAGTGCATTTCCTATTCCTAAAGTGAAATCAGATTTGTTGGAGTTAACAATATATTTTAAAGCAAAAGTAAAAAACATAAAGAAACAAAAAAATACTGAAAATTTTGATATAAATTTATTTGAAGCTTATAAAGAAAAATATGCAGAATGCATAATGAAAGCTAAACAATTTTATGCTCAAGATCCAAGTTTTACTAAATTAATTAATGAATATGATGAAGAAGAAATAAAAGAAGAAAAAAAAATTAAGGCAGAAAAGAGAATACAATTCATTTTACCTGTCGTAATACTTATAATTTTAGGTATTATTTTTGCCATAATGGAATTAGTCTAATTTTAATTAATATATTATTAGCATGGGACTATTTAGTAGATCAGAAGGAGGATTAATGGATGTCATCCGTTGTGATGAACAAGATTATTTAATTTGGAAATGGCAACCAGAAACGAAAAAACAGGGAAAAACTAATAAAGAAAATGCGATTCGTTTTGGCAGTTCAATTCGTGTGAAAGATGGAGAAGTTGCGGTATTAGTATATCGTCAAAAAAATGGTGTATTACAAGATTTTTTAGTAGGACCTTACGATGATATACTAAGGACTGATAATCTTCCTATTTTAACAGAAATACTTGGTGTGGCTTATGATGGAAAATCACCATTTCAAGCAGAGGTATATTACATCAATTTGTCTAGCATAATTCAAATACCATTTGTTATTCCTTATTTTGATGTGTATGATCCTAGATTTGATGATTTTGCTTGTCCCGTTACAGTAAGAGGTAAAATAACCTTTTCTATAGCTAATCATGAGCAATTTATAAAGTTACATCGATTGATAAATTTTTCTTTAGAACAATTTTCCGAACAAGTTAAATCTGGTATACAGAAATATACAAAACACTTTATAGGTAATGCTCCTAGAAAATATGGATTCCCAGTTGTGCAAATAGAGCGTTTTATCCTTGAATTAAGTGATGCCTTGA
The DNA here is from genome assembly GCA_017559505.1 of Paludibacteraceae bacterium. Classification (GTDB taxonomy): domain Bacteria; phylum Bacteroidota; class Bacteroidia; order Bacteroidales; family Paludibacteraceae; genus Aphodosoma. Next base: position 40,736 of record JAFYSF010000017.1, on the reverse strand, counting down.
AAATAAAATTAACTTCAGAAATGTTAAATGATTTTGGTGTTACTTTAAAACGAGTAGATATTCACTCTATTGAGTGTGATAAGGATTCTGAAGAATATAAAAAATTATATAAATTGACAGGTAAGCAAAAAACTAAAAAGGTTATTTTTGAAACAAATATGGGAATGATCGATTCTGCATTAACAGATATTGATGATTTGACAGATTCTCATGCACGACGAAAAATTGATAGAGAAGATGTTCGAAGAAGAAATAAATTGTCAGCAGAAAAAGAATATGAAACATCAAGTGATTGGTATAGTAAATTTTTTGATATTTTTAAAAAGAAAGATTCTAATCCAATAGTTCCAGATGTACAAGCAGAAACACAATATTTTATTTCTATTAATGGAGAATCTAAAGGACCATTTAACATAAATAGTGTTTCTGAAATGATTAAAGCAAATATTATTAATAACCAAACATTTATATGGAGGGAAGGGATGAAAGAGTGGAAAAAAATATCAGAAATTCCAGAATTTACATCATTTTTTATGCCACCTCCACCGCCAACACTTTAACTTTTATAATTATGAAATTTAATTTTATTTTAAGTATAATTACTTTATTTCTTGTTAGTTTAATTGCTTTTGGTTTCTATAGTTGGTGCCGTTGTGAAGATTTAAAACTTCTCATAACTCTATTTGGTGGTATAAGTTTGTTTTTATCTATGGGTGCAACTTTAGGAATTTCATTTGAAGATTCAAGAAAAACAGTTAATGTTAAAATTCTATCTAATATATTCTCTTTATTATTGTTAATTTCAAATGTTATTTTTTGTTGTTTAACTTCTTTTTCTGTACCATTTTATATTATCACTAATGGTATTTTATTACTTATATGGTGTTTGTGTTGTTATGGTATAGTAAAATCATAGTTATATAACAAAATCAAATTTAAGTAGATACTAAGCAATTAATTTATAGAGGCGCAAAAAATTTGCGCCTCTATTTTATAATCAACACATAGCTTATTATAATAATTTACTTCAAGCAACCCTCAAGCAACCTGCTCCTTAGAAAACAGCCACTTTTACACTCTCTATTTGCAGCGTTCGCAAACTTTATAAAGGCGAGTTGAATCGTCTCTTTTCCTAAAAAAGTAGATAGTTTTTTATTATTTTCCTAGATAAATAGACATAACTTTGCAATTGCAAAGTTGCAAAGTTTCTAAATATAACTAATTATCAATAATTTAAGCGATTTTGTGATTATGCGTTTTGTAAGTCTTTTTCTTTGGTATCCATTTGAATAATAGTTATTTAACTATAACTTTATGAACTTTGTAGACTTTGCAAGTCCTTGTTTCTCTTAAAAATATTGACATTTGCCTAAAAATATAGGTATTTTCTTGTGTAGATAAAAAAAAAGTAGTACCTTTGCAAGCGAAGTCGCTTGAAAAAGTGTGGAAGTTTTACTGAAAGTCGCTTGAAAAAGTGTTATGTATAAATGGAAAGTCGTTTGAAAAAATGTAATTGTATTTTTAATTAGTTGGTTTATAATGGTGTATGTATAGAAGAAGAATTGAGACGTTTTTGTTGGACTGGAAAAATAATAAAAATCGTAAGCCTTTGGTGATAAAAGGATGTCGTCAATGTGGTAAAACGAGTTCGGTTTTGGCTTTTGCGAAAAGTCATTATGAGAATGTTATTTATATTGATTTTCATCAACAAGAGCATTTGTGCTCGTTGTTTTCTGGTTCGTTGGTGGTTGATTATCTTACAATGGTTATTTCGGCAGCTATGCCTGGTAGTCGTTTTGTGCCATATAAAACATGTCTTGTGTTGGATGAAATACAGCATTGTCCAAGGGCACGATCGTCGTTAAAATTTTTTATGAATGATGGCCGTTATGATGTTATTTGTACTGGTTCGTTGTTGGGCGTGAGTGGCTATAGAAGTGCTGAGCAAATGAAAGTTGATGAAGAGGCTACGATTCCTGTTGGGGCGGAAACAATTATAGATATGTATCCGATGGATTTTGAGGAATGGTTGTGGGCAAATGATATTTCAGACGATGTTATAGATTATTTGCGTAAATCTTTGAACGAGGAGACTCCAATTGTAGAACCAATACATCAGAGATTAAGACAATTGATGTTGGAGTATGTGATAATTGGAGGAATGCCAGAAGCTGTAAAAACATTTTTTGCAACGCATGATATTAACCAAGTGGTACGTGTGCAGAAGAATATTTTGAATGAATATCGTGACGATATGGTGAAATATGCACGAGCTGAAGATAAATTGCGCATTAGAGAGTGTTTTGATTCTATTCCTCGACAATTAAGTCGTGATAACAAGAAATTTACCTATTCTGTTGTCAGAAAAGGAGCTCGAAGTAAAGAGTATGTTGGCTCGTTACAATGGATTGAAGATGCTGGTATAATTCAAAGGTGTTATAATTTGCAAATGCCCGAATTGCCTCTTGGTGGTAATGCAATTCAAGATTGCTTTAAAGTATATACAGTAGATACTGGCTTGTTTGTGAGCATGCTGGATGATGGTACTCAAAGTGATGTTTTGTCTGGTAATTTATGGACTTACAAAGGAGCTATTTATGAAAATTTGGTAGCGGATATTTTGGGTAAAATGGGTCGAAAACTTTATTATTATCAGAAAGATAGTGGCTTGGAAATAGATTTTGTTATGCGTTATAATGGTGAGTGTGTTTTGTTGGAGTGTAAGGCTAGGAGTGGTAATGTTAAGTCGGCAAAAACCATTTTGCAGCATTCTGAAAAATATCATGTAAATGCAGCGATAAAGTTGGGAGATTATAATGTTGGTAGGGTAGATAAAATATTAACATTACCACTTTATATGGCATTTTTATTAACTAAAATATAATCAATTTGGAGTTTAATCAATATAATTTATGAAATATCAACTCACAGATTTTTTGCCTACTACGAAGAAGGAACTCGAAATACGCGGGTGGGATGAGGTGGATGTGGTGCTTTTTTCGGGTGATGCATACGTGGATCATCCGTCGTTTGGGGCGGCTGTTATTGGGCGTGTAATTGAGTCGGAAGGGTGGCGCGTAGCTATTGTGCCTCAACCTGATTGGCGTGGCGACCATCGTGATTTCATGAAGATGGGCCGTCCTCGTAGGTTCTTTGCTATTTCGGCTGGGTGTATGGATTCGATGGTAAACCACTACACTGCCAATAAGCGTTTGCGTTCGAATGATGCCTATACACCTGATGGTAAGTCGGGTATGCGACCAGACCGTGCTACGATTACTTATGCTAAGATAATCAAACAATTATATCCCGATGTACCTCTTGTGATTGGTGGCATCGAGGCTTCGTTGCGTCGCTTTTCGCACTTCGATTATTGGGATGATTCGTATCACAAATCTATTCTTGCTGATACTCAGGCTGACCTACTTATATATGGTATGGGCGAAAAGCCTATGCGCGAACTTGTGCGTCGCCTTTCTGCAGGTCAGTCTATTGAGGATTGCCACGATATGCGCCAAGTTGGATATTTAGTATCAATGTACAATGCACAATGCACAATTCACAATTATTTGTTGGATAAAGGAGTTGCAGAGTCGGTGATTGAACTTGCTTCGCACGAGGAGTGCGCTAAGAATAAGAAAATTTCTGCCACAACATTCAAAACGATAGAGGAGGAGAGTAATAAACTCAATCAGACTGTGTTGGTGCAAGCGGTTGGCAATAAATATGTGGTAGTGCAACCTCCTTATTCGCCTATGACGACAGAGGAGTTGGATGCTGTTTATGAACTTCCTTTCACTCGTCAACCTCATCCAAAATATAAGGGTAAAACTATTCCGGCGTTTGATATGATTCGTTGGTCGGTGAATACTCACCGAGGATGTTGGGGTGGTTGCGCTTTCTGTACGATTTCAATGCATCAAGGTAAATTTGTGGTGTCGCGTTCGTTGGAGTCTATACTTAAAGAGGTTAAAACTCTTGCTGCAGACCCTGATTTCAAAGGCTATCTTAGTGATTTAGGCGGACCGAGTGCCAATATGTATATGATGCGAGGTAAGAATCAAGAGCTTTGTGCTAAGTGTAAACGCCCATCGTGTGCCTACCCATCGGTGTGCAAAAATATGAATACCGACCATGCTCCATTGCTTGAGATGTATGCAGCGGTTGATGCGTTGCCAAGTATAAAAAAGAGCTTTATTGGTAGTGGTGTGCGCTATGATGTGGTGATGCATCGCACTGATTCGGAGGAGGTTAATCGCACTAATGCCGAATATGCTCGCGAACTGATAAAAAATCATGTTAGTGGTCGCCTCAAAGTAGCCCCAGAGCATACGTCAGATAGAGTGCTTTCGGTGATGCGTAAGCCAAGTTTTGCGCTATTCAAGCAGTTTAAGCAAACTTTCGACCGCATCAATGAGTCGGAGTATCTCAATCAGCAAATTATTCCTTATTTTATATCGAGCCATCCTGGTTGTGAACCTATTGATATGGCAGAGTTGGCTATTGAAACTAAGCGACTTAACTTCCAACTCGAACAGGTGCAAGACTTTACGCCAACGCCTATGACTCTTGCAACAGAGATGTATCATACGGGGCTTGATCCGTATACGTTGAAACCTGTGTTCGTGGCACGCACTAAGGATGACAAACTCGCTCAACGTCAGTTCTTCTTTTGGTACAAACCTGAAGAGCGACGTGCAATTAAGCAGTTTTTGCAAAAAATCCGTCGACCTGATATTGCTGAGCGTTTGTTTGTGGGTGTGAAAGAGGATAAAGCTCTGAACACTCAACACTCAACATTTAACTCTCCTCGCCATTACGAACAAGAACGTAAAGCATTTTTCGATAAAAAGAAACGTAGGAAGTGAAAGGTGCTGTACGCAGAGAGAGGGTGTCAGTCTTCTTCGGTGAAGGTTGCTTGAAGGTTGCTTGAGGGTAAGGTGAAATTAGGACGTTGAATAGACACTGAAAGTGTGTATTTGGTTGATTGAAAAAATATGTACTTTTATTAAAATAATACGACAATGAAATATAACAAACAACAATGGAAACCTGGCACGCTTATATATCCGTTGCCAGCGGTGTTAATCTCGTGTGGCGAGACGGAAGAGGAGTATAATATGCTCACAGTGGCGTGGGTGGGTACTATTTGTACTAATCCTGCGATGTGCTATATCTCGGTTCGCCCTGAACGTCATTCGTACGACATTATCAAACGCACAAAGAGTTTTGTTATTAACCTAACCAACGAAGATATGGCTCGTGCAACTGACTGGTGTGGCGTTCGCAGTGGTAAGGACTACAACAAATTCCAAGAGATGCGCCTTACGCCACAAATGGCACAAAAGGTCAAAGCACCTATTATTCTCGAATCGCCTCTAAGCATCGAGTGTGAAGTGATAGAAATCAAAGAGTTGGGCTCGCACCATATGTTTATTGCCAATGTGGTGAACGTGCAAGCCGACGAGCGTTATATCGACCCTACAACTGATGAGTTCCGCCTCTCAGATGCCAAACTTATTGCTTATTCTCATGGTCATTATTACAAACTTGGCGAAGAAATAGGTAAATTTGGTTGGTCAGTTCGTAAGAATAAAAAGAAATAAAGAAAAATAGACAATATGAAAAAGTTACTATTCCTTGGTGCAATCATTGCACTATTAGCAAGTTGTACTAATACAACTACGCCTGAAGCTCCATTTGAGCAATCGCCATTAGAGGTAACATCGGGTAATCTTTGGCGTGCAAATATCTTCTCTCCAGAGATGAATGAAACTATAAAAATAGATGTGTGGACCCCTGATGGTTATACTGCATTAAAACAATATCCAGTGATTTATATGCACGATGGTCAAAATCTTTTTGATGCTAATTCGACATGGAATCATCAAGCATGGGAAATAGATTCGGTGATGGGGAAACTTATAAAAGAGAAAAAAGTGCCTGCAGCTATTGTAGTTGGCATTCATAGTGTTGATACAACGCGCATTGGAGACCTTATGCCTGAACGAGTGGTGGAAATGACCCCTTCGGGTGAAGTGCGTGATTTTATCGACCGTATGTGTCGTGGTCAATATCGAGCAGATGAATATTTGAAATTCATAGTTGAAACCCTTAAACCTCTTATTGATAGTCGCTTTTCAACACTTACAGACCGTCAATTTACATCTATAATGGGTTCGAGTATGGGTGGACTTATCTCTATTTATGGCTTGGCAGAATACCCAGAAGTATTTGGTAATGCAGCGTGTCTTTCAACGCATTGGACTGGAGCAATAGGTGATAATCAGGATTTTCCAATAGCAATGAAATATTATCTCATGGATCGTTTGCCTCGTGGCACAGACCATCGTCTCTATTTTGATAATGGAGATTGCCCATACGATTCGCAATATCTTCCAGCTTATGAAATGATGAATCGCCTTTTCGATTTCCTTGGCTATCAAGAGGGTGTCCGATTGAAAACAGGAGTATTCCAAGGTCATTCTCATAGTGAAAAATCATGGTCGGAACGTGTAGATGTTCCATTACAATTTATATTGAAATAAAAAAATCTCCCGATTGGGAGATTTTTTTGTATTTTACATTTCAGATTCTTTCATACGTTCGGCGTTTTCTGCGACTATTAGTTGGTCTATGCAGTTTTGTATGTCGCCATCCATAAATGCTCCGAGATTGTAGATTGTGTAGTTGATGCGGTGGTCGGTGATGCGACCTTGAGGGTAGTTGTATGTGCGGATTTTAGCAGAGCGGTCGCCTGTGCTTACCATTGTTTTACGACGAGAAGAGATAGCTTGTAGGTGTTCTTGAAGAGCCATGTCGTAAAGTTTGTTACGCAACATTTGTAATGCCATTTCGCGGTTAGCCAACTGCGAGCGAGCCACTTGACATTGAATCATGATGCCTGTAGGTTTGTGGGTAAGTTGCACTTTAGTTTCTACCTTGTTGACATTCTGTCCGCCAGCGCCAGATGAACGTGCAGTTTGATATTCCAAGTCAGCTGGATTGATTTCTACGTCAACTTCTTCTGCTTCAGGAAGAACAGCTACTGTTGCAGCTGAAGTGTGTACACGACCTTGAGTTTCGGTTTGAGGTACACGTTGAACGCGGTGAACACCAGATTCGTATTTAAGGATTCCGTAAGTGCCACCATCACCCGATACGTTGAAAATAATCTCTTTATAGCCACCCGCAGTGCCTTCGGTAAGCGAAGTGACCTCAATGCGCCAACCTTTTTGTTCGCAGTATTTTGTGTACATACGGTAGAGGTCGCCTGCAAAGATAGCAGCCTCATCGCCACCTGTACCACCACGAATTTCGACAGTGCAGTTTTTCGAATCTTCGGGATCAGCAGGAATGAGTAATATTTTTATTTCTTCTTCCAATGGTTCAACACGAGGCTCAAGATCTTCTAACTCTATTTTCGCCATTTCGCGAAGGTCAGGGTCGTTTTCTGTATTTAGTATTGTTTTAGCCTCTTCAATATTATTTAAAACACGGCGATACTCGTCGCGTTTAGCAAGAATTTTTTCTAAATCGCTGTATTCTTTGTTGAGTTTTACAAAACGTTTCATGTCGGCAATTACCGCAGGGTCGGTAATCAGAGTAGAAACTTCTTCGAAACGGGCATTTAGACCCTCAAGTCTGTTGAGTAGTTGATTATTCATTGTTTTTATTAACAGGTAGTTAGTTGCAAATAGCAATATTTTTAGACAACTTGCAAAGTTACAAAAAAAATCTCAACTTACAATTCTTAATATTCGAGATTTTGTAATAGTAAAAAAATATCAATTTATATATGCTATTTTGACTTTTTTTTGTATCTTTGCACTTGGTTTGTTTACAACCTTGATAATCGATTTATTATATTACCTTAAATATTAATTTAAAATGAAAAAAGACAATCAAATTTTCGATTTAATCGAACAAGAAAAACAACGTCAACTTAAAGGTATTGAGTTGATTGCTTCTGAAAACTTTGTTAGCGAGCAAGTAATGCAAGCTATGGGTTCTGTAATGACAAACAAATATGCTGAAGGTTATCCTGGCAAACGTTACTATGGTGGTTGCGAAGTGGTTGACCAATCAGAAAACATCGCTATCAACCGTTTGAAAGAACTTTTCGGTGCTGAATGGGCAAACGTACAACCTCACTCAGGTGCTCAAGCTAATATGGCTGTATTTATGGCAGTTCTTAATGTTGGTGATACTTTCCTTGGTCTTAACCTTTCTCATGGTGGTCACCTTTCTCACGGTTCTCCTGTGAATATGTCAGGTATCAACTACAAAGCTCTCGAATATAGCGTAAAAGAAGAAGATGGTCGCGTTGACTATGATCAACTTGAACGCGTTGCTCGCGAAAATAAACCAAAACTTATCGTTGCTGGTGCTTCTGCTTATTCTCGTGAATGGGATTATGCTCGTATCCGTAAAGTAGCTGATGAAATTGGCGCTATCTTCATGGTGGATATGGCTCACCCTGCAGGTCTTATCGCTGCTGGTTTGCTTGAAAACCCAGTTAAACATGCTCATATCGTAACTTCTACTACTCACAAAACTCTCCGCGGTCCACGTGGTGGTATCATCTTGATGGGTAAAGACTTCCCTAATCCATGGGGCAAAACTACTCCTAAAGGTGAAGTGAAAATGATGTCAGCATTGCTTGATTCAGCTGTGTTCCCAGGTGTACAAGGTGGTCCACTTGAACATGTGATTGCTGCTAAAGCTGTTGCATTCGGTGAAGCTCTTCAACCAGAATTTAAAGAATATCAAATGCAAGTGAAGAAAAATGCTGCAGCTCTTGCTGAAGCATTTATGGCTAAAGGTTATAAAATCGTATCAGGTGGTACAGATAACCACTCTATGCTTGTTGACCTTCGCACTAAATTCCCTGAATTGACAGGTAAAGTGGCTGAAAAAGCTCTTGTTGCAGCTGATATCACTACTAACAAAAATATGGTGCCATTTGATTCACGTAGCCCATTCCAAACTTCAGGTCTTCGTTTTGGTACACCTGCTATCACAACTCGTGGTGTGAAAGAAGATGTTATGCCTGTTATTGTTGACCTTATTGACCGTGTACTCAATGCTCCTGAAGACGAAGCTGTTATCGCAGCAGTTCGTAAAGAAGTGAACGAAATGATGGTTAAATATCCATTGTTTGCGTGGTAATTGAATAAATAAACAAGATATAAAACACGAGATACGAGACAGATAAGTCTTGCTTCTCGTGTTTTTTGTCTAATAATATAATTATGACTGAAATCGTAAAAGAACTACTTGAAGAACTTGACACCATTGTGTTTTATGGTGTTAATAATGTTAATATTCGTTTGATTAAAGATTTATGTCCGAAAGTGAAGATTGTGGCGCGTGGACGTATGATTAAACTTTCGAGCGAAGATGAGAAAGAGGTTGAAAATCTTGCTTGTATTGTGGATAAATTGATGATGCAGGCAGTTAAAACAAATGTGTTGACAGAAGAGACTGTGTTGGAGATGATAAAAGGTAATGAAATACCTGAAGTAAAAACAGATAATTTGATACTCCATGGAGTAGGAGGCAAGGAGGTGCGTGCGCGCACAGCAAATCAGCGTTTGTTGGTTGAGGAGTATAAGAAAAACGACTTGTTGTTTGCTATAGGACCAGCAGGTTCGGGTAAGACATATACAGCTATAGCACTTGCTGTTAGAGCATTGAAAAATAAGGAAGTAAAGAAGATTATACTTAGTCGTCCTGCAGTGGAAGCAGGGGAGAAGTTGGGTTTCTTGCCAGGCGATATGAAAGACAAGATTGACCCTTATCTTCAGCCTCTCTATGATGCGTTGGAAGATATGATTCCACCGGCAAAATTGGCTGAGTATATGACAAATAAGACTATACAAATTGCACCACTTGCATTTATGCGTGGTCGCACGTTGAGCGACGCTATTGTTATACTTGATGAGGCGCAAAATACATCTGTTCAGCAGATTAAGATGTTTCTTACGCGTATGGGGTTAGGCTCGAAAATGATTATTACTGGAGATATGACCCAAATAGACCTTCCACCGCAACAAAAATCGGGACTTAAAGATGCTATGGAAGTTTTGAAGGATGTTAAAGGTATTGGTTTTGTACATTTCAATCAGAAAGATATTGTGCGACATAAACTTGTTCAACGCATTGTAGATGCATATAATAAGAAATAGATTACAGATTGCAGATAATAGATTATAATAATAGTTTTATGAAAAGATCTACATTTGGTTCTAAATTTGGTATGCTTGCGGCGGCTGTGGGTTCGGCTGTTGGGTTGGGGAATATATGGAAATTTCCTTATCTTGCAGGTGAAAATGGTGGAGGTGCTTTCATCATTGTTTATTTGTTGTGTGTGTTGTTTTTGGGAGTTCCTGCTTTGCTGTCGGAGTTGTCGCTTGGCTATATTGGTCGTAGTAACGGGATTGGGGCGCTACGTAATATTACGGGAAATAATCGTTGGGGTATCATCGGTATATTAGGATTTTTAGGCTCGTTCATTATTCTTGGATTCTATTTTGTAGTGGCAGGCTGGAGTTTGGAGTTCGTTTATCAGTCGGTTATGGGAGAGTTTGTGGGACAATCGGGCGAGGTGATAACTCAGAATTTTGATACATTCCGTTTTGATACATGGCGACCTTATTTGTGGATAGTTGCGTTTATTGTGTTGACTGCTGGGGTGTTGTATGCAGGAGTGGAGAAGGGCATTGAGAAATGGAGTAAAGTGTTGATGCCTATGCTGTTTGCTATTGTGGTTTATCTCTGTGTGTATTCTATATTCTTGCCTAATTCGAGTGCTGGATATAAATTTTATTTCGATTTTGATTTCTCTAAAATTACGGCAGATGTGATTATAGCTGCCTTGGGGCAAGCATTTTTCTCGTTGAGTCTTGGCATGGGGGCAATGATGATTTATGGGTCGTATATTGAGAAAGGTACGAATTTGGCTAAAACATCGATACAGATTGCATCGTTAGATACTTTAGTGGCTATTTTAGCCGGATTGGTTGTGTTCCCAGCAGTGTTTTCTTATGGTATTGACCCTGCGGCAGGACCTCAGTTGGTGTTTATTACATTGCCAACCGTATTTGCGCAGATGACAGGGGGATATTTCTTTTCGTTATTTTTCTTCTTGTTGGTGGCAGTGGCGGCATTGACATCTACTATTTCTATTCTTGAGGTGCAGATTGCAACTGTGGCAGAGGAGTTTAAGATGAACAGAAAATTGTCGTTAGTTTTGATGTCGGTGGTTATGTTGGTAGTGTGCAGTATGTGTTCTTATTCGTTGATTCCGATTGAAGAGGGCAACGAGTTGACTTTGTTTGGAAAGTCGATGTTTGATATTTGTGATATTTTGACATCTTATATAATTCTTCCGCTTGGAGGGTTGTTGATTATGTTGTTTTTGGGGTGGTTTTATAAAAAAGAGGATTTGCACTATATATTGGTGGTAGAAACTAAGTGCAGTGAGGGATTGTTTAAGATTTATTATTTTTTCTTGCGATTTATAGCTCCATTGTTGTTGTTGGTTGTATTTTTGCAACAACTTGGGGTGTTTTAGGTAGAGTGAAAGAAATAGAGATAAAGGAGAAGGGCGTGTTGCTCTTCTCTTTTTTTGTGTTTGGAGTGAGGGTGTGGGGAGTTGGGAGATAGGGTGTAGTATATTTGCAGGTTGCTTTATGGTATATTTATAGTATGTTTATGGTATATTTATCCTATATTTATGGTATGTTTATAGTATATTTATAGTATGTTGTAAGTTTTTGTTTGTTTAAGGTGTCTATTTATTTGTGTATATTGAAAAAAAATAGTATCTTTGTAGATTGATAAAAAACTATTTTGATTATGGAAAATAATTACCCAAAAGTAGCCATAATGGGAGGTGGTTCGTTTGCCACCGCAATAGCAAAGATAGTGATGGAGAATGTGCCAGAGATTATTTGGTATATGCGTCGTGAAGACCAAATAGCTGAGTTTAAGCGAGTAGGGCATAATCCTTCGTATCTTTCGGCAGTTTCTTTTGATTTAGATAGAATAAAATTTACAAGTAAAATAAATGTTGCAGTAGCGGAGGCAGATATTTTGTTTTTTGCCACACCTTCGCCATTTTTGAAGTCGCATTTGAAGAAATTGCGTCGCAGAATTGATAGTAAAATTATTGTAACGGCGATTAAGGGTATTGTGCCAGATGAAAATCTTGTGATTTCGGATTATTTCAACAAGTTCTATGGTGTGCCAGAGGAGCATGTTGTGGCGTTGAGCGGTCCGTGTCATGCAGAGGAGATTGCGTTGGAGCGTACGTCGTATTTGACTATTGCTTGTCTTGATAGAGAGGTGGGTCGTTTGATTTCGTCGATTGTGGGTGGAGATTATTTGCGCACATCGTTGAGCGAGGATATATATGGCGTGGAGTATGGCGCTGTGCTTAAGAATGTTTATGCTATTGCGGCAGGTATTTGTCATGGTTTGAAATATGGCGACAACTTCCAAGCTGTGCTTGTGTCGAACTCAATTCAAGAGATGAATAGATTTTGTAATGCTGTGCATCCGTTTCATCGTAATGTGCAAGAGAGTGTGTATTTGGGCGACTTGTTGGTTACGGCATATTCGAAATTCTCGCGTAACCGTACGTTTGGCTCTATGATTGGTAAGGGCTATTCGGTGAAAACTGCTCAGATGGAGATGGAGATGATTGCTGAGGGGTATTATGGCACGAAGTGTATCCACGAGATTAACGAAAAATATCAGGTGAATATGCCTATTTTGGATGCCGTTTATACGATATTGTATCAACGTCGTTCGCCATCGGCAGTGATGAAAGAATTGATTAAACAATTGATGTAAAACGAGTTGAAAGTTGAAATTTGAAAGTTGAAAATATGATAATTTTTAAATTTTAGTTTTCACATTTAAAATAAAAAAATATGATTAAATTTGATGCTAAAAAAGCCTATGGTTTTATTAATGAAGAGGCTGTAAAAACTTATAAACAAGCTGTGGCAGATGCACAAGAGGCGTTGCATAATGGAACAGGTAAGGGTAATGATTTTCTTGGTTGGTTGACTTTGCCTGCTGACTTGACAGATGAGTTGTTGACAGATATTGAAAACGTTGCAGAGGCTTTGCGCAGAGAGTGTGAAGTTGTTGTGGTTGTGGGTATTGGTGGTTCGTATCTTGGAGCGAAAGCAGTGATTGATGCGTTGAACAATAGCTTCGATTGGTTGCAACGCGACCGCAAAAATCCAGTAGTAGTGTATGCAGGTCAGAATATTGGCGAGGATTACCTCTATGAACTTCAAGAGATGTTGAAAGGCCGTCGTTTTGGTATCGTGTCAATCTCGAAATCAGGAACAACGACAGAGCCAGCACTTGCGTTCCGTATGTTGAAAACACAACTCGAAGAGCAAGTGGGCAAAGATGTAGCTAAGGATTTGATAGTTTGTATCACAGACCGTAGTCGTGGTGCGTTGCGCACATTGGCAACACAAGAGGGATATAAAACATTTGTGATTGAAGATAATGTGGGAGGTCGTTTTTCGGTGTTGACACCAGTGGGTTTGTTGCCAATAGCAGTGGCAGGTTTCAGTATCAGAGAGTTTGTGAATGGCGCACGTCGTATGCAAGAAGCTTGCGGATTGGAAGTAGAGTTTGAAAATAACCTTGCAGCACAATATGCAGCAGTGCGTAATGAATTGTATCGTTCGGGCAAAAAAGTTGAGATATTGGTTAACTTCCATCCTAAATTGCACTATGTATCAGAGTGGTGGAAACAACTCTATGGCGAGAGCGAAGGTAAAGAGGGTAAAGGTATATTTCCTGCATCAGTTGACTTTACAACAGACTTGCACTCGATGGGACAATATATTCAAGACGGCGAACGCACATTGTTTGAAACAGTGATTTCGGTAGAAACAATGGAGCATGAGGTGAGAGTGCCAGCGAATGAGGCTAACCTTGACGGACTCAACTTCTTGGCAGGTCGTCGTGTGGATGAAGTGAACAAAATGGCAGAACTCGGCACTATGCTTGCGCACGTGGATGGTGGAGTGCCTAACTTGAAAATCACATTGCCACGTTTGAATGAGTATTATCTTGGAGAATTGCTCTATTTCTTCGAAAAAGCATGTGGTATAAGCGGTTATATACTTGGAGTCAATCCATTTGACCAACCGGGTGTAGAGGCATATAAAAAGAATATGTTTGCATTGCTCGACAAACCAGGCTACGAAGAAGCATCAAAAGCGATTAAAGCAAGAATCTAAGATAAAAGACAAGAAGACAGGAAGACACGAAAATAATATTTTATAGACATAAATTATCACAAATTATTCGTAAATTATAATTAATGGATAATTAGCTGAAATTTGCGTAAAAAAATAGATTCATGTCCTCAGGTTTAAAAAAATAATATGAAAATAGTAATTCTTGGTACTGCATATCCTTATCGAGGAGGTTTGGCTACGTTTAATGAGCGTCTTGCGCGTCAGTTTCAGGCAGAAGGGCATGATGTAGAGGTTGTAACGTTTACGTTGCAATATCCGTCATTCCTATTCCCCGGCAAAACGCAATATTCAAATGAAATGGCTCCAGCCGATTTGAGTATTAAACGTTGGGTCAATTCGTGTAATCCGTTTAATTGGGTGAGTGTAGGTCGAAAAATTCGTAAAATGCAACCCGATATGCTTATCACTTGCTATTGGATGGCATTTTTTGCTCCTTGTTATGGTATCATCGAACGCATAGTGAAAGGCAACGGTAAAACTCGTTGCGTGGCATTGGTTCATAATATGATACCACACGAACCAAGTATGTTGGATAAGATGTTTGCACCATATTATGTGGCTTCGACCGATGCCTTTGTGGCTTTGTCGGATAGCGTGGTGCGAGATATAGATGAATTGGATAAACATTCTAAACCAAAAACATTTTGTCCACACCCAATTTATGACCATTATGGAGATAGAATGTCGAAAGCAGAGGCATGCGAGGCGTTGGGATTGGATGTATCTAAGGACTATATGTTGTTTTTTGGCTTAGTAAGAGCATACAAAGGGCTTGACCTATTGTTAGATGCATTCGGCAAGATGCATGCGCAGATGCCTAATTTGCGATTGCTTGTGGCAGGTGAGTTTTATGAACAAGAGGAGGCATATCGCAAGCAAATTGAAGATAATGGTTTGACGGACAAAGTGGTAATTCGCAATGAGTTTATCCCAGATGCCGATTTGCGTAAATATTTCGGTGCAGCTAATTTGATAGTGCAACCATATAAGACAGCTACGCAAAGTGGAGTGACGCAAGTGGCATTCCATTTTGAAAAACCAATGTTGGTGACTAATGTGGGCGGTTTGGGCGAGATAGTGCATGACCATGCTATGGGTTATGCCGTAGAACCTAATGCCGAAGCCATAGCCGAAGCCATAGTTGACTATTACGAAAACAAACGACAAGAGGATTATACACAATATCTTATACTCGAAAAAGAGAAATATTCGTGGAGTCGATTGACAAAGGTATTTTTGAACCAACATTCTAAAGCATAAATTATTAATTTGATGAATATAGCAGTAGTATTAGCAGGAGGCGTAGGGGCTCGCGTAGGAGGGGCAGTTCCAAAGCAGTTGTTGCCATTGGCAGATGGTCGCACTGTGTTGGAGCATTCGGTGGATGCCTTTGAGTATGCCGATTGTATAGACGAGGTGTGTGTGGTTATGCATCCAGATTATATTGCTACTGTAGAGGAGATGATAGCCAAAAACAGTTGGCTGAAGGTGAAGCACGTTATTTCTGGAGGTAAGGAGCGTTGGGAGTCGAGCGTGAATGCTATTAGATTGTATCAAGGGCAGTTGTCAGGTGTAGAGATGGCTGAATCTAATATATTATTGCACGATGCAGCGCGTCCGTTTGTGTCAGAAAAGATAATATTGGATGTGTGTAGAGCCTTGGTTGATCATGAGGCAGTAGTGGTGGCTGTGCCATCGACTGACACCGTATATGAAATGCAAGAAGGATGCGTGGCTCGAATACCAAATCGTTCGACCATAATGCGTGCACAAACTCCACAAGCATTTCGACTTGGACTGATAGCAAGGGCGTATGAAATAGCCCTTAATAGTGGAAATATGCAAGTGACTGATGATTGTGGGGTGGTGTTTAACTATATGACAAATCAGCCAATCCACATCGTTGCTGGAGAGGAACAAAATAAAAAAATTACATTTAAAGAGGATATATAATTATTACACTTTTTGTGTAGCACTTTTTATGCTATGTATGTAAATTGTTAATTATGAGTGAACTAAATAATCCTTTTCTGCTACATGGTTATGTAGACCCTATTTATTTCTGTGATAGAGTGCAAGAAACAAAGGATTTGATTTCTGCGTTAAAAAATGGGAGAAATGTAACTTTAATGAGCCCACGTCGTATGGGAAAGACGGGGTTAATCTTTAATGTCTTTCATCAATTGCAAGCTGAGCAGGATGTGGCGTGTTTTTATATTGATATATTTTCTACAAAATCATTAGAAAGTTTTGTTAAAACATTAGCCTCGGCAGTTGTTGGAAAATTGGATACACCATTGCAACGAGCAGAAGGATTTGTTCAACGATTTTTTCAAGGATTACGTTTAACTTTTACGACTGATATATTTACAGGTAATCCTCAAGTAGAATTAGATTTTCAACCTGAACAAGCAGAAACTACATTAGAGCAAATATTTGCATATTTAGTTCAATCTAAAAAAGAGTGTTATATTGCAATTGATGAGTTTCAACAAATATTGGAATATCCAGAAAAAAACGTAGAGGCTCTTTTGCGTAGTTATGTGCAATTTTGTCCTAATGTGCATTTTATTTTTTCGGGAAGTAAACAGCATTTAATGTTAGATATATTTTCATCGGCGAAGCGACCTTTTTTTCAAAGTACAGAAAAGATGAATTTATATTCAATAGATGAAAGTGCATATTATGATTTTGCATCTTATTGGATGAAAAAGAAAAATATAGAATTATCGAAAGATATATTTCATTCTTTGTATCAGCAATTTGACGGGCATACATGGTATTTACAATATGTACTAAATGTATTATATTCAGATTCACAGTCTGAAGTAACTAAAGAGGATTTGAGAAATATAATTTGTCGTATAGTGCAACGTGAAAAAGAGGCTTTTCAGGTAATATATAACCAATTAACAGATAATCAAGTTTCTTTATTAAAGGCAATAGCGAAGGAGGGGATAGTTAAAGCAATTAATGCAAGTGAATTTATTAAGAAATATAGATTGAAGGGTAGTAGTAGTGTAAATAAAGCATTGGAATATTTAATTAAAAACGAAATCGTTTATCATACATTCGAAGGATATATTGTTTATAATAGATTTTTTGCTATATGGTTAAGTTCTTTGGTATGGTAGAGAAAATATTGATATTTAGTAAAAATCACATTTAAAGAGGATATATAAAGATGAATAAAAAGAATTTTTGCATGAGTTCATATTTAGCATTTCGCTATATCGAACAAGAAGGAATGGATTTTTATGAAGGGTTATGTCATGAAAATATACCATTGCCTAATAGCGAATTGTTTACTTATGTTCGTACGGCAGATGATATTGATGTTGCAATACAAAAAGTATTTGATTCATTAAAAGGGGAGAAGTTAGGAATTTGTTTGTCGGGTGGTATGGATTCGGCAATTTTGGCTTCGTATATGAGAGGTTGTGATGCATATACTTTTCGTTTTTTAGGTGGTGAATATCAGAAAGAAGAGTTGGCTCGTGCAGAATATTATGCAAAATATTATAATTTGAAATTGCATTATGTTGATATTAATTGGGAGACAGTAGAAAAATGTTTGGAGCCAGTTGTACGAGAAAAGAATGCTCCAGTCCATTCGATTGAGCCTCAGTTGTATCAAGCAGCTTTACAAGCCAAACAAGATGGTGTTACTCGATTGATAGTTGGTGAGAGTAGTGACCTTATTTTTGGAGGCATGGATCAGTTGTTGTCAAAAGATTGGTCAGTAGAAGATTTTCAAAAACGATATACATTCCTTAATCCATCTTGCGTATTAAAAGAATCGGTTGATATGTCATATCTTTATGAACGATATCGTCAAGGAGATAGGATTGATTTTTTGCATTTTATGGATGATGTATTTAGTAGAGAATCTTCAAGTTCATATTATAATGCATTTAAGGCAGCAGATATGCCATATACAGATCCATACGCATTGTTGAGAATGTCAGAACCATTAGATTTGAATAGAGTGCGTAATGGTGAGTCGAAATATCTCATACGAGAGTTGATGCAAAAGAAATATCCAGAAATACCAGTACCAGATAAAGTGCCGATGCCTCGTCCAGTAGATGAATATTTCAAGAATTGGAGTGGACCTAAACGTCCTGAATTTCGTCGTGATATTGATATGGCTCAATTTACGGGTAATCAAAAATGGCAAATGTATTGTCTTGAATATTTTTTGAATATGTACGAGCCATTGAAAATAGGTTATACTACGGGGGTTTATGATTTGTTCCATATAGGACACCTTAATCTTTTACGTAAGGCGAAAGCGCAATGTGATTATTTGATAGTAGGAGTTTCGACCGACGAGTTGGTTAGCTATAAACATAAGCAAGCAGTTATTCCATTTGAAGAACGAAAAGAGATTGTAGGCTCTATAAAATATGTCGATGAGGTTGTTACTCAAGAGAATATGAATAAGATGGAGGCTTGGGAGAAATATCATTTTAATGTGATGTTTGTAGGGGATGATTGGAAAGGAACAGACAAATGGAATAAAATAGAAACTGACCTTAATGCCGTGGGGGCAGAAGTTGTTTATTTCCCTTATACAAAAGGAACTTCGAGTACATTGATTAACGAAACATTGCATAAATTAAGAAAGGAAAAATAAATGGAAGATTTTTCAAAATATAATGGAGAAGGGACAAAATTACGAGAGGCTCAATTATGTATGTTAGAAATTCTTGTTGAGTTTGATAAAGTTTGTCGAAAAAATAATATTACATATTGGTTAGATGGAGGTACATTATTAGGTGCAGTAAGACATAAGGGTTTTATTCCTTGGGATGATGATTTAGATGTTTGTATTCAATCAAAAGATTATCCAAAACTAAGAAATGCATTGCTCCAAGAATTACCAGACAGATATTTTTTGGAGGATATAAAAAGTGACAAGTATTTTTTTGATCCATTTTGTAGAATAAAAGATACTCATTCTTATTGTAATTATCCGTTATTTGCTAAACAAAAATCTCAAGGTCTATGGTTAGATATTATAGTAGCAGAACCAGCTCCTCCGATTTGGTATAAAAATATTGTAGACCATGTTTATGGTCCTATTTTTAGGCAAATTCATAATATTGCAGCTTGTCATAATGAGCCTAGATGGAAGTGTTTAACTAAGAAAACAATTTCATATATTTTATATCCTATTGCATCTATATTATTATGGATGGCTCGTTTGTGGGCTAAAATTCTTAATAATGGTTTATTAATACATTCTTATGGATCTTACGAACTTAAAACACGTAATTTAAAACATATATTGCCTGTTCAAGAGATTGAATTTGAAGGATATAATTTTTTTGCTCCGAAAGAAATAGATGATTTTTTAATAAATCTTTATGGAGATTATATGAGAATTCCAGATGAAAGTGGAAGACAAATACACATGGATGTAGATAGTATGCGTTTTAATATTAAGTAGAATTTTTGAAAAATGAGGCTATTACAAAAAATTATTGCAAAATTTAAGGCATTATTATACTATCCGTTCTTTTTTCATAGATATGGAAAAAGGAGTTTGATTCTTAAACCATTACATCTTAATGGGATTTCTAATATTGAGGTAGGTGATAGGGTATTTGTGCAAGAACACACTTGGCTTGCATGTGTTCCTATTGAGAAAAAAGATAATGCTAAATTAATACTTGATGATGGTGCTGTAATAGGTCATTTTAATCATATATATGCAACGCAATCGATTGTAATAGGCAAACATGTCTTGACTGCTGATAAGGTTTATATAACTGATAATTTACATCAATACGAAGATATTAATACTCCTATTTTGCAACAGTCAATTAAGCAACTTAAATCTGTTTCAATAGGTGATGGTAGTTGGCTTGGTGAAAATGTGTGTGTAATAGGTGCATCCATAGGTAAAAATTGTGTGATAGGAGCAAATTCTGTCGTTACGCATGATATTCCAGATTATTCTGTCGCTGTGGGGGTTCCAGCAAGGATAATAAAAAAATATAATTTTGATACAGAAACTTGGGAAAAAGTTAATTGATTATAATATGAAAATACTCGTTACAGGTGCAAACGGATATATTGGTAGTCATGTGGTTACATCTTTGATAGAAAAGGGTCACCATGTGATTGCTTGTGATGTTGTTACTGATAATATTGATTCTAGGGCGCAAATTATTAAATATGATATTTTTCATAGCCATGAGCATGATGACATGTTCGCAACTTTAGGTCAACCTGATGCTTGTTTACATTTAGCTTGGCGTGATGGTTTTGTGCATAATTCTCCTCGTCAAATGCAAGATTTATCATCTCATTATACTTTTCTGACAAATCTTGTAAATCATGGGTTAAAGCAATTAGCCGTAATGGGTACTATGCACGAAGTTGGTTATTATGAGGGTAGAATAGACGAAAATACTCCATGTAATCCATTGTCTTTGTATGGTATATCTAAAAATGCATTACGTCAAAGTCTCCTTTTATTTTGTTCACAACATGATTGTGTGTTGCAATGGTTGCGTGGTTTCTATATATTTGGTGATGATTTGAAAAATCATTCAATTTTTACAAAATTAGTTGAAGCAGAACAGCGTGGCACTACTGATTTTCCTTTTACTACTGGAAAAAATAAATATGATTTTATTTCGGTAGATGAACTAGTTTCTCAAATTGCAGCAATATTGTTGCAGAAAGAGATAGACGGTATTATTAATTGTTGTTCAGGTCAACCAATATCATTAGCAGAAGCAGTTGAAAATTTTATTAAGCAAAATAATTTTAATATAAAATTAAATTATGGAGCTTTTCCCGATCGTCCATATGATTCTCCTTGCATTTATGGCGATAATACAAAGATTCAAACTATATTAACCTCTCTTAATAATGTCTAAAGTTTTAATCATATCTGCACCTTTTTTTGGATATCAGAATAGTGTAGGTAATGCTTTCAAATCATTGGGTTTTGATGTTAGGATAGAGACATATGATGAACCAATCCATCCTTTTAAAGGCCTTTTGAGATGGCGACATAAATTAGCAATAGATAAAGAGCCTTTGCGTGAAAAAAGTCGTCAAAAGTATAAGCAATATATCGAACGCGTATTTGATGAATATTGTCCTGATATTGTTTTTACTTATAATGGAACTATATTAAAAGATAGTACATTAGATTATTTTCGTCAACAAGGAGCGAAGGTTATTGTTTGGATGTATGATAGCGTTCAACGTCCTGATAGGGCTATGTGTATTCCACATATTAAGCATGCTGATATATTTTGTTGTTTTGAGGAAACAGATGTAACATTTTTCGATAAGCAAGGGCAGAAAGCTTATTTTTTACCATTGGCTTGTGATACCGATGTTTATTATCCACAATGTTCTGATGTTAAAGATATTGATATATTATTCGTTGGTACAATTTATACAAGTCCTAAGCGAGTAGAATTATTAGAAGCTTTAGTGAAACGATATCCTAATAAAAAGTTGTTGTTTTATGGCGAATATAAGCCATATTTTAAAAATCCAATTTCATGGATATTTCGTCGTTATCGTAATGTTTTTACAAATCATAATATACAACCAGATCAAGTTAATGATTTATTCTCTCGTTCAAAGGTAGCTCTTAATATTCATCATAAGCAGACTTTTAATGGGGCTAATCAACGCTTATTTGAGGTTTGTGGAGCTCGTGCTTATCAAATATGTGATGCTAACCCTTATATAGAAGAGTTATTCCCTAATGGTGAGATTGGAATTTATCATAATGAACAAGAATTGTATGATTTAATAGATTATGCTCTTTCTCATGATATGACGGACCGGGCTAAAGCAGCTTATGATATTGTTACGACTCAACATACTTTTGTTGTTCGAATTAAGACTATTTTAGATAAATTGTTGTAATTAATTATTAGTATGTCGTATAAAGTATCAATCATATTACCAGTTTATAATGCGTCTAAATATATTAAGCGTTGTTTAGATTCTTTGAGAGCACAAACTCTTACTGATATTGAGGTTATATTTGTTGATGATTGGGGAACAGATGATAGTATTACTATTATTAATGATTATATTCTTAAATATAAGTTAGAAACTTATTGGCATATATTTAGAACACCATTAAATCAAGGACCTGCTTGTGCTAGAAATATAGGGATACAAAAGGCGAATGGAGAATATGTTGCTTTTGTTGATTCTGATGATTGGATTGAGTCAGATATGATGCTTACACTCTATACTGAAGCGAAGAAGTATCAATCAGATATATGCACTTCCGTTGCTATTCAAGAGAATTGTGATGGTTCTAAAAAAATATTGAAAACACCATATGTGGGTGATAAACCTATTGATATAAAACAACGTAGATACTTATTAGCTAATTATATAAGTTATTTTTGGACAATGATTTTTCGTCGTGATATGTTGTTGCAGTATGATATATGTTTTCCTGATTCACGAAGTAGTGAGGATAGTAGTTTTTTAGGACAATGTTTTTTAGTAGCTAATCGAATAGCTCAAATTGATAAACCTTTTTATCATTATATTATTTATCCGCAATCAATAAGCCATAGAAAAGGTGTATTTAGAGGTAGGGATAAACATAAATCTATTTCGGCAATGTTTAAGTTTTCAAAGAAACATAATATTTATTGTTTTTATTGGTGTGTGTTGTGGTGGATATATTTTAAAAAAGTAATAGTTATGTCGATTGTCGATTATATAAAAAAATGAGGGTATGTCAAAACTAAAATGACAGCTCTCAAAAGTTACAGATTATAACAATAGCACTAAAAAATGTCGTATCAAGCTCTATTTTGAGCGATGATACGACATTTTTTTAGTTTTTAGGGATATTTTAGTTTCAAATTATAAGTTTATCTTTTTTAGAAATGAGTTTTGACACATCTTCATTTTTTATTGTTTTATTCCATATAGGGTAGGTCAATCCTATTATACTTATAATTAAAGCTAAAACATAGAAAGCCATTGACCATTTGTCTGTTTGTAGTGCATGAGGTTTGAATTCCATACGTAATTTATGTTCGCCGGCAGGAATTACAGCGGCACGTAGTGTGTAGTTGACGCGGGCAAGAGGTATTTCTACGCTGTTTTTGCCATTTTCATCAACAATATATAAATGCCAATCGTGTGGGTAGTATATTTCTGAGAATATTGCTACTTTGTTGAGTTCATTTCTTGCTATGTATTCCAAGCAGTTAGGAGCATAAGATGTCAATTCGATATTTTCTTCATCAAATGCCATCATTGTGGTTGTTTTAGGCTTAGTAATATCTAACTCATCTGCAAAACGTTGGTCGGCTACAGCTTGCGAATGTAGGTTGATATCGTCAATCATATTGCACTCTTCATCTGGGGTATCTACCAAGATTACTTCATCAACAAACCAACAGTTGCCCATTGCGTATGGGTTTTGTACGGGTACTTGTTGACCATTTTGTAATGATACCACTGCATATTTCATATTTAGCATATTTAGCACAGGGAAGTCACGACCTTCATTTGAATCAGGAAGCATGAAACCTTGTGTTTGCATGATAGTTTGCATAAGTGGATTCATTTCTTGTGAAATGTGCATATCTATGAGGTCTTGATAGCGACGAAGTTTTGCTGCCGAGTAGCCACCGATTGATTTTAGACGATAGCTTGTGCGGGCATCGTTGAATGTATTAGCAGCGAGATTTAATACACGGAAGTTTGGATCTTTATCTTTCAAAATCTCTTGTTCGTATGGTTGAATAGCGAAATATGAGTCAGCTTCTTTTGCGCGTACAAAGTGTTCATTGCCAAAGAAGCGTTTGTTCACAGGCACCATATCTGCCAATATTAGTACAGCTAATAAGCCATAGAGGAGATATTTTTGAGATGTTTTTTCCTCTTTTTGTGATTGCCAAGCATACCAATATATAAGGGCAAAACCAAGAGCGATGAAGATGAAAGAACGCCATGCGTCTGCCTTAATCATGGCTGTGCGTTGTTCGAGAATAGCATCTTTAAGCCAAGCTGGTACTTGTGCTGTCCATTGTGAGTCATAGCTACTTGTAATGTCAACCATACCACCGAATAGAGCAAAGAAGAGGCATAATCCAGCAGTGATACCACTTGCAATGAACATTTTTCTTTGCAATGATTTCCATTCAACTTTCTTGTCAATTATTTGTTGTAGAGCAAGAATTGCCAAAAGAGGAATGGTTATTTCGGCAACCACTAAGATACTCTCTACTGCGCGGAATTTGCTGTACATTGGGAAGTAGTTGAAAAACAATTCGGTGAACCACATCATATTGCGCCCCCAAGCAAGAGCAACAGAGAATAGAGTAGCCACTAATAATGCCCATTTATATGGTCCGCTCACAATCAATAAGCCCAATACAAACAAGAAACAGATAATTGCACCGACATATACAGGTCCGCTTGTGAAGGCTTTTTCTCCGTGATATGTAGGCACTTGTTGGCAGAATTGTTCAGCAGAGCGTTTAGGTATGCCATTTTTCTTCATTGTTTCGCACAATTGTGATTCTGCACCAACATTGAAGCCACTCGCTCCACCTTCCCAATTAGGAATAAGGAGTGTCATAGTTTCGCCTACACCATAACTCCAAGCTGTAGCATAGTCAATATCTAATCCCGCAGGTTTCTCTTTATCGTCATCAGCACGAGTCAATTCACTATGACCACCACGCATAGTTTCTTTGAGGTATGATTGGTTCATTTCAAACCAGCTGAGTTTTGTTCCAAATACAAGCAATAGGCTGATTACTAATACACCAAGAGATACGCCTAAATTTTTCAACTTTTTTTCTGTGATGTGTATATAGAGTTCAGCAAAGGCCATTACGCCGATGAGCATAAATATGTAATATGTCATTTGTGGGTGTAGAACAATGCCAAGAATGCCATATAAGATGATTAATGGAGCCCCGAGCCAATATTGTTTTCTAAAGATAGCATAGAATCCACCTATGAATGGAGCTAAAAAGCCCATAGCTTCAGCTTTTGTTACGTGTCCTGCAGGAATGATTAAGAAGAAATATGTTGAGAAACCTATAGCCAATCCCCCAATTATACTAAGCCATGGATTTACCTTGAAGCACCGTAGCATAAGGAAGAAGCCAAAGAAGTAGGCAAATATAATACCTATCATTTCAAAGTTTCCAAATAAACCTATTCTAGCCACTTTTTCAATAGAACCATAGATGGCACTAGTTTGTAATTTGCCTGTAATTTGATATGTAGGCATACCCGAGAACATTGAGTTTGTCCACCATGGACTATAACCTTCCGCTTTATAGAATTCTCGTGCCTCTTGTGCAGCTCCTTTCCAACTGTTTACGTCGCCCTGAACTAGCACTTTACCATCTAATGCAGGTGCGCAATAAAGCATTGATATACCAACAAATAGAGCAATAGCAACTGCGTATGGTAGTAATTTTTTCCAATCAAAAGAAATTTTCATAATACAATATTTTCGGTTTTATAATAATTTACAAAGTTACAAAAAAAAAAGGACTTAAATAGCCTAATTCGCTTTTTTTTCTAAAAAAATGGCTATTTCAATACACAATGAGAGTGTGTATTACCCTCAAGCAACCTTCAAGCAATGTGCAAGCAAGAAAACAGTCATCTCCAATACACACTCACAGTGTGTATTCATACATAAAAAAGACTATGTCCGACACTAAATCCGACATAGTCTTTTAGGTTATTTATATTTCAAATTTTATTTTTCGATACGGATACGAGCGTCAACAGCAACTACTGCATTAGCTGAACCAAGAAGTGGGTTAAGGTCCATTTCTGCGATTTCTGGAGCAGCTTTTACAAGAGCCGAGATACGAGTAACTGCTTCTGCAAAGAGGTCTTCATTTACAGGTTCTTGACCGCGTACGCCTTTGATGATTTTGTAGCCACGGAGGCGTTCAATCATAGAGTGGGCTTCAGCAAGACCGATTGGTGCGAGAGATGCTTGTACGTCTTTCAACACTTCGATGAAGATACCACCAAGACCGCAGAGCACTTGGTGACCGAATTTAGCTTCGCGGCTTGCACCGATGAAGATTTCAGTACCTTTATACATAGGGCATACCTCAACCGCGTATGTTTCAGGGATAACGATGAGGCGTTCGAATTCGCGTTCAACAGTTTCGATGTCTTTGATGTTGAGAACAACACCGCCTACGTCAGATTTGTGAACAGGACCGCAAACTTTCATTACGAGAGGGAAGCCCATTTCGTTAGCCGCAGCAATAGCCTCTTCTTTTGTGCGAACTTCAGCATTGCGTTTGCGTGCCACGCCTGCAGCATCGAGGAGTCCATTGATTTCTTCAAGACCGAGGTAACCATTTTCTGCATTATCTACAATGCGGCGGATAGCTTGCACATCGATTTCTGGCATTTCGAGGTTTTCTGGTTCAGGAGCAGGAGTATTGAACACTTTTGCAAGAGCATTACCAAATACACATTCTTCGCTGAAATTGATGCGACCACGGTTGTTGATGAAGTCAGCAATTTCGTCTTTCACGTTGATGATAGATGGAAGGATAGGGTAGATAGGTTTTTTGCAAGTTTTCATCTTTTCATCAAGCACGCGATATGGTTCCCAGTTAGGGAAAAGACCTGGGCTACCGAAGATTACTGCCATAGCATCGATATTGTCGAAGTCGTTTTCGCAAGCGTCGATGATATGACCGAGTTGTTCTGCAGTACCAGTAGCGAGGAAGTCGATAGGGTTAGCAACCGATGAGCCAGGGAACAATTTAGTGAGCAATTCGTCTGCTTTAGGGCCAGAGATATGAGGCACTTCAAGACCATTATTTGACAATGTGTCAGTAAGCATAACCGCAGGACCACCAGCGTGAGTGATGATAGCCACGTTTTTGCCTTTCATTTCAGGGTGCATAAATACTGAACATACATTCACGAGTTCAAGACGATTGCTACAACGCACGATACCTGCTTTGCGGAACAATGCATCTACAGCAACGTCTGATGTAGCCAATGCACCTGTGTGTGAAGATGCTGCGCGACTACCAGCTGATGATGAACCAGATTTGATAGCTGCGATTTTACAGCCTTTGCGGATAAGTGAAGAGGCATGTTTGAGTAATTTTTGTGGATTGCGCACGCTCTCCATATATATCATTTTCACGAAAGAAGATTCGCCTTCTACATAAGTTTCATCCCAATATTCGAGTACCTCTTCGATACCTACTTGAGCCGAGTTACCTACTGCCCAAACTGAGTTGAATTGGAGACCATTAGTGATACCAATCTCTTTGATAAACACAGCAGTAGCACCTGAGCCAGTAACGAAGTCAACGCCACGTGGGTTGAGTTGTGGAATTGGAGCATCGAATGCACCTGTATAGTTAACATTCAAGAAACCAGTACAGTTAGGACCAATAAGCGAACCGCCTACGTTGTCAATGATTTCTACGA
The DNA here is from genome assembly GCA_017559505.1 of Paludibacteraceae bacterium. Lineage (GTDB taxonomy): Bacteria > Bacteroidota > Bacteroidia > Bacteroidales > Paludibacteraceae > Aphodosoma. The sequence continues at coordinate 12,972 of JAFYSF010000017.1, read as the reverse complement.
TTTTGTGTTCGATTTCTGCGCCTTCGTGGTTTTCTTCTGAGAAACCAGCTGAGATAATAACGAAGCCACGGCAACCTTTTTCGTTAGCAAGTACATCAACTGTGTGTAAGCAATATTTTGATGCAATACCCATAAGTGCGCAATCTACTTGAGGTAGGTCTTCTACCTTAGCATGGCATTTGATACCTTGGATTTCTGCTTCTTTAGGGTTAACTACATAGATTTGACCTTTGAATTGGCTGTCGAGGAGGTTTTTTAGAAGTTTACCACCTGGTTTTTGAACATCGTTAGAAGCACCAACTACAACGATGCTTTGAGGATTAAGGAGTTTTTCTGAAATCATAATTTAAAGTTGAGATGTGAAATTTGACAGTTTAACTTTCAAATTTCAAATTATTATTAAAATTTTCTTTCTTCGTATTTTTCTATTGCATCGCGCCATTCTTGTGAGATGGGAATGGTGATGTTTTTGTCAAAGTCGAAACCAACCATTGTGGTTGAGCCTTTGCATTTGATTTGACCTGTGCGGAGGTCAACGATTCGTTGTTCAAGTATTAAACTTTTTGTGCCTATATGCGATACGCCTGTTTCTACGGCAATGCGGTCAGTGAGAAATATAGGTTCTATGAAGTCAACCTCTACATGGGCTACTACGATATCAATTTTTTGAGAAAAGAAATTGTCGTTGCCTCGCACGGCTGCAAAGTATTCGCTTTTTCCGAGGTCGTAGAAGCTAAAATATGTCGAGTTGTTCACATGCCCGAGAGCATCGGTATCATTGAATCTAAGTTGTACAGGTACTTGATGTTTCATATACTAGTGTTGAATTTTTCGTATTTTCTTGTCTTCTTATTTTTTATATTTCTTCGTTTTTGTATTCTAGTGTACGGAAGAACGAGAAGTGTACATTGCCATAGTTGCGATGGTCAACAAAGTTAGGGTGATTTTCAAATGATGTTTTTGCTCCGTGCTCTACAATCAAAAGCCCATCTTTGTTGAGATGATTGTGTTTGAATACCAAATCGGGTATGTCGGTGATGTTTTCTAATTGATAAGGTGGGTCGGCAAAGATGAAGTCGAATGATGTTTGGGTTGATGTTAAGTAGCGGAATACATCTTGTCGCATCACGCGAATGTTGTCTATTTTAAGGTCAGAACACATCTTTCGTATGTAGCTAATGTGTTTTTCGCTCATTTCGATAGCAGTGATATGTAGTGCATCGCGCGAAGCCAATTCGTAGCTGATAGAACCTGTACCAGAGAAAAGGTCGAGGGCAGTGATGCCTTCGATGTCCATTTCGTTGTTGATTAGGTTGAATAGCGACTCTTTGGCAAAGTCGGTAGTTGGTCGGGCTGTTATGTTGCTTGGTGGGTCGAAACGGCGACCTTTGAAACGTCCGCTGATTATACGCATAATTATTTTGTAATTTTTTCACCTAAAGGCTCAAAGACCTTCGGTTCATAATGTAGAATTCATAATTCATAATTAAGAAATGAATTTTCTTCATATTTAATTAGTTTATGAACTGTTGATTTTATTTTTCTAAAGTGTAGGTTTGCAGAGCAAGTAGAGAAGTGTATTCATTTGGCAGTTCCTGACTCCATGTGTGAGGTTTGAGTGGTTCAATATGGCGGATGTAATCTTTTAAGAATGGAGTTGGGTTGATGTGTGCGAGATCGCCTATTATGGTCAATGGTGTGTCTTCTTGTGATAGGTCGAGTTGTTGGTAACAAGCGAGTATATAGTAGGCTGCATCATTGTCGCATGTGATAGGGTAGGAGTTTGCGAGATGTAGTTTATGGTCTTTTATGACAACGATATTGATGTGTTGGCTTGTTATTTCTGCCCACATAGAGTGGGAGGTGTGAGAGTTTAGTGCTATTGTTGCAAGTAATTCCACCTCGTGATATTTTCGACATTTTATCTCTGGCATTGTCCATTGGTTAGTGTATGCCGTGATGATAATGTCGTCGGTGAGTGGATTGACTATGGTTTTTGCGCGTTTGCGTAAGTTGTTTTCTATGGGTAGGAAATTAGTATAGTTTTCGTCTATAACTAATGATTTTGGTATTAAGGCGAATGGCCCGTAACCGATGTATGTCATTGAGTAGTAATTTAGTTGTAATAAAGGTTCGGTTTTTAGTAGTTGAGCAGTGATGTGGTCTGCTATTATGCGTTTTATGGCTATACTTTGATTTTTGTTGTCAGTTATATAAAAAAGATATCCATCAGGAAGCTGCCTGATGGATATACTGTATGTATCAGATAGATTAGCAGCGAAAGAGGTTGTTATAAAGTCAAAAGGCTTATTCATTTTGTTGCTATTCACTACGTTCATGATAATCTGAGCTACTTGGATTTTGTTTGATAAAAAGATAAAATAATTATACAGCAATAATGGAGTATATCCATTTTATGCATTGACCCAATTTGTCAAACATAAATAAATTTGTGTTTGCCAAATTGGGTCAACGGCATTTTATTTTATCTTTTTATTTATGTATTTTAGCTCGTTGCGAGGATTATTCCCAGTTACCAGAGTTGTTGTTAGGCTCTACAACCGAACCAACTTTAAGACCATTGAAACGATTCATTTTTGTTTGTTTGTCTTTAAGGTTGATAAGTTGTTGACGGTTAAGGTCAGAGAGGTAAGTATCGTAGTGAGCAGATACTTCGAAGAGTGGAGTTGGGAGACCTGATGCAGCACTGATGTAAGTGATAGTGTCGAATTGGAATTTAGTTCCGTTAGAGAAAGGTATCACTACGAGGTCAGCGATTTGTTCTTGAGTATAGTCGTTAGCAAGAAGAGTTTCGTAAACGCTTATGTAAGTTGTATCACGACGGAAGTTTTCGAGACCATTAGCTGCGATTTCTTTTTGGTTGCCACGTTTGATGATAGCAAGGGCTTTTTTCTCTGTAAGACCATTTTTGAGTTGTTCGTCAGAAAGAGTACCTTCTTTGAGGACAACAGGGAGTTTGCCTTCGAGAATGAAGTTAACCAAAGTGTCGGCATTTGGACAGAAATGGTCGTTTTGTTTTTGATATTCGATTTGAACTTTACGAATGTCAACGAGTTTTTTGATGATTTGTTGTTCGCGTTTTGCTTGTTCTTGTTCGAATTCGATTGGAACAGTGATACTTGTTACACAGATGTAACACATTGCACAAATGGCAATTACCAAAAGAGTACGGAATGCTAATTTCATATTATTTGTTATTTTTTAGTTATTCATAAAACTTTGCAAATATACAAAAAATAATTGAAATAAGTGTTCTATTTTGATTATTTTTTGTAATATTGTGTAAATGATTGAATTAGTGGATTATAATTCAAGTTCGACTACGCCTTGGCGAATTATTTCGAAGTCGTTGGATGTGCAATCTACTACGGTTGACACCTCGGTATTGCCTATGCCTCCATCAATTACGAGGTCGACAAGCGCACCATATTTTTCTTCGATAAGTTCGGGGTCGGTTTCGTATTCCACTTCGGCGTTCATATCGCGAAACGATGTTGTAAGTATTGGATTACCAAGATTTTCTACGATTGTTCGCACTAAGTTGCGGTCGGGAATACGGATACCTATTGTTTTGCGCTCTTTGATTAGTTTTGGCAGGTGGTTGTTGCCGTTGAGTACGAATGTGAATGCACCAGGAGTGTTACGACGGATGAGTTTGAAGGTTTCGTTGTTCATTTTGGTGTATTCGCTGATGTCGCTCAAAGAGGCACACATAACCGAAAATTGCGCCTTATGAGGGTCAATACCTTTGATTTTGCATATTTTTTCGATAGCGCGTGCTTGGAAAATGTCGCAACCGAGGGCATATACAGTGTCGGTAGGGTAAACTATTACTCCACCATTGCGCAACACTTCAACTATTTTGCTGATTGTGTTTTGGTTAGGATTTTCGTCGTATAGTTTGATCATATTCAATAGTCAACAGCCTATAGTCAACAGTCGTTACAGTCTGTTTGTTGTCTGTAGACAAGTATTTATTTGAATTGTTCAAGGAAGCGCACGTCGTTTTCAGAGAACATACGGAGGTCTTTGACTTGGTATTTGAGGTTGGTGATACGTTCAACACCCATACCAAATGCGTAACCGCTATATACTTTTGAGTCGATACCGCAAGCTTCGAGTACGTTAGGGTCAGTCATACCGCAACCGAGAATTTCCACCCAACCTGTGTGTTTGCAGAATGGGCAACCTTTACCACCGCAGATGTTACAAGAGATGTCCATTTCGGCAGAAGGCTCAGTGAATGGGAAGTATGATGGACGGAGACGGATTTTAGTGTCTTCGCCGAACATTTCGCGAGCAAAGTAGAGAAGGGCTTGTTTGAGGTCGGCAAACGATACGTTTTTGTCAACATAAAGACCCTCTACTTGGTGGAAGAAGCAGTGTGCACGATACGAGATTGCTTCGTTGCGATACACGCGACCAGGAGCGAGAATGCGGATAGGAGGTTGTTGTTTTGTCATCACGCGAGTTTCGATGCTCGATGTGTGTGTGCGGAGCAAGATGTCAGGGTGTTGTTCGATGAAGAATGTGTCTTGCATGTCGCGCGCTGGGTGTTCTGGTGGGAAGTTGAGCGACTCGAATACGTGCCAATCATCTTCAATTTCAGGACCTTCGGCTACGGTGAAACCGATGCGTGAGAATATTTCGATAATTTCGTTTTTAACAAGTGAAAGTGGGTGACGAGTGCCGAGAGCAATAGGCTCAGCAGTACGAGTAAGGTCGAGTTTGTCAGCCTCTTGGCGTTGAGCTTCGAGGGTAGCTTTGAGCTCGTTGAGGCGATTTTGAGCAGTGTCGCGAAGTTGATTAAGGAGTTGACCCATCTCGCGTTTTTGGTCGTTAGGCACTTCGCGGAATTGGTTGAAAAGTTCAGAGATTTCGCCTTTTTTACTTAAGTATTTAATACGTATAGCCTCTAATTCCTCTGCAGAATTAGCGTTCCATGAATTTACTACTTCGTGTAGTTGTTCAATTTTTTGTTTCATTTTATATGATTTTCGCTTAATTATCTTGTTTTGGTGTATTCAAGATGCAAAGTTACAAAAAAATGTTGATATGTTGTGCGTTTAACTTTAATTTTTTGTAGTTATAATTAGTCATAATTGGTCATAATTGGTCATAATTAGTGGATTATAATTTTGAAAAACCAAGTTCGTCTGTCGGGATGAATTAATCCAATATCTTTCATTTCAGAAAGAATATTGTCAATAATACGCTCTTGTTGCTCATTTGTTTTATTCTTAGGCAACACCTCTTTCAAATATTCAAAAATGGCATTATGCTTTGCCCTTGAGGAACTCGATTTTGCAATATTTATAATAACTGACTCGGATATATGAAATATTCTTTAGTCTTAATAGCATCATCTTTAATTTCAGGAGTAATTATACTACTGAGAAGATTTGCGTAATCAACACATTCATCTCTTCCATCAATGGAATTAGTGAAATTTTCTCTAATAAAAGGATAAAACAATGTACCAAGTATAAATTGCTTAAAGTCCCATTCATCAACCGCACCACGCACTTTGTTGGCGATTTTCCATATTTGAGCTTGCAATTACGCTCTTTGTGTATTGCGTGTTATAGAAATATTTAATCTTAGTTAGAATAAGGTCAACCATCCTTATTTATCAGAGTCTGCGTATTATTTAATTAGACCAATTGACAACTACATGTTACCAACAATAATCCACTTGCCGTTATAGTCGCCTCCTTCTCGGATCAATTTACCTTCTTTTCGCAGTTGATCTATAATGTTTCTTACTTGGCGTACACTAATTTTCAGTTGTTTAGATAGTTCATCTCTTGAAATAGATGGATTAGATTTTATTAGATTTATGAGTGAGTCTTGTACGTTCTGGCACACCTCTGGCACACTCTGGTACACCTCTGGCACACCTCTGGCACACTTAGGAGCATTAACCATTTCATTTGTTCTCCAGATAATAACCCTAAAGTCCTCCTCTTGATAAAATTCAGGGGTTCTCAACCCATATTCTCGACACTTGTTAATGATATCTTCCGTACCTGTACCTACCTTCTCTATATACCCATTCCAATACATAGGGTCAGCAAGTAGCGGATTAGCAGGCAAAGACTTATGAGGACCATGTAACTTTTGTACTGTTAATCCGTATGGCAACGTACCTGGATTCCAAACCTCCAACCTGTCACGGAACAGCATTATCTGAACGCTAGCATTACTAGTGTAGTCTCTATGACATACCGCATTCACGATGGCCTCTTTCACTGCATCAATAGGCAATTCTGGACGTGTAGGTATATCGGCTTTCTCTCCTTCTGCCCGTGTCCCTACCCAATTATTGATACGGCTCATTACAAAACTCGTAGCTTGATCCACCAGTTCAAACACATCACCTCTATAAATCTGATAGGCAGGCATAGGCTTTTCTACCACATAGCCATAAAACTGTACGCACTTCACTTCAGATGTGATAAAGTATTTTTGAGGCTTCTTGCCAAACAGCAACACTGCTGCATTGGCAAGTCTTCCCTTGTCATCAATCAAGTCGAGATGTGTGAGCAGAGATACTGGCGATGTTTCAACAGGGAGAGGGAAGTTACGCTTTGCCCGTGCCATGTGGATAAAGTTTCTCATCTTGTCTTCATCCAACTCCTCGAGTGTTGCTCCATTGTCATTAGATGCATCGAATGGACGCCAACGGATATACTCCTTCTCCTCCAAATAGCGGATTAACGAAGCATAAACAGAAGTTCGCAACCCATCAATGTCAACAAAGGTTTTACGTACAATATCTCGTTCGACTTTTCGGATTAAAGCAGTCTCTTTCGGATGTCTTTTCTCCTCTCCAATGCTCTTTATGTATATTAAACGGCTTTTATGAAGCGTTGCAGCCAAATCATACTCACGTTCTGTCGGAGATACACCATCCTCGTCCTCATACCCATAAAGATTACCATATAGTCCCATATAAATATCGCAAAGTTCCACTTCTTTCAAATAGACATGACTTGTAGGATATTCATTAGCTGGTACTTCCTCAAATATAAATGGTTCAAAGAACTTACCCAGCAATACATCAGTTCGGATATACTGGCAAAGCATAGCTCGTTCTTCGGCAAACTCACTTTGAACACTACTTATGAATATTTTTATGCGTTTCATACAATATTGTCGTTCATTTTAAATAATCTTTGTACTCAGTTCTTAATTTCTGTCCAATCTCTGCAATTATATATACTTGGTTATCTATGGCGTCGGCCAACATGTGAGATGCTTTTACTCTTTGTTCGTGCAATGCTGCACATAATTGTTCAGCAAATTCAGACGGTTCAACTGTTGCTATCTTGTGCCCTATTTCAGCAACAAGAGTAAACAATTTATTTATACAATCCATAGATTCTTTTCCATGATATTTCTTTTCAATATCAGAAAAATCATAGTATAGGTAAATGGAATTCAAACGGTTTTCAGTTTCTTGAAACAGTTTGTTGGATTTCATACAAGCCACCTGTATCTTTTGCACTGTTATAGGGTTGCAATCTTTGTCATATTCTTTTAATGCAGTTTGCAGCATATAATACATGTCAAGAGTTTCTTGATACCATGACATCGCTTTTTCGACTACTTCCAACTTGCGTTGAAATACCAAAGAACGCAATTCTCGTTTATGCTTAACTCTTTCTGAGATTGCATTAATGATGGCTTGTATTATTATTGTAACTAACGAGCCTATTAAACCTGCTGTGATATATTGTTCCATAATAATTTATAATAATTTTACATAATTGTTTCTCAAATATTTGTGTAGATTTTCAATTAACTTGTTTGGTGTTAATAAATCCTTAGGAGAACTACAAATTATATGTGGTATATATTTATCGCTATTCAATTCTGAAATAATATTTGCCTTTTGATTTCCTTTTCCTGAATGATGATATATTTGCCCAATTATAATAATATTATATTTAGTCTGTCCTTTTTGCAAAGACTTGTAGATATTTGCGTTTTCCAATTTTGTGTTATTAAAGAAATCCACATCCCAGTCCGTTGTTGATACTCCAATTTTGGAAAAATATGAATTCAATTCATGTCTTATTTGCGATTGATCAGAAACTTCTCCTAAAATACAAATATTGAATGGAGTATTAATAATTACCTTTTCAACAGTTTGCGTCTGGGGTTTAGAAACCTTTGAAAGAACATCTATATTTGTTTTATATTGTTCAATTATTGTTTGAGCCTCTTCTAATTCTAGTTCCAAAAGTTCTCTTTTTAGTTTTTCATCGTCCAACTCTAAAATGGATTTTTCATATTCAGAAAATAATTCTTTGTATTCTTCTTCTACCTTAGTTAATTTCTCATAATTCTTAATTTTATCCTTGATTTGCAGTTGCTGACTTTGTATGAATTTCATCAAGTTATGTTCATATAGGGAATCAAAGGCATCTAAATCCATATCGTTCAATTTCTTGAAAAACTCATAATAGCAATTGGGCGAGAGAATATAGAAACGGACTTTCTCTTCACTATTTACTTGTTCAAGATATTTCTTACCTGCTGTTAATTTATAATAGTTCTCAGCTTTAAAATCTTTATCATCTTTAATCTCAACAATTATTGTTTCTTTTTTTGTCTTCAGAATAAAATCTGGGAAAAAACCATAATAATAGCCGTCTTCCTTTTGATAAGCAATACAAAAATATTTACTTTCACTTTTACCGTTTTTATACCACCACTGTAAATAGTCATCAGAATTTTCTAGTTGGGTAATAAATGTTTTTTCTGGAGTAGATAATTCTGATTTCCCATTTTTGTCTTTTTTAGCTATAAAGCATCCTACATCTTCTTGCTTTAAAATTGATTTTGCACTTGGATGAATTTCTTCACAATTCGAGAAAATATCTACGGAATTAGGAACTTCCCAATTGTCATTTCTCGTTATTTCGTCTTCTTTTGTTGGCAGATTTTTGTATAACTCTTTTGCGTCTTCTATGACCTGCTTGAAATGAGAATTATTATTTTGGCTAAAACTCATAACAATCAATTGGATAATGTCATCATCTGAAATAGAAAGTTCTCCTTTAAACCAACTACGAATAGCAGTCTTTAATATGTTTTGAGAACGAGCTATTTCATATGGATTTACCATTCTGCGCACAAAATTATCATAAAGGCTTTGGATTTCTGCTTTACTTCTTGTAATTTGCTTTTTATCCTTGAATTGGACATCTTGCTCTCCTCCTTTATCCAGTTCATTTACAGTTGCTCCTAATAATATCGTTTTTGTTATCTGGGTTACGTCACAATTAATTTTCTCTTTCAAACCATAGTTTTGTGCTGCTTGGTTGAAAACAGTCTTGAAATCGCCTGACAGTCTTGTTAGTTCCCTCTTACGACGGATATGTTCACTAAACAATTTTGGTCGTGAATTATAAATTTCATGGTCAATGGTTAATCGCTGTTGACTCACATAATCTTTTGCTAAATCCTCAACTATAGTAAAATTATCTGATGCTGTATATACATATCCATAGTTTAACTCGGGTTTATCATCGTAGTGTATCTGCTCAGGCATACGCATAATTCTGCCCAATGTCTGAATGTTAAACTCATATCTTTCATTATTCCATTCACGTTGTAGAAATAATATACTTGCCCTTGGGCAATCCCATCCGAGTGCTATTGCTTCTTTAAATATGAGCACTTCGACGAGACTATTATTTAACTCTACCTCGTCTTTGTTTCTATGATCTTCTGAAAGCCATAATGCAACTCTTCCGTTTTGTATAGTTAGCCCTTCCTTACTCAAAAACTCGATAATTTCGTCTTCTGGATTAATAACATCATTGCCCCTTTTGTTCGGAATTTGGATAAGCATTAATGGATTGATGTTTTTACCAAGGCTCTTATATGCAGTGCAAAGTTGAGTGCGTTTTCGCAATGCCATTCTCAAAATATCCTCATTATTTCTGATTGAAGAAGGCTTTTCGTCATTAATTCGTACTTCTTTTTTTATCATACCTTCATCAATAACTTCTTTTAAAGGAATATCTATCAAAGTTCCTGAGGTGTTTTTCGGTGTTGCTGTAATTTCAACAATAAGTTTTGGATTAATAATGTCTATTAATTCTTTTGACTTGTCAGTACTAGCATTCCTATGACTTTCATCGATTAACAAAATAATTGTATTCCCTATATCTTTTGTGTTTTCTACAACTGATTGCAGATTCCAATTTTGTTCATTATCAATACGGAATAGAGAGTTCTCCTTATTGATACTCTCCCAATTAATAAACATTATTTGGTTTTGTTCAATAGTGTTATTATTTAAGTCTGTATTTGTTATACAATCTAGCAACTGTTCATCTTCAAAATATCTGGATAGGCTGTTTAAACTCTGCTCGTGCAAATTATTCACAGAAATCCATATAAAAGCGAAACTAATTTCAGGATTATCTTTTACCAGCTGTGTCAAAGCTTGTGAGACCATATAAGTTTTACCAGATCCTGTTGGGGCTTTAAACACAATTGTACCATTATCACGATATTTATCAGTCAACAATTCTTTTGCTACATTAGCAAGTTTGCTGATATACTTTTTTTGATATTGTATCTCTTTCATTTTTTCTTCATTTTTGAGATTTTACGATATACGTTTATAATAGCCTCTGGTATTGGCTTCACTGAAAAGTTTAAATCTAATCCTTCAAAATCTTCAGCCTCATAAGTATGGTCATAACTGAAAACATATATGACGGTCTGCAGCATGCTTTTATGCTCGTTTAGATAACTAATACAATCATAAATGCTATCCTCATCATATATGATAGCCATTTGCCTATTCGCACTTTTATATACAGAAAAATCACAACGGTTATCCCTTTCTCTAACAAGCTCAAAGCAATTTTCTGCAATGCATAGCATTTCAGTACTGCGATTTACCAATTCACGTTTGTCATTGTCGGAAGTTACAACAGGAACAAATGTTTGCGTGTAGTATTTCAAATTCGCAGGTATTCCCTTAATATTGGAATAACCTTTTATTACCTTTTCTATTCTAGGATAAGTAACTTCTGTGCAAATACTATTTTCGTTATTTGTACATAAAATAAATCTTCTATTGCCTCCGTCTTCTTTATTCATATCTAATACAGCATGACCTGTAGAAGCACTGCCTGCAAAGAAATCCAAAACAATGGCGTTTTGGCTGTGTGATAGAAGTTCTTTTATTAACTCTATTGGTTTCGGATTTTCAAAGACATCTTTCTTACCAAAAATTTTAGTAAGTAATCGCGTGGCGTCTCCAGTTTCTGCGACAGAATAATATATACTTCTATTTTTTAGAGTTTTGACATCGTCACTATCATAATATACTTTCTCATATGGAGTCCAAATCCCATTATTATCTTCGACCCATTCAACAAACTCATCATCTATAAGGGATTTCATTTTCTTTCTTCCAACTCTCCATCGGCCAGGAGTCCCATCAGGCGCAATAGGATAAATCTTTTTTTTATTAGGTGATGTTAATGGGAAATACATAGTTGGCCTATCTTCACGTTTAGCGGAAGACCCCCATTTCGCTAGTTTTACTAATCTGTATTTTCCTTTATCATCTTCAGATTTGTATCCTTTTGATGAAATTGGGATTGTCTCATCCACCCATACAAAAGATGATGTTCTTCTGTAGCATAAAATATATTCATGCTCTGTTACAAAAAAATCGTCAGTTTGTCCACCTCCTGATTTCTTCCTCCAAATAATTTGTCCACAAAAATTCTTATCACCAAAGATGGAATCACATAAAAGTTTTAGTTGTGCAACTTCGTTATTATCTATAGAGATAAAAATAATCCCTGAATTTTTTAATAGATTTTTTGCAAGCCGTAATCTTTTACTCATAAAAGATAGCCACTTGCTATGACGGTATTTGTCATTTTCATCAACCCAACTGTCGTTGTACTTCCATTCTCTCTTTTTTCCAGTGTTATATGGAGGGTCGATATAGATTACGTCAATGCTTTTGGGATGTGTGAAACTTAGAGCATATAGAGAATGATAATTGTCCCCCTCTATAATAATGTTATATGGTAAAGTTGAATCGCAGATAATTTCTTTGCTACAATCTTCTTTAAGCAAAGGCAGTTCCGAGTCACATCGTTTTGCGACCTCTTCTTCTTTGTCTTCCCATACAAGTCCGTATCTTTCTTTCTCTAATTTCAAGATTTTTTCAATGAGTTGTTCTCTTGAAAAAGTTTCGTATTTATTTTTCATAATAGTTTATTCGATATTTAACATTGTTTATTATTTGGAATAAAATATACTGTTATATATATCCATCTTCAAAAAAAAATAAAGTTACAATCTTTATTAATGCGGTTAAATCTATATGTTTTATGGTTAACGTTTTTTTTATTATACCACAAACTATTTGTTTGTTCGTTTTTTTTACAAGTATTATTTTAAAATAATTTATACTCTCTATTTTTACAATGTTAGCTAGATGCAAAATTATTTATTTTATTGAAAATCTAAAAAATAAATAATTCTATAAATCACTTGACTTTAGATGGTAAAATTTGCGAGATGTGGTAATTTTTTTGAAGTTTGTTGTATATTTTGCAAAGATACAAAATTTTTTAGCCGATTGCAAGGGATTGAGAGGTGATTTTTTGAGAAATTTTGAAAACATTTGCTTATAATGTGATTTTCAAGAATTTCAATAGAGGTATAATTGAAATTGAAAATTTTATCAATGGGTTGAGTGGATTAGAGATGAGGCTATATATTACAAAGAATTTTTGAGCCGATTTTTAATTACCTATTAGTACTGATGCGATAAAATCGCATGATTATTAAAAATCATCAAATAAAGATTGCTCTTTGACATTTTGTTTTTGAATAATTGAGTCCTTAGGCTTAGTGATTAGATCTCTTAAATCCACTCTTTCGAGTGCCGAAACT
>JAFYSF010000016.1 GCA_017559505.1 Paludibacteraceae bacterium | reverse complement strand
TATTGGGAAAATATAAAGAAGCAAGTGAGAGTTGGGAAAAGGCGTATTATCAACAACGAGAGGAATTTTTATTTATGTTTAGTCAACGCCTTAGTGCGATAAATGGAGAATATGATTTGCTTAATGCGGAATTGCAGAATGAGAAGAAAAGGGTGAGAACTATGAGGATGTACAACATTGGGTTGATGGTGTTGGTGGTGTTGTTGGGTGTAGCGATTATATTAATAAAACGATATAAACGCGACATAAATGAATTGGAAATTGACATCGCAAAACGAAAAGAGAGATTCAACACTCTATTTGAAAAGCATAAGTCGGACTATATTGTAGATAAAAACAGCGCTATGACTGAAGCTATGCGCAACTTGGAAAAACTACACGAAGCATACCCTTCGCTAACTCGCACTGAGATAACTATCATTTGGTTGGTGTTTATGAAATGTACGTCAGAAAGGATTTGTGAACTACTAAGCATATCGCAAAACTACTACTATCAACGAAAATCTGCTATATATCGCACACTTGGAAAAAGTGGTAAAGAGGCTTGCGATGAAACACTTGAAAAAATTGTGAAAGAATATATCACGATATAATAAATCGTTAGAAAGAAGGCATAAAAAAAACTTCACTTGACGGGAATCAAGTGAAGTTTTTTTTGTTTAGTATGATATTTTAGAATTTATCTACCATGCGTTGATAGCTCTTATAGCGCCATTTAGCGTTGTCTTCGGCAGCTTGGAAGAGTTCTTCGGCTTCGGCTGGATATTGTTTCATAACAGAAGCATAACGAACTTCGCCTTTCAAGAAGTCTTTGAAGTTGTCCCAATTTGGCTCTTTGCTATCGAGAGAGAATGGGTTTTTGCCTTCCTCTTCGAGTTGTGGGTTGTAACGCCACAAGTGCCAGTAGCCACATGCTACAGCAGCTTCTTCCTCAGCTTGAGCTTTGCCCATACCAGCTTTCAAACCGTGGTTGATACATGGAGCGTAAGCGATAATCAATGATGGACCAGGATAAGCTTCAGCTTCGCGGATAGCTTTGAGGCATTGAGCTTGGTCGGCACCCATAGCTACTTGAGCAACATATACATAACCATAAGTAGTGGCAATCATACCGAGGTCTTTTTTGCGTACACGTTTGCCGGCAGCAGCAAATTTAGCGATAGCACCAACAGGAGTTGATTTAGAAGCTTGACCACCAGTGTTAGAATACACCTCAGTGTCGAGGACGAGGATATTAACATCTTTGCCAGAAGCAATTACGTGGTCGAGACCGCCATAACCGATATCGTAAGAAGCACCGTCGCCACCGATAATCCATTGTGAGCGTTTCACGAGATAGTGGTCGAGAGAAGCAATCTCTTTGCAGATATCGCATGAGCAAGCAGCAACGAGAGGGCGGATTTGCTCAGCAAGTTCGCGAGAGCGGTCAGCATCGTCTTTTTCAGCAATCCAAGCAGTGAACAAGCCTTTCAACTCGTCAGAGCAGCAAGTGCAAGTTTGAGCTTTAGTCATGAGTTCGACAAGACGAGCGCGCATTTTGTCGTTAGCGAGAGTCATACCAAGACCAAATTCGCAGAAATCTTCGAACAAAGAGTTAGCCCATGCAGGACCTTGACCTTTTTCGTTAGTAGTATAAGGAGTAGAAGGTACAGAACCAGAATAGATAGAAGAACAACCTGTTGCATTAGCCACGATTTGACGGTCGCCAAAGAGTTGAGTGATGAGTTTCACATAAGGAGTTTCGCCACAACCAGAGCAAGCACCAGAGAACTCGAAGAGAGGAGTTGCGAATTGTGAGTTCTTCACATTAGCCTTAGTATCAACAAGGTGTTGTTTAGTTTTTACATTCTTAACGAGGTAATCCCAATTAGCAGCCTCAGCCAATTCGTCTTCGAGAGCCACCATTTTGAGAGCAGGACCACCAGCTTTAGGGTTGCCCGGACATACGTCAACACAGTTGCCACAACCAAGACAATCCAACACGCCTACTTGCATACGGAAGTGCATACCTTTCATAGCAGCAGGAGCTTTCATTTCGAGAGTAGCAGCAGAGAAGCCAGCTTTTTCTTCGTCAGTCATAACGAATGGACGGATACATGCGTGAGGACATACATACGCACATTTGTTACATTGGATACAGTTGTCGGCATTCCAAGTAGGAACGAATGCAGCCACACCACGTTTTTCGTATTGAGCAGTGCCTTGCATCCATGTGCCATCTTCGATGCCTTTGAAAGCAGAAACCTTCAACAAGTCGCCATCTTGAGCATTGATAGGACGAACAACTTCGTTGATGAATGCTGGGTCGTTGTTAGTTTCAACAGCATCGTCTTCGAGTGTAGCCCATGATGGATCGACAGCAAGTTGTTTGTATTCGCCACCACGATCGACAGCAGCGTAGTTTTTGTTTACGATATCTTCACCTTTCTTGCCGTATGATTTGAGGATGAATTTCTTCATTTGCTCAATAGCAAGGTCGACAGGAATAACCTCTGTGATACGGAAGAATGCAGATTGGAGAATAGTGTTAGTGCGGTTGCCAAGACCAATTTCTTGAGCAATAGCAGTAGCATTGATATAATAAACAGTGATATTATTTTTAGCGAAATAGCGTTTCACTTTGTTAGGCAAGTGTTTAGCCAATTCTTCGTCGGTCCACACTGTGTTCAAGAGGAATGTACCATTAGGTTGCAAACCACGAGTAACATCGTACATGCGGAGGTAAGCTTGAACGTGGCAAGCTACGAAGTTAGGAGTAGTCACCAAATAAGTAGAGCGAATAGGGTCGTCGCTGAAACGGAGATGAGAACATGTGAAACCACCAGATTTTTTAGAGTCGTAAGAGAAGTAAGCTTGACAATATTTATTAGTATTGTCGCCGATGATTTTGATAGAGTTTTTGTTAGCACCCACAGTACCGTCAGCACCTAAACCATAGAATTTACCTCTAAACATATTGCCTGAGTTCACAGTAATATCTTCGAGGCGAGGGAGAGAAGTGAATGTTACATCATCTTCGATACCGATAGTGAAGAGGTTTTTAGGTTGTGGCAATGCCAAGTTTTCGTATACTGCAAGGATTTGTGCAGGAGTTGTATCGTTAGAGCCAAGACCATAGCGACCACCAACTACGATAGGAGCATTTTCGGCACCATAAAGCACGTCTTTAACATCGAGATAGAGAGGTTCGCCTGTAGCACCAGGTTCTTTAGTACGGTCGAGCACAGCGATGCGTTTAGCCGATTTAGGAAGCGCAGCCAAGAAGTGTTTAGCCGAGAATGGACGATAGAGGTGAACAGCAACGAGACCGACTTTTTCGCCTTGTGCTGTGAGGTAATCAATAACTTCACGGATAGTTTCTGTCACCGAACCCATAGCGATGACTACGCGTTCAGCATCTTCAGCACCATAGTAATCGAACAAACCATATTTGCGACCTGTGATTTTAGAGATTTCGTTCATATACTCCTCAACGATAGCTGGCACAGCAGTATAGAAGCTGTTAGAAGCCTCACGGTGTTGGAAGAATACATCAGGGTTTTCAGCCATACCACGAGCCACTGGGCGTTCAGGAGTCAATGCGCGAGAACGGAATGCAGCGAGAGCATCTTGGTCGATAAGACCAGCGAGGTCTTCATTCTCGAGCATTTCAATTTTTTGTATTTCGTGAGAAGTACGGAAACCATCGAAGAAGTTGATGAAAGGCACACGGCTTTTGATAGTAGAAAGGTGAGCCACAGCAGCGAGGTCCATAACTTCTTGCACAGAACCTTCAGCCAACATAGCAAAACCAGTTTGACGGCAAGCCATCACGTCTTGGTGGTCGCCAAAAATAGATAGAGCATGCGATGCCAAAGCACGAGCAGAGACGTGGAATACGCAAGGCAACAATTCGCCAGCGATTTTATACATATTAGGAATCATCAACAAGAGACCTTGTGATGCAGTATATGTTGTAGTCAATGCACCAGCTTGGAGAGAGCCGTGCACAGCACCAGCTGCACCACCCTCAGATTGCATTTCCTGAACAAGAACAGTTTCACCAAAAATGTTTTTACGTCCTGCTGCAGACCATTCGTCAACATACTCAGCCATTGTACTTGACGGAGTAATTGGATAAATGGCAGCCACTTCACTGAACATATACGAGATATGAGCAGCTGCTTGGTTACCATCACATGTAATAAATTTCTTTTCTTTCATAATAAACACAAAAATAATGTTATTATATTTATTTCTTAAGGATTTTCAAACATAAAGAGTTTCAACGATATAAGGCTTAAATAAATTCTACTTCTGCATTATATCAAAAATCGTACAAAGATACAAAAAAAATCAATACCTTGATATAATATTTCTATTTTTTATCATATTTTTTAGCAAATTCATAAAAATGAAGGGAAAGAGAGGGGGTGGGGAACAGGGAGCAAGGAGTAAGGAGCAGGGAGCAGGGAGTTGGGAGCAGGGAGTAAGGGTTATGCTTCGTATATCCTTCGTATATGTTTCGTGTATGCTTCGTGTATAGTTGCTCTAGATGGTCTAGATATTCTAGATGATCTAGATTTTATTGATAATATAGACACTCTATATGTTTTGGATATTTTTGGGAGAGATACATAAAAAAGAGGGTGAGGATATGGTGAAGGTAGGGTTATCCTATGAAGAGGGTTGCTACAGGGTAAGGAAAAAGAGTTACTGTCGAGTAGATAAAATAAGGTGTATCGAATGGATAAAATAAGGTGTAAATTGGTGGTGAAAAATGTATTTTTGGAGGGAGATGAGAGTTTTTGTAAAAAAAGTGTGTTTTTTCCTTTGTTAATTAAAAAAATGTTGTAACTTTGCAAGCAGATTACATTCGCTTTGTTGCGCCTGCGTGGGTATGGGTATTTTGCATAGTGATGATTACAAAAAAGCAATGAAATAGGCGATTGGAAAAACAAATATTATTTTAGAATTTTATTAGATTTCACTTTTATAATTTATGGCTGACGACAAAAAGATTATTTTTTCGATGGTGAATGTAAGTAAAACATTTCCACCGCATAAACAAGTATTGAAAAACATTTACCTTTCGTTCTTCTATGGTGCTAAAATTGGTATCATCGGTTTGAATGGTTCGGGTAAATCAACGTTGATGAAGATTATTGCGGGTATCGAAAAATCGTATGAGGGTGAGGTGGTATTCTCGCCAGGATACTCGGTGGGTTATCTCGAACAAGAGCCTAAATTCGACGAAAATAAGACTGTGAAAGAGGTTGTGCAAGAAGGTGTGCAACCAATTATGGACAAGTTGGCTGAATTTGAGAAGATAAATGAGGCGTTTTGCGACCCAGATGCTGACTTTGACAAATTGTTGGCAAGACAAGCAGAGGTGCAAGAATTCTTGGATGCACATGATGCTTGGAATATCGACTCGAAATTGGAGCGTGCGATGGATGCATTGCGTTGTCCAGACGAAGATGCCGTGATGCAAAACCTCTCGGGAGGTGAGCGCAGACGTGTGGCATTGTGCCGTTTGTTGTTGCAAGAGCCTGATGTATTGCTTCTCGACGAGCCTACCAACCACTTGGACGCAGAGTCGATTGACTGGTTGGAACAACACTTACAACAATATAAAGGTACGGTGATTGCCGTAACCCACGACCGCTACTTCTTGGACCATGTGGCAGGTTGGATTTTGGAATTGGACCGTGGCGAAGGTATTCCATGGAAAGGGAACTACTCGGGCTGGCTCGACCAAAAGACTGCTCGTATGGCATTGGAAGAAAAACAAGCAAGCAAACGCAGAAAAACATTGGAACGCGAGTTGGAATGGATTCGTATGGCACCATCGGCTCGTCATGCTAAAGGTAAAGCGCGTTTGAACTCGTACGACGCATTGTTGAACGAAGACCAAAAGGCGAAAGAGGAAAAATTGGAAATCTTTATTCCTAACGGTCCTCGCTTGGGTAATAAGGTTATCAATGCTGTTGACGTATCGAAAGCTTTTGGAGACAGATTGTTGTTTGAAGGCTTGAACTTCATGTTGCCACCTAACGGCATCGTGGGTATTATTGGTCCGAATGGTGCGGGTAAGACTACCCTATTCCGTATGATTATGGGCACAGAGACAGTGAATAGCGGTACATTCGAAGTGGGTGAAACCGTGAAAGTGGGCTATGTGGACCAAATGCACAAAGACATCGACCCTAATAAGACAATATATGAGGTGATTTCGGGCGGTACGGAATTTATTCGTGTGGCTGGTAGAGAGATTAACGCTCGTGCATACTTGAGCCGATTCAACTTTACGGGTGCTGACCAAGAAAAATTGTGCGGTGTGTTGTCGGGCGGTGAACGTAACCGCTTGCACTTGGCGTTGACATTGAAATCAGAGGCTAACGTGTTGTTGCTCGACGAGCCTACGAATGATATTGACGTGAACACATTGCGTGCGTTGGAAGAAGGTTTGGAAGGATTTGCTGGTTGCGCAGTAGTTATTTCGCACGACCGCTGGTTCTTGGACCGTATTTGTACACACATCTTGGCATTCGAGGGCGACTCGAAAGTATTCTTCTTCGAAGGAACATATAGCGAATATGAAGAGAATAAGAAGATGAGAATGGGTGATGAAGAACCCAAACGCATACGCTACCGCAAACTTATGGAATGAGGAATGGGGAGTTAGGAATGACTTTCAACTCTCAAATTTCAACTTTCAACTAAAAGAATATTACTTAAACTTTAATATAATACTTAAACAAAATGAGCTCAAAAGACAAAACCATTTGCAAAGATGTTACCATCCGTTTCTGCGGTGACTCAGGCGATGGTATGCAATTGACGGGAACATTGTTCTCAAACTTATCAGCAATTCTCGGTAACGAAATTGCTACATTCCCTGATTATCCAGCAGATATGCGTGCTCCACAAGGCACAGTAGGCGGTGTATCGGGTTTCCAAGTTCACGTTGGTTCAGGCATTCACACCCCTGGTGATGAAGCTGATGTGCTTGTAGCGATGAACTGCGCTGCGTTGAAAGTAAACCACAAAATCTTGAAAAAATGTGGTGTGCTTATCTTCGACACAGACTCGTTCGACGAAAAGAACATGGAAAAAGCAGGTTACAAAACTGACAATCCATTCACAGAATTGGGTATTTCAGAAACAATCCAACTCGTTCCTGTTGCACTTACATCATTGACTCAAAAAAGTTTGGAAGACTTTGGCATGGACAACAAAGCAGTGATTCGCTGCAAAAATATGTTCGCTCTTGGTCTTATCTGCTGGTTGTTCAACCGCCCATTGGAACAAGCAATTCACTTCCTTGGTGGCAAATTCGGCAAAAAACCAGACTTGTTGAAAGCTAACACTAAAGTGTTGACAGACGGATATAACTATGGTAACAACCTCCACCTTAATATATCTACATTCGAAGTAAACCGTGCAGAAAACCTTCCAAAAGGTCGCTACACTATCATTGCTGGTAACAAAGCAACTGCACTCGGTCTTATCGCTGCTGCTAAAAAATCAGGCAAAGAGTTGTTCTTGGGTAGCTACCCTATCACTCCTGCAACTGATATTATGCACGAATTGACAGCTCGCAAAGATATGGGCGTAAAAGTGGTACAATGCGAAGACGAAATCGCAGGTGTATGTACTACACTCGGTGCTGCATTCGCTGGCGACTTGGCTGTAACAAGCACATCAGGTCCTGGTCTTTCATTGAAATCAGAGGCTATCGGTCTTGGCGTAATGGCAGAGTTGCCAATCGTTGTAATCGACGTTATGCGTGGCGGTCCATCAACAGGTCTTCCTACAAAAACAGAACAAACTGACCTTTTGCAAGCAATCTATGGTCGTAACGGTGAATGCCCTTGCATCGTAATTGCAGCAAGTTCGTCAGACAACTGCTTCGACTATGCATTTGAGGCTTGCCGTTTGGCATTGGAAAACAACACACCAGTTGTACTCCTCACAGATGCTTATCTTGGCAATGGTTCGGCATTGTGGCGTTTGCCTAAATTGGCTGAATTGCCAGAAATCCACCCACACGTAGCAACAGAAGCTCACAAAGAGGGCTATAGCGCAGTATGTCGTGACGCTGAAACAAAAGTACGTCACTTGGCATTCCCAGGTATGGAAGGTTTCACTCACCGCAACTGTGGTCTCGAACGTGATGCAAACAAAGCAAACATCTCTACTGATGGAGCTAACCACGCTAAGATGGTTGAAACTCGTGCTGCAAAAGTAGCTCAAGTAGCAAATCAAATACCAGAACTCAAAGTAGAAGGTAACGCAGATGCTGATACACTCGTTATCGGTTGGGGTTCTACATACGGTCACTTATTGAGTGCTGTAAACACAATGAACGAAGAAGGTCGTGCATGCGCATTGGCTCACTTCAACTACATCAGCCCACTTCCTAAAAATACAGAAGAAATTATCCGTAAATACAAAAAAGTGGTTGTATGCGAGTTGAACTCTGGTCAATTTGCAACATATCTCCGTTCGCAAGTTCCAGGTGAATATCTACAATACAACAAAATTGAAGGTCAACCTTTCAATGTTGGTCAAATCGTTGAATTCCTTAAAACAATCTAAAAAAGTATAGAGTTTAGAGTATAGAGTTTAGAGTACTGATTATAGATTGCAAATATAACTTAAACTAATCAATAATCATTCAACGCTATACACTAATCACTTAACACTTAACACTTAACACTTAACACTTAACATTTCGGAAATTATGTTTACAGCAAAAGATTATAAAAGCGACCAACAAGTACGCTGGTGCCCTGGTTGTGGCGACCACGCAGTACTTAACTCTCTACATAAAGCAATGGCAGAAGTAGGAGTGCCACCACACGAAATTGCTGTTATTTCGGGTATTGGATGCTCTTCTCGTTTGCCTCACTATATGAGCACATACGGCTTCAACACTATCCACGGTCGTGGTGCAGCTATCGCTTCTGGTGTGAAAATCGCACACCCTGAATTGACAGTATGGCAAGTGTCAGGTGACGGTGACTGTTTGGCTATCGGTGGTAACCACTTCATCCACGCATGTCGTCGTAACGTGAACATCAACATGTTGATTGTCAACAACCGCATCTATGGCTTGACAAAAGGTCAATACTCACCTACTTCACCAAAAGGTTTCGTATCTAAATCATCACCTTTCGGCACAGTAGAACGTCCTTTCCGTCCAGCTGAATTGGTAATGGGTGCTCGTGGCACATTCTTCGCTCGTACACTCGACGTTGATGGTCCTACATCAGTTATGGTAATGAAAGCAGCAGCAGAACACAAAGGCTATGCAGTATGCGAATGCTTGTGTAACTGCGTTATCTTCAACCATGGCGCACACAACTGGATTGCAACTAAAGAAGACCGCCTCGAACGCACGGTAGTTCTCGAACACGGCAAACCAATGATTTTCGGTAAAGACCGCAACAAAGGTCTCGTACTCGATGGTTGGAACTTGAAAGTTGTTACAATCGGCGAAAATGGCGTAACAGAAAACGACATTCTCGTACACGATGCAACAACAGAAGACCCAACACTCCACTTGAAATTGGCTCTCATGGACGGTCCTGATATGCCAATCGCAATGGGTGTGATTCGTGCCGTACCAACAGAATGCTACGACGAAGCAGTACACAACCAAATCAAAGAAGTACAAGAAAAAGCAAAATGTCACACATTCGACGAATTGCTCGGTACACTTGAACAATGGGATATGTAATTTTTTAGATTACAGAGTACAGATTTAGAATTTTGTAACTTTGTGCTCTCTAACAATAAATAATTTTAAAAGTAACAATAGAGTTCGATAGTAAAACCAATAACATTAATCGTCTCTATTGTTACTTTTGTCTTTTTTCACACCCTTCAAAGGTAGATATCTGAAAAAATAGCAAATATTCGTCAACAGCAACTATATTAAATCTAACTTATAAAAACCACTCATAAATCTATGGAAATTTGGCACATTTGGGTAATCATAGCCCTTATATTTGTGATTGTAGAAATATTCACATCAGGTTTTGCTGTTATGTGTATTTCAATTGGTGCTCTTTTTGGAGCAATAGCTTCTGCTCTCGACTGGGAGTTCAAATGGCAGATACTAGTATTTGCTATCGGCACAATTGTAGCACTACTAACCATACGACCTCTTGTATATAAACTCTTCTATAATAAGAGTCGCGACGTAAAAACAAATGCAGAAGCTTTGATTGGTCGCCGAGCTATAACCACCGAACGTATCGAAGGCGAACTGCACCCTGGACGCGTAAAAGTTGATGGCGATGAATGGAAAGCAATATCACTTGAAGCAGAACCAATTGAAGTTGGCGAAGCTGTAGAAATTACTACTTTAAACAGCATTATTGTAACCGTTAAAAAATTATAAACTATGGGAACATTGATTATTTTTGGAATTATCGCTGCAATTGCGATAATCTATGTATTGGCTGGATTTACCATTATCCAACAATCTGAAACTCAAGTTGTAGAACGTCTTGGGAAGTATCATCGCACACTTCAATCTGGTATCAACTTTATTCTACCAATTATAGAGAAGGCTCGCCCTATCTACTCTCGCTATGAGTACAATACCCCAAACGGTATTAATGTAGTAACCCGTTTGTCAACCAAAATTGACCTCCGTGAACAAGTTTACGACTTTCCAAAACAGAGCGTTATCACAAAAGACAATGTTACTACCACAATCAATGCCTTGCTCTATTTCCAAATTGTAGAGCCAATGAAAGCAATTTACGAGATTGATAACCTACCAAACGCTATCGAAAAACTAACACAAACCACACTCCGAAATGTAATTGGAGAATTGGAATTAGACGAAACATTAACCTCACGTGATACTATCAATTCAAAACTACGTGCTGTATTGGATGATGCCACAAACAAATGGGGTGTAAAAGTTAATCGTGTTGAATTACAAGACATCACTCCACCCGAATCTGTGCGACGCTCAATGGAACAACAAATGCAGGCTGAACGAGAACGCCGAGCAAAAGTATTAGAGGCTCGCGGACAAAAAGAAGCCATGATATTAAAATCAGAGGGTGAGAAAGAATCACAAATCAACCAAGCAGAAGCTGAACGTCAAACCCAAATACTAAAAGCACAAGGCGAATCTGACGCACGAGTTTTGCAAGCTACAGCAGAAGCTGAAGCTATTCGCAAAGTAGCTGAAGCTATCGCATCAACCAAAACCGACCCTGCAACCTATATGTTAGTGAGCCGCTACATTGACACATTAAAAGAAATGGCAACAGGTCAAGATTCAAAATTAGTTTACTTGCCTTACGAGTCAAGCAACCTAATAAGTGCTCTTGGTGCAATCACTGATTTGAAGAAATAACACATTTAACCGTATTATAAGAAAGAGGCTGTATCAAAATCTAAATTTTGATACAGCCTCTTTCATTTACTACCGAAACGATAATATCATCTACAAACAAACACCAAAACACAATATGAATTTTCTCAATATCGGCGTGATTTTCGAAGTACAATTCCATAAAATGGCGTGAAATTTGGAATATAATTCCATAAAATGGCGTGATTTTTGGAATTAGACTATAAAAAAGCTTTGTTATATGAAATAAATGTTGTAAATTTGCACTTGCAATAACATGCGAAGTTGAGCGACGCCTTGGCATAATTGAAAAATAAATTTTCATTACGCTCTCAGCTTGCACCAACATTGCAAATAAAAATCGTAAAATTATACGTCATGGGTAAAAATAGACAAATAGCACAAAAAATATTGTCGCAAAACGACAAACCTCACTCTCGTATCATAGTCTTCACTGGTGCTCGTCAAGTGGGAAAAACCACTTTGGTAAAACAACTACTCACCGACTATGAATATTTGAGTATCGAAGACCCCGTGTTACGCAAATCTTACTTAAATCTATCTGCAGCACTTTGGCAAAAACAATACCCTAAAGCCATACTCGACGAAGTACAAAAAGAGCCTCAACTCATCGAAAGCATCAAAGCCACCTACGACACTTATGGCGATGTTCGTTATGCGCTATTAGGTTCAAGTCAATTGTTGCTATTAGAAAAAGTACGCGAATCTTTGGCTGGGCGTTGCATTATCTACGAACTATACCCTCTCACTCTGCCTGAACTTTCTACTACAAATTGGAACGAAGCCACACAGCCATCAATATGGCAAGAATTATTATGTAATAATTTCAACGCAACCGACCTACTACCATCATTTTTGATGGACAAGCGCATGTCAACCAAAACAACCTCGTGGCAACATTATCTTAAATATGGTGGTTATCCAGCGTTGGTGTCAGAAGAAATGAACGACGACGACCGCTTCATTTGGCTAAAAAACTATGTCAACACATACCTCGAACGCGACATACGCGACTTGGCAACCTTCCGCGATTTAGAACCATTCATCAAACTCCAACGCGCCGTAGCCACCTACACAGGCGGACTATTCAATGCCTCAAACTTTTCCCGAGATTTAGGCGTAAGTACCAAAACCGTACAACGTTATTTAGAGTATCTCCGTCTTAGCTATCAAGTTATCATCCTACCGGCTTGGGAACGCAACACCACCAAACGCCTAACCAAAGCGCCAAAAATTCACTTTATGGACAATGGTGTACTGCAAGCCGTACTTCAAAAACGAGGAGGAATAAATGGCAACGAATTCGAAAGTCTTGTAATATCCGAAATCTACAAACAAGCAAAAAACATATTTGCCGATGCATCATTCCATCACTTGCGTACACAAGATGGCCGCGAAATCGACCTTTTAGTAGAAACTCAACACGGATATTATGCTTTCGAAATCAAAATGGCAGATAGAGTATCACCTATCGATGCCCGCCACCTAAATGGCATAGATGAAATCCTCGACAAACCACTACTTCATAGCTTTATCCTTTCAAACGACACCGAAACACACCTCTTTACTCCAAACATCACAGCCGTAAACGCAGCAATGTTTTTAGGATAATACAAAAATTCAACCCATACGCAAGGTGCAAGCAAACTGCTCCGAAGAAAACAGACATTTGCACACAACGCACTTGCAAAGGTTACAAACACCTCCCCATATCTACTTTTTTAGGAAAAACAACACCAACTTTGCAAAAATGTAGCAAACCGAGCGCAGAACCAAGCTTGCTTGTGTTTTGCTGAAGTATAGCACATTTTCGCTATAACTTTGCAAGTTGCAAAGTTGCAAAGTTCACTAACTATCTAAAAATCAAACAAATCGATAAATTAAAAAACATACTAAACAAAGTACCTTTTTAACGCAACACCAAGAAAATCAACACATTACCCTAACTTTGCAAACTTTGCAGTTGCAAAGTTACCCCTATAATACCAAAATAAAATTGCCCTATCAAATGTTAACAATTTAATTTTCAACAATATACAAAATCTCATTTATTTCTTCAAGCATAAAAAAAACCTAAAAAACTACCCCAAAAGAATACCTTTCAACCTATTTTTTGGATTATAAACCCAAATGAACTACGCTAATTTAATAAAAAAAACGATGCTTGCTAATATGGCAGACATCGCTTTTTTTATATTTATGTTACTTATAGACTACCCGTATTTTTTCATCTAAAATATAGCTTGACCTTAAAACTCACCATAATACAAAATTCATCCATTCTGCATAAGCAACCATAACACAATTTTTACTTTTGGACAACTTTTCAACGTATTATAAAAATTAAAATATTAAAAATCAACAATATAAAAAATATTTTGGACAACTTTTCATTTTTAACAATTTTATTTTTGCCCATTTCGTGAAATTTTTATAACTTTGTTGTCGCTTGCGATTTTCAAAAGTAGTTCACATTTTCAAACAGTTAAGAGAATTGAAAATTGAGAATTAAGAATTGAGAATTAAAATTCACGCAAAAACACACAAAAAACATGTTCTCATGTCTTCATGTCGAAATATAAAAAACAAATAAAAATATGATTCAAACAGTAGTCAAAAGGGATGGACGTATCGTTGGGTTCAACGAGGAAAAAATTAAAGCAGCAATCCGTAAGGCAATGATGAGTACGGATACGGGCGAGGACGATGCTTTGCTATGTCAAATAGCAGACCGCATTGCGTATAAGGGTAAAGAACAGATGAGCGTAGAGGAGATTCAGGATATGGTGGAGATGGAACTCATGAAATCTTCACGCAAGGATGTTGCTAAACGCTATATTGCTTATCGTGATAAGCGTTCGATTGCTCGTCGCTCGAAAACTCGTGATATGTTCTTGGAAATCATTGACACTAAGAACAATGATGTAACACGTGAGAATGCAAACATGAATGCCGACACGCCTGCTGGTATGATGATGAAGTTTGCATCAGAAACTACAAAACCGTTTGTTGATGACTATTTGCTATCGACTGAGGTGCGTGAAGCGGTAAAAAACAACTACATACACATCCACGACAAGGACTACTACCCTACTAAGTCGCTCACTTGTGTGCAACATCCATTGGATAAATTGTTGAAGAATGGGTTGTTTGCAGGTCATGGCGAGAGTCGTCCTGCTAAACGCATTGAGACTGCTTCGATATTGGGTTGTATTTCAATGGAAACAACTCAGAATGAGATGCATGGTGGTCAAGCAATACCTGCTTTTGACTTCTATCTTGCACCATACGTGAGATTGAGTTACAAGGAAGAGGTGATGAGAATTGAGGAGTTGACAGGCGAAAAATATGAATCGCTATACGATGCTGAGATTGATGACTATGTTACACGTGATTTGGACTTCTTGCAAGGATTGGAGCGCATCAAACAACATGCTATAAATCAGACTGTAATACGTGTACACCAATCAATGGAAGCATTCATCCACAATATGAATACGATACACTCTCGTGGTGGTAACCAAGTGGTGTTCAGTTCGATAAACTATGGTACTGACACATCGGCAGAGGGACGTTGCATCATTCGTGAGTTGTTGTGTAGCACCTATCGTGGTGTGGGCAATGGTGGCACTGCGATATTCCCTATACAGATATGGAAAAAGAAACGTGGTGTGAGTTATTTGCCTGAGGACAGAAACTACGACTTGTATGAATTGGCATGTCAGGTGAGTGCACGCAGATTCTTCCCTAACTTTGTGAACCTCGATGCACCATTCAACCATCACGAGAAATGGGACATCAACGACCCTGAGCGTTATAAATACGAAGTGGCAACAATGGGTTGTCGCACTCGTGTGTTCGAAAATCGCTTTGGCGAAAAGACCTCTATCGGTCGTGGTAATATCTCGTTCTCGACAATAAATATTGTGCGTTTGGCATTGGAATGCCGTGAGATTGAGAACAAAGAGTCACGTATCAATGCCTTCATGGCAAAATTGGATGAGTTGATGGTATTGACTGCTCGCCAATTGCACGAGCGTTTCAATTTCCAAAAGACTGCACGTGCTAAACAGTTCCCACTATTGATGTCAACTCTTTGGAATGGAGCAGAAAACTTGAAACCAAACGACACTATAGAATCAGTTATCAACCAAGGCACACTCGGCATCGGATTCATTGGTTTGGCAGAGTGCTTGATTGCCCTCATTGGCAAACACCATGGCGAATCGGAAGAGGCACAAGAGTTGGGATTGAAAATCATTGGTTATATGCGTGATAGAGCAAATGAATTCAGCGAAGAATATCACCACAACTATAGTATTTTGGCAACTCCTGCCGAAGGACTTTCGGGTAGATTCACTCGTTTCGACCGCAAGAAATTTGGTGTGATTGAAGGAGTTACCGACAAGGATTACTACACTAACTCTAACCACATACCTGTGTATTATAAATGCAATGCACGCCACAAAGCAGAGATTGAGGCACCTTACCACAAATTGACAGGTGGTGGTCATATCTTCTACGTAGAGATTGATGGTGATGCAACGCATAACCCACAATCAATCATGCAAATCGTTGATTTGATGGATAAATATGACATTGGTTATGGTTCGGTGAATCACAACAGAAATCGTTGCCTCGACTGTGGTCATGAAGATGCTACAAACGGATTGGAGACTTGCCCTAAATGCGGTAGCACAAACATCGACAAATTGCAACGTATCACAGGGTATCTCGTAGGTACAACCGACCGTTGGAACTCAGCAAAATTGGCAGAACTCAAAGACCGTGTTGTACACAATTAATTAGATTACAGAGTACAGATTACAGATTAATTAATTCTTAATTCTCAATGAAAATATCGGTTATCAGCATTATAGAGTCAACCACGGTGGACGGCACGGGTTTGAGGACTACGGTGTACTGTGCTGGATGTGGGCATAGGTGCAAGGGATGTCACAACCCTCAGTCGTGGGACATCAATAGTGGCGAAATGACCGATGTAGATGTATTGGCAGAGAGACTATTAGCAACGGGCGAGGATATCACCTTCAGTGGTGGCGACCCAATGTTTCAGGCAGAGGCATTTGCCGAATTGGCATCAAAAATCAAATCGCAAAGCAATAGAAACATTTGGTGCTACACGGGATACAGATTTGAACAGTTGCTTAAAAATCCTAAAGCAATGGCACTGCTACAGAACATTGATGTGTTGGTGGATGGGCAATTCGAATTGGCATTAAGAGATGAAAACCTGCTGTTCAGAGGCAGTAGCAACCAACGCCTGATTGATGTACAAAAAAGTCTTGCCAAAGGCGAAGCAGTGATACACGAACCAATGAATTTACTGTCTCCTCTATTAAAAAAATTCATAATGCAAATTGAGAATTAAGAATGAAAAAGATTGTGATTGTATTATTGTGCATTGTGCATTGTGCATTTTGCATTGAAATAGATGCTCAAGAGGTGGAACGCCGTGCGGCAATCGACTACAACAAGCGATTGTCTGATTTGTTGCCATATATCGAGAGGTATTACCCCGAAGTGGATTCGGCACAAATTGCTCGTTGGGAGGAGTCAAAGGCATTGGAATACAGAGTGATTAATGGTGAGAAGTGGTATTTCCGCCGTGCAGCAGAGAACCTATTCCGCATAGACCCTGAAGCACGTGCCTTGAAGATGAGTTTAGAGGGCAAAGAACGTGCAGGCAGAGACACTGTGGTGATGAAGCATGTGCGACAAGTGCTTAAAGAGTGCCACCGAAACGGAGAGTTAGTTGCAAAACACGAATGGGAGTTTGACTTCAAACTATACTTCACCGCAAAGGCAGAACTCAAAGATGGTGAACTGATAAAGGTGTGGTTGCCTATGCCCAAAACCGATGAGAATAGACAGACCAATGTGCGAGTGTCATATACCAACCGAGAGGTGGAACTGCATTCAGGCGTACATTCTACTGCATATATGGAAGGGCATTACGAAGCAGACGACACCACAATGTTTGCTATCAACTATGAGTTTACAACATACGCCGAGTACAACAAATTGCCACTTTGCTTTAAGCACCGAAAAGCAGATGCCACCAACCCCGAACTTAGCAAATATTTAGTAGAACGAGCACCGCACTGTCTTTTCACAGACAAAGTGAAAGCATTGGCAGACAGCATTGTAGGCAAAGAGAAACGTCCATACTATCAAGCACGCAAGATGTTTGCCGCCATTCGTGAGTTATATCCTTGGGCAGGGGCATGCGAGTATGGCATCATTGATAATATACCTGAATATGTGATAGATAACCGCCACGGTGATTGCGGACAAGTAACATTGCTCTACATTGCCATGTGCCGCTACAAAGGCATCCCTGCTCGTTGGCAGAGTGGGTTCATGCTACATCCTGGATACGACAATCTGCATGATTGGTGCGAAATATACATCGAAGGCATGGGATGGATACCTGTTGACCCATCATTCGGAGTGCAACAATGGGGCAAGACCAATGCAGAGCGTTACTTCTACTTTGGTGGCATGGACGCCTACCGATTGATTGTGAATAGCGATTGGGGAGCAGATTTAGACCCTACAAAACAACACGACCGCTCAGAACCAGTAGATTTCCAACGAGGTGAATGCGAAACCAAAAACGAAAACTTATACTTTGATAAGTGGAAATACAATTTTAATGTAAGGAGCAGGGAATAAGGAGTAGGGAGCAAGGAGTAGGGACGCATGGTTCGTGCGTCCGTCATTTGAAAATTGAAAACGAATTTTTTAGACTTAAATTTTTGTAAAAAAGATTAAAGATTATGTCTTTATGTCATTCTGTCTTATTAATAATTTAGACATAATGACATAAGAACATATTTTTCCTTCATAATGGTCTTGCTTTTTACTTCGTAAAAACCTCGACACTAATGACATATTGAATAAATGTAACTAAAAATATGTCATTCTTTTGCCGAGATGCGCTATAAGCGTAGCGAGGCATATGCAAAAAAGATTAAAGATTATGTCTTTATGTCATTCTGTCTAAAAATAACATTTCTAACTCGTAGCAAGGTTCAAGCAACCTTCAAGCAAGAAAACAGACATTAAGCGGACGCACGAACCGTGCGTCCCTACTAAAACACTATACGATTATGAAAAGAATATTTTTGCTATTATTGTGCATTGTACATTGTGCATTGTGCATTGATTTGAATGCTCAAGTAACCACAACGCCTGCTTTCATTCAAAAGGGTTATAAGGGCGAAATCATTGTAACATTCAACCCTGCTGAGGGTAATGGTGGCATGGTGGGTGCCTCTGCTTGCTATGCTCACACAGGTCTTATCACATCCAAAAGTGCATCAGACAGCGATTGGAAATATGCCACTCCCATTTGGCGTGGTGGTGAGGAAAAATACAAAATGACCAAGAATGGTGATGTATGGCAATTGACCATCCCTAACATCAACCAATACTATGGATGCCCTGAGTCAGAGGAGATTCTTAAAATAGCATTTGTCTTCAACGATGGACCGAATGGAGACAAAGAGGGCAAAACCGAAGATGACAAAGATATATATATCGACCTATTAGAGGCAGGGTTGAACGTGAAATTCACCACTCCTGCAGGCAATTTGTTGATAAAGAAAGAGAGTGCTGTTGAGTTCAAAATCAATACTACCGAAGAGGCATCTATCTCGCTCACTATCAACGAAGAATTGATAGCAGAGGAGAAAGGCACTGCGTTGACCTACAACCAAACATTCTCGACAATAGGCAATTACACATGTGTGGCAACTGCCTCAACCGAGAGCGAAACCAAAGCAGACACAGTCACTATATGCGTAATCGACAACCCTCTCAACGAGGCACGTCCTAAAGGTTTGCAAGATGGTATTACCTATTATGAAGATGACGCCACAAGAGTAACCCTATCGCTATATGCCGAGAACAGAAAAAACAAAACAGCACAAAACGTATTCGTGCTTGGCGATTTCAATGATTGGACCTACTCTACTGACTATCAAATGCGTAAAGATGGCGAAACAGGTTATTTTTGGTTAGACATCACAGGTTTGGAGGCAGGGCGTGAGTATGCCTTCCAATATGCAGTGATACGCCCTGATGGCACTACAATCCAAATCTCCGACCCATTCACTCACAAAACAGTTGACCCTAACGACCACTATATTTCCGAAGACATCTATCCCGACCAATTGGCATACCCTGCCGAGGCAGATGGTCCGTGTGCAGTCATTCACACTGCTCGTCCTCAATACGAATGGTCAGATGCTACGCTCAACTTCCAACGCCCTGACAAAAACAACCTCATCATCTACGAGGTGTGGGTCTACGACTTCTGCCCTGTGCGCTCGTTTGATGCTATCTTCGAGCGTTTGGACTATATCTCAAACCTTGGTGTGAATGCCATCGAATTTATGCCTATCAGCGAGTTCGAGGGCAATATCTCATGGGGTTACAACCCTACCCACTATTTTGCTCTCGACAAAGCGTATGGCACGCCTGATGCGTTCAAACGCTTGGTTGACGAATGTCACCGCCGTGGTATTGCCGTAATCGTGGATATGGTGTTCAACCATGCCACAGGTTGGGCACCTCAAAACAAAATGTTCCCTCTCGCAGACAACCCATATTTCAACGTAACGCCTCCTCACGGCGATAATGTGTTTGAAGATTGGAACCACGACTTCGAAGGCACTCGCAACTACTTCCACCATGTGCTTAAATATTGGTTAGAAGAATATAAAATAGATGGTTATCGTATGGACTTGGCACATGGACTTTGTGGCAAGAATTGCGACAACTATGGCAACCAACACATACTTGAAGACTACTACGCCAACAGTGTGAAGGCAGTGTCAGAAGATGCCTATTTCATCCTCGAACATTGGAATCGTTGGAGCGAACAAAAAGCATTGATTGACAAAGGTATGCTCTGTTGGGACAACACCTCACATGCCTACTTCGAACTCGCCATGGGATGGCACAATGGTTCGACAAGCAGTGCACTCACAAACGCCAACCGTGATGGATATGTATCGTATGCCGAGTCGCACGATGAAGAGCGCTGTCAATACAAAGCAACACAATATGGCAATGGTGCAATCAAGACAGATAAGGAGGTTCGCCTCAGTCGTGTAGCATCATACGTAGCAATGAACACTATGCTCAATGGTTCGCAAATGATGTGGATGTGGGAAGAATTGGGATATGATGTTTCGATTGACTACAATGGTCGCACAGGCAACAAACCAATACCCGAAGGCAAAGGATTCCTCGAAGACCCTATGCGCATGTCGCAATATCAACAAATTGCTCAAATCAACCAACTCCGCACACGTATCTTGCCACATGTATTCGCAGGCAACCCTACTGCTCAGGACCTTGCTCACGGACGCCCAATTCGTAGCATCACATGGGGCGAAGGCATCAATCGAGTGCATATTGTTGCCAACGTCAGCGTTGACCCACAAACAATCTCACTACCAAGCGGCAATGATTGGTACGACTATCTTGCCGACAACCACAATGCTATACCAAGCGATTCAGAAATTGGCATCATCCTCAAAGCAGGCGAGGTGAAGGTATTCACTGCCCAATATCACCCACTGCCTGCAGTGCCATCATCATACTTCTTTGCCGAATGGACCGATGTTGAGAATGTTGAGCAAAACCGTGATTGCATCATCTATATGTCGCAAGACATCATCCATATCGAAAGCGCAGAAGATGTAAAATCAGTAGAAGTTATTAACCTACAAGGACAAAAACTAATCACAACCCGTAGCACATCAGTGAACGCATCCACCCTCCCACAAGGCGTATATTTAGTCGTAGTTACACTCCCACACTCGCAAAAAGGTGAAATAATAATTAAGAAATAATTGGAATAATAGTAGGGACACACGGCTCGTTCAGTCCGTTATCTATTATTGAATAAAATAGGAAATAAGGAAGAGTGAGAAGTGATATGTTAATACTCAACTTTCAACTAAAATTTTGAAATGTCAGTTTTTTTTTGTAACTTTGCAGTCCCAAAATTGTGCTAATACAAAATCATTAAAAAATAAACGTAACTATCTATGAGAGAAGAACCTGTAAAAATTCTGTACATCACACAAGAAATCAATCCTTACATTAAAGAGACAGAAATTGCTGACATTTGCCGTCAATTCCCACAATTCACGCAAGAAAAGGGTTGCGAAATCCGTACTTTCATGCCTTGCTTTGGTCATATCAACGAACGCAGAAACCAATTGCATGAGGTGCAAAGATTGTCGGGTCTAAACATAATAATTGATGACAACGACCACCCTCTCATCATCAAAGTGGCAACTATTCAGGCAACAAGAATGCAGGTATATTTCATTGATAATGAAGACTACTTCCACCGCAATGGTATTGCAAAAGACTCGGAAGGCAACTTCTTTGATGACAATGACGAACGTG
This sequence comes from Paludibacteraceae bacterium, assembly GCA_017559505.1. GTDB lineage: Bacteria > Bacteroidota > Bacteroidia > Bacteroidales > Paludibacteraceae > Aphodosoma. Next base: position 1,998 of record JAFYSF010000016.1, on the reverse strand, counting down.
GAATATTCTATGTGCGTAGCGTACTCGAAACAATCAAAAAACTACGTTGGACTCCTGACATCATCCATATCAATGGTTGGATTTCGGCATTGGCACCACTCTACCTCAAAACATCATACGCAAGTGACCCATTCTTTGCAAACTCAAAAATCATCTACTCGGTGTATGGCGAGAACTTTGAATGTCCTATGCGTGAGGGTTTTGACGAACGTGCATTGTATAATGACATCGAACCAAACGATGTGGAAATACTCAAAGGTGAAACTCTCTCGACTGATATGCTCAACAAGATTGCTATCAACTTCTCTGATGCTGTAATCGTTGCAACTGACTCAATATCAGCAGACCTTGAAGCACACATCAAAGCAAAAGGCATACCTTGTCTTCCATACGCTGAAGATAACTTGCCTGAAAAATATTGGGAACTATTCTGCGAAGTTTATCCCGAACTAAAAGAAGGTGAAAAAGAGGACTAACATACAACAATTAGCATAATTGCACAACACAAAGAGGGAATTACTGAGAAATAAGTTAATTCCCTTTTAGTGTGTTTATAATGGAAAATATCTAAATAAAATGAAAAGAAAATTTATATATGTTATAATTGCTGTAATGGCAGTTGTGGTATCTTGCAAAAACGATGATTCGTTGGGTGTTACAATACAACCTCAAGACGATGAAATCCTTGTTGCGAGTGATACTTTTGTGGTTGAGAGCGAGAACTACTATGTGCCTGCTATCTCGGCACAGGCAGACTCGATGATACTTGGCGAGTTCTACAGCGCAAAATATGGAACAACCAAGGCAGAACTTCTTGTGCAGATTGCTCCTCCAATCGATTATAAATTCCCTGACGAAACCTACAATCCTACACCCGATTCGTTGGTGCTAATGATGTACTACAACACATGGTTCGGTTCGTCATACGCTCCACTCGAATTCAGCATCTACGAAATCAACAAACAACCTATAGACTACAACACTCAGTATCTATCGAACCTCAATGTGGGTGATTTCTGCGATTCTACTATCCTCATGGGCAAACGATTGATGACCTCTATCGACCTATCACGTGCTGACTCGGTGAGCGAAGACACTGCAACGGTGCCATACGTGCGATATAAATTTGACCAAACACAATTAGAACGCTTCTTCAACATGCCTCAAGAGATATACAAGAGCGAAGAAAAGTTCCTCAACGAGTTCAAAGGTCTCTATCTCACAACACGTTATGGGTCTTCTACATTGATTTGTTTCGAGCAAATAACTATGTATCTCTACTACCACTACACCTACAAAAAGAATGGTAAAGACACAATAGTAAACACCTCAATCATCTACCCATCGAACAAAGAAGTGCGCCAACTCAACAAATTCACACACCCTAATATCGAAGCAATCACTGCCTGTCACGACAGCATCAACTACATCAAATCTGCTGCAGGTATATACCCAAAAATCCGCATTCCTATTGGGGCAATGAGCAAACGTATCTACTCTACTATTGGAGATAAACAACTCAATGTCAATGCAGCAGAAATCATTGTAGAAACCATTGACTACGACAGCACTGACGTATATATGGGACAACCATACTATCTGCTTGCCCTCACAACCGAGCAATTCGACGATTTCATCAAATACAACACCATCCCATCAGCAACTGATACCACTGCCATAATTGCTAATTACATGGCAAGCAAAGGAGGTTATAAACTCGATTTGGCATACTTCATCACAAAATATCTCCGCAATCAAACAGTTGAAGATGACGATGTTATAGAAATGATATTGATGCCTGTAATCGTTGAAACAGCAACATCAACCACAACAGGCGCAACCACAGTAACAAAACTCAAACCACTCACTCAACTTGCTGCAACAACCATCCGCAGTGGCAAAAACCAACACTCCCCAATGCGACTTAAAATCCTATACAATGGATTTTAATGAGTGAATAGTTATTATAGTTATTAGCGAATAGTTATTAATGATTAG